>JAEZUC010000064.1 GCA_023443515.1 Bacillota bacterium
TACTAATTTATTATTCACTTTTACTCACCTTCTCAAATTTAGTTTAGTTTAAGCATCGTATCCTTGGTTATAAAATCTTTAGCCCATACTTGAAATGTAAAAACATTACCACTATCACCATTACCACCAACAACATATATCTGTCTACCATCAACAAGGTATACACCGCTTTTCCACTCGACTCCATTTATTGCATAACTTAAATATTGGTCATGTATTTTTTTTGCCTGCTCATAATTCTTTTGAAACCATACTTTTAATAGTTCATGGCTATAACTTTTTAAGTCTTTATTATATTCATCAACTTCATAGCTTGAAATTTCATACAGCCAACCATTTGCATTATCATATAAGCTCTCTTCTTTTCCTTTTGGTATTTGTGTTCTTTGAGATGCCATTCCAATTCCGTTCATAGGTAAAATTAATCCGTTGAAGTTATAGTTCATATACTTTTTAAAGTGATCCTCACCATTAAAATAGTTTACTGCAAAGCTTTTGTATTTCTCACCGTAAGTAAAGTCTATCTTTCCTCCTGTTATCAGGTTACGGTTCTTGTACATTGTTTGAGCTGTTTCCCATATTTCCATCAATGGGAACAAGCCTTTATACAGGGTGTATTCCTTGTTTTCGTAGAAGCCTGCGGATTCATTGTCATATGCACCGTTGTTGGCATTGCTGTTTGTCCATTTGAAGCTTTCACTAGCAGAAGGAACACTTTCTACTCTTGCCTTCTTGTCCAGAAGCTTTATTATTATGACGGATGCTTCGGCCCTGGTAAGAGTACCCTTTGGATTGAATTTGTTGTTACTGCCTGTTAAAAGCCCTACACGGTAGCAGTCTATTACATCCTGAAGATATTTGCCTGTGATAGTAGGATAGTCTGTCATTTTAAGCTTCTGGTAGCCTGCATATACATTGTCAAAAAAGCCTTTGTCACCTTTGGACGGGTATGGGTCACTTCCCTTTACAAAGTAGTCCTTTGGAACTGTTTCATATTCTCCTAGTGTTCTTCTTGCCAGGCTTGCCGCAAGCTCACGGGTAATAGGTTTTGTATAATCCGGAATTTCACCTTTTGACAGAATACCTTCATTTAAGGCAATGTCAACGAAGGGCTTGTAATACGGCACTCCTTGAGGTACTTCCGGTCGATAGCCGATTGCTCTGACCAGCATCAGAATGTACTGTCCTCCCAGTAGCTTGTCATCCGGCCTGAAGCTTCCATCCGGAAAACCTGATATTATTTCAAGTGCAGATATTTTTGATATGAAATTTTTGCCCCAGTGACTTTTAATGTCTGAGTACTTAGCCAGCTCAGTATCAAGGCTTGCTTGTGTCAGGCTGTTGTATTTGTCTAGCAGAGGCTTCATACGCATTGATGTTGTTGTACTGTCTGACGGATCGGTATTTTCCGCCGTTACCGGCAAAAGTGCTGATAATATAATTGCTAAAACTGTTATCATACAGAAAAGTTTTTTTATCATTCTCTCTATTCTCCTTTTGACTCATGTAAAATTTTGCTTGACATATGTTTACATTCGATTTGATTTTGGTATAATATAATTAAGGTGATTGAATGTCCACAAGATGTGGCAGTCACTCAAAATGATTAAAAGTTAATTAATCACTCTGTGTGCGAGACAGGGTGATTATTTTTTTCCGTTTTTTGTTATTGAAACAATCACGGAGAGTAATGTAAGCAGTACCATACTAAAGCCAAACATTAAGCTTAATGCTTCAAATGTACTCATTACCGTCACCCCCCTTCTTTTGTAAGAAGTAGAGTGACTACCACCCTGTAACATCCAATCACCAAAAATGATGATGTGACGTAATTCTTTGTAATATTATACCATGTATTATTTTGCCAGTGAAGTTTATTTTGTACCTGATTTGTTTCCCTCGGCCCGATATTTCTCAACTATAAGGATAAAATATAACGTTAAAACTGTTATTAATAATATTGCGATTAAGTCATATACAGTAAAAGTATTTTTGTTGAAAAATAATGCAGCACGGCCAATTAAAAGATTATATGTATACGCTGCAAGACTGAATAAAAATCGGTTTCGATTTATTACTCTGATGTTGATTGATATGACTAGCAATATCAGACCTATAAACTGAAACAGAAGAAAAATGATTTCGGCTTCAGTCATCAATACCGCTATCCCTCCTTTCTATATGTGAACCTTTAAAAGCTATAAAGGTTGCAGTTCGTTTTTTAAAAAGGCCGTCTATTTCAAAGTTTTTAACAAAAACCATATAACAGGGTCTTTTCTCAAATTCAGTTGTTTTGGGGTTTCCATTTATGTATACGGTTTCCGAATCCGGATCAGCAGCATCCCAGAATGCCAAGGAATTTGTATTTATTACGGTTTCCATGGAGGACGGATCCGTGACACTGCCGGATATATTTTTTGAATCATTTGTTATTATGTAGTTAATGTCCGTATAGGTTGGATTTATTACGATTATCATCATTTTTGATATAACTTGATCTTTTCTTATACCGGCATTTGATTCCAATGTACTGAAAAAAGCAGCGGATGCCTTTTCTGTATCTATGACGATATTATCGGTAGATATTTTCCCTGTTGTCTCGTCCACACCTTCAGAATAACCCTGTCGGCTGAGCTCGGTATTATTCTCCTGGACTGCAGCCGACACTGCAAAATCAATAGCACTGGCAATACATTTCTTCTTGTATGAATATAAAGAATAATCTGCAACATTAAGTACTATAATGGCGAGTACAAGAACTATTGCCATGCTGAAAAACATGAAGCTAAGTGTTCCCTTGCTCACTATACACCTCAATTCTGCATTCTGCCCTGGCCTTATAATATAGATTCTTACTATCGTCAGCACTGATTCCGCCGTTCTGCAACCTACTGTACATTGATATGCTTCCGGATTTGATATAAACCATGAATGCTTCACCCTTGTTTAATTTTTCTCCGATTGTGTAATTAGTCAATACTACTATTCTCCCCCCAGCGTACACTCCCTTTTTTAGAATAATGCTACTGCCAACTGAGCTAAAGTCTGCGATTTTGCCAATTTTGGTCTTGAACTCGTTATAAGCTTCAGCAGTCAGTCTACCTGTAATTTTTACCTGGTAAGCTATCAGATCAACCTGATCCTTAAGATACCTCTGCTTCAGATCATAGTCCGAAATTGCAATCCCTTTAAACATTAAAAGTGCAATAAAAGGGATAATTATCATTGCTACAAATATCTTGTTCATAAACCACCTCTTTACGGTTCAGGCACTATATTGTTATTTGTCTGCTTTACCGTAATGAAAGTTTTCTCACCTCCCATCCTGATTTCGGTTGCAATGGGTATTATCACCGAGACAACCAAGCCTATACAAAGTGCAAATAGAATTATTGATACAATTACCTTGTTCATTATTTATCAGCTCCTTTAATGATTAAACCGTTTGCGTTATCCCATATCCAAAAACGTTATATGATACCGGAGCACTCAAAGTATTGATATCTGTCTGAGTATCGTCCAATTTGTCCTTTGCTCCCTGTCCTGCGGATTTACCGGATTTCATAATAGGAATTATAACTGCCACTATTATTGCTACCGTAAGTGCAAATAGTATTATCGCAACCAGTACTTTGTTCAAGGTTCTCACCTCCTTCCCAAGTAAATTGTTTTGACTTAAACCACCTCCTTAAATAGCAGTCTTAATGTATAATTCAAAAAACCCCGCATTAAGAGAATTTTGCAGGGTTTTTTGGGCATGAAAAAAGAGTTGGTAGTGAACCAACTCTTTTTTTGTTATATTTCTATTAACTTTGCTGAAAAAAAGTGTTTATCTAAAATTCAGTCCCACCCCAACCGCATACTGTACATTCAAAATCAGTCCAATAACCCAAATTACGACTATTACCACATGGACAAACATAAATTTCCTTAACTCTGGTATTTTTAAACCTGGTTGTTTTTCCGCATTCAAAACAATCGTCATTGGTATAATATACATAATCATCATTATAATAAAGAGTCCACGTAGTAACACGACTACAACTATTACAGTACATATCCATCGTTTCCGAAGATTGCCATGTTTCCATAGAAGCCGGAACTGTGAATATTAATATCAGTAAAGATACAATAAATAAACCACAAATTTTCTTTTTCATAATTTCACCTCCCTCAATAAGTTATATGTATATATTAACATATAAGGAAATTTGTGTAAACATGTCGGTTCAATGTTTGTATCTGTCTTGCATTTATCTACACATATTTAAACGCCTCGAACACCATATCCAGCATAGGCTTAAGCATTAGGTTTGCCAGTTCATACAGCAGTGGAGTAATACCCACGAATGCAGCAATATCCAACCAGTCCATGTCCTCATCGGCCGTGATCAATATTCCCTCTGCCTTGCTCCTACGGTTCTTGGCAAGTATATCCATAGCAAGCTTTTTATCAACGAGAGAATAAATCCTGATGGTATCAACCAGCTCCGACATTTTCTTATTTTTTGTTGCAGCTTTCAGGCTTTCTATAGCAAGCCTTCTATCCGTTTGAAACAGTTCTCTGCATTCTCTCATATGTTTTCTATACCGCCGTGATCCTTTAGCCATCTGCTCCAGAATATCGGTGGTTTTGAATTCCTCCATGCTACCTAAAAGCTCAAAAATATTCTCCAGTCTGATAACCTCCTTACGATAAACACTGCCAAGCAGGAGCCATTTCAGCATTAAAAATATTTCCGGTGAAAAGAAGGAAATCATGGCTATAAGGAAGATTTTCCAATCAAACAGATTTATTCTTTTCAATGCATACCAGGTAGAAAGGAATTTTTGGACATTATACTCTATATCTTCCTTATTGGAGGAATGGATCAGTCCCGGTATGATTTCCGAAAGGTGTTCCCTTTTAGACTTGTCGTCCATTTTCTCAAAATTACCTTCATGATTCACTCTATCCAGGATAGTATAATATAGGGAATAGTTATATCCGTTGTCAGAGCTGGATTTTTGAGGGTTGAAAGTCTGCAATACATCTATATTACTACCGGCTTTTGATATGATATTCACTTTTGTGATATCAAGATTTGTATAATTTATCACTATTATAGTGGACGTAATCAGCACCATACAAAAAAATTTCACAACATACAGGGCCTGTAGAGATAGGTTTGTTTCAGAACATTTTAGGGATATCAGTCCAAATTTATTTAAAATAAAATTTTTATCTTTTGTAATGAAGTTAACAATGGCTTTTAAGCCTCGTATTTGTGTCAAATTTTCTAAATTGAACTCTTTAAGAGTTAGAAATCTTGACTCTCTTGGATACTTGCTCATGAAGATCCCTACCACTGCCAGAAAAAGTCCAATGACAGTCAAAATAAACATTGTTCTCATAATTCACCGTCCTATTTAAGTCTAACTACATCTTTCTGAGGATTCTGACTACAACCAGGGACAGTACCGAAAAGGCTATAACTCTGCATATTGCTAGGTTTGTGTCAGGATCAATCAGGCTTACATCATTGCCAATAATCAATCTGTTAATCCAAAGTACGGCGGGTATACTGAGGATTGATGCACATACGGCGAATATCTCATACCATAAAAGCCTTCTGTTTTTCTTTTTTTCAATACTAAGTTGAGTGGACATTGTATTGTTTAGCTTATATAGTTGTCCGATGAGATCTCCGCCGTTTTCTTTATAGTTTTGCAGCATAACAACAAAGATACTGAACCAGATATTATCAATCCTGTCTCTCATACTTTCTAACACTTTTTGGGTATCAGAACTGTCCGCTGCCTGAAGCATCAATCTACCAATATTTTTATTTACATTTCTACTACACTCTCTTAGTGCAGGCTTTATTTTGTTGTGTTCAAGGAAAGCACTTCTGAACTCATCTATCAGCTTTGGGATCTGTGTGTTCATCCTGTATTTATGCAAATCAATTACTAGTGACAAAAGGTAATACGGAAGCACAATACTCATTACAATTATCATTACCTTTACATACCATAGTTGACCGATTCTATTAAGCAGTAATATCAGGGTAATGCTAAACCCTGCCATAATTATTATCATTACATCCGAAATAGTGTTAAGAATTGAATCCTTTGAGAATGCAAATTCCAGATTGGTTTTATAGTGCTTTTTAATTCTTCTTATTACCGGCAGTTTCATTGTGAAGGAAAAAATATATGCGAGTCTGCCTCTGCCACATATTTGGGTATTGCTTTTATTCAGCCTATTACCGCTTTTTTCATATACTTCCCAAAGAAGTCCGCACAACAAAAAAATTGCACCCATTGCCAGTGCAATAATGTAATAGTTAACATATTTAAGGATTTGATCCATGAGGTTCCTCCTTTGCGTAGAAAAAGCAGTCCTCATCAGGTTTCAGTACAAACAATCCCTTCAGGTATTCCCTGTCCTCCTGAGTCATTTCAAATTCCATACATGAATTCAGGGTACTTTCGCTGATACCATTCCTGTTAACAAGGTATTTACCGCTAGCTTTATCTTATATGAATAAATCACGTATTCCATAACTCATGTCTTCTTCGTTTGCAGTAATCTCTGCAAATTTATACACGTACCTGACTCCCGTGTCCCTGTCAAGTTTGATCTGAATAACAAGGTCTATTGCATCGGCTATGTCGAAGCGTGCCTCCCTGTAATCCGTGTAAAATCCGGTCTGCATCAGAAGCTTTCGTAGGTCATGTACAAGCCTTGGAATACTGGATGAATGGAATGTGCACATGCTGCCCCTTGCCTGTCTTAACATTGCATTAATCATTTCAAAGGCCTCCATATGGCTTCTGACTTCCCCGAATATTACAATATCACGGTTCAGGCGGAAAAATATCTCCATGATATCAGTAGGAGTGTATTTATCTGCATACTGGAGCTCAATAACGTTTTTATCCGGATACTTTCCTGATATATTCAGCTCATGTATGTTCTCTGCCAGTCCTATGGCCAGATCATCATCCAGATTCTTTATTACGAGTTCATCCGCTGCGGTCGTTTTTCCTGATCCCATCTCTCCTATGATGGCAATGTTTCTACGGCCCTTGCTGCTTAATATTTTTAGAACCTCCATCATCTTTTGATGCATAAACCTGTTGCGGTCTTTCTTGCTTAATGACTTGTAAGCGAAAATGCGGATATTTACTACGTAATACCTTGACAATGGCGAGCGTAGCGCTGTTACCCTGGAGCCGTTTTCAAGGGTTGAGTATATTATGGGGTTTCCCTTGTTCATTTCCAGATTTGCGGTAGAAACTATTCTGTCCTCAATAATTTTTGTGTATATTTCATTACTGTAAAATCTGAATTTAGGGTTTGGCACCTTACGCTTTATGCCCTTGTATTGGATCCATATGTAATCACTCCTCGTTGTGGCAACTTCGTTAAGCTCACTTTCAAATATGAGCTCATCCAGAATACTGAAACCAAATAACTCTTGATATACAATCTGTGCAAGCTTCTGGAGCTTCTTTTCAAAAGTGTCGTAGGTGCTTATGGAAAACTTCTGAAGATAGCCTTCGATTTCTGTATCAATCGGCTTTTTTATATTATCCTGTTTGCCTCCGGTATAAATATTTTGATAATAATTCAAATGGTATTGCGAGATAATTTCATCAATATTTTTATGTGAGATTTCATCCATCTCACTCAAAATAAAGAAAACCATGTTTCTGGTAGTATCTCTGGCTTGTTCATCTCCCTCGGTAGCTCTGATTCTAAGCTCCTGTTCCCTGTCTGTTATCCGCTGCAGC
>JAEZUC010000072.1 GCA_023443515.1 Bacillota bacterium
AAATAAACTTCATGCTGGAGTAGGAAGGACAGTTGAGAAGTTCTTGGATATCTATAAAAGCTTCGAAGAGTCAAAAAAGGCAATTGAGATATCACAGTCTTTGTCCTATTATAAAGAAAAATCGAGAATTGATTATAGTGAAATTGCGCTATATGATTTATTAAATTTGATAATTGAGTCTAATAAAGCTGAAGTGCAAAAGTACTACAGCAGGAATATTTTAAAGCTTTTAAAAGAAGATGAGGAGAATGACACACAATACATCGAAACTGTAAAGGCATATTTTCAGCATAATCAAAACCCTACAAACACAGCAGAAGCTCTCTACGTCCATAGAAACACTATCAATTACCGCCTTGGCAGAATAAGGCAGCTTGTTGAAGATGACTTTAATAACCCGCTGATTCGCCTTCATATGGATATTACCTTGAAAATTATGGATTTAATAGGCTGATATGTATTGTTCAAATGCACAAAAACTCCCTTAATATCTTTTGAGTATAACCAAAAGACTTTGATAATTTTTTGTCGAACTATTTTAGTGTAATCAAATAATCAAAAACAAAAAATTATTGGGAGGTAATGGTAATGGCATTTGAACAATTAGTTAAACCAATACACATAGGAAGTATGGAATTAAAGAATAGAATGATTATGCCGGGAATGGGAACTAACCTGGCTGCACTAGATGGAACAGTTTCTGATATTATTGTTGATTACTATCAAAGAAGAGCAGATGGTGGTGTGGGTCTGATTATAACAGAGGTATGCTGTCCTGAAGCAAGAGGAAGAGTTATCGCAGGAGAAATGGAGCTTACAAATCTGGGATTCGTACCGGGTCTGTCAAGAGTAGCGACTGCCGCACACTCCGGTGGAGCCAAAATTGCACTGCAGCTAGCTCATGGAGGATGCTTTGCCAGTGAATCTGTTTCAGGTTTACAGCCTTACTGCCCATCAGGTGTTGCCACAGCACTATTACCGGAAGATAAGCCAAGAGAAATGACAATAGAAGAAATAAAAGAACTGGTAAAAGCCTATGGACTAGCGGCACAAAGGGCAAGAATGGCCGGTTTTGATGCGGTTGAACTCCATGGTGCTCATGGATATATGCCCCTTCAGTTTTTATCAGGTTATACCAACAGAAGAACCGATGAATACGGCGGAAGCTTGAGAAACAGGGCAAGATTTGCGCTGGAAGTAATAAGATCCATCAAGGAACATGCGGGTAAGGATTTCCCTTTGATTTACAGATTATCTGCTGAAGAACATGCACCGGGAGGAATTACCCTGGAAGAAGCTATGGAATTTGCAAAATGGGCAGAACAAGAAGGAGCCGATGCGATTCACGTAACAGCCGGAACTTGGGATTCCAGAATGGAAGAATTTATGAATGTTCTGACAGGAAAAGAATCTACTGAGGGAAAAAAACTTAGTCACGGAGTAAGTATAGGAGTATGGGTACCTCCAATATATGTTCCAAGAGGAAATCTTATCAGATTGGCAGAAGGAATCAAAAAGAGTGTTACTGTTCCTGTTATTGCTGTATGCGGAATCTCCCCTGAAATGGCAGAGGATGTAATTGCATCAGGTAAGGCAGATTTGGTTTCCTTGGGCCGCCAAAGTATCGCAGATCCTGACTATGCAAACAAGGTAGCTCAGAACAAGCCGGAAGAAATCAGAAGATGTGTACGCTGTAATGAGTGTTTAGGTTCAGTATTAAGCTACAAGGCCCTGGACTGCGCTGTTAACCCAGAAGCAGGAAAAGAGCATGAGTGCTTTACCAAAATGAGAGATGCAAAAAAATCAAAGAAAGTCATGGTTGTAGGAGGAGGTCCTGCAGGTATGGAAGCAGCTATCGTAGCCGCTTCAAGAGGACATGAAGTAACTGTATACGAAAAATCAGAAAGCCTCGGAGGAATGTTAAGATATCTTTCTATCCCGGAATTCAAGAAGGATTATTATGATTTTATGCAATGGCAGATTACTGAAATGGAAAGACAAAATGTAAAGGTAGTTACAGGTGTCAGCATGACAGCAGAGAAAGTAAAAGAAGAAAATCCTGATACTGTCATCGTGGCTACAGGGGCAAAGCCCTTCAGCCCAAAAATCAAAGGTATAGAGCAAGAAGGAATTTTTGGAGCTCTGGAAATACTAGATGGAAAGGTCCCGGAAGGTGAGAAGGTTTTAGTCTGTGGTGCAGGACTTGTAGGAGCTGAAGTTGCTATGCATCTGGCGGAGGTCTTCAATAAAAAAGTAGTATTGATAGATAAACTTCCAAGCGCAGTGCCTGAAGTAGAAACATTCTCCCAGTGGGTTGTACAGGGGAAATTAGCAGAGCTTGGAATAGACATGAGGGTAAGCCACGCTATTGAAGAAATCGGTTGCAATAAGGTTGTATGCAATCACAATGGTGAAGAAGTAGTAATTGAAGGAGATGCAGTAGTTGCAGCACTGGGAATGAAAGCTGACAGGGAACTGTTAAATGATTTAAGTGAAATGGGTATTACGGCTATTCCTGTTGGAGATGCAGTAAAGGCTAGAAAAGTAATTCAGGCAATTCATGAAGGGTACCATGCAGGAAGAAGAATATAGTAGTAAAATCTACCCCAATACTCAACCTGAGTTCTATATTTAAGGACTCAGGTTGTTTACATTTTTTACTTTATGTAAAACTAGTCAGGGATACTCTCCTTATGTTATACTACGTTTGATATGCAAGTTATTCATTTCTATTTAGGCTTAATGGGGTAATGGTGTATGAAGAACGTTCTAGGGAATTCTTTTTATAGAAACTTGAGTTTAAAGAAAAAATTGCTTTTCTCCTATATCCTTTTAATTGTTATTCCTCTTGTGATTCTGGGATTTTACTCATATTACTATTTTTCAAATACTTTATATGAAAAAGTTGTTATAAGTTCACAGGAGAGCAATGCACAGATTGTAAAGAATATTGATAATTTCTTAACAAGTTTGTCAAAAATATCTGAATTTCCCAGTTTGGATGATACAGTCAGCAGTATTCTTCGAAAGGATTATACTAAATCTGAAAACAGGTTTGTTGAAATCCTGAGTGATGTTGAAGATGCTAATGCCTCCCTTTATAAGGGCGTATTCTACATGAATGAATACATTGGTTCTGTCACAGTTGTACCAAACAATATAGATTATGTTTTTAATGTAAGCATAATTCCTAAATATACAATTAGCTATCCGGATAAGTCCCAAAAGTGGTATCAGGATATTTTAAAAGCGGAGGCAAAAGCTGTAATATTTGGCATACACAGGGATTTTCTTCAGACAGATGGTGAATATGTTATATCAGTCGGCAGGAGCATTGTAGATCCCTTTACTAATAAAAGTTACGGAGTAACGGTTTTAAACGTAAAGGCTGACAGGATTATGACACTGTGGAAAGACATATCACTTACTCCCGAAAGTAAATTTGCAGTGCTTGATAACAAAAACAATATAATTTACAGCAGCGGAATAGGCGTGTCAGGGGAAAATATCAGCACTATACCGGGATTTTCAAAAGTAATTGACCAGGATGGTTCCACCGAAACAATAATCGACGGTGAGGATGTATATTTAAATATTGCTACCTCTGAATTATACCAATGGAGAGTGGTCAGTATAACTCCAAAGGATGAATTGTTTAGCGAGATATACAATATCAGGGATATAACCGTACTTCTCTGTATAGTGTTGATATTACTGGCTCTAAGTGTTTCTACTATAATTGCTACCGGTATTACAAAACCGGTGCTAATGCTTAAAAAATCCATGATATCCGTTGAAAATGGAGATTTAAATGTTACTTCATCTATTTCCGGAGGAGAAATAGGCGAACTTAGCTCCGGATTTAATAGAATGATTTCTGAAACGAGGAAATTGATCCAAAAAATATATGAACAGGAAACCGAAAAAAGAGATGCAGAAATTATTGCCTTGCAATCACAAATAAGTCCCCACTTTCTTTACAACACTCTTAACACAATAAAGTGGATGGCTAAGATACAGGGTTCAACAGGAATTGTAAATGCATTGGGCTCATTAATTCAACTGTTAACCTTTGCATCTAAAAATAAGGATAATCTCATAAGTATCAAGGAAGAACTTGAGCAGCTCAATTATTATGTTGATATTATGAACTTAAGATTTAATGATAAATTCTCTGTTGAATATAGAGTAGATGACGAAGCCCTAAAGTGCATGACACTGAAATTTCTATTACAGCCAATTGTTGAAAATGCTATTATACACGGATTTGAGGATTTATCGGGCAACGGAGTCATTAATATAACTATTGTTAAAAAGGACGACAGAATTATATATGATGTAATTGATAATGGTAAAGGTATTGACCAAGAAACCATAAGGAAAATACTTTATAGTGAAGAGTACAGTTCAAAAAAGAAGTTTAGCAAAATTGGACTTTATAATGTAAACAAAAGAATAAAGCTGGAGTTTGGGGAATCCTACGGTGTGGAGATACCGGAAGAAACGGGTAAAAATAGCAGAGTACATGTTGAGATTCCAGCAATTTTAACAAGGGAGGAACAAAATGAAAATTCTGATTGCTGATGATGAAATGCTTGTAAGAGCCGGACTCAAGTCTTCAATTAATTGGGAAAGAGAAAACATTGTTATTGTCGGTGAAGCAGATAATGGTGAAAAAACAATAAATATGGTAGCCGAGTTAAAGCCGGATTTATTATTATTGGATATAAATATGCCAATAATGAATGGAATAGAAGTTTTAAAAGAACTTAAGAGAAGGAAAGATGAGTGTAAAGTTATAGTTCTCAGCTGCCATGATGAATTTGAGTATGTAAAAGAGGCAATGAGGTATGGGGCAGTAGACTACATTCTGAAGCATAAAATAGAGCCGGAAAGTATTATTAATATACTAAAAGAAGTTAAAGAGACTATTAAAGCCGAGCGTAACAAAAATGATTCAGAAATTGCAAATACAAAGTCAGAGAGAGAATTAATCTATGAACGGAATAAATTTTTATGCAAACTATTAAAGGGTTATCAGTTTCAGGATTATGAATTAACAAGCCTTGTAGATACCATGGGACTGAAACTCACTAGTAGAAATATAATATGTATCCTGTTTGAAGTAGATAAATATAAAGAAGTACTGAACAGATATAATAGCTATGAAAAGGAACTTTTACAAGTTTCAATTGAGAATATATCAAAAGAATTGTTAAGCAATGTGAAAGAAAGTGAATTTGTAATCAAGGAAGACAATCTCTATGCTATTTTACTCAGTAATATTGAAGGAGCAAGTGAACAGAATATATACCAGAATACCATTACGTTAATAAAGAGATTTCAGAATACTTTTAAGAAATATTTAAATATTGAAATCACCTTTGCAATCAGTGAAATGTATAATGGCTTGAACAACACTGGGAAGGTTTTTGATAAGACTTTAGCAGCACTTTCTCAAAAATTTTTGTTTCCTGATAATTATTATTTTTTTGTACGTGATATTGATTTTAAAAAACCGTTTTATGTCAACTCCTTCTTAAGTGTTGAAGAAATTTTGGGAGAAAACATTAGCTTTGAATGTGCTGTAGACTATTTAATCAGCAAATTTGAACAATTGAAAACAAACCAATATGTTGACATAAAATCATTGAAAACGGTTTTGTCGGGAATCCTATATTCATTAACAAACAAATATTTAGAGCACGAAAGTTTAGTTGTTAATGAAGAATTATGGGAGAGTATTAAAGATGTAAATAACTATTTGAACAGCTTGAAAGAAAAAACTGACTTATTGCCGGATTCATCAATTGAATTGAACAATTATCTGGTGAGAGAGGCAGTAACGTATATTAACAAAAATTATGAAAAGGATATAAGCCTTAAATTACTTAGTGATTATCTCAAGGTAAGTGAAAGCTATATCAGCAGATTGTTTAATAAAGAAATGAACATGACAGTATCCAACTATATAAATATAAAACGTGTGGAAAAGGCAAAAGAGCTATTAAGGACAACTACACTAAAGAATTATGAAATAGCTGAAAAAGTAGGGTATAAAAATCATATGCACTATAATATTGTATTTAAAAAGTTAGCTAACTGTACCCCGTCAGAATACCGTAATAAATTGTTATGACAGATGGGGGCTGTCGTAAAATTAGTTTTTATCTTTTTCAGCCTATACGGGAGTATCGGTGTTAAAACAGAAAAACTTTCTGTTTTGCTACAGCCCTTGTGTGTTTTTAGTTTAATGACAATTATATTAACAAAAGTACATTTTTATTAATCAAGTCTATTTCTATATACTTTTATTACCTTTTAATTTAATAACAAAATGACAAGCTTATAAATTTTATAAAAAATTATAAAAGATATAATTTAATAGAAGCGTTAAATCTTGCAAATATTTATAGTAATAAGGGAGGATTAACAATGAAGAAGTTTCATAAGGCAATAGGTTTGCTGGTTGCATCTAGTTTAGTTGTTTCTATGGGTTTATCCGGTTGTGGTTCATCAGATAAAAAGCAACCGTCAGATAAATCAGCAGCGGCTACATCAACATCTACTGAACCGGTAAAAGAAGTAACTTATAAGGTGGGATATTTCTCAGAGCAATATACTTCTACCTATGAGAAAGCATGTGAAGGCATTGAAAAAGTAATTCCCGGAGTTAAAGTAGAACCTATGATGTACCCCACAGATAAGGATTACTGGGATAACCTTCCAGCTCAAGTTGCTGCAGGTACAGCACCGGATTTAGCTGCAATGACTAATGAAAAATATTTGGATTTTATATCTAACGGACTTATGCTTCCATTAGATGAATCCTTAGTTGATTTATCCAAAATACAAAAACAGGCAGTTGATGCATGGAAAATAGATGGAAAACTATATGGTATTCCTCTTACTGCACAGCCAGAAGCATTTATTATCAATATGGATATGTGGAATGCAGCTGGTCTGAAAGAACTTCCAAAGACTCTTGATGATGTTAAGGTAGCAGCTAAAGCTTTAACAAAGGATGGAGTAAAGGGTATTTGTATCCCTGATGCGGAGTTCCACTTAACACAATACGCTTTATCATTTGGCGGTGGTTGGGGATTCGGTAAGACAATCGACACTCCGCAAAATGCTCAGGCACTACAGTTCTTGATAGATATGTATAAGGACGGAGTTGCAATTACTCCTAAACAAGCTGGTCTCAGCTGGGATGGAGAAGTATTTGCAAAAGGTAAATGTGCAATGTCTACAGGTGGAACCTGGTATATTGCAACACTTAAAGAAATGGCTCCTGATATAAATTATAAAATGATTCCATTACCAAAAGGAACTACAAACGGAAGTACATTACATTCAATTGCAATAGGAGTTCTAAAGACAGCACAGGACCCTGCAGTAGCAGCTAAAATAGCGTCATACCTCGTGAGAGACGAAGTTCAGCAGACAGTTGTAAAAGATGCTGGAGCACCACCTAGCAGTATTGCTATAAGTGACGAGTACTTTGCAAATGACCCTATAGTTAAAGATTTGAAACCTGTTCTTGAATACGCACAACCATTTGCATATCCTGCTGCCGGACAGAAATTCTCAGAAGCGCTTATAAAAGGCTTTGATGAAGCAATATACGCTAAGGACAGCAAAAAGACCGGTGCAGACATCGTGAAAGAGGTTCAGGCGTTATTCAAATAAATTATTATGCTTTGAAAAATGGATAGGAGAGCTTAAGCTCTCCTGTTCTATTAATACAATATATCCGAGATGGAATGGAGTTGATTGTTTTGCTAAAATCAGTAAGGTCAAAATCAAGAAGTAAAAGGGAAGAGACTATTACTGCATATTTATTTCTTCTACCTGTAATACTGCTGTGGTTGGTATGGTTTTTAATACCGACTGTACAATCCTTTGTTATCAGCTTTTATCAATACAGCTTTGTTCAAGTATCTCAGAACCATTTTGTTGGAATCGACAATTTTGTTAGGGCCTTAACTGAAGCTGACTTTTACCAGGCGTTGAAACATACTTTATTTATTGCATTTATTGCAGTTCCGGTTCAGAGCGTAATAGCATTGCTATTAGCTATGGCGTTGAATTTAAATATTAAATTCAAGGGCGGTTTTCGTACTATTTTTTATACACCGTATGTAGTATCTAGTATAGCGGTTACAACAGTATTCATGTATTTTTTTGTAATGGGAACACCTATCACTAAGTTTTTCTCTTTGTTGGGTTTAGAAAACACTACATGGTACGCTGATTTTAAATTGGCATTGCCATTTATAGTACTTATATATGTTTGGCAGCAAATTGGATTTTATATAGTTGTATTTTTAGCAGGACTACAGACGATACCGGCAGAGTTAAACGAATCAGCTAAGGTTGATGGTGCAAATTCTGTTAAAAGATTCTTCTATATAACATTACCAATGCTTAAACCGGTTGTATTTCTGAATCTTACTTTTGGAATGATTCAAGCGCTGCAGGTATTTGATCAGGTTGCAGCTGTTGCTCAAAATCAGCCGTTGGGTTCTCCTGCAGGTGCCACAAGTACATTAGTATCATACTTCTATGTACAATCTTTCAAAAACTGGGACATGGGCTATGGTAGTGCAGTCGCAGTACTACTGTTTATTGTAATTTTTATAATAACTATGGTTCAGAAAAAGCTTCTTGACGATAGCGGCGAAGAGTAAGGGGAAAATAATATGAGAACATTATCAAAAACTTTGTTATATACTTTACTGGGAATATTATCATTAATTTTTTTGATACCACTTTTTTATGCACTGTATACATCATTATTGCCATTGCAGTACGTGGACAAAGTTGTATCGCTTAACAAACTTAATTTAAATAATTATATTACGCTGTTTCAGAAGACAGAGGTAGTTCAATGGTTCTTTAATACAGCCATTGTTACAGTTTTAACTGTACTGGGCAATGTTGTTTTAAACACTATGGCAGGCTATGCACTGGCAAAGTTTAATTTTCCGGGGAAGAAACTAATCTTTATATTGGTTCTTGCCAGTATGATGATCCCATTCCAATTGATTATAACGCCTATGTATATTATGATTGCGAAATTACATTTGCATAATACATTAGCCGGACTTATTATTCCATTTATGTACAATTGCTTGTATATATTCATGGCTCGACAATTTTTCCTGACTATTCCTAAGGAAATTGAGGAAGCGGCTACCATTGACGGACTTAGCAAAGCAAAGACATTCTTTAAGATTATTGTACCTCTTTCAGGAAATATAATAACTACTATAGTAATATTGAATTTCACATCAACATGGAACTCATATCTTGTCCCTGCAACATTTATCAATGATAAGTCCAAATATTTACTTGTTGTTGGTTTAAGAACGGTTAATGATCAGTTCTTTACTCGTCCTAATCTTGTAATGGCCGGAGTAATTTTAACAACGTTACCTGTATTATTACTATTCCTCAGGTATCAAAAATACTTTGTACAAGGAATTGCAACTACAGGCTTAAAAGGTTGATTTCAATATATAGAGGTGAATGTACATGAGGAAAATTTCTTTAGCACTAATAGGTGCCGGGGACAGGGGAATGCACTCCTATGCCCCATACGCATTAAATAAACCCCATGAGGTTGAATTTGTTGCCGTAGCTGAACAAGATGAGCAAAAACGAGAAAACTTCAGACAGCAGTATGGTATAAGTGAGGATTACTGTTTCAAAGATTATAAAGACTTGCTGAATAGCCCCAAACTGGCTGATGGAGTACTGATTTGCACTCAGGACAGAATGCATCTTGAACCGGCAGTTATGGCATTGGAAAAAGGTTATCACGTTATGCTTGAAAAGCCTATGTCGGTTGATCCTGCCGAATGCATCCAAATCGGGAACTGCGCTGAAAAGTATAATAGAATATTACTGATTTGCCATGTGTTAAGATATACGCCATTCTTTTCAACAATTAAGGAACTTATTGAAAAAGGGAGCATTGGTAAGCTGATTTCGATTCAACATAATGAAAATGTGGGCTATTGGCATCAGGCCCATAGTTACGTAAGAGGTAACTGGCGTAATTCTGAAGAATCCAGTCCGATGATTCTGGCGAAGTCATGTCATGATATGGACATTATTCTTTGGTTAGCCGGAGCGGACTGCACTAGGCTGTCTTCTTTCGGAGCTCTTACTCACTTTAAGAAGGATAATGCTCCGGCAGGAGCGCCCGAAAGATGTCTGCAAGGATGTCCTTCTGAAAAGGAATGCCCATATTATGCTCCTAAAATCTATCTAACAGAAAAAACGGACTGGCCTACGTCTGTTATTTCTACCGACCTAAGTATAGAAGGCAGGCTGAAAGCATTAAAGGACGGGCCTTACGGCAGGTGTGTTTACCATTGTGATAACAATGTGGTAGATCATCAGGTAGTAAACATGGAATTTGAAAATGACGTTACTGCTGCATTTACAATGTGTGCTTTTTCAAATGAAATGGGCAGAACAATAAAGCTGATGGGTTCAAAAGGTGAGATAAGAGGTCATATGGAGAAGAACCAAATAGAAGTAATTGAGTTTGGAACTTCAAAAAAACTAACCATTGACCTGAATATAGGTGTTGATATACATGGACATGGCGGTGGCGATGAAAGGCTTATGGCTGATTTTATTAATTTAATCAGAGAAAATAATAATAACGGCCTTACTTCTGCAAAAAACTCCGTTCAGAGCCATTTAATGTCCTTCGCAGCAGAAAAGTCACGGCTTGAAGGCACTGTAATCAATTTAAAAGAGTATATGCAGCAGCTTAAATAATATGATAATACCTGAATAAAAAAGGGTCTGTCACAAAAAAAGAAAAAAATTTTTGTGACAACCCATTTTGCTTTAATGTCTCTAGTTGAAGCTGGTTTATTTCATCACTCAAAACCATATTTGCTACTGCAATGATGTATCAATTATCGGAAAAAATAAAAACAACGGAGCAATTCAGGTTGTAAATTTGCCAAGTACTAGTGCGTATTTCAATATTCGGGTATATATGGTAGTATATGGTTAGCGTTAGCAAATATGTTGACGTAAACAAGCTTACTTTGGGAGAAAGGGGTACTGGAATGCTTGGATACCCGGATATACTAACCGGTTTAATTAAACTCGGTAAGTCAATAGAACAAATAAAAACAGGCATTGTTATAGGTTCTAGGGCAAGAACAGAGCACCCGGCCGATGAATATTCAGATGTTGACATTGTATTACTGGTTGAAGATATTGAGTTTTTTATAGAATCAGATGAATGGTTGAATGGGTTTGGTAAATATCATATTTCATTCACTGAAGATTCCATTGCCGACGGAAAGGAAAGACGTATACTTTTTGATAATGCATTAGACGTTGACTTTATTTTCATACAGGCAAATGATATTGACAGAATTGAAAAAGATACATACGTTACAGAAATGATAGGCAGGTCATATAGAATACTATTTGATAAGATAGGATTTGAAGCTGTCTTGCAGAGAATGGTATCCTCCCTGAAACCCTATATGCTACCTTCAGAGAGTGATTTTAAAAACACTGCCTGTAATTTTTGGTTCCATACAATATGGGCTGCTAAAAAAGTACTGCGAGGTGAATTGTGGGTAGCCAAAAACTGTGTGGATGGCTATATGAAAAATATGCTTTTAAAAATGATTGAAATCTATTCTCACGCTGTTAATAGTTTGACCTATAACACCTGGCATAGCGGACGTTTTGTAGAACAGTGGGCAGAGCCTTGGATAGTGGAGGAGTTTTCTGAAATATATGCAGTATATTCCGACATTGATATTTTGCGAGCACTGTTTAAAACCATAGAATTGTATCGCAAGCTGGCAGTGGAAACAGCAAAAAGACTAAAGTATAAATATCCTTACGAAGCAGAACGGTATGCTTTAAATTACCTGGACAACATTAAGCGATTTAGGAACTAGTATAAGGGGCTGCTAGAAAACTTATTTTTATGTTTTATAAACTGTACTCAAAGTATAAATTGTATCAATGGAAGCTTGGAAGCAATCATTGATACAATTTTATACGGGAGTACCGGGGTTAAACCAGAAAAACTTTCTGTTTTGCAACTGCCCCACATAAACTCCAAGAGAAACTCTTTATTAAAGAACACTAGTAAGTCTGTTTTTAACATCTGCTTTAAATCTGTCAATATATCCGAAGATGTAATCTATTATGTCCATGTTCGGATTTTGAATTAAGGGAGTCAAATCCATTGCATACATGAGAGAAGAGGCCATATCTGTTCCATGTGAGGCATAATAGGTTGCATTGGCCAGCCTTCTGCCTGTTGTGGCTAAATCATATCTCTTTCCGCCACAAATCTGTGAGTCAAATACACCGAGAAGTGAGGCTGCTATATTCGGATGTGCAGAAACGTCAAATACAGCCTTTTCTTCATCATTCACCCAGTCAAGGCTTCTCCATACCTCACAGCCATACAGCTTTTCGGGCTGAGCATCAGCAGGCAACTCTCTTAACGCGTGTATAACCTTTGTAACTACACCTAAATGGGTGTCGTGCTTATCTGCAAGGTTGTGTGTATAAATAACCTTGGGCTTAGCAGCAGAAATCAAATCTTTTAGTTCGTTTATTATGTCCGTATTTTTAGGTTTTTTTACATCGGCACTGGGATAGTCAAGAAGTGCCAAGGCTCCATATTCACCTACAAAGGCAGCCTTTTTTTGTTCTAGCTTTCTTACGGTTTGCATTTGCTCGTCGGTATATTCGGCATACAGGCCATCCCTTGGGCTGCCTGCACCGTTTGTTACAACAACTGAATAAAACCATTTATCATCCTTGCCAAAGCACTCCAGAATACCATCCTGTGCCATAAATTCAATATCATCCTGATGTGCAGCGATAGCCATATGAGTAGTTCTGCTGACAGCTTCATCTAATTGCTTGTTATCCGGAATGTAGAATTCAGCACCTTTGTTTTTTAATTTCATTTATATCACACTCCTGTATGCGTTATAATATCTCAGGCAGACTTGCAGCGGTGATTGACTGGCCCACACCTCTGTTTGATTCCTCCGGCAGATGCAGAGATATTGCCGAGGCCAACTCCGGGAATTCTACATTTAACACTGTCCTTGCAGTGTTAAGTATAATATTTCCTCCATCTTCTGACGTTACACCGCCAAGTACCAGAACGTGTTTTATATCATAAAAATCAGCGTAATGAGCTATTGTATAGCCGAGATAAATGCCTATTGATTCAAAGATGTCCTTTGCACGTTGGTCACCGCCTGAGAGCAGGTCTTGTACTTTTCTGAACTTATCAGCGGGAGTCATATTTTCATCAAACTCAATACCTGCAGCTAAGGCAAGCTTGATAACCGAATCCTGAGACAAATACTTTACTCCGCAGCCATAATCTCCTGACCACTCATCAACAATTGCTCCGGTGTTGTAATCTACAGGTACAAATGCCAGTTCATTCAACCAGCCTGTAATATTTCCGTTAGAATCAATGTAGCCTCCTGCTTCGCTGGTACCCATGGAAATTCCCAAGATTCTGGTATCATTCAGCTGCATAGCCCCTGCCAGAGCTGTAACATCACCGTCGTTTGCAACTTCTAGTGGTATCGAGCCCAGCTTTTCTTGAATATCAAGAAACATATTGCGTACCTTCTTTTCAAAAAGCTCATGGGGAACCTCTAGAAAAAGAGAAGAAATCATAATGCGGTTATTGATGAAAATACCGGCAGAGCTGACACCAACTGCATCTACACTAGGTAAATATGTGGCTGCAGATTTCAAAGCTTTTAAAATCTCGCTGTAGTGGTAATCAGGGTTGCTATTGACCTTGGGCTGCCAGAGAATCTTCTCACTGTGCACGGCTTCTCCGTTTATTACAGCTGATACCTTGAGACCGCTGCCTCCTGCATCAAGACCGATACGACAGCCGGCTTGGTGGCGTCCTATGGCTTTTGTGCTTTCTTTAGCCTCCGGAACCTTTTCGTAATCAGTTATCTCTACAGTAAACTGTTTTTCGTATATACGTCTCATAACCCCTGCATCAAATTCTCTATTTCCGCCGGGACTATATATTTGTTTTATATAGTCGCCTATATATGAAGGCCCTCCCAGTATAATCTTCCAACCACCCCATATCCAAAGTAGGCATTTGACTAAACGCTCCACATACTTGAGATTTGCATCAGCCATTTTAGAGGTGTCGTCGAAGATATAAGTACTGTATCTGGAAATCAGGCCATCGCTTCGCTCAATCCCGATTGAAATTGGAACTGCTTTACCGGTTGCTTTAACAGCATTAAGAAAAATACGGTTTTCAAGAGCAGCCGGGCGGAAATCTTTATCTAAAACCGGAACAAATTTAGGGTTTATAGTATCCATAATATGTCTCCTGTTACTTAGTAATTGTTACTTTGTTTAGACCTCTGGGACTATCCGGGTTCAAGCCTTTTGTCAGCGATAGGTTACATGCAAACATCTGGGCTATAACCACATTATAGAACGGGGAAATCATATCATTATCAGTTTGTGGAATTTCAAAGGAGCAGTTACCCATTTCCAAGACTTCCTTATTGTTGGAAATAACTATGATTTCGGCCTGACATTCCTTCAGCTTATTAATCATTTCAATGATATCCTTTAAAGCAGGTCCTTCAGGTGCATATACGAAAACAGGCATATCTTTATCAATCATCGCAAAGGGACCGTGATGAAAATCCGATACTGCATAGGCTTTTGCACGCACATATGAGGTTTCTTGAATTTTCAGAGCTGCTTCTAAGGCTATAGAATAATTCATACCTCTGGTAAGAATAAAGCATTCATTCATGTATAAATACCGTTCAGCCTTATTTTTAATATGCTCGGCAGAAGTTTCAATGATATTAGTGATGTTTTGAGGAATAAGAGACAATTCCTTCTTCATATCCTCATTACCGGACCATGCGGCAACCAGCTGAGCTATAAGGTATAACTGGGATGTAAATGTTTTTGTTGCAGCTACACTTTTTTCAAGACCCGCATTGCAGAAAAGATGAAACATTGATTCAGTAGCAAGGGGCGATAGAGTATCATTAGTAATACTGATAGTTGTTGCTCCGCATTTATTTGCACTTTTTATAACCTCAAGGACGTCAGCAGCCTTGCCGGACTGGGAAATTCCTATTACCAGGCTATTTTTCATATTTAGATTTTTACCATAGGTAGTAAATATTGAAGGTGCAGCCAGTGCCACCGGTATTTCCAGAGCATATTCGATAATATATTTTGCGTATACTCCTGCATGATCAGAAGTACCTCTTGCCGCAATTACCACAGAGTCAATACGTTGTTTTTTCAGGTGTTCCGCTATGCTTGAGATAATAGGTTCGTTTGAAACCTTGCACCTTTCTAAAACACTTGGTTGTTCCTTTATTTCCTGCCACATTTTTGTCATATTTGTCATAACAATTCCTCGCAATCTCATGTAATATATTTGTATAGAGGTATATACCAGTTTAATTATAATTTATCATCTGACAGGCATAAAGTCAAGCGGATTCTATACATAAAATCAATAACGAGGCAATATATTTCCCCGTTATTGAGGGTTTTTATTATTATAGACAAGGACATTGTATTTATATTCGTCGGAACGGTATTTAGAGTCTTCGTAAAGTAATTTTAGGTTGGAATCAGTGTGCATAACAGCACTTATTTTTAAAACAGGGGTACCGGAGGCGATTTTCAGAAGTTCTTTATCTTCTGAAGACGCTTTTCCTGCCTCAATTACATTTTCAAGGTAATCAATTTTGTAAGAATACTCTTCGGTCAATACTTTGTAAAGTGACTCTGTTAAATCATGGGTATCCAAATTGGGGCAATACTTTTCCGGAATGAAATTTTCTTCTATTGCCACAGGCTTATTGTTGGCAAACCTCAATCTTTTTACATTATAGACCAAATCAGTGTCTTCAAGTTCCAGAATCTTGAGAACATTATCAGGTGCTTTTATCTTCTCCAGCGTAAGAACTTTCGTCATTGGTAGCATGCCCTTATTCCTGACAGTTTGAGAAAAACTTGTAATGTTTCTCTGTGCTATCTTTGATTTTGCAACAAAGGTACCCTTACCTTTTTCCCTGTACAAGGTGCCTTCCTGTACCAATTGTGTCAATGCCTGACGCACAGTCATACGACTGATGCCTAAAGAGTCGCTTAGTTCTCTCTCGGATGGAATGATAGAATTCTCGGCATACTCACCACTGTTTATCTTTTCTATAATTTTGTTCTTTAGCTGATAATAAGCCGGAATAGGGCTTTTTTTATCAATATACATTTTTTCACGCCTTTATATAATATGATATACTACACCCCAAAATATTAACATATAATAAAGAAAAAGGCCAGACCGGAGTGGTTAGCTAAAGCATTTGCATATCCATTGGCAGAAACTAAGGAAGGTAGCTCTTTTTGAAAATACGACAAAATGTGACAAAAAAATGCAAAATACCTTACTGATTCTATAAATTCATAAATTTGACAACCGCTAATTATTAATGTATAATTCTTTTAAATAGAAGATAAGAAAATCCCACAAATCATACAAATTCTTGGCTGAACAGAATGATTTATGGGATCAACGATAGCAAAAAACTAAGTGTTGTTTGCTTTCTTCATTCTATCACCTTTTTCTAATATTTTAAAGTGCTAATTGCTGCTAATCGCTGGTGGGTCACGTTAACAGCATTTTATATAACATTGTATGGTCTATCTGTAACATAGTTTCATATCTATGCGTAGGG
>JAEZUC010000149.1 GCA_023443515.1 Bacillota bacterium
TTTATACTTATTTTATTTGCCTGCTTGCTTACATACCTTGTTCCAGCCGGACAATTTGACAGGCTCAAGGACGCGGTAACAGGTCAGACTCTGGTTGTAGCCGACAGCTTTAAAGAACTCAAGGGAAGTCCTGTCCCACCCTGGGAGCTGCCCATGAAAATAATAGAAGCTATTTCGGGCGAAAGTACGGTAAAACTCATATTCTTTATACTCTTTATTGGTGGTTCTTTTGAAATAATAATGCAAACCGGGAGCATTTCAGCATTCTTTGGAAACATATTTATACATTTCAAAAATAAAAGGATTTTGATAATACCTGCCTTTGTCTCATTGTGTTCTGTTCTTGGCTTTACAATGGGATTATCAACAGCCTCTGTAATATTTGTTCCGACCGGGATAATTGCAGCCAGGGTTCTTGGCTTTGGCAAAATAACGGGAACGGCAATGGTAGCATTAGGTGTTAATGCGGGATTTGCAGCAGGTGTATACAATCCTTTCAGCGTAGGCATTGCACAGACAATTGCAGAGGTTCCTTTATATTCCGGTGCATGGATAAGATGGCTACTTTTGATTGTTCTTATTAGTGTAACCTGCCTGTACATAATGAATTTTGCAAGGAAAAATGATTCACAGGGAAAATGCGAAAAAGAAAGTACAAATGGAGTTACGTTATCTCAAAATACACTCTCATCCAGACAAAAAATAGTTCTTATTTTGTTTTTTCTAACATTTGCAATCGTTACCTTTGGTATATCAAAATGGAATTGGGATACAAAGTCTATGTCGGTGCTTTTTCTAATATCCGGGATATTGTGCGGAATAATATATGGTTTTAGAATTGGAGAGATATGCGACATATTTGTTATGGGGTGCAATAAGATGATGAAGGGTGTATTAGTAATAGGCCTGGCATCTGCAATTCGTCTTGTTCTTACAGACGGGCATATAATGGATACCATTGCCTACTGCTTGACAGGCTTTGCCAAGGACTTTCCCTCCTGGGCAAAGCTTCTGGGTATGTTTTACGGTAATGCTGCTCTTGACTTTCTGATAACTTCCGGGTCAGCACATGCCGCAGTTGCTATGCCTGTAATGATTCCAATGACAGATTTCATGGGACTAAGCAGGCAATCTGCTGTCTTTGCTTTTCAATTAGGTGACGGTTTGGTAAATCTATGCTCACCTATATCAACTACGCTGACCGGTATACTTGCTGTTTCAGGAATTTCATTTGGAAAGTGGGTAAAATTCTTTTATCCACTGGTTGGAATATATATGCTAATTGGAACAATATTCATACTAATAGCCGGAGCCATTGGATATTAGTCTTCCAAGTGCTTTATAACAGGAGCAGGGCCAGTACTGTTTCGTATAACAATTTCACCTCGGAAGATAGCTTTTGTGTCAGGCTTTTCAGCATCAGATTGAGCATCATAATTCATAATATCAATTGCCATCTCCACGGCTTTTTTCCCAATGTCCCCCTTCGGCATAGATATTGTAGTAAGTGAAATAAAGTTGAAACCTGTAAAAAAAAGATTGTCGTGACCCATAACAGATACGTCTTCAGGTACTCGTATATTATTCTCTTTTAAAGCTTCAATAACACCAATAGCCATTAAATCGCTGGCGCACCAAATAGCAGTCGGCAATTCTCCCCTTGCTATGAGCTTTTGAGCCAACTTTCTCCCGGCATCCAAAGTATTGCTACTATGGCCTTCATGGTAAACCCGAGGCTGTAATCCCTGCTCTTTCATAGCACGTTCGAATCCATCTTTTTTCTGTGAAATAGTCCTGTTATCCGGGTTATACAAAAATAAAGCAATCTCCTTATGTCCAAGGCTTACTAAATGGTCAACGGCAAGAAAGGCACTGTAACTGTAATCCATAGTAATGCAGTTTTCTTCTTCCAAGCCCGTTTTCCCTCCAATAAAAATCAATGGCACAATACTTTTGCAGATTTCTTTTATATGGGATACATCACTACTTATTGAGGCAACAATCAATGCACCAACCTGATTTTCACACATATTTCTGCAAAAGATTTTTTCAAGTTCAATATCTCTACCGCAACATCCCAAAATTACACTTAAACCCTTGGATGCAGCAGAAGCACTAATTGCGTTAAACACATCGTCATAAGCAGTATCATTTCCCATGGCAGGAACTATCATACCGATAGTATTAGACTTCCTAGAGGACAGACTTCTTGCAAAAGCATTTGGCATGTAACCAATATCTTTAGCAATTTTAAGAATTTTGTCTTTTGTAGTCTTTGAGATTTCTGAATTATCTCTTAACGCCCTTGAAACCGTAACATGGGATACTCCCGCTATATTGGCTATAGTTTTAATAGTTGGTTTTTTGTCCATTTGCCCTCACTTAGCGAATATATATAATTCACCGAAAGTATAGCATTTCATTACAAGTAATTCAATGAAATATTTGTAAAGTATTATTGACACAATTTGGGGTCGGTGATAATATTAGTGTAAACGTTTACGTACACGTGTACGCTATTATTATACTATTAATGAGAAACAAACTCAACAGGGAGGTATTTCATGAAATTATTTAAAAAAGTATTATCCGGTATCACATTGTTAGCAGTAGTAAGCACTCTGCTTGCAGTAACACCGGTAAGTGTGAATGCCATGACAGAAGGTGATATTGATAACGCGCAGTTAATAACTATTGGTCAGAAACTCAAAGGCTCCATAGCCGATGATTCTGGTGCGTGGTTCAAATTTACTACAAGCTCAACAAAGGAACCTTGGTACAGAATAGGATGTATTTATAAGGATGAAAGCAATTACGGGCCACATATGTACCTTTACAACGAAGAGGGCGAAGAGCTGTTTGAAAAGGGTATAGAGGATGGAGTGGACAATTTTAAGCATATTAAACTCGACCCCGACACAACATATTATGTAAATATAAAATTTGCAGACAATACTGACTATACCGTATATGTTGACGAAATAAAGGATGATATTTCGGACAATGAAGAAAAAGCCGTATCATTATACAGCGGAATAAAAGCCAGTGGCAAATTTGAGTGCGTTAATGATTCAGATACATACGCCTTTACCGCAGGTTCTTCAAAAACTACCATTTCAGCGTCTCTTAAATACAAAGACACAAGAGCATCTATTAAGGTTTTTGATGAAGATGGCCAATCCTTATTAAATGAATTGGTCTATGATGCAACTCCAAAGACGTATACAATTGATACTGTCAAAGGACAAAAGTACAGTGTAATATATTCGGCAGTCGAACCGTCTTTTGAAATAGTCAAATACGCCGGAACATATACATTAACAGTAAAAAGTGGTTCATCGGATGTCAAATATTTGACAATGGATTCAGTATTGAACAAAGCAACACAGGATGTTTATTTGTTCAATGGAAAGGTTCGTCTTACCAAAGGAATAGACTATACTGTTTCAGTGGGTCGCGTTTCTGCCGGAAAAACCACTGTTACTGTAAAAGGTAAAGGAACCTATACCGGATCAATTACAAAAACCTGCTACGTAGCGGGTAACTAAAATAAATTGTATTAAATAAAAGGGGTTGTCTAAGTATAAATTGTATCAATGGAAACTTTGAAGCAATCGTTGATATTTATTTTGAAACAGCCCCTTTTATGTCTACTTTCTCCTCAAAATCGTATAAGGCCCTACTTCTTCATCAATAGGCATATATACAATCATCTGTGCATGAGGTGCAGTTCTTATGCTTTCACCATCCTCATTTTTCATCTCTTTTATAGTTTGGGTAAAATAGCCTTTTCGCGGGCTTACCACCTCTATTTCATCTCCTACAATCATGCGATTTCTCTGTTCAATCTTTGCAATACCGGTTGTTTTGTCATATTCCAATACCATTCCGACAAAGTCGTATTCTCTGATATAAGAACTGGTATTGTATATTTGGTCTGCACCTGTTGTTTTATTAAAATAAAATCCAGTGGTATACTCCCTGTGACTGGCTTTTGAAAGTTCTTTCAACCATTCAGAATCAAACCTGTAATTGTCCGGGTCAGCCAAATATGCATCTATTGCTTGTCTGTAGGCACTTACAACTGTTGCTACATAAAAGGAGCTTTTCATTCTTCCTTCAATTTTGAAGCTATATATGCCTGCTTTTACCAATTCAGGAATGTGTTCAATCATACACAAATCCTTTGAATTATATATATATGTGCCCTTTTCATCCTCATAAACCGGGTAGTATTCTCCCGGACGTTTTTCTTCAACCAGATGGTACTTCCATCTGCAGGGGTGAGAACAAGCACCTCTGTTGGAATCCCGTCCTGCCATATAGCTGCTGAGCAAGCACCTTCCTGAGTAGGAAATGCACATTGCACCATGGATAAAGGCCTCTAAATCCAAATCCTCAGGTGTTTTTGATCTTATTTCACTTATTTCCTGCAGAGAAAGCTCCCTTGCAGTAACAATCCTTTTAGCCCCATGCCTGTACCAGAACATGGCGCTGGAGTAATTTGTGTTATTAGCCTGAGTGCTTATATGAATCTCCATATTAGGAGCGTTTTCACGTACAATATCAAAAATCCCGGGATCAGAAACTATAACCGCATCTATTGCCAGTTCGTCAAGCTGCTTTATATATTCAGGTAAGCCCTCAAGGTCCTCATTATGAGGAATTATGTTAACAGTCACATAAACCTTACATTCTCTCTGGTGTGCAAAAGCAAGTCCCTCTTTGATATCATCAATCGAGAAATTATCTGCTGACGCCCTTAAGCCAAACTTCTGTCCACCAATATATACTGCGTCTGCACCATACATAATTGCCATTTTTAGTTTTTCAAGATTTCCGGCAGGAGCCAGAAGCTCAATTTTTTTCATAAATCCTCCGCAACGTTTACTGTTTATTATAGCTAAGTGCTACTCCGTCTCCTATAGGAATTAGACTTGTCTCGAATGATTCATCCTCGCAAAGCTCTTTCAAGTAGCTTCTCATTCTGTTTACTATAGTTTTTTTTCTTCTTACCACAAGGTCATCACTTGCAGTCATACCCTTGTACAAAATATTGTCAGAAACAATAATTCCAGCTGGAGCAAGCATCCTCTTGCAATGTTCAAAAAACTCGCTGTACTGTCCTTTTGCTGCATCTATAAATATCATATCGTAACTTTTGTCAAGGCATTCCAAAACCTCTAAAGCATCGCCTGCAATTACGTTAATACTATCTTGAAGTCCGGCCCGCTTTATATTTTTTTTGGCCTGTTCAATCATTTCTTCATTTCTCTCTATAGTATCTATTATGCCCTTTTGTTGCAAAAATCCTGAAAATAATATAGAGGAATATCCTATGGCTGTCCCAACCTCCAGAATTCTGGCGGGCCGCTTCATACTGCCAATAACCTTCAAAAGTGCTGCCACCTCAGGCTGAATAATTGGAACATGATTTTTTGAAGCATATTCTTCAAGCTCCGCTAAAAGACCGGTATTGGTTTTAATTGTCTCTCTTATATATTGAGTAATGTATTCGTAATTAATCATATTTCACCACTTAAAATTAGGGTGGCTATTCTCGCCACCCCATTTTATCATTTATTTTTCAGAAACCCTTCTAAGGAGTAATAATGAATCCCATTATAACGTCAAGTTTACAAGTATTCAGTTAAAATTAATATCTATTAATACTATATTATCCTTTTTAAATTTTGTCCAGAATTAAGTTTTGGAATTGATTAATTTACTGTAGATAATAAATCACCTACTATATACGATTATTTTTGCTGCCCTAGTTATGTCTATAAAATATTATTATCAACAGTAGTCTATATCTTGACTTATAGAGTATTTTAATGCATTTTTTTACAATTTGTAATAGAAATTGTATGTTGTTGACATTTAAATACTTATATGTAATAATTTAGTAACTCCAGTCTATTTATTCATTTAAGAGGAGGGTTTTTCTATGAAAAAAAGAATTTGTGCTTCATTGTTGGTAGTTGTTTTAACAATTTTTTCTTCAGTTTATATATTTGCTGGTTCGCAAACCAAAACTACATCGACCTCTTACGGTACGATGACTGCTCAAAATTATTGTTATTATACTAGTGGATCCACTATTTTCTCATGTGGAAATGCAATAACTAGTGTATCAAGCGGACCTGCTTATAAAATAAACTCTCTGGTTGAGTTACATGATTACTCGACAGGTTCTCTTTTAAATAGTGATACTAAGACATTAAATAATGTATCAAGTTGTGAGGCTATTGTATATTATGATCCAATTCCTGTTACATGTTATGCATCACATAATGTATGGAGTAATAGCTCTAGCTGGGCATTATATACATATTCAACTTATAAATAAAATAATATAAGATAATAAATAGACTGGATGTAAATGACTTATAGCGTAACAATAATTTAAATTCTTTGCTTTTGATCAAAGGAGGACTTAGGTGAAAACTAAATGTTTAAATATATTACTTATAACTGTATTTCTTATTTTAATCATCTCTGGATGTGACAAAAATAATACCACTACAATGTCTGATTACAGCAATCCAATTAATATTGATAAAAACATGAAAATAGTAGCTACTTATGGACATGGAATTGATTCTAAAGATTCTAATATTTCTAATGCCTTTAAATTAGATGGTAAAGATGTTACTGTTAATTATTTCATTCAAAATGGTAGTATTAATTGTTCTATTGGTCTTTTTGTTTTTGTTAATGGATATATACAACCATATAAAATAAATGGGATAGAAAAAAACATGCATTATTTTGAATTGAAAAAAAATGCATTAAAACAATTCAAAATTTCTTTTAACCCAGTGGTCGGACAGAAAGGTGATAATAATATTATATATTTTGCAAGTATGCTTAATCCTCAAATTTTGGCAACAAAATCAAATCAAAAATCATTTGGTGTAAATCACAGTATTAATCAGCTTAGACCATTTTCTTTTTTTTATAATTCAACATATAACCCTATTAAAGTTAACACTCAAGTTAAAAATAAAGCTATATCCGACCAATCAATATTCTTAAATAAGTCTATTTATAGTCAAGATTTTAAGAAAGATTATTTTGCTGAACTTAAAGTACTGGGAGATAAATTCGAAAAAAACAATAGCATCATAGAAACTAATGCAGGTAATAAAATTATACTTGAATTAAATACATTTGGTATTTCAGGTAATTATCATGCAGTAGTATATATTGATCATAAACCAATAAAAGTATTTAGCGATTCAGAATATCTTGAATTTAATATTAAGAATAATTCCATTACAAGTAAAACTTTTGAGATAGATACAAATGATCTGACTGGGCAACATGAATTATATGCAATTATTATCCCAAATAATATAGATTTATCCATGACAAATTTATTGGAAATTAAAAGAACAAACTTTTTGATATTAAATATAGACTAATAATTCAAGCAACCTAATTATAAAAAAGACCTTTCAGTGTAAAGAATGTATTTATACTAATCATATTTATAATTACTTAAATCCACTAAAATAGAACATCGTATTTCCTGAATTAAGCCCGATTATATTTTAAAATATCTTCACCTTGAGTTTTTCTAATTAGTGCATCAATCCTGTGAAAATTCCATTAATAAAACAACCCGTGCTTTTTTAAGAAAAAACGGTTGTAACAGTGATATTAGTTATATCACTGTTACAACCGTAAGATGTCTTATCTTAAAATAATTCATACACTTTTCAGTCTATTTAATCAATCCATATTGCTTCATAGCCTTTTGGTGTTCGGCATAAGTTTTTGAGAACTTAGTAGTACCGTCACTGGCTGATAAAAAGAACATGAAATCCGTATCCTCATCAGGATACAACGCTGCATTTATTGCATCAATACTTGGTGAACAAATAGGTCCCGGTGGTAAACCTGCATTAAGGTAAGTATTATAAGGATTATTAGTATTTTTATCATCATACGTTATTACCTCATGTACCTTTCCCTCAGTATTAAGGAAAATATACTGGAGAGTGGCACATGACTCTAACTTTCTCAGATTCGGGTTCTTATCTCTCAAACGCCTATGAAATACTTCCGATACAACTCTTCTTTCCTGGCTGTTGCTTACTTCCCTCTCAATTATTGAAGCAAGAGTAATAATTTCGTCCATTGACATACCTAATTCCCTGGCACGCTTATAATGCTCTTTTGTTATCTTGTTATTGAAGTTCTCAAGCATTACGTTTATTATTGTCTTTTCGCTGGCATTCATTGCAAATTCATATGTATCGGGAAATAAATATCCTTCTAGCTTGAATTCACGGTTATTACTGTCTTTTATATCCTTTATGAAATCATAGTCATACTTTTGATACTTCATTGCATAATCAAATTTGTCTACCGTAGAAAGTCCCTTTTTAACAAAGGTATTCACAATCTGTCTGTAGCTCAAACCCTCGGGAATGGTTACTTTTTTACTTTCCGGCTTTCCGGTTAGAATTGTCATTATAGTGTTGAATTCCAATCCCGGCTTCAAAACGTGGGTACCTGCCTGATATTTGCCGTCAAAACCGTTAATCTTTGACACAATTGTAAAAATCTGAGGCTTACTGATAATGCCTTCATTTGCAAGTATTCCCGCAATAGTCTTGGTATTTGATCCCATAGGTATGTCAACCATCTTTGCGCCCTCGGAATCAGCCTTTATTTTGACTTCCTTGGTTACTGTTTCAGACGTATCTGTGGAAACGGTATTTCTAAAGGTAATAACTGCACCCACAGTAAAAATAAATACAAAAACAATAAAAATGGTCAGCCAGAAGGACATCTTCTTTAATCCTGCTGATATTATGAACAAACCAAAAAGAACCAATGTAAGCCCTAATGCAGTTAACACAGCATTAAGCAGACCAAATTTAGCATCAAAGCCTTTTAACAGGGTTCTGAAATAATTCATGATGTTTGGTACAGATAACAGTATCCCAATAATCACGGTCAGTATCCCTGTCAATGATACTTTTAATCTTCTATCCATCAAATATGTGACTCCATTCTAAAAATTCAAAAGCTCTTATAATAAATACTATAATATTGTTTTTAAATTTTGTCCATATTCTCGGCAATTACATTTTACTTCTTATTTTCGCTCTTGATTCTGTATCCAGTACTTTCTTTCGTAAACGAATGCTCTTTGGAGTCATTTCTACAAGCTCGTCCTCAGCAATAAATTCCAACGCCTGCTCCAAGCTCAGATTTGTAGGAGGCGTCAACCTCAATGCTTCATCTGACCCGGAGGCTCTCATATTGGTAACATGCTTCTTTTTGCAAACATTTACAACCAGGTCATCATATCTGGCATTTTCACCTACGATCATACCTTGGTAAACCTTTGTTCCCGGTGTAATGAAAAGAGTGCCTCTTTCCTGAGCGTTGTACAAGCCATAAGTAACAGCTTCTCCATCTTCCCAGGCAACCAGAGAACCTCTAGTTCTTGTAGGGATTTCGCCCTTATATGGTTCATATCCATGGAATACATGGTTCATTATTCCATTTCCTTTTGTATCGGTAAGTAATTCAGACCTGTATCCGATCAAACCCCTTGCCGGAATTCTGAATTCAAGTCTCATATATCCCTGATTTGCAGATGTCATATTAACCATATCAGATTTTCTCTGACCGAGTTTTTCCATTACGGTTCCCATGAATTCTTCAGGAACATCTATCATCAGGTATTCTATAGGCTCCATTAATACACCGTCTATTTCCTTGTAAATAACCGAAGGCTTTGAAACCTGGAATTCGTATCCCTGTCGTCTCATTGTTTCAACCAATATTGAAAGGTGAAGTTCTCCTCTTCCTGATACAACAAAAGCATCTGCAGAATCAGTTTCTTCAACCTTCAAACTTACATTTGTTTCCAATTCTTTGAAGAGTCTGTCCCTCAAATGTCTTGAAGTTACAAATGTACCTTCTCTTCCTGCAAACGGACTGTTATTTACGCTGAATGTCATTGACAGAGTAGGTTCATCAATTGCAACAAACGGCAGTGGATCAGGTGCTCCTGCTTCACATATTGTATCTCCGATGGTAACATCACCAACACCGGAAACCGCAACTATATCTCCAAGCTTTGCTTCTGGTGTCTCTATTCTTTTAAGACCTTCGTAGCAATATAGCTTTGTTATTCTAGCATTAAGCTGATTTCCCTCTTTTTTGCAAATTATAGCGGGCTGACCAAGCTTTACTGAACCTCTTTCTACTCTGCCTATAGCTATTCTTCCTACATACTCATCATAGTCTATGTTAGAAACCAGCAACTGTAGAGTTCCTTCAAGTTCGCCCTTTGGAGAAGGAACCTTATCTATGATTACGTCAAACAGCGGTTTTAAATCTCTTCTTTCTCCCCCAAGATCGCAAACTGCAAAACCTTCCCTTGAAGAAGCATAAATAACCGGGAATTCCAACTGGTCATCATCGGCTCCTAATTCGATAAATAATTCTAAAACTTCGTCAACTACTTCCTCCGGTCTTGCTTCCGGTCTGTCAATTTTATTTACAACAACAATCGGCTTCAAATCCAGTTGTAATGCCTTCTTAAGTACAAACCTTGTCTGGGGCATTGCACCTTCGAATGCATCTACTAACAGTAAAACACCATCAACCATTTTAAGTACACGTTCAACTTCTCCTCCGAAGTCGGCATGTCCGGGAGTATCAACAATATTGATTTTAGTTCCGTTATAGTTAACAGCGGTATTCTTTGCAAGTATTGTAATACCTCTTTCCTTTTCAAGGTCATTGGAATCCATTACTCTTTCAGCAACAGCCTCGTTTTCTCTGAAAATACCGCTCTGCCTGAGCATAGCATCAACCAGAGTAGTCTTTCCATGGTCAACGTGTGCTATTATTGCTATGTTCTTTATATCCTGTCTGATATCCACAAAAATTCTCCTTCACTACTTCCTAATTTATTATCTATAATTAATCTTCTTTTTAATCCATATTAAACAATATATCTAATATAAAGTAAAAGGCCACTAATTATTCTAATTTACCATGTCTAAATTGTCAACCTTTTGCAAATTTTGGGTGCTAGTTATTTTAGTACGACAACCGTAACACCGCTTTCACCCTCACCCAGTTTCCCCAACCTGAAGCTTTTTATATGAGGATTGTGCTTGAGGTGCTGTTGCAATCCGGCTCTCAGTGCTCCCGTCCCTTTTCCATGAATAAGGGTAACTTCGCCCAAACCTGCGATACTCGCGTCATCAAGATATTTGTCAACAACATCAATGGCCTCGCTGAGCATCATTCCGCGCAAATCAATTTCGGTGGACATATTTTGTGCTTTTGAAACACCTATTTTGCCCATTCCGGTTCTTTGAATCTGCTGTTTCTGCTCATCTACCAATTTGAGGTTTGAAATATGAACATTTATTTTCATTATTCCTGCCTGAACCTGTGCTTCTCCATTTTTATCGGGCAGTGATAAAACCGTTCCCTTTTGGTTAAGGTTTACTATTAGTACCGTATCACCGGGCTTGAGATTTTTAGGAGGCTTCACAAACCCCTGTTTAGGCATTATGGACTCAACAAGAGAATCATCCAGCTTGTTTATGCTCTTGTTAAGCCTTTGACGAAGTTCCTCGGTTTGTCTTCGCACTTCGGCCTCTTCCTGCTCTTTTGCAAGCCTCTTCATTTCGGAAACAAGTTCATCAGCCTGACGCTTTGAGTCTGTAAGGATCCGACGGGCTTCTTCCCGCGCCTTGCGAAGTTCACTTTCCTTTTGGTCAGCTAATCTTCTTTTTTGCTCCTCCAAATCCCTTTTTAGCCTTTCTGCTTCCTGCCTGTAGCTTTCGGCACGCATCTTCTCTTTTTCGGCCTCGCTTCGGTTCTTTTCTATACTTAATAATATATCCTCAAACCTTATGTCTTCCTGGGACAAAAACTCCTTTGACCTCTCTATAATATCATCTGTCAGACCAAGCCTTTTAGAAATAGCAAATGCATTACTCTTGCCGGGCACACCTATAAGAAGCCTGTAAGTAGGTCTGAGGGTTTCCACATCAAATTCACAGGATGCATTTTCAACTCCCGAAGTTGAAATAGCATAAACCTTGAGTTCGCTATAGTGTGTTGTTGCCAGAGTTGTAGCACCCATCTGGTGAAGGCATTCAAGAATAGACATAGCCAATGCTGCCCCTTCAGTTGGGTCGGTCCCCGCACCCAGTTCATCCAGGAGTATAAGCGACTTGTTGTTGACACCCCCCAGTATATTCACAATATTCTTCATATGAGATGAAAATGTACTAAGACTTTGTTCAATACTCTGCTCATCGCCAATGTCTGCATATATCTTTTCAAACACGCTCATTTCTGTTCCTTCTTTTGCAGGAACCAGAAGTCCTGACTGCATCATTAAAGTAAAAAGTCCCACTGTTTTAAGCGATACTGTTTTACCTCCGGTATTAGGCCCGGTAACAATCAATGAGCTGAATTTTTCACCAATCCAGAAATCAATAGGGACTACTTTTTGGGGATCAAGAAGAGGATGCCTTCCTTTTTTTATAATTATCTTACCTGTATCATTAATTTTAGGACATATACAGTTATAGTCTACCGCCAATTTTGCCTTTGCAAAAATGAAATCCAGTCTTGCCATTATACTCATGTTTGCATTCAATTGCGGCAATATGAGAGAAGCATCCTGAGACAGCTCGGCAAGAATTCTGTCTATCTCCGTTTGTTCCTTAACTCTCAGCTGCTTTATACTGTTATTTGCTTCAACAACTGCAATTGGCTCTATAAATAATGTAGCTCCGCTGGCGGAAGAATCATGAACCAACCCGGGTATATCCCCCTTATGCTCCTGTTTTACAGGTATAACATACCTGTCGCCCCTCATAGTTACAACAGATTCCTGAATATATTTCTGATATTTTGTGGAACGAATAATTGAGTTCAGCTTATCCTTAATAGACGCCTGTTGCTCCTTTATCTGACGTCTGATACTGCTTAATGCGGGGCTTGCACTATCTGCAATCTCATCTTCGCTTAAAATACAATTATCAATTTTCTGTTCCAACCTCTGATTGGATTCAAGACAGGATATCAGTTCATTAACTACACTTGAATTATTCTCGTCTAATTTATCATTAACGTAGCCCTTTAACCTTCTGGCAGCTCTTAAAACTCCTGCCAGTCGCAGCAGTTCCCCGGGGTTCAGTACTCCCCCCATATCAAGCCTTTTCAGGCTCATCCTGATATCCGTAATTCCTCCAAGAGGTGGCGAACCCCTTCTCAGTACGCAGCTTACACCATCATTTGTCTCAGCCAGCATTTTTTCAACCGCCCTGAAATCAGTTTGAGGAGTTAGCTCTAAAACAAGCTCCCTCCCCAATTCAGATGCGGTCAAGCCTTTCAATTTTTCAATAATTTTATCAAATTCAAGTACTCTTTGTGTTTTTTCATTCATAAGATAATCCTTCCAATTCATATGAAACATCAGCTTCTATGATGATTTGGAAGTTTGAATCATGAAGATTCAAACTTTTTATGATCATCCTGACGAAGCTGTGCTCTTTTTATTTTTCCACTGATTGTTTTTGGTAATTCATCAACAAATTCAATTATTCTTGGATATTTATATGGTGCCGTAACTTTCTTAACATAATTCTGAATATCCTTTTTCAATTCATCCGAAGGCAGATAACCTTTCGCAAGTACAATGGTTGCCTTTACAACCGTACCTCTAATACTGTCAGGTGCACCAGTTACGGCACATTCCACAACAGACGGATGCTCTATTACTGCACTTTCTACTTCAAACGGACTTATCCTGTAGCCTGAGGCTTTTATAACATCATCATTTCTCCCTACAAACCAGAGGTATCCATGCTCGTCCTTGTAAACAACATCACCTGTATGGTATGTGTTATTATACCATACTCTTGCGGTTGATTCAGGGTCTTTATAATACCCACAGAACAACCCGGCTGGCTTATTGGTATCTACGTCCCTTATTACCAATTCACCTTCATCTCCTACCTGGCAGGAGTTACCTTCTTCATCCACTACATCTATATTGTAGGCGGGGTTCGGCATTCCCATAGAACCGGGGTCTACCGGCAGCCATTCATAGTTGGCCACAATCACGGTAGTTTCAGTCTGTCCGAAACCGTTTAGTATTTCATGTCCGGTTATCTTTTTGAACCTGTTGAAAATTTCGGGATTTAAAGGCTCTCCTGCTGTTGAGCAGTGTGTCAGAGACGATAAATCAAATTTGGTTATATCATTCTGCAGCATAAACCTATAAATTGTGGGTGGTGCACAGAAAGTCTTTACCTGATATTTTTCTATTTTTTCAAGGAGATTACAAGGATCAAATCTATCCATATCATATAAAAATTGTACCGCACCGCATATCCATTGTCCAAAAAGCTTCCCCCAGGCAAATTTTGCCCAGCCTGAATCAGCAACTGTCAGGTGCAGTCCGTTATCAACAACCCTGTGCCAGTACTTGGCGGTAACAATATGTCCAAGTGGGTATGTAAAATCATGTACTGCCATTTTAGGCATACTAGTAGTACCTGATGTAAAATAGATTATCATGTAGTCTCTATTATGAGTATCCATTTCTCCTGCAGGCCTTACCCAGTTATCGCAAACACCTTGCATATCCTTATCATAATCCAGCCATTTATCCCTTGTTCCGCCAACCATTATGTACTTTTCAACAGTTGGTGAATCATCCATTGAATTCTCAACGTGTTCTATTATTGTCGTATCATTGTATGCAATAATAGCCTTTACTTCTGCTGCATTGTTTCTATATACTATGTCTTTCTTCATCAGCTGGTTTGTTGACGGAATAAAGGTAATACCTACTTTCATGGCAGCAAATGCAAAGAAATAGAATTCATATCTTCTTCTTAATATAAACATTACTTTATCGCCCTTGCCTAATCCGTTTGCAGTTAGGTAATTGGCAGTCTTGTCAGACCAGTACTTCAATTCTTTGAAAGTAAACTTTTTCTCATTGCCATGGTCATCGCACCAAACCAACGCAAGTCTTTCAGGTTCCAGTTTCGCATATTGATCTATTATGTCATAAGCAAAGTTGAAGTTAGATGGAACATTTAGCTTAAAGTTCTCTCTAAAATCCTCATAGGATTCAAAATCAGTTTTATTTAAATACCGTGTTTCCAAACTCATTCGTATATCCTCCCAATACATTTAAAGACAATTTTATAATTAAAGTAAAATTATTGTAAGGAATTTTGCTTCCTTACCGTTTAGTGCAAGCTGTTTGTGAGGAATCGAAGAGTTAAAATATAAAGAGTCCCCGGGTTCTAAATCAAATTTTTCTTTCCCTATAAGCACCTGCATTTTCCCCTCCAGACAGTAATTAAACTCCTGTCCTTTATGAGAAACCATCTCAGGACTATTTTCGGGATCTAGCACAACTAACATAGGTTCTATTTTTCTGTTGGAATATTTATAAGCCAGACTTTCAAAACTGTATTGGTCATATCTCTCAACCTTGAGGCCTTCACCTTTTTTGACGTGACATATATCGTGAAGCTTTGGTGATGTTCCTGTTAAAATTTCAGTAATATTGACCTTGTAGATTTCCGCCAGCTCATACAAAAAACTGACAGGAATATCATCTTCAGCATTTTCGTATAATTTATATTGATCAAGCTTTACTCCCAGTTGCTCTGCTACTTCTTCCTCAGTGTAGCCTGCCAAAAGTCTGAGTCCCTTGATTCTGACAGCAATGTCCTTGACTTTTTCATTCATATTTAAAACCTCCATGAGTGTGATAACTTATGTAATAGCATCTATAAAATAACAACAATATTCTTATTATAACATATTTAGCCAAAGAGGTTTATTATATTTTATCTATTTAATCTAATAAATTATATCAAGGTCTTATTTTTTTCCTCAAGAAAGGATACATCCAGAAACCCAGAGTCATGGTAATTAAGCAGGCAGATATACCAAATAAAGATGGCATGGACCTTAAAAAAATGGTCTGAAAAGATGTCTCAGAGGTGTTTTCAATGTAAATCGCAGAATTGATTATTATATACGTAAATAAGAAGGCTATTCCCAGCAATTGAAATACATAATGTCGCTTTAGCAGATTAACTGCGAAGCCTGCAATAAATAGTATTATAAAAACAGCAATTGAATATGAAAAAGCTGGTGACATAACAACCTCCATTTGTACTTTACGCACTAAAAAACCCCGAGTAGTTTACAAATATTGTAATATACTCAGGGCATTTATTCAATTATTTCTCAATCTTGGAAATCATAATAGACAAAAATTCTAGATCTTTAATTTAGGTTTTAGTGTAGAGGAATAAAACCTTATAAACAAAGTGTAAACATAATCATATACTATAAAGACTATTTCCATCAATGCAGCAACTATATATACAGGGGCAGGTAATTCAACACCTGCCAATATAAATTCCTTTAGAAAAACAAAACCCAGCAACAAACATATATTGAAATAAACTAATTTCAACGTATATTCCAGAACCCTGTTTTGCAGTCTCTCAAAATATAGTTTTAGCAGTCCGTAGACTCCGAAAAACACTATATAGGGCAGTACTTCCAGCCGTGGAATTAGCACAGCTGACAAAACGGCAGATGCTGCAAAGAACGTCCAGCCTGATTTTGCGCCAAATTCAATTATTATGACTGCCACAAAAAGGGAACTTATTGCATATAATGAAAGCCTGCTTGTAGGCAAAACAGATGCAAGGAATACACATATGACGGTAAAACCTAGAAGAATTCCGCTTAATGCAATTTTTTTGGCTCTTGTTGCGTTATTCATATCTACCTCATAAATTTAGTTTTAAACCTTCATGTCATTAGCAACAGGATATTAAATCCCCTCCGCAGCACTCGCACATTGAATCCGAACACCATAAACAAGTACACATATCACAAAAGCTTGGTCCTGCCCCATATCCTCTGTTAGCTGCATTACCGCGGTACATGTTGTTATTTGTATTTATCCTGTTGAGGGCATCTCTGTACTCATAATTTGACGGGTCCATGTTTACTGCCTGTCTGATATTCATCATTGCTTCGTTGTACCAGCCTTTTTTCATAAAGACCAGACCACGAAGATAAAACCATTCTGCATTTCTGTTTTGAATGCTTTCAAGTAGTGATTCCGCCGCTGAAATATTACCGGAATTTATATACATTCGTACCTGGCGAAAATTATTATCTCCTCCGGCATTTCCGCTACTTGCTCCTCCAAACCCCGGAGAACCTGGGGCACCGCTTCTGCCACTCCAACCATTGCTGGTTTTAGCGGTCTGACCTTTTCCGGTCAGATACTCATATGCTTCATTTACTTCTCGCAGCTTATCTTCTGCGAGTTTGGAAAGAGGATTATCATGGTATTGATCCGGATGATACTTCTTTACCTGTTCTCTGTATGCTTTCTTTATTTCTTCTTCTGATGCTCCCTCACTTATTCCTAGTACTTCATATGGATTTCTCACCTTTACCACAACTCCTCTGGCACAAAATTTTATCAGTTTTACTTAACATTCCTATATATAATATGTTCTCCAATATCCCTTTATTTTCTTTTAAACTAAGCAATTCAAATGCCTTAGATGCTTCGTGCAAACAATACAGTACTGTAAATTCTGCCTGACTCTTGATATGATTCTTAAAAACCGTTAAATCCTGTCCCTTGTAATTGTATTGTGTAAGAAACGGGTTGTAGCTTGAGTTTTTTATATCGTCTTCCATATCGTCAAAAGCATCTACTAGATATATCCATTTGCCGATGTTATAGCCCATCCATCTTAAAATCTGTCTAGGCTCATCATCAACTCTTTCGTAGTCTAAAACCTCTTCCATAAGTTTAGCAAAAGGTTCCGCTGCTGCATCTATGGAATTACATTTTTCCTTTTCAAGAATAGACAAGTCTTTTAGTCTTTGGTTAATTATAGCACACTTTTGCGGATATTCCACAATTAACTTTTCGTATGTTCTGTTAAATGCAACCATACCTGCCCAAGCTATTTTCGATTTGTCATCCTGCCACTTATCTTTCATATTATTATACGCTAAAATAATATTTATGTCGGAAGAATAATCAATAATTTCATTATGGGTCACAAAAGACTTTTTTAAAGGATGGACAATACACCTCTCCTTGGTAAGACTTGTTTTTATATTAAGTACAGAACCTAAAAGAAGTGCAAGAAAAGCAGCATCATAAGTAAGGGTCATTCTTTTTACCTGTCCGTGCCTTTTTCCTATTGATTTACATACACCGCAGTAATATGCCCTGTATATGTCAAATTCTTTTATTTTTAATTCCGGTTTTTCCGGCATTATATAACCGAACATTGTATCCTCCGTTTTAGAACACTGCTGCAAATCTCCAATTAACCATTTTTAGTTAAAAAGGTACACGAAATGTGTACCTTTACATATACATATGTCAATTCAATTGGTTTTCTCATTATAATCCTTGGAGAATCTAAAATAAATAATTATATACATTGTTAGTGCAAACAAAGTACAAGCAACCGCCAACCCTATTGCCACATAAATAGCATTTGATGCATAGCCGCTGTCTCCTGCTACAATCTTAAGAATAATGGTTGTAAGTATTGCAAAATAAAAAATTACTGTAGCAAGCTTTCCGTACCAGTTGGCACCAATAACCGTTCTTCCTTTTTTATACACCATTATTCCGCCCACAAGCATTAAAGACTCTTTAATCAAAACAATAATCAATACAACTAAAGGTATAAATTTATGTAGTACAAGAAAAACCAATGCTGTTATCTGCATGAGTTTATCAGCCAAAGGGTCAAAAAACTTGCCCCATTTAGTGATTAAATTATATTTCCTAGCTATATAGCCGTCAAGCACATCCGTAAACCCGCCAAAAGCAAATAAAATAATGGCTATAGTATATTTTTCACAGTAAATAGAGTAACCTAAAAAAGGCACTATTATGAGTCTCAAAAATGTTAAAGCGTTCGGAATATATTTTCTCACCAGTACACCACCTGATTACTAATATTAGAGTAAATAGCACACCTAGTTTATCATAGTGTGTCATTTAAATGCAATAACTTCTTATTTCTTCAACTTTCATGACTTTAGTCATTCCCTGCTGCTTTTTCAATAATTTCATATAGTTCCGGATAATGTTTTTGCAGGTTTATAGGCTTTAAATCACTGGTGGTCCAAACATGGGAGGTTTCCCCTGTAGTAATAGGATTCTTCATATTATCCGACTTAAATACCTCATATTTAAAATTCAGCCTGGCTTTTGAGTAACTTTTGATACTTGTCCTTACAATTATATTATCCTCATAAGTAGATGAATTAATATATTTACAATGCAGTTCCAACAGTGGCAACATTATCCCCAATGACTCTATATGGGAATAAGAAATTCCGCTTAGTTTAATAAATTCTGTTCTGCCTGCTTCAAACCATACAGCATAATTTGAATGATGAACAATGCCCATCCGGTCTGTTTCGGCATATCTGACTGTTAACGGTAAATCTATATATAGCATACGACATTCTCCTTAAAAAGTATGATATTTATATTACATAATAGTAATTTTTTTGCCTAATAAGCAGTAGTAGCTCCGGGCAAAAGCTCGGAGCTACTATCATTCGTTTTTTATTAATAACCCGTTTCAATGATTACGCTGTGTGCTTCTTCAATCTCTGCTTCAGGAACGAGAACTTCATAGTAATTGTCATTATTTTCATGATTCTTACTTATAGGCCTCAGTTTCACAAGAATACCCTCATTGGACAAAAGCTCCTGAAGTTGATTAGCAACATCTCTGCTTTGGGCCATATATACCACTGTCCACATTATCATCTACACTACCTTTCAATTGTTATTCACCGCATTGAATAGTACCATATCTGCAATAAACAGTTGCCTTGCCTCTTATTTTTATCGCAGAAGTATTCTCTGTAAATTGCGCCAAAAGAACTTCGCCCTTATCCAGTTTCTCGGTATGATGAAATTTTGTATCCCTTCCACGCGTTAACCCGATAATTGTAACCCCATTTTCCCCAGCCTTAATAGCAACGTACTCACCAGATAACTTATCCTCTAGGTTGTCCATATATAACCACCTCGACACTTATATTATATTATTTTGTACAAAAAATCAATATTTGACTTCTTATTCGTTATTTTAATGCTACATTTTCTTCGCCCAATATGCTTACCAATTGTTCTATTAATACATTATTGACATATATCCAGTATTGCCTGTCAAGTTTTTTAAAAATATTTTGATTTTTTTTTGCAACATAAGTCGGTGTGGCACCCGAAAAATATCTTAAAAGTGCTCTCAAAGCAGCTCCATCCTCCTTTGAAAGCGTATCTGGCAAAGTTAAATACAGTCCCTTTTCCTGAAGACCTTTTATAGGTAGAACTTCTTCAGCAATTATTTTAGGCTGTTCGTCCTCCCTTACACTTAGCCTGCCGTTTACAATAATCAGGCTTTCTTGCTGTAAAAGTTGGGAAAATTTCTCATACACTGTTGGAAAAACTATAAGTTCCATGGTACCAAACAAATCTTCAATACCTACAAAAGCCATGAGGTTGTTATTTTTTGTTGCCTTGGTCTTTTTAGATACTACTATTCCTCCTACAGTTACCCTCATGGAGTCCTGAAGTTTTTTGCTGTTTATCTCCATATCACTTGAAGTTTCATCTGAATCCACAAACATATCACTGCTGTAAAGGGTCACATTTCTTTCCAATATACCCTGATATTCGCTTAACGGATGCCCTGAGACGTACAATCCAAGCATTTCCTTTTCCATTGAGAGAAGTGCATTTGCCGGATATTCCTTTATGTCGGGAAAATCCTCCTGCAAAAGCTCCTGTGGCTCACTCATCATATCAAATATTGACAGCTGTCCGTCCATATTTTTTTTACGATTCTGTGATATACCGTCCAGAAGCCTCTCATATACTGCCATTAGTTTTGATCTAAACACTTTCAGAGAATCAAATGCTCCGCTTTTTATGAGGCTTTCAACACACCTTTTGTTAATATCACGCCCCTCTATTCTCTGACAGAAATCTAGAAAAGATTTAAATTCGCCGTTCTGCTGTCTTTCTGTAATCACAGATTTTATTGCATTTTCACCTACATTCTTAATGGCAGCCAAACCAAAACGTATATTTTTATTAACAACGGTAAATTTTACGTTGCTTTCATTTATATCCGGTGGAAGCACCTGGATGTTGAGGGTTTTACACTCATTAACATACTGGGATACTTTGTCACTGCTGCCCAGAAAGCTGTTTATTGAAGCTGCCATGAACTCTACGGGATAATAGTACTTTAGCCATGCTGTCTGATATGCTACAACAGCATATGCTACAGCGTGAGACTTGTTAAAAGCATAGCTTGCAAAGTCCATCATTTCATCAAATATCTTGTTTGCTGTAATCTCATCTACACCATTTTTTACTGCACCCTTTACAATCTCGTTACCTTCCTCATCAGTTATTCCGTATATGAAGTTCTTGCGCTCCTGTTCCATTACGGATATCTTCTTTTTGGACATGGCACGCCTTACAAGGTCAGATCTGCCCAAGGAGTAGCCTCCCAGCTCTCTTACTATCTGCATTACCTGTTCTTGGTACACCATACAGCCATAGGTAACATCAAGAATACTTTCAAGCATGGGATGGTGATACTTTATCTCTTTTGGGTTGTTTTTGTTTCTGATGTATCTTGGTATCTGGTCCATAGGGCCCGGTCTATAGAGGGAAATACCCGCTATAATATCTTCCAGCGAGTTTGGCTGGAGTTCCTTCATAAACTGAGTCATCCCCGCACTTTCAAGCTGAAATACACCTGCTGTTCTGCCTTCTCCTACCATTTTATAGACTTCTTTGTCATCATAGTCTATTTGCTGGATGTCTATTTTCCTGCCATGACCTTGTTCTATCAAATCTACTGCATCACGTATAACAGTAAGTGTTCTTAATCCCAAAAAGTCCATTTTGAGTAGTCCCAACTCCTCAAGGGGTACTGCCGTTACCTGGGTTGTCACACTGTTGTCGTTTAATTGGAGAGGTACATAATCTACTATTGGTTCCTTTGAGATAACTACTCCGGCAGCATGTGTTGAGGCATGTCGTGGCATACCTTCTAGAGTTCTTGCTGTGTCAATAAGTACCTGCGTCTCCTCGTCGGTATCGTATCTTTTTTTCAGTTCCTGATTAAGCTCCAATGCCTTATCTATATTCATACCTATTTGAAAGGGTATCATCTTTGCTATAGCATCAACGTCACCGTAAGGGATATCCAAAGCTCTTCCAACATCTCTTATAACCGCCCTTGCAGCCATGGTTCCAAAAGTGATTATCTGAGAAACCCTGTCTTTGCCATACTTTCCTATAACGTAATCAATTACTTCCTGTCTGCGCTCATAGCAGAAGTCAATATCTATATCAGGCATACTGATTCTCTCAGGATTTAAAAACCTTTCAAACAAAAGGTTATACTTGAGAGGGTCGATACTGGTTATTCCAAGGGCATAAGATACTATACTTCCGGCTGCAGAACCTCTTCCGGGTCCTACCATTATCCCCTGGTCTCTTGCATACCTTATAAAATCCCATACAATGAGAAAGTAGTCTACATAGCCCATTTGCGATATAACTGAAAGCTCAAATTCGAGTCTTTGGATTATCTCTTCCGAGCAATTCTCTCCATACCTTGATTTGAGTCCCTTATAACACTGCTCTCTCAAGTATTCATAAGGAGTATAACCCTCCTCCACCTCAAAACTTGGCAAATGAAGCTTTCCGAATTCAAGCTCAACATTACACATTTCAGCAATTTTTACCGTATTTTCCAAAGCCTGCTTAACATTTTTAAAGGCTTCATACATTTCCTCCGGCGATTTTACATAAACCTCGTCGGTATTAAACCTCATTCTGTTATCATCGTTAATTGTTTTGCCTGTCTGGATACATAAAAGTATCTCATGAGATTTGGCATTTTCCTTTGTGAGATAGTGAGCATCATTTGTAGCAACTAAAGGTATACCAAGTTCTCCGGAAAGCTTTATAAGTTGCTGGTTAACCAAATTTTGCTCATTTATTCCATTATGCTGAAGTTCCAGATAAAAGTTACCCTGTCCGAAAATGTTGTTTAATTTATTTGAAAGCTCCACTGCTTTTTCGTATTCATTATTAAGTATTGCAGACGGAATATCCCCGGATAAACATGCACTCAGGGCTATAATACCTTCTGAGTATTTCTCCAAGGTTTCATAGTCTACTCTGGGTTTATAATAATATCCTTCCGTAAACCCCAGAGAGACTATTTTCATAAGATTTTTGTACCCTGTCTGATTTTTTGCAAGTAAAACAAGATGGCCATAATTAGAGTCAATTCCCGGCTGCTTGTCCTTCATGGTTCTTTTTGCAGTATATACCTCACAACCAAGTATAGGCTTTATACCGTTCTTTACCGCTTCCTTATAAAACTCTACAACCCCGTACATTACCCCATGGTCAGTTATGGCTACACTGTCCATACCAAGCTCTTTAACTCTTTGTATAAGGTCTTTTATTCTATTTGCTCCATCAAGAAGGCTATATTCAGTATGTACATGCAGATGTACGAAATCTCCCATTTTATTCTCCCCAAACTATATATAAAACATTTTTATTCAAAACTCTCTATAATAATTATACCACAACAGACAAAACAATTTTTATGTTTCAATCAGTCGCAAAATGTCTGATTATTCCTTAAACACCTTGAAATAAACGGGTTTTGGGAAATATAGCGACCTATTTAGATTTTAGTGGTACAATGTATCTGCGAGGTGGTAATAAGTGGAATATACAGAAGATAAAATTAACTCATTTACAGGCATACTAAGAAAAGCTGGGCTATTGTCAGTTGATTTAATTTACAGGATAAATTATAAACTCTTGTTTGGTTCAAACCTATACTACAGACATAGAATTTCATCCTTCAGATCCTGCGCTTTTTGCCGCAATTTGCACTACAGCAAGGCCATAAGAAAATACATTTGTTCAAATAAGGAATATGAAGCCTGTAGCTCCCTTGTTCCCTGTATTATTCCTGATTCATATTCAAAGCTGGTTAAAACATATAGTGAAGAAGCCTTTCAAGTACCTTGGCTTTTCAAAAATCCATGCCTCAATTTTGACGTTTTAGAGCCAAAACATTACTTCAGGAATTTTCTTTCTCTGAATATGTCAAGCAGTTTAATTAAGCTGGAAACACTTGAAGGCATACTGACAGGTAAATGTTACGGAGAAATTCCGTGTCATATATGTGCCTTGGTAAATAAAGAAGCTTATACGGGATGCCGATATGCTTCACGGGCAAAGGAAACAGGCCGATGTGATGTTATTTATGCTAATCTCAAGGAATACTACACAAGTTATGGCTCTTCAATGACCAACGTTTCCTAAAACTTTTTAACTTACATTTTACGCCTAACCCCTATTAGTGCTTAAAATAAAACAACTCAACTTCTAACAGAAGTTGAGTTGTTTTATTTATATTGTTATACGTGCTTATTATTCACCTTGACCGCAACAGAATTTATACTTCTTCCCGCTTCCGCACGGGCACATATCATTTCTTCCAACTCTTCCTTTATTTACAACAGGCTTTTTAGGTTCATCGCCGTGACTTGCTGCAACAGGCTCTGCAACCTTTTCACGTTGAGGAGCATGTTCTCTGTCAATTCTTGCTCTGACCAGAAGTCTGATAGAATCTTCCTGAATGCTCTTGATCATTTCTTCGAACATCTGGAATCCTTCAAACTTATATTCTACAACAGGATCTCTCTGTCCATATGCTCTTAAACCTATACCAGATCTTAGCTGATCCATTGCATCTATGTGATCCATCCACTTTTCATCAACAACCCTGAGGAGTACTACTCTTTCCAACTCCCTCATTAGCTCCGGAGTATTTTCCATTTCCTTAAACTCATAGATCTTCTGAACAATTTCCATGAGTTTTTCCTTCAGGTCTATTTTATCCATGGAGTTCTTTTCGTCGTCACTCAGTTCCAAAGTACCCTGTGGAAGGAATACACTCTCAAGGTAGGCTATAATACTTGCCCAATCCCAGCTGTCAGAGTATTCGCTTTCGCTGCAGTAGTTTGCTATTACGTTGTCAATAACACTTTCAAACATTTTTATAAAATAATCTTTAAGGTTATCGCCGTCAAGAACTGTCTTCCTCTGTGCATATATTATTTCTCTTTGCTTGTTCATTACATCGTCATACTGCAGAACTCTCTTACGAACGTCAAAGTTTCTACCTTCAACCTTCTTTTGAGCATTCTCAATTGCATTTGACAGCATTCTGTGTTCAATAGGCTGATCGTCCTCAAGTCCAAGTGCATTAACTATATTGGTTAATCTCTCTGAGCCGAAAAGTCTCATCAAATCGTCTTCCAGAGAAATATAAAATCTTGATGAACCGGCATCTCCCTGACGTCCTGCACGTCCTCTCAGCTGGTTATCTATACGTCTGGATTCATGTCTCTCAGTACCTATTATGTGTAATCCGCCTGCCTCAACAACCTTTTCTCTCTCAACATTTATTACAGCCTTAAATTTATCGTTAAGCTTTTTGAATTGCTCTCTTGCCTCTATAATAAGCTCGTCCGTTGTCTCGTTATAGCTGGTGGATGCATTTATCAGTTCCTCATCATATCCCATCTTACGCATTTCCTGCTTTGCCATATACTCGGCATTACCACCAAGGACAATATCAGTACCTCTACCTGCCATGTTTGTTGCAATAGTAACTGCACCAAACTTACCAGCCTGAGCAATAATCTCAGCTTCCTTGTCATGATATTTTGCATTCAATACCTGATGTGGAATACCTCTTCTTTTCAGCATGGTACTGAGGAATTCGGACTTTTCAATGGATATTGTACCTATCAGTACCGGCTGACCTTTTGCATAGCACTGTGCCACATCTTCTATAACTGCATTGTATTTACCAATCTCGTTCTTATAAACAACATCCGGGTGATCTTTTCTTGCCATTTCCCTGTTTGTAGGAATTAAGATTACGTCCAATTTATATATTGTATTAAATTCATCTTCCTCAGTCTGGGCTGTACCTGTCATACCTGCCAATTTGGTATACATTCTGAAGTAGTTCTGGAATGTAATGGTTGCAAGTGTTTTACTTTCTCTTTCTACCTTTACGCCTTCTTTTGCTTCTATTGCCTGATGGAGACCGTCACTGTATCGTCTTCCATACATAAGTCTTCCTGTAAATTCATCTACGATAATAACCTCACCGTCATTAACAACGTAGTCCTTGTCTCTCTTCATTAGGCCATGTGCTTTCAACGCCTGATTTACATGATGTGAAATAGTCATGTTTTCAGGGTCGGACAGGTTTTCTATTCCAAAATACTGCTCCGCCTTTTTAATACCATTTGATGTAATTACAGTTGTATGTGCTTTTTCGTCGACAATGTAATCTTCGTCAAATACTTCATCGGCGTCAACCTTGTCATCCATTTGGGTAATTACCTTTGCTCTTAATTTTGAAGCAAAGGAATTTGCTCTTTTGTATAAATCAGTAGATTTGTCACCCATACCTGAAATAATAAGAGGTGTTCTGGCTTCATCTATGAGGATCGAGTCAACTTCATCTACTATGGCATAGTTCAAGTCTCTTTGAACTCTATCTTCTTTGTAGATAACCATGTTATCTCTCAAATAGTCAAAACCCAGTTCATTATTTGTGCAATAAGTTATGTCACAGTTGTATGCAGCACGTCTGTCTACGTTCTCCATATCATGTACTATCAGTCCTACAGTCAATCCAAGGAAGTTGTAGATTTTTCCCATCCACTCACTGTCACGCCTTGCCAGGTAATCATTTACGGTAACTACATGAACTCCCTTTCCTGAAAGAGCATTCAGATATACAGGCAATGTTGCAACCAGTGTCTTACCTTCACCGGTTTTCATTTCGGAAATTCTTCCCTGATGCAATACAAGACCGCCTATAAGCTGAACTCTGAAGTGTCTCATACCCAGAACTCTTTTTGAAGCCTCACGGACAACTGCAAATGCTTCGGGTAAAATGTCATCCAGTGTCTCACCCTTTGCAAGACGTTCCTTGAACTCAGGTGTTTTTGCTTTAAGTTCGGTATCTGTTAATTTCTGTATTTCAGGCTCACATGCCTCGATTTTGTCAATAATCGGATATATTCTTTTTAATTCTCTATCACTGTATGTTCCAATAATTTTTTCAATAAAATTTTTAACCATATCTATAAACCTCCGTGACCCGCAAGGGTATAAATTTTTAGACTATAAAAAGACTGCACGAAAATAACCCAATAATTGGGGATATCATAAAATCAGCAGTAAACTGGCGGTGAGGAATCAGATTGGCTGAATAAAGCCCTTTTAGATAAAATAGACTTATTTATATTTGAATTAAAATATACTGATACTAAGAGACTCAAAATTGCAATAGAAATAGACATCAGCAACGCAAGTTCCCCATGTCTGTTACTATTTGGCATTTCTTTATTTATGGCGTCTTCAGAAATTGCCTTATAAAATGAAAGAGGTGTTCCCTTTCTTAAAGAGTCCTCTTTTTGTGATTCCAAAACAGAAACAGCACTTCTGCTTTCCTGAATCATATCCAAATGTGTAAGATTTGCCAAGTATATATCAAATAAATCTGTAGCATTATAAACCCCATTTTCCGAGGCTAATGCTGACAATATGATTATACTTAAAAAAAGCTTCCTAAACATTTATTTACCCATCTTTCTCTTGCAATCTATCAAGTACTGTATTATATCCGTCAGCACCGTACACAAGACACCTGTTAACTCTACTTATGGTAGCTGTGCTGGCACCGGTTTGCTCACAAATTTCGGTGTATGTTCTCTTTTCTCTTAACATTTTTGCTACCTGAAGTCTTTGCGCCAAAGCTTTTAGTTCCGCAATAGTACAAAGATCTTCAAAGAAATTATAGCATTCTTCTCTATCCTTTAAAAGTAAAATTGCATCAAATAAACTGTCTGTATGTTCATCCCTTAACTTGGAATTCATAGTTAAAACTCCTAACATTATAAAACAAATAATAATCTTTATATTTTATTTATAAAGATACAATAACAGCTTTTTATAAATCAGTCAAGGTTCTACAAATCTACGCTTTCTATATTGTTCCAATTCTATAATTGCACATTAATGAATAACTATATATTGTGACAAGCGGGTTTACCAAAGTTTTAAAGGAGGATATATGAATCGGCTTATTATGATTACAAATAAACAAAAACTTATAATCCTGGCTATTTGCATCATATTCATTATACTTTCTGCTGCCGGTATCACAATGCTGGAATTTCCAAATACAACCACCAAAGACGTTCCTGTAAAGCCACACACCGTGTCCGGCCCTCAAGGTGAAAATAAGCGGTTGAAAGAAATTTTATCTTCCATTGTTCCGGCAGATAATAAAATTTTATATGAGGATGATTTCAGGAATACTAGTGTTACAAAAAACGTGGCTAAGACTAAAGGTGTTAAGCCAGCAAACATACTAAATTCCGGAAACTCACTTTTGTATAAGACCATTTATTCCGACGAAGACTACCTGAGGCCCATATATGTTAATTCATGGAGACAAGCTTATTACCGGGGATGGCTGTATCTTCCCAGAAAAATAATATATGCAAGACACAATTTGTTTACTTATACAGGAAATTTAGCTAATATTTTTGATATAGAAGGAGAATTGGGGTTCTATCCCAACATATCTATTGATAACGATAATTATATAAACTTTCTGATTTACGATTTTGATATAGAGAGTGCAGCCCAATATAGCAATAATATTGTTTTTTCAGGAAAACCGGTTAAAAAAGGAGTCCATATACTTGCCGTTAAAAAGGAAGATATCAATAAGTACGGTAATAGTTATGATAATATTTCTGTTCAGCTATGCACTCCGGCGGGCTATGAACTGGATTACCAAAATGTATCTTTGGGTAGTCATAAAAATACAACTGAGGATTACGGTTTTGATGATGATACAGTCTTAAACTACGCACAAAACAACTCGGATTTATCCCGACAAAATGCTCAGTTGCGTCAGGAATTGACACACTATATTTCAGATTCCTCTCAGGAAATATATTATCAGCAAAATGGCGGCTATCAAACATCTGATGTCCTCGATTCAAATGTAGATTTAGAAGAGGCATTTAACAGTTCAAAGCCTGTTGTACACAAGGTACTTTACAATAACTTAAAGTATAAATGCCCTGTCTTCCATCCTGCCTGGAAGAAAAACTACGACCTTGAGTGGTGCTATGTACCCAGAAAAATTTATCTTAATATGAAAGAAATTTTTGTACTTCCTTCCGATTCTGATGTGGTTAGCGACTTATACGGAGAGCTGGGTTTTTTTGAGAAGAATCCTTCTATAAGCAAAAATAATGCAGGACTTTTTATAAAGAATTTCTCTGTAGATTCTGTACATTTGTTTGAAAACAATATAATTGTAACAGGTACTCCCTGTAGAAAAGGGGTACAGATAATCAGCATTCCAAAAGCCGGTCTCCCCCAAAATACGGATATTGCAGTGAGATTGGTTACCAAAGATCTATGCGAAATTGATGCTGATTTATTAAAAAATTAAAGGAAAGAATAAAGGGGTTGCTACAAAACAAGAATGTTTTCTTTCTAACACCAGTACTTTGCGTATAAAATTATATCAGTAACAAAACATCCATTGATACAATTTATACTCTCTGACCCAGGTTAAAAAAGATAAAAACTAGTTTTGCGACAACCCTTTGTTTATTTAACGTATTAGATTTTTAACGGCTTTTGTCCTGAATAATACAGTAAGAAAAATCAATGCAAGTACTGCACTAAGCCCGCCCTGAATCAAATTTCCCGGAAGGTCCGCAATTATGCTTGCCATACCCAGTGTTGGATTAATCGCTCTCATTACAGTTACTTGGTATAAAAAATACCCCAGAACCATTTCCAATCCGCCGGCTGTAACAGCTACTGCCTGTCTCATACGAGACGGAACGCCATTTTTATTACTTCCGATTGCGCCTATTATATATCCCTCAATACCTTTTATTATCAAGGTTGCCGGAGCATATATATAATACCCTGTCACAATATCGGCCAGTGCCGATCCGATTCCACCAGCAACGAATCCTACTCTTCTTCCTAAAAGAATAGCGGCAATCATTATGGCCGCATCTCCTATATTATAGTATCCCTGAGTCATTGGACTCGGAATCTGTAAAAAAGGAGTAAAAGTTATTATAAAAACAATCGCAGTCATTAATGCACTAAGTACTAATTTTTTTGTAGTAAATCTCATTTAATCTTCAATCCTTATTCTGTTTAATACTGTAATGTCCGGAACGGATTCAAGTTTGTCAAACTTTGTGTTGAATTCGCTTTCTGCTGTTTTGCCGCTTACAAATGCAAACTCACTGTCTTTTACTTTGGAATGTAATTCTACGAATTCAGTTTCTCCGAATATTGATATGATATTCTTCTTCGCATCCGCGGTATTTTCAGCTTTAACCCTGACTAAATATTTTGTAGTACTTTCCTCTATAGAAAGGATATTGTTTTCCGAGTTTCTTACCCATACCCCCGTCGTTCCTGATTCCGGATGTTTAGCTATGTCTATCACATCTGCTACAACGGCACTTGCAGTAGGCAGTTTTCCGGCTCCTCTTCCATAGAACATTGCATCTCCAACAGCATCACCATTAACAACAATGGCATTAAAGACATCTTCAACATTTGAAAGAGGATGTTCATTAGGTACTATGGCAGGTGAAACGCGTGCAAATACTTTACCGTTTGCCTTCTTGCTAACGGCAATCAACTTTATAACCCCGCCTATGGCATCTGCATATTTCATATCGTCAACAGTTATTTTCGTAATGCCTTCTGTATATATATTTTCACAATCAACAAATTCATTATACGCAATAGATGACAAGATAGCAATTTTTCTACAAGCGTCGTGGCCCTCTACATCTGCTGTAGGATTTTGTTCTGCGTAGCCGTTTTGCTGTGCTTCCTTGAGTGCAGTTTCAAAGCTTTTGCCTTCTTTTTTCATTTGGGTCAGTATATAGTTTGTAGTTCCGTTGAGTATCCCTGTTATTCCGTTTATCTCATTTGCCGCAAGACATTGGTTCAAAGGTCGAATTATTGGGATACCTCCCCCTACACTTGCTTCAAATAGGTAGCTGACTCCATTCTCCTTTGCCATTTGTAGTAACTCAGGTCCATGGGTAGCGACAAGTTCTTTATTAGAAGTTACAACACTTTTACCAGCCATAAGAGCCCTTTTTGTAAAGTCATGGGCTATTCTTGCCCCACCTATTGTTTCTACTACAATACTTACTTCACTGTCATTGAATACATCATCCGCATTTTTTGTAAGAACATCCTTGTCGGGACTATCAGGAAAATCTCTTATATCCAATATCCACTTTACCCGTATGTCTGTTCCTGCACGCTGTCTTATACTTTCACTATTTTTCTTTATAACCTCTGCAACACCGGAGCCAACAACTCCGTACCCTAAAATAGCAACATTAACCATAAAAACCTCCTGCAATAAATTACATTATGTTACCTTACCTTGCTAATATTTCACTTTTCCTGACACCCTCGACCTTGTTAATCTCAGATAAAAGATTCTGAATATTTATTTTCATGTTCATAGTTTCAATAGAAATTGTCACATCTGCCAACCCATTAATAGGTATGTTCTGGTTTATTGTCAATATATTTGCACTGGCTGAAGCAATTTTATTTATAATACTCGACAAAATGCCCGCAAAGTCTTCTACAACGAAAAATAACGTTATGACCTTACCCTTTGATGTTTCATTAAAAGGGAAAACATAATCTTTGTATTTGTAGTAGGCACTCCTGCTGATTCCTACTTCTTTGACGGCATCGTTAACAGTTTTTATTTTCCCAAGACTTAGAATTTTCTTAACTTCTATAACTTTTTCAAATATGTCAGGCAAAATAAATGAATCAACTAAAAAAAATATAGATTCTTGTTTCATATTTTCTCCTGTCCGTGTAATACGTACAATTGTGTTTCCTTGGTGTAATATTAGCATATTTTTTCTTTTATTGCAACTAAAAAAGCACTAATCATATAAGATCAGTGCCCTTTCTCATATTTATATTTATTTTTGAGTTTTAATATTTTCTTGAATATTTAATGCTTCCTTAACCTTGTCAATCATGTTTACAGGTTCACAAAATTCCTTGTGAAGAACAGGTTTTTTATCCAGTTCCTTTAATGGGCCGGGAATTCTAAGTCCTGACTTCTCAGACAGTACAGACAGTAGCTCAAACTCTGTCTTTCCTTTAATAGCCTCTTCTCCTGCTATAGCTTTTACAACGCTCTCGTTAAACTTGAACGGACTTGCTGTAGAAACAATAACAGCTTTTGTAACATCACTTGTAGAGATAACATATTTGTCATATACGTCCACGGCAACTGCAGTGTGTGTATCAACTACATATCCTGTCTCCTGATAAACACTCTCAATTGTTTTTAAGGTATCGCTGTCATTTGAATAACCTGACCAGAAAATATTCTGGATTTTCTTTTTGGTATCCTGATCGACAGTATATAAACCCTCATTTTTAAGCTTGTTCATCCATTCGCAAACCTTTTCGGCATTATCATCTGTTATGAGGTACAAAAGTCGTTCCAGATTACTTGATATCAGAATATCCATCGATGGAGACAAAGTCTTTTTGAAATCTCTGTTTTTATTATATTCGCCTGTATTAATAAAATCAGTCAGCACATTATTGTCATTTGAAGCACAAATTAGCTTGTTAACAGGCAAGCCCATCTGCATAGCATAATATGCGGCCAGTATATTACCAAAGTTACCTGTAGGAACTACAAAGTTTATCTTTTCCCCTGCTTTAATTTCACCATTCTTTATCATATCAGCATATGCTGAAAAATAATAAACAATTTGTGGCACCAGTCTGCCCCAGTTTATGGAGTTTGCTGAAGAAAATTTGTACCCATTTTCTTCCATTAATACTGATATATCTTCATCACCGAATATTCTTTTAACACCATTCTGAGCGTCATCAAAATTGCCATTTACAGCTATAGCATGTACATTGCCACCCTCCTGGGTTACCATCTGCATTTTTTGTACCTGGCTGACACCTTCGCTTGGGAAAAATACTAATATCTTTGTGCCATTTACATCCTTGAATCCTTCAAGAGCAGCTTTTCCTGTATCACCGGATGTTGCTACAAGAATAACTATCTCTTCTTTTTCTCCTGTCTTTTTCAGTGCTTTAACAAGAAAATGCGGTAGTATCTGCAGAGCCATATCCTTGAATGCACTTGTAGGCCCGTGCCACAGTTCCAGTATATTTACCGAATCATAAAGCTTATGCAAAGGAGCAATATCGTCTGTTCCAAATTTTTCTGCAGTATAAGCCTTGTTTACACACTCCGAAAGCTCATCTGCAGTATAATCGTCCAAATAACCTTCCAGTATCTTAACCGCTCTTTCCTGATAACTCATTTCACTCATAAGAGCTATTTGTGCAAGATCAAACTGAACTGTCTTTTCAGGTACAAACAAACCCCCGTCTGCTGCAATACCTCTCTTTATAGCTTCAGCTGCACTCACACTTCTGCAACTTCCTCTTGTGCTTCGATATAACATTTTTACCTCCTGCCAAATACACAACCATATATTATTTATGAGATATGTTCTTTAATCTTTAGCGCTTTAACTTACTTATTCTCATTAAAATAAATAATATAATAAAAATCGAAAAAAAGCAACGAAGCAGTTAACATTAATATAACAATTAAAACTATTTGCCCCTAAATTCTCCATCCGCTGGTTTTTTTCTGCATACTGACAAAAAGCTTCTGAACAGCCAGTTTCCCTTGATTATAGAGGTATAGTGACTCCTTCTCTGATATATCAAAATCCAAAAAGGATATATCACCGGTATTGATATGAGCAATATTATCTATATTATAGGAGTTTTTTGGAACTCCTGTATCATGGGACGAATGGAGTAATTTCTTCAATATGTGTTCTGCGGAACCAAGGCCTTTTGGCTCCTTACCCTCTAGCTTAAGCCCGATAATCACATTGTTTTCTGTGCTGTCAATGAGCCAAACCGGAAAATTGTCCAGAACACCTCCGTCTATTATATAATGGGTTTTAGGTTTGTTCCCGGCATCTTTGTAGTCAATTGTAACCGGATCGAATACGAAAGGAACACACGTACTCATCCTTACAGCCTTGGCAACCTCTAATTTATCAGGGTCAATGTTATATAGTGCCATATCATCGGGAAGGACGATGACTTTACCTGTATTGGCATCAACTGCCGTCATTCTTACCTTGTATCCTCTGGGATTCACCTTGTCTGCTATTCCTCCCCGAAAATCACTGAAGGTATGTATCCCCTTATTGGCAAGCAACTGAGAAATCCACTGTTCCAGCAGCTCACCGTTTAAGAATGCGTTCTTTTTACTGAATGCAATCAGATTTACAAGGAAATTACCTCTGGAACCAACAAAATCCTCCTTGGATTTCCTTATAAGGTTTAATTCAGAATAATCCTGGCGATGGAGCAGTGTTTCAAGATCACTTTCGTTCAAAACCTTTTTTTCCTGCTCTATACTTCTCATGTTGTTAGCAATGGAGATATCCATTGCTATCTCCCCCATATCAGACAAGGAACTGAAATCAAACTCTTTCATAATCCGGCCTAAGTCCCTGGCGGTATATCCCGCTCCTATAAGAGCTCCTACCAGTGCACCTGCCGAAACACCTGCCACATTGCCTATTCTTTTATATTTTTTCTCAATCTCCTCGTACGCGCCGGCAAAGGCTATGCCCTTTATTCCGCCTCCGCTGAGTACAACATTTACTGTTCGGCTTCTTTTATTCATATACATATCCCTCGATAAAAAACTATCTAAAGTATGTATATTATGACATGAGGTCAATTATTATACTGTACATCCCTTAACTACATGTACAAATTGCATTTTCAAAAAAAAAAGCACTACTACACGTGGTGGTGTAAAGTGCCTTTTAATACAAACATGTTATTGTAATGAATCCAGTCTGCTTCTGGCGTATCTGACATATGATGAATTCGGGTAATCATTAATAAGCCTTTGATATGTTTCTGCACCCTTTTGAGGCTCATTGTTTGCCACATAGCTTTTACCAAGTACGTAGAGAGCCTTGTCTCCAAAAGGCCATTTTGCTCCATAAGTAAACACCTTTTCAAGCTTTTGAATAGCCTCTTTGTATTTCTTTTTACTAAAAAGGCTGGTTCCCTCTACCGTTAATTGATTTGCTGCGTTTTTCATTACATTAGCTTTGATGGAATCATATTTCTTTTTACTATCCGGGGACAAGTCCTTTGCCGGTATAGTTAAAAGTTTATTTGCTGCTTCAGTATATTTGTATTGTCCATATAACACTGATACTTGGGATAACTCTGAGGACAGCTGTACTTGCTTTAATTTTAAATTAGCAGCGTCCAAATCTTTCTTCAGTTTCTCATTTTGAGCCACTACCCTATCGTATTTTTCATTCAGTTCGGTATTCACAGTTTTGTCAAGCCCGCTTTCCTCACCACGGGTATTTTTATAATTTGCCATATAAACTGCTATTGCAGCTATAAGACATATAACACTTATAATATTTATAGCTACAGCTACTGTAGGCTTCTTTAACTGCGAACCTAAATTTCTAAACAATACATATTCATCCTGAACTTCTTCGCTAGAAGGCTGCTTAGGCTTGGCAGACTTGGTTTTCGAGACCGATTTTTGTAGCGTTACCTCGGCTTTTACTATTTTGTTATTGCCACTACCCTTTCGGGGTGTATTTCCTGTGCTTATATAATTCAAATATTCTGATGCTTTGGCTGAATTGCCTTCTGCATCTGCTACTCTGCCTAATAGCTCTTGAGCCTTATCTATCTGGTTTGTATATGCATAACATAATCCCAGTAAACTAACTGCATCATAAAAATCCGGATTAACTGAAATGACCTTCTTCAGTTCAATCATCGCTATATCTTCGCTGCCGGTTCGCAGATTTTCTATGGCTTTGTTGTACCCTTTTACGGAGTCTATTACTTTTTCGGACACATTCTTTTCCTGGGATATTTTTTCTATGTCAATAGGAGTAAAACTTCTTATTTCCTGTTTCAAATCCATAACAAAAGCTCCCTTCAAAGTGTTTAACTTTTTCTATCTATAATGTCCTCTTATTTCTCCAATCATATAAAGTGAACCAAAAGCACAGATAACGCTCTCTCTATCCGCAAGATCAACTGCAATCTTTAACCCGTTCTCTATACTCAATCCATCAATTACATGGTTTGAGAATGACTTTAATATTCCAGCCAGTTCAGCGGATGGGACGGCTCTCTCATTATTGGGAGTGACTGTAATAATAGTATCTGCTTTACTGCTCAACATATCCATTATTCCATTAAAATCCTTGTCCCGTAAAAAGCCTACCATAAAAATCTTCTTCTTTTGAGTAAAATACTTGTCCAATGCGGCATTCAGGGCCTGACCACCCTCAAGATTATGTGCGCCGTCTATTATGATTAAAGGATTTTTATTAATTATTTCCAATCTTCCGGGCCAAGTTGTATTTTCCAGCCCATCTAATATATTCCTATGAGATATAGCAAATCCTTTATTACACAAAATTTCACAGGTATCAATTGCAACTGCGGCATTTTTCATTTGATGCTGACCTAATAACCCAATCTTTATATTCCGATAGTCTTTATAATCAAATATCTGGCCTTCTAAACTAAAAGACTTTTCAGATATTGTCGAAAAATCAACTTTATGTATTCGTGCGTTTTTCTCTTTGGAAACCCTTTCTATTACTTTCTCAGCTTCTTGCTCCTGAGGATACAGAACTACCATTCCGTTCTGCTTTATTATACCTGCCTTATGGGATGCAATCTCCCCAAGGGTTTCGCCCAACCTATCCATGTGATCCATACTAATTGTAGTAATAACTGAAGCTTCAGGTATGTCTATCACATTAGTCGAATCTACAATTCCCCCAAGGCCTACTTCCAATACTACGAAATCACAGTTTTTTTTGTAGAAATATTCCATTGCAGCTGCCGTAATTATTTCAAATTCCGTAGGGTGTTCAAACCCTTCACTGGTCATTTGAGTAATACTATCTCTTATTTGAGAAATGAGTTCAGCCAGCTCAATATTTGATATCTCAATGTTGTTAATTTTAATTCTTTCTGTAAATCTTTGAATATACGGAGATGTAAACATTCCTGTCCTGTATCCCGATTCAATTAAAATGTTGCTTATAAATGCTGTTGTAGAACCCTTGCCATTTGTCCCGGCAATATGGATGAACTTTAGCTTTTTATGGGGATTGCCCATTATATCCAAAAGTTTCGTAATTCTGTCAAGTCCAAATATACTGCCAAACTTAAGGGTACCATGTAAATATTCCAATGCAGCGTCATAGTGCATGGTAAACCTCCAGATATATAACGTATAGGTAAATATATATAATATAAGTAAACAATAGCAGTTTTTATTAATCCAGTCAATCTGAAACGGCTGAGGGATTGTTATAGCAAGTTATTATCCAACAAGCTTTTTATTTCCTCCTTACTTTTTGAGGTACTTATCCCCATGCTTCCCAGCAAAACATGGTCAAAAATAACCATGCTGCACTTTTCAAGCCGCTCTTCTGGATCCATTTCAGTAAAGGCTACCAAATCATTGAACATGTCTGATATATAATATCTCACGCCGTGTTCAGGAATAACCTCTGTCAATTCTGTTTTCTTCCAGTTATTATCGTCCGGCTGGAGATAAATTCTATAGCCTTCGACCTTCTTACTTTCTATAGGTACCGATAAAAAGGAACGTTTTTTGTCATAAGAAACCTTTTTTTCTATAAAAGTCAAACCCATATGTTCAAATGTGTCTGACAACCGGCTATGCAAATATTGTTTTTTATCCTCATCTAAAGTCATCAATGAACTGTCTACTTCAATTAAAATACTTTCGGTGCCTTTCAGTGCTGAAATTATTTTGTGGCTGGCACCCTTGTTGTCCAGTTTTTTTGAGGAATACGAAATTGTAAAATCAGATAATGCACCTTTTACTTTTTTATTTTCAGATAATTTTATTTTGATTGATTTCTCCATTTTTATCTCCTTAAATCCTGTTATTGCTTAAATTATATACTTAGCTTTAAACATTGTGAATATACTTAAGAACATTGATTAAAAAAGTGGCCAATAAAACAAAAATAAGCATATAACCGTTACTTTAATCGCATTTACAGCACAAAGTTTAGGGTTACTATGCTTATTTGTATTGTATATAACTTATTTACACGCTTACTGATTACTTACTAAGTCTTGCTTCGAGTTCCTTCTTCTGTTCTTCATAACCGGGCTTTCCAAGGAGTGCAAACATATTTTTCTTGTAAGCTTCAACACCGGGCTGGTCAAACGGATTAACAGCAAGAAGATATCCGCTTATTCCGCAAGCCTTTTCAAAGAAATATACAAGGTTTCCGAAGTAATACTCATTAAGTTCCGGAACATTCACAATAAGATTTGGTACTCCGCCATCGGTATGTGCAAGTAGTGTTCCTTCAAAGGCCTTATTATTAACGAAAGCCATTTCTTTTCCTGCAAGGAAATTGAGACCGTCGATATTATCCTTATCTTCCTTTATAGTTATGCTTTTTTTAGCCTTACCAACGTTTATTACAGTCTCAAACAAGTTTCTCAAACCATCCTGTACATACTGTCCCATTGAATGAAGATCAGTCGTAAAATCAACTCCCGCGGGGAAAATACCCTTCTGGTCCTTTCCTTCGCTTTCTCCGTAAAGCTGCTTCCACCATTCGGTAAAGAAATGAAGTGAGGGTTCATAGTTAACCATAATTTCAATGGTTTTATTTTTATTATAAAGTGCATTTCTTGCAGCTGCATATCTGTAACAGTCATTGTTTTTGAAATCAAAATCCTTGTACTGATTGTATGCGTCAAGAGCTCCCTTCATAATCATATCAATGTCTGCACCGCAAACAGCAATCGGCAGAAGTCCAACAGCTGTCAGAACTGAAAACCTGCCGCCTATATCATCAGCAATTACAAAGGATTCGTAGCCTTCTTCATCAGCCAGTTTTTTTAAAGCTCCCCTTGCCTTGTCTGTAGTGGCATATATTCTTTTCTGAGCTTCCTCCCTGCCATATTTGTTTTCCATGTATTCCTTAAATATTCTGAAAGCAACTGCAGGTTCAGTTGTTGTACCTGACTTTGATATAACGTTTACTGATATTTCTTTTCCTTCTATTAATTCTAAAAGGTCAGAGAGATAAGTTGAACTGATGTTGTTTCCTACAAAGTATATTTCCGGGGTTTTACGTTTGTCCTTTGGAAGCATATTGTAAAAAGAATGTGAAAGCATTTCTATTGCTGCTCTTGCACCCAGATATGAACCGCCGATGCCTATAACTATCAACACATCAGAATCTGACTTGATTTTCTCAGCTGACTTCTTTATACGTGCAAATTCCTCTTTATCGTAATTTAATGGCAAATCAACCCATCCTAAAAAATCACTCCCCGGGCCGTTTTTCTCGTGAAGCATTTTGTGTGCCTTTTCAACGTAGCCTTCAAAATAATTAATCTCGTATTCGCTTACAAAGCCGGAAGCTTTGGAGCTGTCAAATGTTACTCTTTCCATAAGTATCCTCCTAAAATTGCTCTTTTTTGCTAAAAAATTTTATCTTTACTAGTATATCATTTGGCACTAGCAAATAAAAGTTTTATTTCCTTTTTTTGTGATGAAGTAAAAATGTTCTTAGAACCAATTCGAGTAATATTTACATGTAACAAAATCGACATTGTTGATAAAAATACATTTAAACGGAATGTTTTTCGTTAATAATATGAACAAAAGGAGAATTATTATGTCTAGACCTAAAACACCACTTGTGGAAGACAGCAGAGAAGCTCTTACCAGATTCAAGATGGAATGTGCCGCTGAAATCGGCAGGACACAGTTTACCAAAGAAAATAATGACCACTACAAGGGAGATTTAACAGCAAGACAGAACGGGTCTGAAGGTGGCCCTATTGGTGGACAGATGGTAAAGAGAATGATTGAAGCCTATGAGAATCAGTTAAAAAATCAATAAATGTGTAAATAAAAAACAAGCACATTAGCCGGAAACCAATGTAAATAGGTTTTTTCGCTAATGTGCTTTATTTTTCTTAAATCAAAATCAGTAAAAAACTACATCCTTATCTGAGAGTGTAACCAATTCCCGCCATATAATTCAGCAGGCTGTTTGCAAATTCATTTATATCCTCACTGGAAAGAGTTTTTTCAGCTGAACCGATTACAAATCTGAAAGTCATGCTCTTCTTTCCTTCCGGCAAGCCTTTACCATTGTATATAGTAACAAATTCAAAACAGTTTAGTACCTTTGACTTGAAGCCTCTGATATCCTGGGTCAGCTTGTCAAATGTAACACCATTATCAACCAGGAAGCTGTAGTCAAGCAGAACTTCCGGATATTTGGATGGTTCCTTGTATTTAACCAGTTTTTGTTCAATACTTTGGAGAACATCCCTATTTATCTCAAACACTGCAATGTTCAGCTTCTTTCCAATGTTTTTCTTAATCATCGGGTGAACTACTGAGATATATCCCATCAAATTCCCGTTGAAGCTTACATCAACTGACTTCATAGGATGAACCCAGTTTTGCCCTTTTGTGCAGGATGTAAATTCCAAGTCAATATTTTTTACAGTTTTGGCAATAAATGAAAGTATACCTTTTAACTCATAGAATAGTTCATCTTCGCTTTTAATCTTGCTGGCGATCAAAACACATAAATTCTTGTGCTGTTGGCATTTTTCTTTTGGGGTTGAAGCATTGAATACACTACCAATTTCAAATAATGAAAAATCGTCGTATGTCTTTTCATTTTTTTCAGCAAAAGCAAGCATACCAGGAACCATACTGTCTCTCAAGGTATTGGAATCCTGAGCCTGCGGATTCAGAACCTTTACCTGCGCATTAGTTTCAATACCCGCTTTTGAATTGAAAGTATTGTCATACCAAATATAACTGTTAACTTCAGAAGCACCAAATCTTTCAGAAAGAAGTTCCTTCACCTTGTGGTCAAAAAGTCTCTCTTCGTTATACTGCAGTGGCTTTAACGCTATATCCAGTGTCTGAGGCTGTATGTTATCATAACCGAACACTCTTGTTATTTCTTCTATTATGTCCACCTTCATTGTTATATCCTTTGTTGCTCTGAAGGTAGGAACCTTAATTTTGAAATTGTCACCCTCCACATCAACCTTGAATTCCAGTGAACGTAATATTTCAACCATTTTTTCAGTTGTCAGGGTGTTTCCGATGTATTTGTCAATATATGGCTTTGTTATTTCTATATCAATTGGTTCAAGCTTATTGCAGTAAACATCTGTAAGGGCTGATGCAAACTGTATGTCAGGCTGCATATCACGAAGGAGTTTTACAAACCTTTGAATTGCCTGAACTGTCATATTGGGGTCAAGCATTTTTTCGTACCTTGCACTGGCTTCTGTACGAAGTCCTATTTTTGTTGAGCTTTTTCTGGTAGATGAACCCTCAAAGCCAGCTGACTCCAGCAGTATAGAAGTGGTATCCTCCAGAACCTCTGAATTTTCTCCACCCATTATTCCTGCTATTGCAACAGGACGTTCTTTTGTACAAATAAGCAGTACATCCTCAGGTAGCTTTCTCTCAACTCCGTCAAGAGTCTTGAACATTGTTGGTTCTTTTGTAGAACGTACAACAATACCGCTTTCCACCTGTCTGCTGTCAAATGCATGCATAGGCTGTCCCATTTCAAGCATAAGGTAGTTGGTTAAATCAACCAGCGGAGATATTGACCTCATTCCACAGTAGAAAAGCCTTACTTTCATCTTCAGAGGAGTTTCCAGTTTTTTTACACCGTCTATTTTGAGTCCTGAATACCTGAGACATTTCTCTGTATCTTCAACACTTATATCCAGTTTTGCCTTATCCTCGGAGCCTTCCAGACTGTCAAGGTTCATTGGTTTTAGTTCTCTGCCGTATATGGCTGCGATTTCACGGGCAATCCCATAATGTCCCCAGAGGTCAGGTCTGTTTGTAAGTGACTTATTGTCAATCTCAATAATTACATCATCAATATCTATTATTGATTTTATATCTGTTCCCGGTGCATAATCACCCTCCAGAACCAATAACCCACTGTGATCATCACTGATTCCTAACTCTGAAGCAGAACACAGCATACCAAAACTTTCAACACCCACAAGCTTCGCTTTCCCTATTTTGGGTATATTATTTACAGAACCTCCGATTTTTACCAAAGGCACTAAGATTCCTTCGGTTACATTAGGCGCTCCGCAAACAATCTGAATTATACCGTCTCCGGAATCTACCTGAGTAATTTTAAGCTTTTTGGATTCAGGATGGGGAGCTACGCTTAAAACCTTAGCCACAACTACGTTCTTAATATCCTGTCCGACAAACTCTACATCTTCAACCTCAGCTGTGGACATGGTAAACCTGTACCACAATTCCTTTATATCAATGCCTTCTAAATCAACATAATCTTTAATCCAGTTTAATGATATTTTCAACCTTTTTCCCTCCTATCTTACAGAAAATTGTTCCATAGCTCTTAAATCACCTGAATTAAGAACACGGATATCGCTTATTCCATACTTCATCATTGCAAGTCTTGTAAGTCCAAGTCCGAATGCAAAACCTGTATATTCTTCAGGGTCTATGCCACCGTAGCGGAGTACATTGGGATGAACCATTCCACAAGGCAGTAATTCTATCCATCCAGAATGCTTACAGGTAGGACAGCCTTTTCCGCCACAGATCATACAGTTCAAATCAAGCTCAAAGCCCGGTTCGACGAATGGAAAAAAGCCCGGTCTAAGCCTGATTTTAACGTCTCTCTGGAATACCTCCGACAAAAGCAGCTTCATTACATAAATGAGGTTTGCAATTGACACGTTTTTGTCAATCATCATTCCTTCCAGCTGGAAGAAGGTATTTTCGTGAGAAGCATCAGTGCTTTCATTTCTGAAACATCTTCCCGGTGCAATTACCTTGAGAGGTGCTCCGTACTTTTGCATTGCTCTGACCTGGCATGGAGATGTATGTGTTCTCAGCAAAGAACCGTTTTCCAACCAGTATGTGTCCTGCATGTCTCTAGCAGGATGATGTTTTGGTATATTTAATGCTTCAAAATTGAAGAATTCTTCTTCTGCCTCAGGACCATCAACTATATTGAAGCCCATTCCGGTAAATATTCTTTCTATTTCCTTTTGTACAATAGTTACAGGGTGCAGAGAACCAAGTTTAAAGTTAGTACCGGGTAAAGAAATATCAAAGTTTGACCCGCTTGATAAAGACTTCTTTACATCATTTGCACTAAGCTCCTTGAATTTTGCTTCAATTATCTCAGTCAATTCGTTTTTCAATGCATTAGCTTCCTGTCCGAACTGCTTTCTTTCCTCAATATCCATATTCTTGAGGTCCTTTAGCATTTCAGTCAATTCACCTTTTTTACCCAGCAGCTTTACTCTGAGGTCTTCTACCTCTGTGCTGTTGACGGCTTCCTTGATTCTGCCGATAGCAGTATCTCTTAACTTACTGATTTTTTCAATCACTTCTATTATCTCCTTTCATTACTAACGGTCACAAAATAAAAAACCTCCACCCCAATAAAGGGACGAAGGATATTTTCGCGGTACCACCCAGATTCCCGGATAAGCTTACCCGGACTCTTTTTCAAATATAACGGTTTTAACCGGCAGCCTCTACATATGATAAACATAATATCACCGTTCAAAGCTGCAACTTCGGAGGGAACTTGGGCAAGCCGTATAATAAAGGTACTTTCAGCCAATGATACCTTCTCTCTGGAATATCCGTCTCTCGCTTACTTTTCTCCATCATTGCAATTGGATTATAATTTCAAAACCACATATATAAAGGTATTATAGCAACTCAGTACAAAACAATCAAGGTAGAATTTTGCATGTTTATATTTGACTACAACTTTTCCAGATTATATAATGAATGGGAAATATTTTATAATTTATTGAGGTTTTCATGGATACTGCAGAAAAAATAAGCTTTGTGTTAAAATGTGTTTTTACGGGTGCACCTATTTCTTTGATTTTATTATTGCTTTATAATCTTGTTATTTTTATTCAGCAAAAAGCATTTATGTCAACAAAAGATTTACTGTTTGTCGGTCCGGCCTTTTTGAAATGGGTATTTGTTTTGTATGGCTTTGTTATATTTTTAATAATTATTTCCAATGAAGAAACGGGTTATTATCCTGCTTTTATATACAAAGCTATAACAAAACTGGGTATTAAGAAAGTCTTTCTGATTATTTCTGTTATTTTCTTAATAATAGTTACTCAGCTGTTTTCCACATATACAAAAGTAAGTGAGAATGAGATAATAACAGGTGAAGGCTTTTTACATAATACCCGGACATATAGCTGGAAGGATATTAATAATGCTGAGGTTTACTGTACATATAATAAAAGATCTATTTCAAAGGTTGACCTTCACTATGTTTTGAAGTTAAAAAACGGCAAGGAGATAGATGTAGCAGGATCAAAACAGTTCTGGAAAAACATATTAAAGGTTGACGGTATTCTCATACGAAAAGGTACTATTATATCAAGAGGCCTTATAGACTATGGAACCAGTCTTAGCATATTGAATGACAATAATTATTCTAAGAAAAACGAAAACGTATTGAATAGAATAATATATATAACCGGAAAACCACCTATACATATTACCTGATACTTGAGAATATTGTTTTGTATACAAAATATTTTATAAAACGGGGGATCAAAATGGATAACAAACAATTACAGCAAATAAAAGACCGTCTCGAAGTGCTTCCTGTTCTGGAACATAAAATGAAAAATCTTCGTGGAAAAATATCTGAGGCTAAAGCCAACGTGAATACTCTTCTCCGTAAATTTGAAGCTGAATCTCTGGATGTAGAGAATATTAAGAAGGATTCCCTGGCAAATTCTCTGCGAAAGCTTCTTGGGAGATACGAAGGTAAAATGAATAAGGAAACCCAAGAAATGCTTTCTGCAAAACTGGAGTATGACAGGGCTACCGAAAATGTAAACGAATTGCACAAACAAGAATCAGAACTAAATGTAAGGCTGTCTGAACTTTACGAATTGAAACAAACAGTAGAGACTGAATTGGCAAAACGTGAGGAATCAATAAAAAACAATATTTCAGCCGAATCATACAAAACGTACATGGAAATTGAGCAAGAGCACGAATTCCTTTCCGGGCAGATAGTTGAGGCCGAGGAAGCTATCAGGGCAGGCAACAATGTGTTGAATACGGCTAATAACGCCATGGAGCATCTTAATAAAGCAGAAGACCTGGCTACGCTCGATGTATGGCTGGATGGAGGAATTTTAACTCACACTGCAAAATATAACCACATTGAAGAAGCACAAAGAAATTTCAATATATTAAACTCCCAAGTTAAGGCTTTTGAGAATGAATTACAGGATGTAAATCTACATGCATCATACCTTTCATCTGAAATAGATTCTACTACTAGGGCTGTTGATTTTTGGTTTGACAATATTTTCACGGATTTAAGAGTAAGAGACAGGATACGAAGTGATGCTGAAAATCTAAGAAACCTCATGGATAAAATAAATAAAACATTGAGAATTCTTGAGACCAATAGAAAGGAATTAAAGAAAAAACTCTCCGATAATGAAAGCAGAAAAGCAGACCTTATCTCTTCCATAGAAATATAGCATTATAGGAGGTTACAATAATGATTTGTCCAAAATGCAAAGTAGAATATGAAAAAGGTTATACTAAGTGCAGTGACTGTCATATAGACCTTGTGGAACGAGCTGATATTCCCAGATATGTAAACAGCTTATCCCAAAAGGGATTATCCATGTTGAAATTCGGAATCACTCTTCTGTTTGTATGTAT
>JAEZUC010000178.1 GCA_023443515.1 Bacillota bacterium
GCTGGGTGTTCTTGGATAAATATACTGAATAATTTGCAGCTAATTTTTTAAGAGCCTCTTGGGATTTAGCCGACAAAAGAAACATTTGCTCCCGTCTGTCTTCATATTCTTCTGTAGACTTTACCTCAGCGGGGGCTTCTTCCAAAATCATATGACAATTTGTACCACCAAAGCCAAAGGAGCTTATTCCAGCCCTTCTGACTCCTCCTATCTGTTTCCAGTCTGCCAAATATGCCGCAGGATAGAATGGTGAATCTACAAAATTTATTCTTGGATTTGGCATTTCTATATTTAGTGTAGGTGGTATTTTCTTATTATACAAAGACAGGACAACTTTAATGATACTTGCAATTCCCGCCGCCGTATCAAGATGTCCTATATTAGTTTTAACCGTTCCTAAGGCACAAAATGATTTACTGTCTGTATACTTGTTGAAAGCTTTATCTATAGCTCTTATTTCTATTGGATCTCCAATCATAGTACCTGTACCATGGGCCTCTATATATGAAATTGTAGATGCATCTATCGATGCATCTTTTAGTGCCATCTCGACAACTTCCTGCTGAGCATCCAAATCCGGGGTAGTTACCCCTATAGTGTTACCGTCGTTATTAACAGCAGAACCTTTGATTACTGCATATACTGTGTCTCCATCTTCAATTGCTTTTGTTAAGGGTTTTAGTATAACTACTCCTACCCCTTCACCGGGTACAAATCCGTCTGCTCTCTTATCGAAGGTATAACTTATTCCATTACTTGCTAATGATCTGGGCATTAGATTCAGCGATATGAAGGTATCTGCATTTATACATAAGTGTACCCCTCCCGCCACAGCCATGTCACATTCATCGTTTAAAATACTTTTACAAGCATAATGAGTGCTTACTAAGGATGAAGAACATGCTGTGTCAAATACTAGGCTTGGTCCTTTGAAATTAAAAAAATTAGATATTCTTGCCGAATTAAAATTTCCTAATGTTCCTGTTAAGGCAGCACGGGGATTTTGGTAGTTATTATTAAACCCTTGTTTATAATTCCCACCTCTTGCCCCGATAAATATACCCGTTCTGCTTCCCCATAACCCTTCACGGCTATATCCTGAATATTCAATTCCCTCCATTACAGTTTCAAGTAACAGTCTCTGCTGTGGGTCCATTGCAACAGCTTCTTCTTCAGTAATTTCAAAAAAGTCAGCATCAAATAAATCTATACCCTCAATAAAGCCTCCATATCTGCACATGGAAGCAAAAGGTTTAACCCCTCTCTTTTTAAGCTCATCATCGAGATTCCAGCGATCTTCCGGTATATCTTTTATAGCAGAAGAACCATTTGTAATATTTAACCATAGCTTATCACTTGATTCTGCATCCGGAAAACGGCATGCGAATCCTATTATAGCTATATCCTTATTGTTTTGTGATTTCTCTGTATCTTTATATTTTTTGTTTTCATAGATATATGCGTATGCATCCTCAGGGGTTATCTGCCCAGACTCAAGCCCTTTTAATATGTTATCAATTTTCTGTTGCAACATTACCCCTCCCTTCTAAATTTAATAATGCCTCTAAACCCGCTGCTCTGTCCATTGCTCCATTAGATACATCCCTTAAAATATTCATTCTAAGCTGTTTTATGTCAGGTTTAGCAATTTTATTGCCTTGTGTTTTTGGCAAAAAACTCATCTTACCTTTATGAGTTTTACATAAATATTCGGTTAATTTGTTTATACTTGAATGTTCCATAAACACTGAGTGAGGTATTGCCTCCCCTAAATAGTCTTCTATTGCTTTTACCGTATCTCCTATTATCAGAGAATCAAGTCCGAAATTACTAAAATCCAAGTTTATATCAATTTGTTCCTCTTCTATAAATAACAGCTTTGATAGGGTTGTTTTTAAAAATCCTTTTATATGATTGCTATCTTTATTTGCATTATTTGCAGGGAGAACAGCCGCATTATTTATATTTAAATTCGGTAAAATAGTATTTATAGCCTGTATAACTTCTTGGGATTTTATAGGGCCCAATCCCTTCTGACTAATCAGTTTTATGTATTTACTATCAACCTTCATGCCTCCATCGAGTACAAAAGGAAGATTGATTGATACTTTTCTAACTTCTTTGTCTCCAACAAAAGCATAATAGTCCATAAAAGCATTTGCCGCAGAATAATCTATCTGACCGGGATTCCCTTCTACAGATGCCAATGAGGACATCATAATAAAGAACCCTGATTTTTTTACAGGAACAAGCTTGTCTAAAATATAGCTACCAAATATCTTAGGTGATATTACTTTCTTAAAGGATTTAAAATCCTTATTTACTACTAACGCGTCCTCAATTACTCCAGCACAGTTAATTATCCCGTCTAATTCCCCGAATTTTAACCTGATGTGCTCGGATAATTGTTCCACAGCTTCATAAGATGTAACATCGGTACAAATATATTCAACACTATAACCGGCTTCCACTAATCCGGACAGCTCTTCTGACCTTTTTTTAGCTTCCTGTGAGTAATCACTGTTAGATAGTTCAGTTCTGCCAACAATAATAATCTTACAGTGGTATTTTTGTAAGTAATATTTAGCTAGCCTCAATCCTAACCCTGAAGCTCCGCCAACTATCATTATAACTTTGAAGCTTTCCGCTATTTCCTCATGAGAACCAGGTAAGATATCCTGTATCTTCTCCAATTGTCTTACATACTTAATTCCTCCGCTGCAGCATATCTGCTCCGGTGCGAAATCTGAAGTCTTGAGTTCATGGAAGATATAGTTTGCTATAAAATCACTATCATTTTCCTGTCCGTCAATATCTAAGGACTTAGCTTTTATCCTCTGATTTTCTTTAGTCAAACTCTCCAAACCAATACAGGAAGAATATTTTATTGCAGATAAAACATTCTTTTCCTTAAATAAATTATGTGTACAATCAGTAACAAATAAGAGTCTGATATCTGTTTCATATCTGTGAATTGCTTTCCCAATAAAGAATATTGAATACAGTCCTAATGAAAGATGCTTTTCTATTTCTTCAGTATTTTCAACTAAGGTTGAAATATTGTGAGAAACATTCCACATATGCACAATTAATACTTCCTGGGAATTGCCCTTTAGAACAGCTTCAAACAGCTGAGTATAATTGTCCTCCACCATAGGATTCAATTGGTAATAGGCTGATGTTATCTCCCTAAAGCTGTCCGATGCCTCAACAAGGATACACTCCAGGTTATTTTTTGCCAATGCCTCCAAAAAGGCTTTACTTTCATTTTCTCTATTACCGAAAACAATAATCTTTTTATTCTTTAATTCATAGTCACCCATAGTCACTTCTTCAGCTTTCTTCCATGTATATCTGAACAGGCTGTTGGGTTTATCTGTCTGATTTGTTTGCTCAGCTTTGATTAATTTGTTACTATTTTCATTTTTCTTTTTTACGGGTTCCTTCTTAATCAAAACATCATTATTTGTAACATTGTTATTAGCTTCCATAACACTATCAATGCAATATCTTTTTCTTTCGAAAGGATACATAGGAAGAATTAATCGATTATATTTATCTCCCTGATAATATTTTATCCAGTCCGGTTCTAAACCAGATAAATATGCTCTAGCTAAGGTTTCAGGTATTGAAAGTGATGTAATATCCATTACTTGGTAATCATCCGAAGCAGTATTTCTCCATCCTATGGCAAAAACTTTATCGACTCTTGCTTCACTTAAAAGAGAATGAACTACTTCATTTCTATCAATATCTCTGTCCTCAATAACCCTTATTTTTTTGGAACCAATCTCCATCGAAATACTGTCATCTTTAATCAATGCTTCTAAAGCAGTCTCCAAAGAAACCATGTCTGTTAGTACTGCAGCAAGCATTAACTGAGATTTTGCAGTTACATAAACAGAGGGTTCCAAACCTAACACCTTTAGAGTCTTAATGATTACATAGGTTGAAATAAAGGACATAATTCTGACTGCAGAATGATAGTTTTTCTTTTCTATAATTTTCTCAAGGCTATCACCTGAAAAATTAACGGCTATTTTGTTTAATTCATTCAAAAGATTGAGATTATCGGATTTTTTTATATTCAGCAATAAATCCATATCAATCTTTGTAGTATTTCCTAATACTACGGCAAATCTGGAAGACTTGCCGGTATTTAAATGATAAAATACCTCACCGGACTTAGGGGAATTTTCAACACCCTTAGTCGCTACAGACTTTAATTTTTCTCTCAGACTAGAGATAGAATCAGCCACAAAACAAGCCTTATAGTCAAATGAATCTCTGCCTGTATTCATTGAAAAACAGAGATCCTTCAACTTTGTGTAAGGATTTTTATCAATATACTCTTCTAAATCCCTGATGATTGCATTTAAAGAAGATAAGGTCTTTGCTGAAATAGCAAGTACATTTGTACTGCTTACCGTATCTCTTTCGTCTCTACTTATAGTTTCGTAATCACTTAATATTACGTGACAATTTGTTCCCCCAAAGCCAAAGGAGCTCACTGAAGCATATTTCTTTTTTCCCCCTCTGTCCCAAGGACGCAGCTTATCATTTATATAAAATGGTGTAGAATTAAAAGGTATATGAGGATTTATCTTATTAAAATTTATAGTGGGCGGAAGCATCTTATTTTTGAACATCAAAACTGTCTTTATTAATCCGGCTATTCCTGATGAAGATTCTAAATGCCCTATTATTGACTTTGCCGTACTTATGGCACAAAATGAATTTTTGTCAGTATACTCCCTATATGCTTGGGTCAGGGCCTTAATTTCAACCGGGTCTCCCAAAGCTGTACCCGTACCATGAGCCTCAACGTGACTTATGTCCTGAGGGTTAATATCCGCTCTCTTAATAGCCTCTAAAATGACTTGTTTTTGAGCGTTAGGGTTTGGTGCACTAATACCTACTTTATCATTGCCATCGTGATTTACAGCTATGCCATTAATGACAGCATATATGTTATCCCCGTCCTCTATAGCCCTGTTTAATGGCTTTAACAGAACTGCACCAACACCTTCTCCTCTTACATAACCGTCAGCTTTTTCATCAAAGGTTTTGCATTTACCATCCTTAGCTAACATTCCTGCTGCTTTAAAAACTTCAAAAGTATCTGTGGAAAAATAAAGCTGAACTCCACCTGCAATAGCCATGTCTACCTGTTTATTAACAATAGCATTATATGCTATGTCTAAAGCTACTAAAGACGATGAACATGCAGAATCAACAGTTAAACTGGGCCCCTTGAGGTTTAACAGGTAAGAAACTCTATTTGCAATGACACACAATGAGTTTCCTAATCCCATATAAGGACTTGTAATTCCGCTATTCTCACATAATTTTTTGTATTCAACCTGACTGGCTCCGACATATACTCCAACAGTCTGATTATTTAGCCTCTTTGAGCTATACCCAGCCATATCCAGCGTATTCCATGCTGTTTCCAGAAACAATCTCTGCTGTGGGTCAAGAAAAATTGCTTCTTTTGGAGAAACATTAAAAAATAATGGCTCAAAGTATTCTGCGTTTTGTAAAAATCCGCCCCAAATATCAGAATCCTTATTGCCTTGTATGAATTTTTCCTCAGTGAGTGCAGTAACTGAATTGACGCCATTCTTTAAAATTTCCCAGTACTCATCTACATTTTTAGCTCCCGGAAACATCCCTGCAAACCCGATAATGGCAACAGCATTATTCTGTTGCTGTTGATTTTGGTCTGGCTTTGGTCTATCCGTTTGTATGCTCTTTGTTTCCTGTTCTTCTTTAACTGCTTCTATTACTTCAATGCTGGTTTTTATTTCTTTTGTCTCGTTAATAAGATTCTTAAAGCAATCAGCATGATTACTGACTAAATATTGCGAAAAATCCTTTATTGTTGAATATTCGAATAATAATGTAGGGTAAAGTTCAGCTTTTATTCTATCAGCAACCCAGCTTGTAAAATCAACAATTGATATGGAATCTAACCCTAATTCCATAAAATTAACATCAATATTTATATCTTTCTTACTTATATCTAATATTTCTGATATTTTTGAAATCAATTCATCTTCAATAACAAACTCTAGGTCAACATAATCTATTTCATGTACTTGGGTTTCCTTTAGAGATTCTTGTGGGTAATTTTTGATTTCTTGTGATGGTGTAACAGTTGGTAAAGCCATTTCTTCAATAGAATTATTAAGTGCAATAACCTGGCTAACATTAAGCCCTAAAATTTCTTCTAAAGCCTCATATCCGTCTTCTATATTAAAAGGTTGCATTCCAATACTTTTTTTAGCGTCAGCCTGTCCACTACGTACTCCCATGCCTACTGCATCCCACAAAGTCCAATTAATAGATATAGCCGGTATTCCAAGGTTTTTACTAATAAAATCAGCATAATCATCCATAAAACTATTTGCTGCGGCATAATCACTTTGTCCTATACTCCCGAAGAAAGATGCAATACTTGAGAAAAACACTATAAATGAAGGGTTGACCCTTTTAAATGTTTCTACAATATTTACACTTCCTTGAATCTTCGGTGACAATACTTTATTTACATCTTCAGCGTTCTTATTCCTTATAAGAGAATCTCTTATAACTCCGGCTAAATGGAATATGCCATCTATTTTGGGATTATCCCCCAAATGGTCGAATAGGGTTTCAACTTCATACCTGTAAGTCACATCTACATTAAAAATCCTTACCTTGGAGCCATTTGCCTCCATCGTCTTGATAGCTTTTATCTTATTTGAAAAATTATCATCTGCATAAGTTCCTTGTAAGTAGGAATCCCATTCTTTTCTATCCGGGAATTCTGATTTTCCTACAAGTATCAGATCAGCTCCGTATTTCTGAGAAATAATCTGGGCAATACTAAAGCCTAAACCATTAAGCCCCCCGGTAATCAGATAGGTGCCTTCTTTTTTTATTTTGCCCATTGCTGATGTAGCAGGCTGTGAGCTAATCTGCTCTATGGTCTGAATAAATCTTTTTTGGTTTTTATATTTGACAACCAAATCATTACTTTCGCTTTTTAATTCATCTATAATAAGCCACAGACTACTTGTGGTACATGTGTCCGTATTTAAAAGACTCATTTTTATATTGGGATATTCTTTAGCTGCGGTTTTAACAAACCCGGAAATGACTGCTTTAAATGTTTCAAATAAATTATTCTTATTGAGACAATCTGTTGACACCGTCAATATTTTTGAAACTTTTAAAGTTTTATTGGTTTCTATAGCTTTCAATAAACTTACAAAATCTGTTACTGTTTCCTCTGAACTCCTGTAATACCCATCTCTTTCTCTGCTGAAATAATCAATATTAGTCTTAGGCAGAAAGTTGATAATTTTAATAGTTTGTACTCCCTCAGAATACATACTGTTAAACATACTGTTAAAATTATCCGTAGTATTAAAGTCCATTTCTATTGTATCTTTATCAATTCTCCTGAACTCTTTTCCTTTTATACAGCGTATGGTATTAAAATTCAGTTCTTTGAGATGTTTTACAATACCATCAAAAAAACTGTCATGGTTACTAAGAATTAATACAGAAAATTCATTACTATTGCCAGATACAGAGCATTCTTTTTCCACAAATTTAGGAATATAAAAATAGCCATTCCTTTTTGACTTATCTTTTGAATGCATATTTATATTGGTATTTAATTTTTTGAATGAATGACCTTGTATAGTTATCTTTACATTTCCTTCAGTATCCGTAATTTGAATATCAGCAGTTATTACCTCTTTACTATTTCTGGTAATCTTTAAATAGCTATACCCTTCCGACTGAAGTGAACCTTGTATGGAAACTTTATTTACAAGGAATGGTATAAAAGTATCATTTTTTGATTCCTCTTTTTCCTTCAGCCCTATTACCGATTGTAAAGCTCCATCCACAAAGTTTGGATAATAAAGGTTATTATTACTTACTAATTCTTCTGCTTCCGATAATTTCAATTTAGCAATAACACTATCTTCATTTGCCCACAGCTGTTCTATACTTCTGAAGGTTCTTCCGTAAACTACACCTTTGCTATTAAATTTGCCATATAACTCATCAACGGATACAGGTGATTTCCGAAGGTTATCAATCAAATTATTGAGGTCTATCCTGTCACCACTATAACTGTCTCCAAATTCTATACTTCCCCCGGCACATAACTTCCAATCATTTTTATTGTCAGATTTGTACATAACTTTAAAACCGGGATTATCAATGCCTTCATATATAATTTTAATTTTAAGGCTATTTCCATCTTTCAGTTCAAGCTGAGTAATATGTTTAATTTGTTTTAAAGCTGCAACGTTCTTTCCGAATTTTTTAGCAGTATTTCTGATTACAACTTCCCATAATGCAACCCCTGGAAAAACCTTTACCCCGTTGACTACATGATCCCTGACAACAGGATTAAATTCATTTATTATCTCAACTACATCTTCATCCTGTAAAGAGACCTTCGGGCATTCTTTCCCTTTATATTGCTCAATCCAACATTTTTCCCTTTCGAGAGGACACACCGGAACCAATTCAGTTTTGGGTTTTTTAGCCCTAAAAATACTATAATCCGGATTTAACCCTAACGTAAATAATTCTGCCACTGCACTGTTTATAGAACTTAAATCTTCTTTATTTTTATTTAAAGAAGTTATTATTCTAATTCCGTCTCTTCCTTTTAATATATCTTTAATCATACTCGAAGCAGTTGTGCCAGGCCCCACTTCAAGGAATATATTAATTCCATTTTCTGTAGCTGTATTTATACTTTTTTCAAACATTACAGTTTGCATTAGATGATTTTGCCAGTATTCTTTATCTAATGTACCTTTTTTTATGAGTTTTCCCGTAACATTTTGAACCAACGGTATTTGTAAAGTATTAAAAGACACGTTACCTAAGACTTTTCCAAACTCTTCAACAATAGGGTTCATAAGAATTGAATGAAAGGCATGAGAAACAGCCAGTTTCGTATATCTTATTCCTCTTCCGGAGAGTAGATTTATTAATTTATTTATAAGTTTTAGTTCACATGAAATTACAGTATTTGACGGACTGTTAATAGCAGCTATCGAAATAGAGTTTTGTTCGTCAGCTGATAATTCATGGATTAGCTCTAAAACCTTATGGTGTGGCAAAAAAATTACAATCATCCCGCCATTTAAGGGAAGGCTTTGAATAAGATTACCTCTTATACAAATTAACTTTATTGCATCTTCTAAGGTTAATATACCGGATATACATGCAGCAACGTATTCACCTACACTATGTCCAATAACAGCCTTAGGTCTGATACCGCTCTTTATCCATACTTGCGCTAAGGAATAACATATAGAGAACAAAGCAGGCTGCGTATAACATGTCTGGTTTAAAAGCTCTTCATTCTCTTTTTGGTATATTATATCTATTAAGGGTCTGTCCAAAATTTCACTTGCAATGGCATTACATGCATCAAAGGCTTTCTTAAATACAGGTATTTGATGATACAGCTTTTCTGCCATGCCTATATAATGTGATCCCTGTCCCGGAAAAACCATAGCAACCGATGCCTTAGAAAAGCTGTTTTCGCTTGTATATTTAAGTTTGTTGACTCCCTCAATTTCATTGGTTTCTACCAGTTTAAGTTTATCTATGGTATCCTGTTTATCCCGGACACATAATGCTGTCCTGTAGGCTAACATTTCTCTAGCCGTATTAGCTGTATATAAAAAGTTTTGTAAATTTATTGAACTTTTATTTTCTAGTACAGTTCTATAGAGGTATGCTAATTTTTGAAGATTTGATACATTTTCAGCAGAAAGCATTAAGACTTGTTCTGCTTTTATAGCTTCAGTATCTGTTTTCTGCTTTTCAATGTATTCTTCAAGAACTATATGACAATTTGTCCCCCCAAACCCAAAGGAACTAATGGCAGCTCTCCTTATGTTATCAACAGGCTCCCAATTTTGTAACGACGTTACCGGGTAAAAGGGTGAGTTTAGAAAGTTTAGCCTTGGGTTAGGCATTTCACAGTTTAATGTAGGAACAATTTTTTTATTGTAAAGTGAAAGAATAACTTTAATAAAACCGGCTACTCCGGAAGCAGTATCTAAGTGTCCAATATTGGTTTTTACCGATCCTATAGCGCAATAACCTTTTTTATCAGTATATTCTCTGAAAATTTCCGTCAACGCTTTGATTTCGATAGGATCACCTATTAATGTACCTGTTCCGTGAGCTTCAACATATGATATGGTAGATGGATCTATCTTGGCATTTTTATATGCTTGCCTTAAAACATCTTTTTGTCCGTCGTAATTGGGAGTTGTTATCCCCATTGTATGACCGTCGTTATTGACACTGGAACCCGAAATTATTCCATATATTATATCCCCATCTTTCAGAGCCTTTTCCAGAGGTTTTAATAGAACTGCACCACCGCCTTCTCCCGGTACAAAGCCATCAGCACGCTTGTCAAAGCTGTAACACTTTCCGTCTATAGAAAGAGCTTTTGAATCGCTGAGGGTAAGATAAGGCACCGGAGTAAGTTTCAAATCAATACCTCCGGCTAATGCCATATCGCATTCTCCTTTATTAAGCATATTGCATGCATTATGAATTGCTACTAACGAGGAGGAACATGCGGTATCAATGACATAACTAGAGCCTTTAAGATTAAAAAAGTCTGAAACTCTGGCAGCTATGAAATTAGTTATGTTTCCTGTTAATTTTTTGGGTGTTCCAAATTCATCATCAGAGGTATTGTAGGTACTAGATCTGGCGCCTACAATCACAGAAGTTCTTGAATTTGAAAGCTGCTTTTTTGAATAACCCGCTCTATGAAAGGCTTCAAGTGCAATTTCTAAGAATACTCTTTGTTGAGGATCTATACATTCAGCTTCAGCTTTATCAATTTTGAAAAAAGCTGTTGCAAACTTGTCTGCATCATTGATAAAACCGCCCCATTTTGAGTAGCTCATCCCTTGACTTTTACCCTCGGGGCTATAAAATGTGTCCACAGGGCATCGTTCTGAAGGAAATTCAGATATACAATCTTTGCCTTTTTCCAAATTATCCCAAAAAACTTCCGGGTTATCTGCCTGCGGAAATCTTAAGGCCATTCCTATAACTGCTATCTTTCCGTCTTCTTTATCAATTTCCCTGTGCCCGGCTTCCGGAACGACAGTTTTATATATATCACTGAAGGAATTCTTCAATTCTTCAATTAAGGATGATGCTGTTTTTGAATCTATACTCTTATTCTCTACTAATTCAAGTATGGCTTTTACTAACCGTTCCACTATAGCTCCTCCCAAATACTCTTTTTACCTATTTGAGCAACTATTTGCTCACATGCACTGTTTATATCAATGTCACCTTTTGCAAATTTATCAATAATGCTATTAAATGGATTATTAGTAAAATCCTGATTTTTATATTCTGCTTTTTCTAGCACTACGGCTTTATTAACTTCTTCTATTTTATTTAATTCTTCTTCTGTGGTTATTTGCGGTGTGGTTATTTCAGCTATTTCAGATATCCTATGACTAAGTTTTTCTGATAAATACCCGGATAATGCAGCTACATTAGGATACTCCAGAAAAATACTTGATTCAATTTGAGTATTAAATTCTCTCTCAAATAATACTGTTGCTTCTTTTATTAACATAGAGTCCATGCCATAATCTCCGAAGTTAACACTATCATCCATTTCTAAAGGGTCTAATATAAGAAGGCTTGAGATCAAAGCTCTTACCTTCGACAAAATATGGTTTTTATAATTATCTGCATTTTCGGCATTATGCAACAAATTTTCACATCTATTTTTATTTATATTATTACATGGAATTCCACTTTTTCCATTTTTATTGTAGCACTTTCTTTTATTCCTGTAAACCCCGGGGATGATTTTAAGGTCTGAGCCTGTGTACTTCATAGCACAGAAAGTGCTGTTGTGTTTACATGAGAGAGCTACCTCCAATGCTTCAATGACTTCATTCATTTCTATCTGATATATGCCATAATTCTCCATTCTTTTCAACACTACATCGGTTGATTTCATTCCACCTCCATTTACAAAGGGTAAACACAGTGAAATAACTCTTTTGTGGGACTTGTTTAAAGCCGACTTTGCATAACTATTGTAAAAGCAGTTAGCCACTGAGTAATCTGCTTGTCCCTGATTGCAGAAATACGATGAAATCGATGACAATAAAAGTATAAATTCTATCGGCTTATTGCCAAATATTTTCTCAATATTAAACAAGCCTTTAACCTTTGGAGAAAGCACTTTTTTGAAGTCAGAAAACTCTTTGTTTTGTAATAGTGAATCATCCTTAATTCCTGCACAATGGAATATACCATTAACTTCGCCGAGATTAGCTTCAATTTTGCTAACCGTTTTTTCTAATTCAGTGAAATCAGCTATATCACAACTAAAGTACATAGTCTTAGAGCCGGTTTTTTCAATCTGAGCCATGGCATCATTTAATTTTTCTGAAGGTTCCTTACTCCTTCCGATAAATGCAAATCTAACAGAAGCTTGCTTTACCACAAACTCAGCAATTTTTATTCCTATATTAGACCCGCCACCAGTTATAATATACGTTCCCATATTTTTTATGCAGTCATTATTACTGGCTTCAACATTTATTTTTACAAAATCTTTAACAAATCTTATTCCTTTTCTATAACATACATCCATATTTCTATCTGCGGTCAGTAATTCATCTGTTACGGTTCGACCAATAAACTCCATATCTGCACTTGCTTCGAAATCCAGATTTAGAAAATTTACACCTTTTTCTTCATTGGAAAACACTTTAGTTAATACCTGTAAAGACTGCATATGAGGATAGATGTTTAACTTTTCGTTATATATATTATCCGCATTAAAGGTAAGAGTAATAAAATCAATCTTTTTTGTGTGTTTATTGCTGATAAGGGACTTTATCACATTAAATAATGCATTCAGGTTGCCATAAAAATCTTCTTCGATATTATTGATACTTATATCATCATCTTTACCTGTGATACCGGGAATGTAAATAACGCCTGAAATATCCACATTTTTTGTTTTTAAATAATCAAATAAATGTGAGTAATGATCTTTTTCAAAAACATTAATTTCAATAAAATTATCTCCCACATAATATTTTTTGCCCAAATAAACAGTAATACTTTTAATATCTGCCGATGATAATTGTCTGCTTATGCGCTGAGACAATCCGTCAGTACCATCAAATATTATATAGCTACCCTCAATTTCAATATTTTGTTTTTCTGTTATAGGCCCTTCCTGCCAAGTATTATCATAAAAACTTATACTATGATTTTTCTCTTTAATGATAGAATCATTGGAAACCTCCGTCCAGTATGACTTCAATTGGAAGGGGTATAGGGGTAAACTAACTCTTTTATACCTCTTGGAAGCATAAAGTGACTGCCATTTTATAGTCACACCGGCCTTGAATAATTGTGCTATTAAAATCAGAAATTCAAACTTGCTTTCCAAATTACATTTAATAAGCTTATTAAAAATCTCAGGGAATTCTTTACTGTAATCAATTTCACTGATTTCTTTCTCGTTTCCCCCTAAGTGTACAATACGATCAGTTTTGTTTTCATTAATATAGGTTGCAATTATATTATCAAAAACGGATATTTCCTCACTACGTGTAAATGATTGTACTAATTCTATATTCTCGGTAACAATCCTGTTATCAATAATTGATACCACAGGATAGTTCCCATCATTTACATTTATGGTTCTGTCCCCTTTATTTAAAACTATCATAATTGCATCCCTAATAGATATACCACCGGATAAAGCCACCGCAGCTATTATTTCTTTTCCATAAGCTATCACATATGAAGGCACTACGCCTAAACTTTCCATAGTTTTCCCAGTGGAGTACGCTCTAAAGAGTTGCTCCAATTCGTCCTCCGCCTCTACATTTATCTTTAAGTTAAGTTCCTTAAAAATTTGCCAGCATTCCTCCATAGTTTCATTAAAGATGGCAATATCTAAAACCCCTTTATATGAATTTAAATAGAAAGCTATTTTTTTATCTTTCTTTAAAATAACTTGGTCAGAAGTTTCATCAACATACTGTTGAAGCTTCTGCTTTAAATCCTCCACTGAATAAACAACTTCCGCAAGTCTACTGTCCATTTGCCTTTTACCTACAGCGGCTGTATAACATATATCACTTAAATTAAGCTCCTCACCGTCTTCCATCATTTCTATAAAAGCTTTTGCAAAGCTTCTCAGAGACACTCTGTTAGTAGCTGAGAGTACGAATAAATGCGGAATCTGTTCTTCTGCAGAATAGTTACTATCATTTCTATAATTGTCTGCACTCTCAATAATAATATGTGCATTAGTACCACTGAAGCCAAAAGAGCTTACCCCTGCCCTGACAACTTCCGAATCCCAGGTTCTTAGCTTATCATTTACAAAGAACGGAGTATTTTGAAGGCTCAATATGGGGTTCATTTCTTTAAAATGTATTGAAGGAGGGAGTTTTTTCTCTTTCATTGCAAGTATAACCTTTATTATACTCGCTACCCCTGCCGCTGCTTCTGCATGTCCAATATTTGACTTCACTGAACCTATGGGACATGATGATTTATTTAAAATACCATCATATACTTTATTAAGGCCTTCTATCTCTATAGGGTCCCCTATAAATGTGCCTGTACCATGAGCTTCTATATATGAAATAGTTTCAGGGTCTACTTTTGCCTTGTCCAATGCCTTTTTTATTACCTCTGCCTGTGCAGCAGGATTAGGTGCAGTAATTCCATTTGAGAAACCATCATTATTTAATGCTGTACCCTTTATAACTGCATGTATGATGTCACCATCTTCTATGGCTTTATCCAATGATTTCAGTAACAGTACTCCAACACCTTCCGAAGAAACAAATCCATCAGCAGATTTATCAAAGGTTTTACATCTTGTAGAAAGTGCATTCATACTCTTAAAGGCACCGGAGCTTTCCGGTGTAATCAAAAGATTGACACCTCCAGCCATAGCCATATCACAATCTCCTGTTACAATACTTTCACAAGCAAGGTGTAACGCAACTAAAGAAGATGAGCACGCAGTATCAACTGCAATTGCGGGACCTTTCAGATTTAACCAATAGGATATTCTGCTGGCAAGCATAGAGTGTGTATTTCCTGTAACTGAATATCCCTGAGCTTGGGTAGGTATTTTATCAATTACGTCCAGATAATCTCTTCTGGAAACTCCGACAAATACACCTGTATTTACCGGAAGTGTTCCGGTATAACCATACCCCGCATTTTCTACAGCTTCCCAGGCTTTTAGCATGTATAACCTTTGCTGAGGGTCCATTACTATTGCTTCAGCAGGAGATATGTTAAAAAACAAAGGATCAAATTTATCAATGTCCTCTAGAAAGCCTCCCTTTATACTGGTTAAATCATAATCTTTATCTATAGGTAATAACGCTCTCCGGCTTTCAGGAAAACTATCAATAGAATCAGTCGCTGAACATAAATTATCCCAATATTGTTTTAGATTTTTTGCTCCCGGGAAAGCACCTGACATACCTATTACTGCTATATCAGAATTACCGGAACTCTTTCTGCCATTTGTTTCTGCCATTTGCTTATCCCTCAATGGTTTTATGTCCGGGAAAGTTAGGATTACCTTACCTACATTTTTTCTGGATGCCATATAAACGAAAGCATCTCTCATATCTTCATATTTAAAAGAAGATACATTAATAGGCTTTAAGGTTCTGTTTTTTAACATATTATCCATGGCATTTATATGCTTATCTAATATCACTTTACTAAGTCTCTTTAGATCCATGCTGAAGAAGCTTTGGTTCTCTACAAAGATGCCTAAGTCAATTTTAGGCGCTGCTCTTAGACCAGCCATACCCATCTCTAAAAATCTTCCATTAGGTGCAACCAATTTCATTAAGCCTTCAATTTCATCACCGGAGGAAGATGTTAAAAGTAAGTCTACACCTTTACCGTTTGTTACCTCCATTACAAATTCATTTACGTTTTCTTTTCTATAATTTACTGTATAGTCTACTCCTATAGATTTTAAGTAATCCGCTTTTTCATCCGAACCAACAGCACCAATAATTACAGCCTTTGCTGCTTTAGCTATCTCGATAGCCATGAGTCCGACTCCACCGGCAGCGCCTCTTATTAATATAGTTTCACTTTCCTTTATTTTGCCCAAATAGTTTAAGCAGTGGTATGCAGTAAGAAATACTATAGGCAAAGCAGCTCCTTGTGAAAAACTCATGTACTCCGGTTTTTTCCATACTGTGCTTTCATCTACACTTACAAACTGAGCAAAGCCTCCGATACCTTTTGTAAGTCCTATTACCTCCTGCCCAACTTTAAATCTCAAAACTTCCTTACCAACTCTTTCAACAATCCCTGAAACCTCATTTCCTAATATATATGGGTATGTATTTAATGCGTTAGGATAGTTTCCAAGTACAGTCAGTACATCTGAAAAATTTATGCCCGCTGCTCTTACCCTTATAAGAACTTCTTTGGGACCTATCTCAGGCATTTTTGTCTCATCTATAACCAGATTATTAAAACTTCCGGGCCTTGTTATAAGAATGGCTTTCATTTTCTCCATATCTTCACAACATTCTTCCTGTGTACATTTACTTTCACAAGATATAAGCTCTTCACCAGTTTTAACTATGATTTTGTTTTCCTCTATTTCAGCTGATTCTGTTCCCGCTTCCACGCCGGAAGTTAACAGTTTTTCAAATTCTGTCTTATATTCTTCCAGCAGATAATTTGATAATTTCTCCACATTGTTATACTCAAAGAATACCGTTGGATATAGCATAATCCCGGCATCCTTTTCCAATTCACTGCTTAAGTTTATCAGTGTTATGGAATCGATGCTCAAATCTAAAAATGCTGTATTGGTATCTGTTTCATCAATAACAATGCCTATCAATTTATGTATTTTCTCAATTAAATATTTACTCGTTAATGTTTTTAGTGAGCCAACACGACTCTCACCTTTTTTTACCAAAATTCCTTTGGCAACTGAATCCGTCAGTGGCTTACTATGCTGTACAGCTTTAACCTCTATGGGTGCTTGACTGTCGTTATTCATAAGTACCTGTACAGCTCCGGTTGACAAAATTCTTTGGAAAGCATCTATTCCTTCTTTATTTGTAATAGGCCTTAAATTTCTACTCTTCAAAGACTCTATTATTTCAGGTTTAGCTGCCATTCCTGTCTCTCCCCAGAACCACCAGTTTATAGCTATTGTCCTTGCCTTCTGTTCCATTTGTCTCTTGTATGCGAAGGAATCCATAAACATATTTGCACCAGCATATGCACTCTGTCCCCGGTTTGGATAAAAGCTTACCATTCCTGAAAATAGAATCATGAAATCCAGCTTTTCTTTCTGAAGCAGTTTATCTAAAATCAATGTTCCTTTAACCTTCGGTGCAAATACTTCCTTTACATCTTCGATGGAACTATTTACAGAAATACAATCCTTCACAATCCCGGCAGCATGAATAACTCCTGTTATACCGCCAAAATCAGCCTCTATTCTGCTGATACACTGGCTCATGCTGACTTCATCAGCTACGTCTGCCCTATAGTAAGCGACTTTTGCTCCATATGCTTTAAGGTCATCAATAATTGCAGTTTTTTCATTACTTCTTCCAATTAATACGATATTGCTTTTATAGTTTTTTGCTATGAACTTTGCAATTTCGTTGCCCACACCCCCGAGGCCTCCTGTAATAACATAAGTACCCTGGCTTTTAAAGTTGATATTATCAAACTTACCTTTTTTATTAATATTAACTATATCCCTTATCCACCTGCTGTTTTTCCTGTAGGTTACCAGTTCTTGGGTTGGGTCACTTAGTTCATTTAACAAAACCTCATAAATACTCAAGTTTTCATCTGAATCAATACTAAAGCATTTTACACCTATGTTTTCTTGATTAATAACATTTGCTACAGCATGTATAGTTGATTTTTCAGGTTCTACATAGTCTTCTTCAAATACAACTGAATTACTGCTTATGATTCTTATAGTTGACCTTGTCCGTAGCTTACTCAATCCCTGAACAATAAAATATAGGCTATATGAACTAAAATACTGACTCTTATCAAATTGTTCCAAGTCGGGTATAGCATTATGTTTCTTGGAATAATTCCATAAATGAACTATATTTGACAAATCAAAATTTCTACCTTTTAACTCATCAAATAGCAAAACAAAACTATCTTTATCTTCAACATCAACTACATATTTTAAATCAGAAATCTTTTGATACCTGCTTCCCGGATAAACGTGTACAATATTTATTGACAAAGCCTTTATCTGTTCTGCAAATATTTCATGTTCACTGTTAAAATCCCTGAATAATACTATATTTTCAGGCACCTCTATTTTATTAGTATTTTTGATTACAGGTTTTTCCTTCCATTCGGCTGTCATAAGTTTTATATTGCTATCATCCGAATACACTTTATTATTTGTATTTACTTTCTTTAAGCAGAAATTTTTTACTCTAACTATTACATTACCATTGGGGTCAAGTATTTCAACATTAGCTTTTATTATTTCATCATTAGATGTATTTGGTACAAATTTTACATGACTATAGCATCTGTCTTTCAGCTCTTTAAAATATAGAACCTCTTCTGTAAAGAAAGGTATATATACGCCACTATCAGAAGCAGTTCCGGAAGGAACAGCGCAAATAACTGATTGTAATGCCCCATCTAAAATAGATGGATTGTATTTAAAGGTATTTGAAAGTTCATTTGCTTCTTTAGGTAGTTCAATCAGTGAAAGACATTCCCTATCACCTGTCCATATGGTTTTTATGCTTCTGAAAGCAGGGCCGTAAACCATATTCTTTGATGAAAAGCTGCTATATATTTTGTCTGAGTTTACAGTTTCCAGTTTCATTTTATTTTTCAATAATCCGATATTTTTGCTGTCTGTACTTACTGATACATCAGTTTGAAGTTTACCCACACAATTTTCAATTAGGTCTCCTGCTTCATCAATACTTTCTACAGAAAAACTATATCCGTTTTCCTGTCTGTTAAGCTGTACCCGGCCTTTAAGTGTAGTCCTTTTGTCCAGCTTGATTTCTGATTTTTGTACAATTTCCCTTAATGATATATTTTGTGTGCCTATAGCATATATGGCCGCCTGCAATACCAGATCCCAATAGCTTACACCAACTAAGGTAGGATATCCTGCTATAACGTGATCTTTTAAAATAGTATCGGACTTCTCAAGCTCAAAAGTAAAAATAGCTTTTTCCATACTGAAAAGTTCACATGCTTTAAAGCATCTGGGTAAATCACTTGTATAGGGCACAGTATTTTTTATCTTTTCTGTTTCAGGTACACCTGTATTCACTTTAGAAACTGCCCAGTATTTCTTACCATTGAAAGGGTATAGTGGCAAAGCTATTCTTTTCCTTGTATAGCCCTCATCGTAAGCCCGGTAATTAATGTTTATTCCTTTTAGGTATAATTGGCTCATGGCTTCCTGAAAACTGCGCCAATCTGAACTTCCCCTTTTCAAGGTAGACAGTATAAGCAAGTCTTCTCTTGTAACTATTTTTTTAGCCATGTTGCATAAAGTGTTTGTTGCACCTATCTCCAACATAACCCCAATATTACTCTCTTCACAGCTCTTTACTGAGGAATAGAAATCTACAGGCTCCATTACATGTCTTAGCC
>JAEZUC010000157.1 GCA_023443515.1 Bacillota bacterium
ATTCTATCACCTTTTTCTAATATTTTAAAGTGCTAATTGCTGCTAATCGCTGGTGGGTCACGTTAACAGCATTTTATATAACATTGTATGGTCTATCTGTAACATAGTTTCATATCTATGCGTAGGGGCGGAGCTATGCGGAACAGACTTTTATGAGGTAAATCAATATTAATTGGTATGTTGTATATTTATAAGTTGGAAGAGAATATTTTACACAAAATTTAAAAGATAAAATAGATACCAGTTTATTTGAGCCATTTACTCCTTTTAATTAAACCATATTTGTTGAATCAAATTTGTCTGAATAGTATTTCAGATACACTCAATAAGCTATTAGTAAATCTAATAATTCTATCAGTATAAAATATTCTTACACCAATGATTGCATAAGGAAGAGAAAGGTTAATTTTACTTATAAATGTTTTATTGATAATACTAAAAAAGTAGCAACTGATATTTTAAATAAATGAGGGATGTTAAGTGATAAAAAAAGTACTTGTGGCTAATAGAGGTGAAATTGCAGTAAGAATTTTCAGAACACTGCGAGAAATGGAGATTTCTACTGTTGCAGTTTATTCAGATGACGACCGGGACAGTATGTTTGTTAGATATGCAGATTACAGTTATCCTTTAGAAGGAAATTCTGCAAAAGATACATATATGAATATTGATAAAATAATTAGAATAGCTAAAGAAGCAAAAGTTGATGCAATACACCCCGGATATGGTTTTTTATCTGAAAAAGAAGAATTCGCAAAAGCTGTTGAAGAGGCTGGGATTGTTTTTATTGGCCCCAGCGCCCAAGTAATCAAATTGCTAGGCAATAAATTTGAAGCTCGAACTATAGCACAAAAGTTAAATATTCCAATAATCCCTGGCATAAACAGGGCTATCAATAACATTGCGGAGGCAGAGCAAATTGCTGTCTCAATCGGATACCCGGTAATGATAAAGCCCGCTGCAGGTGGTGGCGGAAAGGGTATGTATATAGCAAAAAGTAAAGATGAATTGAAGGATGCCTTTTTCAAATCCCAGAGCTTGGCTGAATCACTTTTTCATAATGACTCAGTATTTATTGAGAGGTATTACACTGATGTTCATCACATTGAGGTTCAACTTTTAGCAGATACATACGGTAATGTAGTGCACTTAGGAGAACGTGAATGCTCACTTCAAAGAAGATTTCAAAAGATAGTTGAAGAAGCACCTTGCTTGACTATTTCCCAAGAATTAAAAAATAAAATATTTGAATATGCAATTTCCATAGCTAAGGAAGTTAATTACACTAGTGCAGGAACAGTGGAATTTTTATATAGCAATGGAGAAGTATTCTTTTTAGAATTGAATACAAGAATACAAGTTGAACATGCTGTGACAGAAATGGTTACAGATATAGATATCGTAAAAATGCAAGTATTGATAGCCGCAGGCAATGAACTGCCTATAAATCAAAATGATATAAGTTTTAAGGGGCATGCCATAGAGTGTAGAATTTATTCGGAAGATACAAGCAGTGGTTTTATGCCTTCATCAGGAGCCATAACATATTATCAAGCACCGGAGGGCCTGGGAGTAAGAGTAGATTCAGGAATAGGGCAGAACTCTTTTATCAGTCATTACTATGATTCTATGATTGCAAAGTTAATAGTAAAAGGAAATACCAGGCAGGAAGCAATAGGCCGGATGAGCAGAGCATTAGATGAGTATATAATTGAAGGTGTTAAAACAGATATTGATTATCTAAAGGCTATAATGGGAGATACATCATTTATAAATTTAGAGATAAATACTGATTATTTGAAAGAAAGACATGAAGATTTAATACTTTCAGCTGAAAAAACCAAACCCGGAAAAAAGGTCTATAATCAACAACACTATGAGTATAGTGAGTGTGTGCAAATACAGGGTGAAAAAAGAATAGATGATAAAAATGAAATAATGAGCATAAATTCTAAGGAGAATTTGTTAGAGAAATTTATTGATGAAATCTCTATGCCGAGTGAACTTTTAATTGATGGCTAAATAAATTTTTAAAAACAATAACAGATGCGGGGGAAAGTTATGAATATAGAGCAGATAAAAGAATTGGTTAAAATTGTGAACTCTTCTAATGTTAATGTTATCGAGATTAATGAAGGTGATAGCAGAATAAGAATTGAAATGGAACGACAAAAAATTGAGTCTGTTTCAAAAAACGATTTTCAAATAAGTACTGCTATGAATAGTATTGAAGTTAATGCTGATTCAGTATCTGTAAACACGTCCACAAAGGAGATAAAAGCTCCTATGGTTGGAATATTCTATACTGCACCTAGTGCCAAAGACAAGAACTTTGTGGCAACAGGAGACAAAGTTAAAAAGGGACAAGTGGTTTGTATTATTGAAGCCATGAAATTGTTCAATGAGATTGTTGCCGAAGAAGATGGTGAAATAGTAGAAATATGTGCTCAAAACGGTGATGTAGTTGAATTTGGACAGCCAATTTTCAGATATATATAATATTTCGCGGAGGTAAATATGTTTAATAAAATACTTATTGCAAACCGTGGTGAAATAGCTGTTCGAATAATACGTGCATGTAAAGAAATGGGAATATCTACAGTAGCAGTATTTTCTGAAGCAGATAGGCACGCATTGCATGTAACACTGGCTGATGAAAGCTATTGTATAGGTCCTGCTCAAACCGGCAAGAGCTATTTGAATATGGTAGCAATTATTACAGTCGCTATTGCTTGCAACGCTCAAGCGATACATCCTGGTTATGGACTATTATCCGAAAACACTAAATTTGCATCTCTATGTGAAAAGTGTAACATTGTTTTTATTGGACCTAGTGCAGATATAATATCAAAAATGGGCGACAAGGATAACGCCAGACGAATTATGCAAAATGCTTTAATCCCAGTAATTCCAGGTAGTGATATTATTGAAAACCCTAAGGATGCCATTAAAATTGCTAACGAAATAGGTTATCCTTTACTTATAAAGGCAAGAGCTGGCGGTGGAGGAAAAGGTATAAGGATTGTATATAACGAAAATGAGTTTGAAAGTGCATACCTTACTGCATCATCAGAGGCAAAAAGTGCTTTTGGAGATGGTGCGTGCTATATAGAAAAATTTCTTTCTCCGGTTAAGCATGTAGAAATGCAGATATTATGTGATAACTATGGTAAAGTTATTTGCCTTGGAGAAAGAGAATGCTCATTACAGAGAAAACACCAAAAGATAATAGAGGAAAGTCCTTCTACCGCAATTGACACAAAGCTAAGGAAGAAAATGATGGAAGTATCCGTAAAAGTGGCGAAAGCTACTAACTATACCGGTGTGGGAACAGTAGAATATTTGCTTGATAAAGACAGTAATTTTTATTTCATGGAAATGAATACCAGGCTTCAAGTGGAGCACCCGGTAACTGAAATGGTTACAGGAATAGATATTGTAAAATGGCAGATACGTATTGCGGCAGGAATGCCTCTAGATTTTGAACAAGAAAACGTTCAGTTTAAAGGCCATTGTATTGAATGCAGAATAAATGCAGAAAATCCGCTAATGAATTTCAGGCCAAGTAGTGGAAAGATCTCTCTTTTACATATTCCCGGCGGGCCATGGGTAAGGTTTGATACGGCTATATATCAAGATTATTATATTCCACCATTCTATGACTCCATGTTAGGAAAGCTAATAGTATACGGCAGGACAAGGGAAGAGTCTATCAGAAAGATGATGGTGGCTTTATCTGAATTAGTTATTGAGGGTATAGATCATAATAGTTTACTTCATATGAATATTATATCAAGTCAGGTATTCAAAGAAGGTAGCTATTCTACAGACCCAATTCACATCACAAATATTTTAAATGAAATGGAAAATGGGAATGGAGCAACCATATGCTAAAAAAATTATCATTTAAAAAACTCGAACTCAAACCGGAACTTGAGTATAAAAATGAATCAAAATTAGTTCCTTGTGCACCTAAAGAACTGTTATTGATTTGTCCAAAATGCAAAGAGACATTACTAAAGAGTGAACTTGCTGATAATCTTGAAGTTTGCCGGGAATGTGGGTATCACTTCAGAATAAGTGCAAGAAAAAGGATAGGCATAACAGTAGATAATGACACATTTGTAGAGTATGATAGAGAACTCAAATCTAAGAATATATTAGATTTTCCTGGATATGACGATAAGTTGAAGACGGCAATAGAAGAAAATGGCGAAAATGAAGCTGTAATTTGTGGTATTGGTAAAATAGAAGGCTTTGAATGTGCTGTTTTTGCTATGGAACCATTTTTTATGATGGGAAGCATGGGCTGTGTTGTTGGAGAAAAGATAGCCAGGCTTTTTGAACTGGCAACTGATAAATCAATTCCTGTTATAGGTTTTACCGTCTCAGGTGGAGCCAGGATGCAAGAGGGCATAATGTCCTTGATGCAGATGGCAAAAATAAGCGGAGCTGTAAAGAGACACAGTAATAATAGAAATTTGTATGTAGCCGTACTAACAGATCCGACCACCGGAGGAGTAACAGCAAGTTTTGCGATGCAGGGAGATATTATTGTTAGTGAGCCGGATACACTAATAGGGTTTGCCGGTCCTAGAGTAATTGAACAAACAATCAGAAGATCACTTCCGGATGGATTTCAAAAGGCAGAATTTCTTATGGAAAAAGGGTTTATAGACAATATTGTAAACAGGAATGAGCTTAAGAAATACTTAGGAAATATATTAATGTTGCATAATATGGAGGCGAGATAATGAGCGCTTACGATAAGGTATTGGCGGCAAGGTCAAAAGATCGTCCCACATCAAAAGAATATATCAAGAATATTTTTACTAACTTTACCGAATTTCATGGTGACAAACGATTCGGGGATGACAATGCTGTAGTTGCAGGAATCGGCTTGCTTGGAAATAGACCGGTTACAGTAATAGCATTAGAAAAAGGCCAAGATACTAAAGAAAGACTAAGCAGAAACTTTGGGTCTGCTCATCCGGAGGGCTATAGGAAAGCTCTCAGGCAGATGAAGTTAGCTGAAAAGTTTAACAGGCCGGTAGTTTGCTTTATAGACACCTCCGGGGCATATTGTGGCATTGGTGCCGAGGAAAGAGGACAAGGACAGGCGATAGCTGAAAACCTAATAACAATGATTGATTTGAAGGTACCCATTATCTCAATTCTTATAGGAGAAGGTGGTAGCGGTGGTGCTTTGGCATTGGCAGTAGCTGATGAGGTTTGGATGCTGGAAAACGCAATATATTCCGTAATTTCGCCGGAAGGCTGTGCTAGCATTTTGTGGAAGGACCCGGCTAGAGTAAAAGAAGTAGCGGAATGTCTTAAACTTACCGCAGATGATTTGTATTCTCTTGGAGTTATTGATATGGTAATCAAGGAGAATAATGGTGATTTTAATCATGTATACGAGGATTTAAGTAATAAAATCTTAGATAATATTAATAAATACTATGAGTTATCTGTAGATATGCTTGTAAACATGAGATACGAAAAATATCAAAGATTGGGAAAAATAATAACTCAATAGACAAACGCGTCCAATTATAAAAATCTTTCATGTCTTGTAAACAATTTAACAACTTATGGTAGACTCTCTTATAAGAATGAAAAAAGATTCCTTAAATGGGTGAAAGTAATAACAGGGAGGATACTAAAGATGTATCACGGTAAGAAAATAGTATTTATGTTTTCAGGACAGGGATCACAATTCTTAGAAATGGGAGAGAATCTATATAATACTAATTTGAGAATTAAGTATTATATGGATTATCTTGATAATATCTTCTTTTTAAATACCAATATGTCATTTGTCGATGAGATGTATAAAAAGAAAAATTCAGACTTACTCTTTAACGATGTTGGGTTTGGTTGTGCAGTACTGTTTGCAGTTCAGTATTCTTTAGCGAAGGTGCTGATGGAAAATAATGTAGAGCCGGACTTATTATTGGGAACGAGTTTAGGTGAGTTTGTAGCGCTAACTGTTTCAGGGGTATTAGAACCTGAGGCGGCTATTATGTATGTATATAGAGTTACCAGTTATATACAAGCTAGGGTTGAACCCAGTAGAATGTTGACCGTCATCGGAAATATAAATAAAGATTATATTAATGATAGATATGCCAATGGGTATGGTTGTATCGGGGCATATAATCATGATAATCATTTTATTGTATCAGGACTAACGGAAGAAGTGCAAAAATTAAATAACTATTATGAAGAGCGGAATTATTTGACGGTTTTATTACCTACAAAGGTGGGTTTCCACAATCCGAATTTGATTAAACCATATAAAGAAAGCTGTTGTCAATTTTTAGATCAATTAAAAATTTATAAGCCTACTATTGAAGTTATTTCTACTATGACTGCAAAGAGAGTAGATTATGTAAATGGCGAATATCTATTTAATATTTTATCTGAACCAATCAGATTTAGCGATTCTATAAAATGTATTGAAAAAGCATCAGTTCCGACTACACTGATGGATTTAGGGCCAATGGCTACTCTGGAAGGGTTTTCCAATAAAATCATCACAAGTGACTCAATATCGACTTATGCATTTATGAGCTTAGCAGGGGATAATTTGCATAGTTTTCTTTCTGACAAAATAAATTAAAATTTAATACTATACACTACTGTTTTATAAGAGAATGTGAATTGGGGTAATTATATGAATAAAAGAGAAATATATAGTATGGTTTTTCGTCATGAAATTAGTGCAGAAGAAGCATTAAAGTTACTTGAAAATAGTGTGAATGAAGAGGAGTGTGTTCATTTTCCGCTTTCATCTATTCAAAAGCCATTATGGTTAAGTAATATTATGTATCCTGATAATAGTGCATATAATTTGTCAGTCCCTATTATCATAAACGAAGAAGTCAATGAAGAAATCCTTTTAAAAACTTGCTCTTACATAGTTTCACTGCATGGAAATTTGAGAACTGTGTTTTCAAATTGTACAGAAATTGAAAATGGTGAACCATATCAAACTGTTCGAGAAGATAATGGCTTTGCATATGAATATTTTGATATTACAAATGAAACATTTGACAGTCAGAAAGAAATAGTTTTATCAGTATACAAGCGTCCTTTTGAATTAGCAAAGGATTATGGTCTTAGAGTATGCAATTTTAAAATCGAAAAAGAAAAACATCTGGTTCTTTTAGTGACTCACCATATTCTTGCTGATGGGCCGTCACTAACCATATTGGCAAGTCATTTTGTAGAAGCTTACTGTACTTACAAAATGGGCGAAACCATAAGAATTCAAAAGCCTAAGGCAAACTACAAGGAGTTTGTTGAGTGGCAGGAAAATATGCTCTTATCGGATTTTGGAAAAGAAGCAGAAGAATTCTGGATGAAAAAATTGAATAATGATTTTAATGGCATAGATTTACCAAAAGAAAACCTGCAAAATAAAGAAATAACTTTTGAAGGTGAAACGATACTAAAAGGCATTGATTATTTAACCCTTAAGAAATTAAGGGAGACAGCAGATGAGTTTGGTGTTTCTTTATATGTATTAACCTTAGGTGCATTTTTTGTGTTGCTAAATAGATACTCGGGACAGGAAAAATTACAAGTCGGAACGCCCATGTATGGTAGGCCAAGTTCAAAGTTTTCTGACTGCATAGGCTTTTTCTCTAATACTGTACCTGTTTTTACAGAAATACCCTCAGAGGAGAAGTTTAAGGTTTTTGTTTCCAATCTTAAAAAAGAGATAATGGATATTATGCGTTATAGTACATATCCATTTTTAAATGTTGCAGGGAAGTTGGGTAAAACTACAGACAATATGTATACTATTGTATTTGCAGTTCAATCCTTTCTAAAAGAATTAGGAAGACACCAACTTGATAATTTCGGAAGCAAGAGCGAACAAGATACGGAATTAGTTAACAGCATACAACAAGAAGGCGTATTTGACATATTTCTTGAATTGCAAGAACAACAGGATAATGCAGCACTTGCTATAAAATATAAAAAAGGTTCCTTTAGTAAAGAATTTATAGATCAATTTGGTGAAAATTATATTTACCTCCTAAATGATATTTGTAGCAGTCCCGAAAAATTGATTTATCAACTTGATTGCGTTTGTAAAGAAGAGAAGGATTATTTATTGAATGTAATAAACAATACGGATAAAAAGTTTGAGCAACTGTGTGTTCATGAAATAATTGACCAATATGGAGATATGCTTCCCAATAAAACAGCGGTAGTGTTTAAGGGGAGTATGCTTACTTATGCACAATTAAGAGATGAGAGCAATTATCTGGCTCATTTATTAGTTGAAAGAGGAGTAAAAAAGGGAGATATAGTAGGCGTTTATATGGATAGATCAGCAGAGGTAATCATTTCTATGCTGGCGTTGTTTAAGATTGGTGCAGTTTATCTTCCATATGACACAAAGCTTCCATTGGACAGATTTAGTTATATTATCGGTGAAACTGCTATGAATATAGTACTAACTAACGATAATAGACTTCAATTTATTAATGACCAGATAACCAAGCTATCTGTTGAATCTGAGCTTCGTAATAGAAAGAGTAGTATTCCTGGGGTAGTGTATAAGAGTGAAACAAGTTTAGAAGATTTAGCATATATGATTTATACATCAGGATCTACAGGAAACCCAAAAGGAGTTCAAGTTTGGCAGAACAGTTTATCTAATATTATTCAGTCTATGATAATAGAGCCTGGGGTCTCAAGTAGTGACTATACGATTACAATTGCTTCCATAAGTTTTGACATGTCACTTTTAGAGATATTACCCATCTTATGTGCCGGCGGTACAATTGAGATGCTTACATCCGATATTATTGATGATCAGATAGCTCTGACTAAAAAATTACATGACATACCGGTCACATATTTCTGTGCAACTCCTTCCCTGTATGAGATTTTATTTGTTACAGGATTTAATAGCAAAACTATGACCAGAGCATGGGTTGCAGGTGATGCACTAAATAATAGTCTGGCTCAAAAGATGATAGATTTATATGGTGTTGTTTGGAATATGTGCGGGCCAACGGAAGCAGCAATTATTACATCAATTCAAAAAATAACTGATGCCCGGAAGGTAGGCATAGGAAAGCCAATTCACAATTATCAAATTTATATTTTAGATAGTTATCATCAACTGCTCCCCAAGGGTGCTAAAGGGGAATTGTATATAGGAGGAGCAGGTATTAATCAACCATGCTATTACAAGCAAGATGAGCTAAATAGTAAAAAATTTATTCAGAATCCTTTTTTGAAAGATAGCTATTTGCATTGTAGTGGAGATTTAGTTTCATTTATGGATGATGATAATTTGAAATACTATTGTAGAATTGATGGCATGGTAAAATTCCGAGGCTTAAGAATTGAGCTGGAAGAAATTGATAATCAAATATTGAAGATAGATTATATACGTAATAGTGCAACTGTAATCAGGAAAGATAGTTCTAACCATTCGGAAATAGTAACCTTTGTTATATTAAAATCAATTAAATCAGATATAGATGCGAGTGCAATTTCAGCAATTATTGGTAAATGGTTGCCAGCTTATATGTTACCAAGCTATTACGTTATACTGGAGGAAATGCCTTTAAATGTTAATGCTAAAATAAATCGAAAATACTTAAGTACAGAAAAAATAAATGATATTTTGCTTAATTATAAGGGATACATATTGGATGGTACAAGTACAAAAGAAGTAATGGCTGACAATAAAGAAATACCGGAAGATATAAATAAGGAAGAAACTTGTATATGTACCAGTGTAGAACCAGTTGCAAAACGGATAGATGTAGAATGTAATCCCGATGAATTATTATCATTTGTAAACGACCAATTAAAACGAAGCGTAATAGAAATTGTGGATTTACCTGAAAAAGATATAGGGGAATATACACCATTTTCTAATATGGAATTTGATTCTTTAAGATTTGTTAAATTAGCAGTATCAATTAAGGAACAATTTTCAATAGAAATTAGCCCCGTTATATTTAATAATTTAAAAAATATATCTTCATTAGCTGTTTATTTAGTATCTAATTTCTCAGCAGAAGTATCCGGCAAATATTGTGAACTGTCAATTGGGAGTTTTAGAAAAGAGGATGTAATAGAAGTAGAGGCTTGTTCAGTAGAATATCAGAAAGAAAATTCGTTTGCATTAAAAGAGCAAAATGAAGATATTATTGCTTCTATGGATAATGATATTGCTATTATAGGAGTGTCATTTAAACTGCCTTTTGGGGATAATGAGGCAGATGTATTGGAGCAAATTTGTTCAAATAGCAAAGTTTTTGAAGCTTGTACTGATAGAGAGAGCACCAATCTAAATAATAAATCAGGTTATTTTGTTCAAGATATTTGGGATTTTGATAATGAGTATTTTAATTATTCAAAACAAGATAGTAGCTTTATTGATCCACAGTATAGAATTTTATTGCATTTAACAGCTGAATTATTTGCAGATGCAGGATATAAAACAAGTGAAATCGCAAATCAAAATATAGGCGTATTTTTAGGAACAACAAGAGAAGAGTACAAGGAGCTGTTATACAGCAAAGGGTACGATGAATGCGATATCAAATTTATTACTAATGCATATTTAGCATCAAACATAAGCACTCATTTTAATTTGGATGGCCCTGCTAAAGTATTGGATGCCACGCTATCATCTTCTCAAAGTTTAGATGATGCAATAGATTCTATTGCCAAAGGTGAATGTAAGATGGCAATTGCAGGTGGAGTGAATTTGTTGCTTTCTGATGAAAGATTTAAGAGACTAAGCAGTGAAAGTCGTTTAGCTGAAAATAATGCAAATGATATGTTTGGAGAAGATGTCTCGGGGGTTATTCCGGCAGAAGGTGCAGCAGTACTTCTATTAAAGCCTTTATCTGAAGCTGTTAAGGACAAGGATAAGGTTTATGCAGTAATAAAAAAGATACAATCACATAGTAATAACGGCAGATTAGTTCCAAGACAAGCTTCTTTAATAGAGTTGTTAACTCAGATGTATTCAGACAGCAAATTTAACGGTGTTGATTACATTGATTCAATTGGCTTGGGAACGAAATTTTCCGCTGAAAATGAGTATATGTCATATGCCAACGTGTTTGGAAGAAATATACCACAGAGAAATGACAAAAAAATTGTAGTTGGCAGTTCAAGAAGTCAATTCGGTGACATGGAAGCAGTTTCAGTATATGTAGCCATTATTAAAATAATATGCATGATGCAAAATCGTATTATTCCGGCATCAATATACAGGAGAAGTATTCTAAATAAGCGGATATCGGAGACTCCTTCTGAACATATAGAATTTTTGACTAAACTACATCCGTGGAATTCGAATAACAGTAGGATGGCTGCAATAACGGAAATCGGCTGTGGGGGTAGAAACACCCACATAGTTATAGGTGAATATACTCCAAAATATGAAGTGAAAAAGTCCATACCAATATCATTTAACAGAGAAAAATGTAATCCTCCGGATAAAACACTATTTAAACTGATTGCTGATAAGAAGCCTATTTTACTAGGTTCCGGAAACATTGGTAACATTAAGGATGATATTGTTGAGTTCTGGAAGAGTGTAAATGAGATAAAAGAACCAAAATCAATAGGGAATTTGTTAGAAGATTCCAACAGTAGAGTTACACACTTGCTAATTAAACTTCAATCAGTTGGTACTATGATTGAAGTAGTTGTAAAAGGCAAGGGAAAACCTCTTATTCTGATTCCCGGTTTTGGTTTAGCGGCTAGTCAGTTTATACCTCAATTCAGTGATGATAGTTTTAATAGACAAATGATAGTTATCCATATGCCTGGTGTCGGCCTTAGCGAAGCCTGTGATGATGTCTCATTTGAAGCAATAAGCAGCTACTATATGGAGGCTCTTGATATGCTCGGGATTAACACAAAGATTGACTTGCTGGGTACTTCTTGGGGTGGTGTATTAGCACAGTTTATAAGTATTAAATATGAAGAACGTTGTAATTCACTGATACTTGCAAATACATCAGCTGAACTAACAGTAGACAGTCATGTTGGATTAAAAGAACTGGTTTATGATGATTTTGAAAGTGCCGGAGCGTCAGATGCAAGAAAGCTATTTGATGACAGTACCTGTATAACCGATGAAATGGCCTTGAAATATGAAGCTGTTCTGCATTCAGGTCATGGGAAAACAGGAGATTTTCTTAGCAAAATAAATATTCCGACACTGATTCTTGCCGGAGCAAAAGATAAGATACTTCCGGTTGAACTATCAGAACGAATGAACAGGGAAATAAGGCATTCCGAATTACATATATTTGAAACCTCAGGACATAGTTCAAACTTATCAGTTCCTGAAGAATTTAACGCAGTATGTAAAGAATTTTTAGAAAAGTACAATCAATAAAGGGGGAGCACTATGAAAAAAGTATTGATAGTAGGTGGAGGAATTTCGGGGTTGTCCGCGGGGGTGTTTTCCCGGCTAAATGGATTTGAAACCGAGATATTTGAAGCACAAGCAAAGCCAGGCGGGGAATGTACTTCATGGAAGAGAAAAGACTATATCTTTGATGGAGCAATAAGATGGTTGATTGGTACAAAAAAAGGTACCGCTGCTTATGATATGTTTAAAACTTTAGGTGCATTTGAAGACGATAAGATTGTAATGGAAGAAATTTTCTTAACTGTTGAGCATAATGGTAAAAAATTGTATTTTTATAGAGATGTAGATAAATTAAAAGAACACTTACTTGAAGTTGCCCCGGAAGATACAGAAATGATTAAGGAATTGTGTAAGTTCGCTAAGAAAGCAAAATCATTTGAAACACCCGTAGATAAGCATATGCCTGAAATGACAATATTCGATAATATTAAGTTTTCAATGAAAATGTCTTCTATGGGACCTATTATGATGAAGTATGGAAAAGTTGATGGAGTAGACTATTTTAAAAAGTTTAAGAGTACTCTTATTAAAAATGCTCTAAAAACACTTGCTTTAGATACATTTCCGGCATATGCACCAATTGCACAACTCGGCTCGGTAGTTTCTTACGATGGTGGATGGCCTTTGGGCGGATCAGCCGGCGTTTCTGAAAATATTTGCAATAGGTTTAAAGAATTAGGTGGCACTATTCATTTAAGTTCACCGGTTAAAAGAGTAATACAAGAGAATGGTAAGGCCGTTGGAATTGAATTGGAAAATGGACAAATTGTTAAGGGTGACTACGTTATATCCTCTACTGATATAACTATAACCCTGAACAAACTATTAGAAGGTAAAATTAAAGACGAGGCATATAATGAAATTTTAAGTAGTAACAGTGGAGAATATACATTTGCCAGCTGTGTTTTTGTTAGTTTAGGAATAGCTGCAGATTTATCAAAAGATGTCTCTCCTCTTGTAGTTTCTCTCAATAAACCGCTTAAAGTCGGTAATGACTTAATAGAAGACATTTACGTAAATACATTTAAACATGAAAAGTCTTTTGCTCCAGAAGGAAAAACTGCTGCTGTTGTTACAATGGATGTATATGACTATAATTACTGGAAGAAATTGTATGACACAGATGTTAATAAATATAAATCTGAAAAGGAACGAATTGCAAAAGCAGTTATAGAACAGATTGAGATAACATACCCCAAGGCAAAAGGAAATATTGAGGTAGCAGAGGTTGCCACGCCGGTTACATATAATAGAATTTATGGGGCATATAAAGGTGCCTGGATGGGATATGGAAGAAAAGTATCTGCCAAATACAGTAACCACAAATGCAAACTGGAGGGCATTGATAATTTTGCACTTGCCGGTCAGTGGATTTCAAGTCCGGGAGCTGTTACTATTTCAGCGTCAACAGGAAAATTTGCAGTTCAAGAAATATGTCAGCAAGCTGATATTAAATTCAGGTCTAAGTAGGTGGAAAAATGCTTGATTATATTTGCCTAAAAACAAAGTGGCAAGCATTTGTTAATAATTGCTATATAATTCATAATACAGATAATAATCATGCCCTGATTGTTGATCCGTCATGGGAGATAGACAAGTTTAAACTTGAAATCAGTCGATTAGGTTGTATTGTAGACGCAATATTAATAACACATTCACATTTTGACCATATAAATTTAGCTGACCAGTTATCCTTCACATACGATTGCCCGGTATTTATTGAAGAACGAGAGATGTCAGCCAGACCCTTTAGATGCCCCAATATTATGGAGCTGTCGGCACCAACCAACATATGCACTACAACAGCGCCTATAAAGTGTTTATTAACACCAGGGCACACGGCAGCAAGTGTAAGCTATATAGTTGGAAACTTATTTCTCACCGGTGATTTTTTACTTAATGAGGGATGTGGGCTTCCGGAGTGCGAAAGTATGGTGGAAAGCTTATACGTAAGTATACAGAAAATAAAGGAACATATTGAAGATGACATTATATTACTTCCGGGACATTCTTATGGTACAGAAGTAGGTAAAAATATGAAAGAAGTATTTGATAATAATATTTACTTTTCTTTTAACAATTTAATTGATTTCAAGAAATTTTTACTAAGAAATGGATTGAAAAGTAATAGTAGATTTACATGAGAATTTCAATGGAAGAGTTTCTTTTCAGAAAAGAGAGGGATAAGATGAAGACGTTTGTTTTTTGTGGACAAGGCTCACAAATAGTTGGAATGGGGAAGGATTATTTTGATGAATTCACGGAGTTAGTGAAAGCAGCAGATAATATATTGGGATATTCTATTAAAGACTTGTGCCTATATGATGAGAATAAACAACTCAATTTGACTAAATATACTCAACCGGCATTATACGTAGTTTCAGTATTGGAATATCTACATAAAAAGAATTTAGGGGAAATACCCGATTATTTGATTGGTCATAGTATTGGTGAATATGCCGCCCTTTATGCTGCGGGAGTGTACTCTTTTGAAGATGGCTTAAAGCTCGTTAAAAGAAGAGGAGAATTAATGTTTGATGAAAAAGGGGGGGGCATGGCGGCAGTTATAGGTTTATCGGGAGAGCAAGTGCAAAATATCATTGACAACAATAATCTAAGTGCTATAGATATAGCAAACTATAATTCAATGACACAAGTTGCTATATCAGGTCCGGCTGATATTATAGAAAGCTGTAACGAAATTTTTACCAGGGAAGGCGCAAGGGCAGTTATGCCTTTAAAAGTAAGTGGCGCTTTTCATTCAAGGTATCTGAAAAATGCTCAAAATAAGTTATATGAGTACATGAAGGATTTTAAATTTAATGATCCGGAAATTCCTGTAGTATCCAATTTGACTGCCAGACCATATGAAAGTAAAAAAGTTAAAAATACTCTTATTCAGCAATTATCCAATTCGGTTCAGTGGGTTGAAAGTGTAAGATATCTATTGGCTGATAATATGGAGTTTATTCCAATTGGCCCGGGTAATGCAACTATTAATCTTGTAAAGAGTATTCAGTCTACTATGTCCCCACTTAGTGAACAAGAAAAGCAGACTAGAAAAATACAAATAGAATACGATATTGATTTTGAAAAATCCACAAATCAAGTGGAAGTAAAAGAGACGGTTTTGGGATGTAAAGAGTTTAGGGATGCCTATAAAACCCGATATAATTACGTAGTTGGAGGTATGTGTTCAGGTATTTCCGGAGTGGAATTAGTAGTGGCGGCTTGCAACGGAAAGCTTTTAAGCTTTCTTGGAACTAATGGTTTGACCATGGATGAGGTTGAAAATAAAATTTTGCAAGTAAAGTCAAAAGTACAAAATGACACTCTATATGGCATTAATATAACAAAAGATTATTCCCAGCCTCACATATTTACAGATTTATTAAGTCTATGTTTAAAGCATAAGGTTAAAGTTGTAGAGCTATCTAATGTAATGGCCATAACAAAAGATTTAGTTTTATATAGAGTAAAAGGAATGAAGATTAGCGGCGGTCAAGTAATTGGCGGAAACCATATATTAGCTAAAATATCTCAATCATATATGGCCAGGGAGTTTATGCTGCCGGCTCCCACAGACATTTTAGAAGAGTTATTATCAGAAAACTCCATAACAAAAGAGGAATATAGTGCAGCGCTGCAAATTCCAATGGCTGACGATATTTGTGTTGTTGGTGATGTTGCTTTTGAAACGGAGAGAAACAATCTTCTTACATTTTTGCCGGAAGTATTGGCAATAAAAAATGAAGTAGTAAACAGCACCAAACTTCTAGTCAATTCACGTGTAGGAGTTGCCGGTGGAATTGGTTCACCAAGTATTGTTAGTACACTGTTTAATCTGGGTTCGGACTTTATTCTGACTGGCTCAATTAATCAATGCACAATAGAAGCTGACGTTCCGAATTTAATAAAAGAGCAGTTAGCACAAATCACAACATATGATGTTGGATATGCACCATCTGAAAGGTTATTTGAGTTAGGAAAGGAGGTACAGGTTCTAAAGAAAGGAATATTTTATCCTGCTCGTGCTAAAAAGTTGAAAAATATTTATGACTTTGTTGATTCAATTGATATGATTCCAAATGATATAGCACAGTACATTGAAGATAGATTCTTTAATGAAAAACTTGAGAAAGTGTATGAGAATATATCAAAAGGCTTTACTGAAAAGAGGCTGGAACTTGCAGCAAAGAACAGTAAATACAAACTTTCGCTGGTTTTTAAGGAATATTTAAAAGAGGCATTTAATAAAACAAGGAATTTGGACATGACTCAAGATGATTTAGTTGACTCCGTCATTTATTGCAGTAAAGCAATGGGCTTATTGAATGAAGAATTGAAAAAAACTGAGTATTGTTCATGGCAAAGCAGAAGTGTTGTTAAAATTGCCGAATACTTGATGGGTTGACGATTTTTTATTGAGGTATGAATAATAAAAGATAAAGGGGATTACTATGGGTAAAGATATTGTTGTAATTAAAGGGTTAACCAAAGATTATTCTTTAGGGAAAACAAAAGTACATGCATTAAAAAAAATAGATTTAACTATTAAGCAGGGAGAATTTGTTGCGTTATCTGGTGTTTCCGGTAGTGGTAAATCAACATTACTGAATATTATCGGATGTTTGGATCAGATGACATCAGGTGAGGTAATTATTAACGGACAATCTATCGCAAAATTGAAAGACAAAGAATTAGATAAGTTACGTCTTTATACATTTGGTTTTATATTTCAGTCATTTAATTTATTGTCAGTTTTATCAGTAGAAGAAAATGTTGCTTTGCCTCTTTCATTATTGAAGGATATATCAAAGAAGGAAAAAGCAGAACGAGTTGCTTACTTTGTGGACAAAGTAGGTTTGGACAAGTATAAAAAACATAAACCATATGAATTATCAGGTGGTCAATGTCAGAGAGTTGCTATTGCCCGCGCATTAGTAACAAAACCTCAAATCGTTTTAGCAGATGAGCCAACGGCTAATCTTGATAAAGGAACCGGTACAGAAATTGTTGATATAATGCAAAAGATAAATAAAGAAGAAGGAACTGCATTTATATTTTCTACTCATGATAATAAAATTGTTGATCGCGCATCAAGAGTTTGCTTTATGGAGGATGGATTAATAAAACAGGAGGAATATAGATGATTACGATAAAATTAGCATTTAAAGATATTTTACATGATAAAATGCGGGCGTTATCTCTATTTTTCTTCATTTTCGTAATAACAATTACCTTAGTTCTTAGTACAAATGTATTAGGAACAGTAGAAAGTAATATGCAGAACTCAATCAGAGACTGTTTTACAGGTGATGTTATTATTCGTTCCGGCGAGTCAACCAAGGCTGAAATTTATTCTTGGAATATTGATGCCGTTAATGAGGTAAAGATTAAAGCTGATGATGCAAAAGAACAGTTTAAAGTTTTAAAGGATTTATATAGTGAAGGTGATGTATCGGGACGTATTAGATACAATGGAATGGTATCAATGCATTTGAAGTCTGAAATGGCTATGTTTATAGGTCTTGATGCAAATTATAATGCTTATAAAGAATCATTACAATTGATAGAGGGTAATTACTTATCCACCAAAGAAAGTGATGGAATTCTTATGACTAAAGCAATTGCAGAGGCTTTAGGAGCTAAAGTAGGTGAAACTCTTGTTGTAGACGCCACTGCAGAAGATGGAAAAGTTATTTCAAAAGAATTAAAGGTAATCGGGATTGCAGAAATGAATTCTTTATCATTTTTTAATATTCCTATTATTTACTTAAATTTAGATGATGCAGAAAAATTATTCGGCTATGGCAAAGGTGAATTGACAGATATCGTTATTACACCACACAAAGGTGGAAGTGCACAGAATCAGATTGATAAAATAATTGAGAAATTCAATGGTGCAGATATTAACGAAAGTACATATACCATACAAAAGGGAAGAGAATTAAGCGGATATATAATGGATTTTGTAACAATATTCAGCCTGATGTTCGTTGCTTTAATTGTTATATTGTTTATTATTATTGGTATTCTTGTAATCAATCTGATAGTCATGATAGGAATTCAAAGAAAAACAGACATTGGAGTAATGAAGGCCATAGGTTTTAGTAAAAGAAAAGTAGCCGTCATATATTTTTGTGGAATTATGCTTGTATCAATTTTGGCATTGCTTTGTGCAACTCTTGTAAGTTTTATTATCTTGAGCGTTCTTTCGAATGTGGGTATTACAAATATAACCGGACTAATGAGAAATATTTTCGGACAGAATTTCTACCCATCTATTAAATTTGGTAATACATTTACTGTTTTAATTACTGCAGTAGTGGTATTAGGGATATTCTCATACGTACCATGCAGGAAAATTGCTAGTTTAAATCCAGTAGATGCATTTAAAGAAAATTGAGGTGACATTTTATGTTGGAAATAATGAAAATAGCTTGGAAAAATGCTCAGAAAAATAAAAGAAAATCAATTTTTGTTTTTATAGCAGTACTTTTTAGCATTTTAATTCTTTTAATATCCAGTGCATTAACAAACGGTATGATCAGAACAATTAATTATAACTATTTGCAGGTGCAATCAGGACATATTGTAGCTATGTGGAACGACCACTATAATCTTAGTCCTTTTTTACCGGGTAAATTTTTAAATCCAAACACATCAAAATCATTTAACTATGAAGAGGATGAAAAAAACATTGCAGCTACAAAAATCGTGGATGATTTTCTGGCAAAAAACAGCGACAAAGTTGATTTCTCTGCGAAAATCATCAGGCGTTCGGTAAGCTATTCAGTTGGAAGCAACAGCTATGCTACTATTTTATATGGTGTAACAAAAGAAGATGCAGATAACCTAGATAAAACAAAAGCTGTAAATTTAGTAGATGGAAAATGGCCTGATAAGTTAGGCGAGATAATGATAAGTGAAGATAGAATTCAAAAAGGTAATCTAAAACTTGGTGATTCTATAAAAATTGAATCCTTCGATATCTCAAATAAACCTGTTTCAGAAAGCTATACAATTGTAGGTGTTTATGGAGATGGAGCAGAGTATAATGGATATTTTGGATTTATGACAGATAAGAGCGCAAAAAAATTATTCAATATGCGCGACGATATGTATGATATGGTAAAAATATATCTGAAAGACATCGATGAATCAAAAGGGTTATCAGAAGAACTGGATAAGGCTTTACTAGAAAAATCAGATGTACTGCGTGCACAGGATTGGTATGATGCAGGTTTATTTTTCACTAGTTTATCACCAACTTGCAAACTTATATATCAATGGTTTGTAGTGGTACTATTGCTGATTATTTCTGTCGGATTAAAAGCTATCATCAGATTAAATATTGTATCGTCTATGAAAGAATTTGGAATTATGAGAGCAATCGGGTTTAGCAAAAGAAAATGTTTTGGAATTGTATTTTTAGAACTTTTCTATATTTGCTGTACCGCAGCGATTGTTGCAACAGGGATAGCATTAATTATAGTAAATGTTGTGGCAAGTAATGGAATCTATATAGGGCCTAGTGTAATGACAAATGCATTTGGTGGAGAATACTTATACTTAATCTTAAATGCAACTGATTATTTATTTGCAAGTATAGTTATCATTGGTTTTTCAATTCTATGTACACTGGGGCCGGCATTAAAGCTAAGCAGGCAAAAAATTATTTCTCTATTAAGAAAAGTTGCGGTTGTTTAATTACAAGGTCAGTGGACTGATTACAAATTAGGTGGTGGAGGATATGAGAAGGGAAAATAAATGCAGTAACGAAATAGCAATTGTCGGAATATCATGTATGCTACCACAGGCAAAAGAAGCAGATGAGCTCTGGGAAAACATTGTTGGAAAAAAAGATTGTATTGTAGAGATTAGTAAAGAAAAATGGAACGAATCAAATTTTTTCGACAGTAATATTGATTCGCAGAATAAAATAAGCAGTAAGTGGATTGGAGAGGTAAGTGCCCTAAAGGAATTTGATAACAAGTTCTTTAGCATCTCTCCGGCAGAAGCGGATAATATGGACCCTGACCAACGAGCACTGCTGCAGGAGACGTGGAAGTGCATCGAGGATTCGGGGATTTCCTTGAAAACGTTAAGGGATAAAAGAACGTCCGTTATAGTCGGGACAGCTGAAGTTGATACTTTTGAAAATCAACATATGCCAGGTAATGAGATAAATGAGTTTTCCGGAAAAGGTTTGTTTTTATTCATGATTGCAAATCGTATATCCTGGTATTTTGGTTTTTCCGGCGAAAGTAAGTTAGTAGAAACAGGATGTCCATCAGGTATGTGTGCATTAAACGATGGTGTTAACTTACTTAAGCTGGGCAAAAGTGATTTTGCTATTGTAAGTGGCATTAATACCTTTAAAACTTCCCATATGTTAAAACTGATGTCAAAAAATGGTTTATTCAGTCCTGACGGAAAATGCAAGACATTTTCAGCTGATGCAAACGGAATCGTAGTAAGTGAAGGAGTAGTTTCACTTCTTCTGGCACCTTTATCCGTTGCAAAGGAGAATAAATGTCACATATACGGGATTATTGAAAATACAGCTGTTAGCCATTCAGGGGAAACATTTTCAATTACTGCACCTAAATTATCTGCGCAGAAAGACTTAATTCTTGATGCTTGGAGAGGCCTGAAGTTCTCCCCTGATACCATCAATTATATAGAAACACATGGTACTGGAACCAGCTTAGGTGACCCCATTGAAATTGAGGCGTTAAAGCAGGCCTATGAACAAGTCACAGAAAAGAAGCATTTCTGTTGGCTCGGTTCAGTTAAGCCCAATATTGGTCATTCACTACCCGTATCCGGTCTTGCCGGAATAGTAAAAGTTTTAAAGATGTTTGAGTATGGAGTAATTCCCGGACAAATTAATATATCAGAGATAAATCCTTTAATTAATATTGAGGATTCTCCATTTAATATTACTACAGAAAATGTATCTTGGCAGCCTGATGAGAAAAAGTTACCCTTGCGTGCAGGGGTAACTTCATTGGGATTTGCAGGTGTTAATGCACATGTAGTTCTGGAACAATATATAGAACCGAAAAACGAGAGTGATACCTGTGTTTCAGAGCCTTTAAAAAAGTATCCCATAGTATTATCTGCAAAATCAGAAGAAGCTTTAATCCAGCTATTAGAAAAGTGGGAGAAAAAAATTAAAAAGCTTGAAAGCAATAGCATTAAAGATATTGCTTTTACCTTGTGCAGCGGGAGAGAACAGTTTAAGTACAGAACAGCTTGTGTTGTTGAGGAAGGCTCAAAGTTAATTGATTGTTTAGTGGGCTTAAAAGAAGACATCCGTGAGGTGTCAGACAAAAAATACCTATTGGATATTTCTTTTATTGATGAAATGTTTATTAATAGAATAGTGGAGATTGTTAGGAATAATGCTTGTTTTGAGACCGAGCTATCAGCTGTTACTGAAAGATTAAATATATCAAAAGACCAAGCATATAACCCTGAATACTATCCATCGGAGTATATTTTTAACCTGATTATAGCAACCGCATATATTAAAGGTTTATTAAGTATTGCTGATAATCTTGAAGGTATTTATTTAAAAACAGAAGATAAAAAATTATTAGCATTAATGATTGCAGAAGTAATAAATATTGAAGACGTTATTTCATATCTGGACAATAAAGAAAATGCAAAAAATATTATTACAGATAAACCAAAAATAATAGTTAATTTCAATAACGAAACTTTACTCACCAAGGAGGTTATAACAGACAAGTATATAACCTGCCTGCTTGCTGAATTATCATTAGAATTCAAACAATCTGATATATCAAAAACAGCAGCCTCTACACAATGGCTGAATAATATCAGACTTTTATATAAGAATCAGAGAACATTTAGTAAATTTATCCATGAAGTAAACAAATATATTGAATATGATGATTTTGATTTAGTCAAGTTTATCAGTGCTGAGGAAAATAATCTGGATGATATTAATGACAATAGATTAAAATTTACGGTTTTAATAGCAGTTAACATTGCAATTAAAAGATTATATAAAAAATGGTCATTGGTACCACCAAATGTTTTTGCAGACGATAGGTTGAATGAGATAAGTGACCTTGTCATAAACGGGTATTTTACATTTAAAGAAATATGCGGATTATATCAAAAGGAATCGAGTAAAAAGTGGCAGGGGCCGTGTAATCATACCTTAGAGGATATTCTGTTATTAGAAGATAGTAATGGGATAACAGCTTGTGACAAATATAGCATTTTTACAGGACTCAAAGAAAAAAATACAATGGAAGAAATTTTAGTGGATATGTGGTTGACGGGTGCAAATATTGATTGGAAAAAAGGTCTGGCTTTCAATAAATGCAAATTAGTATCATTACCTACATACTGCTTCAACAAAAAAACATTTAAATATATAAAACAGGACATTATAGAGTGTGAGTCAGAGCAAGATGAGCTGCAGGTAAAAGTACTGGATTATACACCATCAAGCTTAGAGGTAATTGATAGTGAGAAGCAAAGACTGTTAGTATTCTCCAATCTGGAGCAAAGTAACTTTGAATATCTTGCTGCTAAAGAATTGGTTTATGTTAAGGTAAGTGCCTCTAAAAAAGCAGAGAAAGGACAGTATTCGGTTCAACCGGAGTTACTGGAAGATTCTTTTTATATATTTAACAAATTAGAGCAGATAGGATATGTTCCTGACGTTATACTTGTTGCCTTGAATGATTCAGAGGAAATAAGGGAAACAGAAGATTATGTATTAAGTACATTTATATTTGCTACTAATTTGGCAAAATGTTTAATTCAGAAAAATAAATTTTCTGGAAAGCTGTTATTTAGTTCTATGGGAAATGAAAGTAGAATGTATAGTGAAGGTTTAACAGCATTCTTTAAAACATTGCACATTGAATATGAAAATCTTTGCTTCAGAAATATTACATGTTATGAACAGACAACAAGTGATTTTATTTCAGTTCTGAATAAAGAGATAAACTACTTTTCTTCAAGTGAATATAAAGTTACATATAGAAAATTGCAAAGGACAGTACAAGCATATACTGATTACCAACCCGAAACTCAGATACCATATCTGAAAGAAAATGGTACTTATATCTTATTGGGCGGTTTTGGAGAAATTGGTAAGGTAATTGCTCAGCATTTAGCTGCTCAGGCAAATGTAAACCTTATATTGTGCGGGCGTAAACCTGAAAATGATGAAATAAGGAAGTTTATTAATCCGCTTAATCAGAGAAGTACAAGGGTAGTTTATAAATCTGTGGATGTATCAATCAAAGAGCAGTTGCAAGAATTAATAAATAATGTAACAAATGAGTTTGGAACCATTAATGGTATTTTCAATATGACAGGATATATTGATCCCGGATTCCTTGAATCCAAGGATAACGAATTTTTAAGAAACGGGGTCAGACTAAAAGTAGATGCAACAGTTTTTCTGGATGAAATAACGAAAGATATCAACCTGGACTTTTTTGTGAATTTTTCATCTGTTTCAGCATTAGTAGGCGACTTTGGATTAAGTGAATATGTATATGCAAATTGTTTCTTTGATGAATTTATCAGGCATAGAGAGAAATTAAGAAAAGAAGGAAAGCGCAGTGGTAATTCTATATCCATCAATTGGCCATATTGGCAGGATGGCGGGTTACGAATGGTTGAAAAGGACGCCAGCAGATTTTCTTCAACAACAGGACTTTCTCCATTATTAAACAAAGATGCAATAATCGCATTTGATAACATTATGAAGAGCAATATGTCTTTACAATGTTGTGTGCTTTTTGGAAAAGATAAAAAAATGAATGAATATCTGGAAAGCAAACTCAGATTACCGATTATATTGCAAAACAACAACAACGTAACTTTTGATAACAGTTCAGATATAGATGTAAAAACAATAGTAGAGCAGTACCTGACAAAGGTAATAGCCAAAGAGTTAAACTTGAGCATTGATGATATTGATTTGGAAGATGCATTTCAAAGTATGGGAATTGATTCTATACTAATCCATAAATTAAATCGTATTTTATTAGCAGACTTTTCCGGAGTTTCATCAACTATTTTTTTCGATTGCAAAAACATTGATGAAATGGCGGCTTACTTTGTGCAAACTTATTCTGAAGAGCAAATAAGAAGTATTTTAGTTCCAAATGGTAATTATAGTATTGAGACCGTAACTAGCTGTGGATGTGCAAAAGCAAGCAGTAGTCTCATCAATGAACAAACTTTGGATAATGAGTTTCAAATAACAGATTCCGTTGAGTGTGAAAGTAAAGATATTGCAATTATCGGAATGAGTGGACGTTTTCCAATGGCAAAAAGCATTGAAGAATTCTGGATGAATCTGATATCAAAAAAGGATTGCATATCTGCTATTCCGGAAACAAGATGGAATGTAGAAAATTTCTATGATAATGAGGCTAAAAACGCATATAAAGGGAAAATGTATTCTCGCTGGGGCGGTTTTATTGATGATGTAGACCAATTTGATCCAATGCTGTTTCAGATTTCACCTCTAGATGCAGGAAATATGGACCCCCAAGAGCGTATTCTTTTAGAGGTGGTGTATGAAGCATTTGAATATGCCGGATATTCAAAACAGAGAATTCAAGAGAAAGTAAAAGGCAATGTTGGTGTTTTCATAGGCAATACTACAAATGGCTACAGACTGTTAATTGAAGATGAGATGGCAAAAGGCAATTTCGGGACACATCAGGCATTGCCATGGTCAATTGCCAATAGAGTTTCTTATGTATTTGAATTAAATGGACCAAGTTTTATAATTGACTCTGCCTGCTCTTCCTCCTTAAATTCCATTGTTACAGCTGTTGATAATATAAGAAACGGCAAGTGTAAGATGGCTATTGCAGGAGGTGTTAATTTACACATACACCCATCTGAGTATGTTTTAAGAAGCCAGCTGAGAGTATTATCTCCGAGAGGTAAGTGTCACAGCTTTGGAAGTGAAGCAGATGGATATGTACCGGGTGAAGGAATCGGGGCAATTATTCTTAAACCATTAAGGGATGCAGAACGTGATGGGGATAATATTCTGGGGATTATCAAAGGGGTAGCCTCCAATCATGTGGGTCATCCAAATGGCTATACCGTGCCTAGTTCAACTTCTCAGGCAACGGTTATAAAGGCCGCTATTGATGATGCCGGTATTTCTGCACGGGAGATTACTTTTATAGAAGCACATGGAACAGGAACAATACTGGGAGATCCAATAGAAATAAATGGTTTGAAATCTGCTTTTAGTAACTATACAGAGGATAATCAATTTTGTGCAATAGGAAGTGTAAAATCAAATATTGGTCATTTAGAAGGTGCAGCCGGCATAGTGTCAACGATTAAATCTGTATTACAACTGATGAACAAAGTTAAGATACCATTACTTAATTGTGATACGCCTAATCCTAGAATTTCATTTGCCGACAGCCAATTTTATTTGCAAAAAGAGCTGGAACCTTGGACAACTTATAATAATAAATTAGTTTTGGGAATAAGCTCTTTTGGTGCAGGTGGTTCCAATGCACATATTCTTATTCAAAATCATGAGAATAATAGAAAACGGTCACAAACAAGAGGAATTAGTCAGGTGCCTGTTCTGATTTCCGCAATGACTGATGACGGAGTACGCAAATATGTACAGAAAATGCTTAATTGGCTTGAGGAACAAGAGGAAAAGAAGAATACACTAGATATTAGTGATATTGCGTACACTACGCAAGTTGGACGTGAGCTTCTGGACTCAAGGATATGTGTATTGTGCAGCAGTGTTAAGGAACTAAAAGCTAGTTTAATGAATTTTTTAAATGATAAACCATGTTCTTCTGTGAAGACTCATATGTCCACTGATAAAAATACAATTACAAAGAGTCAAAAAAATAAATATGCAACTATGGCACAAGCTGCCGTAAATGCCGGCAACGTAGAAGAAGTTGCTGAATTTGCGGTTATGGGAATAAAGATTGATTGGGAACAATTTAATATTCTTCAGCATGGTTTCGTAATTATGCTCCCAACCTATGTTTTTGATAATCAGAGATATTGGCTGAATTTTGAGGAAAACAGTGATAAGGATACTGATTTGTATATAAAAAATAAATTAGCATTTTTAATCGATGCTAATATTTCGACCATTGAAAATCAAAGGTTTACCAGAACTATTCATAGTGACGAGTTCTTTATAAAGGATCATGTCATTGATGGACAAGCTTTATTGCCGGGAACAGCTATTATTGAGATGGCAATGGAAGCCGGAAACTTATCCTTGCCCAATCATCGTATAAACGCTATAGAAGATATTCAGTTTCATAAGGCTATTGAAGTTAGTGAAGAAGCTGTTGAATTGCAGATTGATATAATACCTGAAGATTATTGCATTAGATTTAAAATATATAATTGCAAAGAGGATGAGCGAATTTTAAGTGCAGAAGGTAAATTAATAATTGATACTGATACTAATAATACCTTTGAAATTCCACTGATTGAAGGCTTAGTAGAGGCTGATTCAGAGGAGTACTACACATGGCTTGATACACTAGGATTTAACTTTAAGAATTCATTTAAGTCCATTGAAAAATTATTTGTTGGTCAGGATTTAGTAATGTCAGTAGTTTCAATTACTCAAAGGGAACAATTTGAAGGTCGAGGTAAAAATTGTACCTTGTGGCCACCGTTGTTTGATGGAGTTTTGCAATCAACTTTTAAACTTGTTGAAAATCATACAGAGAAAGGCTGTTTATCATTACCGGTTTCTATTGGCAAATTAATAATGCATGGCTCAACCAGGGGCAACTTAATTGCTCTGGCACAAAAAAGCAAGAATTGTAGGGAAGAGAATGGTGAATTCATTTTTGATATATATATACTTAATGAAAATGGAAAACTGGTGATGGAAGTACAAGAATACCGATTGGTTAATGTGAAAAAAGCAAATCATGTTTCCGAAAAGTATTATGATACGGATGACTTAATACAGGAAGTTATACGCAGAATTAAGAATGGTGAAATTGATAAAAAAATGCTTCTAAATCTTAAGTTGTTGGAGTAACAAACACGTATTCATTAAAAAAATTATTTATGTCGAGGGGAAAGAAATGGATTCTTTATATGAGAAACTACGGTCTGGGGAACTATGTCCGGAAGAGGTCTTAGCTATAATAAAAGGAACAGAAGCAGGACCTGAAGATGCTTTATGTTATTATGAAGAGTGTTTATCTATCCAACCACGTGACAGGACATTACCAACAAAAGAAGATAGGACATTGTTGTTTATAGCAGAGGATATAGAAAGTATCAATAAATTTTGTAATAATCATGTTTACTTTAGTGAGAATGCTATATCTATTTACTTAAGCAATGATTCAAGAAATACTATGAAATGTAAGTATCAAATTAACAAGTCAGACCCTGCAGGTTATATAAATTTGTATGAACAATTAAATGAAAAAAAATCCTCGGAATGGGATATAATTTATTTTTCTGAAAGTAGAAGTAATGCTGCAAACACTTCTGTAAAAGGGATTGATAAATCAATAGAAACAGCATATTCTATCACACAGATAATAAGGGCATTTTCAAGAGATCATAACACAATTAGATTTATTCATGCATTCAAGAAGGATAATTATGCAAGTTATGTTAATACTGCCATATCCGGAATGCTGAAAACAATCTGTGTAGAATGTCCCAACGTAATGCACAAAAACATTCAGTTTGAAAGCATGAATGGACAGGAGATTTGCAACCGATTAATTGAGGAAGTCAATTTTGACATAAGTGATGGAACTGATATTAGTTACATATTGAATAAGAGGTATATTGCAGAATTTAAACCTATTCAGAAATCAATTGAGACAGAAAACAAAAACAAGCAATTGGATATATTCAGCCAAGGCGTTTTTATCATAACAGGTGGTACAGGTGCATTAGGACAGATACTGGCAGAACAGCTATTGGAATATAGACCCCAAAGAATATATTTGCTGGGCAGAAAGTACCCTGATAAGGCTATTTTGGATTGTATCAGGCGAATTGACCCTTCCTCTACGGTAATTAAATACCTTCAATGTGATATTGAAGATTCAATCGCATGTGAGCAAGTGGTTGAGAATATTTTGGAGAAAGATGGCCACGTTACAGGGCTTTTTCATTGTGCAGGTATAATACGGGATGCAATAATAGTAAATTTAAAACTGGAGGATTTTTATCATTCTGTAAACCCAAAAATAAAAGGCTTAATAAATATATTAGATTCGTTTATAAAATATGGGCGGGATATGAAGTTTGTGAAGTTGTATTCTTCAATTACCTCAGTGATGGGAAACATTGGTCAGATTGCATATTCATATGCCAATGGGTATCTTAATGCTTTTGCATATGATGTACAAAGTCAGTACAATATGTTCAATATTCAAGCTATTTGTTGGCCATATTGGGAGGAAGGCGGTCTTACGGTAGCCGGAGAGAAACTTAACCGCTTATATGAACAAACAGGCCAAAAACCATTAAGTACTGCTAATGGCAAAATTGTGTTAGAAAACATAATGAATTTGGATTGTAAATGTCCCATTGCCATGTATGGCGATAAAGAAAAAATATCTCGATATATGAAGGAGGTACGTCAGCAAAAAGTATATACTTCTGAGAAAAATAAAACTGAAGCAACAGAAATTGGTACGGTATCAACATTAACTAAAGAGGATGTTACCGATTATATACAAGGCTTAATTAGTGACATCATTAAGCTTCCTAAATCCAAATTAAATATTACAACAACATGGGAAAATTATGGGATAGATTCATTAACTATTATGCGATTTAATGAAATAATAGAAGAAGTGATACCCAATTGTCCCAAAACCCTTATGTACGAATATCGTAATATAGCAGCTTTGTCAGAGTGCTTCTTTGAAAAATATTCAGGCAGACTAGAAAAGCTGTTGAAAAAGGAAATAGCACCAACTCCGCAAAAAGTAAAGAGTTCAGTGCCTGACAGCGGATTAGGAGTAATTCAAAATAATCGTTTTAAGAAAGTTACACAAGAAAAAGAGGTTCCATCTAGAAACAAGAGTGATGTTGCAATAATAGGTATTGCGGGAAGATATCCCAAGGCTGACACTCTGGACGAATTCTGGAATAACCTTTTAGAGGGAAGAGACTGCGTTGTTGAAATTCCACAGGATAGATGGGATTATAATGAAGACTATAATCCTGATAAAAGCAAGCATGGATTTACAAATAGTAAATGGGGAGGCTTTATTAGCGATTTTGATTGTTTTGATGCAGCATTCTTTAAAATAACTCCTCGAGAAGCACGTTATATGGATCCACAGGAACGTATTTTTCTGGAATGCGCATGGCACGGATTAGAAGATGCGGGATACACAGCCAAAATGCTGAAAAACCATCAAGTTGGCGTTTTTGCAGGAATAATGTATAGCCATTATCAGCTATATGGAATAGATTACGATAAACCAGGCCATAAAATGGCATTTAACTCATCATATGCTTCTGTCTCAAATCGTGTCTCATATCATATGGATTTTCATGGCCCCAGTATTGCTATTGATACAATGTGTTCTTCCTCATTAACAGCCATACATCTTGCGTGTGAAAGCATTTATAACGGCTCCAGCACCTTGGCTATTGCAGGGGGGGTAAATTTGTCATTACACCCTAATAAATATATTAATCTAAGTCAGAATAATTTTCTGTCTTCAGAAGGAAAATGCAGAAGCTTTGGTGAAGGCGGGGATGGTTATGTGCCAAGTGAAGGAGTAGGGGTTGTTATACTGAAAAAGCTTGAGGAGGCACAACGGGATAATGATATTATATACGGTGTAATAAAGGCTGCTACAATTAATCATGGAGGAAGCTCCAACGGATTTACCGTACCAAATCCCGTTGCACAAACTGAGGTTATACAGAAAGCGTTAAAAGAAGCTGAAATAGATGCAGCCAATATAACATATGTAGAGACTCATGGTACAGGTACGCCATTGGGAGATCCAATAGAATTATCCGCATTATCAAAAGCATATGGAATAACAGAAAAGTGTGCTGTTGGATCAATCAAATCCAATATAGGACATGCAGAGTCTGCTGCAGGAATGGCAGGACTAACAAAAGTTATTTTACAAATGAAATATAAGAAGCTAGTTCCATCTATTCACTGTGACCAATTAAACAAAAATATCAATTTTGATGAGCTTCCATTTGTTGTACAGAAGACGACCGAAACATGGGAGCATAAAAAAAGCAATGGAAAAGACCTGCCATATTTAGCCGGATTGAGTGCCTTTGGTGCAGGAGGTTCCAATGCACATTTACTGATAGAAGAGTATGCAGACAAGCAAGACATAAAACAAAAAACAAACAACTTTGAGTATAACATTCTTGTGATTTCAGCAAAGAATAAAAAGGATTTAATTCGTTATTGTCAGATATATATAAAATATCTAAGAGAGTCAAGAGATAGTAATATATCTCTTGAACAAATATGTTATGCAACTCAGTGTTGCAGAAATTTATTAAATGAAAAAGTGGCTGTAATCGGAACAGATTATGAAGACATGATTAGCAAGTTAATATCATTTATTAATACAGCTCAACAGCAAGAAGATATTATTTATGTCTCTGATGATGATGAAAATGATGATATTAACAAATTTGAATATCATTTTAACCAGCACCCGAAAAAGCAGGATTTTATAAATCTTGCCCGTGAAGTTCTGTATAATTCAAATGATGACTGGAGTATTATGTGGGGGGATATAAAATATCCTAAAATAAATCTTCCACTGTATCCCTTTGAAAGGAAACGCTACTGGCTATCCGACGATTGGAAGAAACCCGAAGCAAAAGCAGGAAGCTTTACCAATGCTTCTGCATTGAATCGTGTGAAGAATTTATCAACATTAAAAGAGATAAGGTTTAAAACCCTTTTTAGCGTTTCAGATTTTTTTGTAAAAGATCATAAGGTAAGAGGTAAGTTGATTTTACCCGGAGCAGCCCTTGCCATAAATGCAAAAGCTATTGGTAATATTGTGGCAGACGGTAAATTAAAATCCATAGACAATTTGACGTTTGTCTCGCCGGTGTCATTTGAAAATGAAGAGGTTGAGTTAATGTCGTATATAGATAATAAAACCTTGGATATTAAGACAAAAATGATTTCCGGTACACGCGAAACTGCTATTGGAATAGGTACTTTAAACCTTACAAAAGAGATTGAGTTTAACTATGCTCCGGATATTGAATCCGTAAACAGAAGGTGTAATCATAAAATCTACTCAGAACAACTATATAAATCAATTAAGCAGCACGGATTAGAATATGGCAGCTCATTAGGAATTATTGAGAAAATAACTTACTCGGATGAAGAAGCGTTAGTTGAGCTAAAGTCTTTTAAACAGAATTATATAAGTAATTATAACGAAACGGAATTTGATAGTGCTATCATACCGTGCATAGATGCAGCATTCCAGTCAGTATTTGTATTCGGCAGCAAATATGACCTAGGAGATAACAAAGTAATTCTACCATATAAGATAGGTAGTATTTTCTGTAATAAATCAAGTTTTACACCGCAATATATCTATGTCACATGTAATAAAACCAAGGACATCACTTTTGATATACAGATAATTGATGAAAAAGGCAGAGTGCAGATAAAAATTGAAATGCTAAGTATGATGGAGATAAAAGAAAAGAAATATGATATTCCTGACATATTAAGATTATTGAAAGAAAACGAAATCACTTTAGAAAAAGCGGCTACTATTTTGGGGGAAGAATTCAATGATAAATGAAAATTTACTTGAAATTTTAAAAAAAGTGAAAAATAGTGAACTTAGTATTGAAGACGGTACTCAGGAATTACAGAATATAAGAAATAATCATTCAGAGGTGCTATTTTACCAAAACGAAAGTATCCTTACTAATCAGATTGTACATAAAGATATTGAAAATGAATATATTATTGTTTTGGCTGATGACGTAGAACTTATTAATGTGATAAAGAGTATAAATTTAGACCATATTGGTAGTGGAAATCAACTGCTTTGGATTTCGAGGAGTAATACATTTAAACAGAATTTTAATAGCATTGAAATGGATTTAAATAACGAAGACCATTTTGAACAACTATCCAATCATGTATATTCTTCGTATGATAACAAGAAAATTCGTATTATATACCTGATAGGCCAACATACATCCCAAATAGAGAATGACTGGGAATATCAAGTTAATTCAACTGCAATAATCGCACTTTTATTTGCTAAAAGTTTTGCCTATCGGTTTAACAAGAGTGGTGTTCGTTTTCAGATTTTTTCTACAGAAAGAGATTCTGAAATAACAGTATTTCAAGAATCAGTAACAGCGCTGGGAAGGAGTATTGAAAAAGAAGTACCGTCTTTTATTACTCAAGTAATCATACTAAACCCGGAGGAAGTTTCAAGTTTACGGGATGTAATTAGTACAGAGCTGCATTCTGTAACTGATACAAGATTTACTTACTATAAATCTGATAAACGTATGACTTATAACATATCAGAAATGGCCTTAGAGCTCCCGAAGAATTATCAGAAGTTCCCGGAAGGGGTTTATGTAATTTTAGGAGGACTAGGGGCAATTGGTAAAGCTGTAACAGCTGAAATTGCCAAATTATCAAATACAAAGATTATATTAGTAGGAAGAAGAAATATATCAAATGAAATAGAAACATATATAGAAGCTTTAAAAAATGGTACTAATGACATTACATATATTAGTGCAGATATTAGTAATGATACTGATATAAAGAGGATGTTTCAGGATGTAAGGTCGCGATTTGAAAAAATAGACTATGTTTTTCATTGTGCAGGAATTTTAGAAGATTGCAGATTACCTAATAAAAGTATTGAATCCTTTAAAAGAGTAATAAGTTCAAAAATTAATGGAGCATTGGCTGTAATTGATATGAATAGAACATATAAGTTTAAAAAAGTTTTGTTCTTTTCCTCTACTTCCGGTGTCTTTGGAAATGAAGGTCAATTAGATTATGCATATGCCAATATGCTCATAAACAGTCTTTGCATAAAATATTCAGGCTCAGATATTGTATCCATAAGCTGGCCTTTTTGGGATACTGAGGGCATGAAAATGCCGAAAGAATATAAAGAAAAAATATTTTCAGCGTATGGTTTTAGGCCAATGCCTACTAGAGTTGGTATTGACATTATTAAACATACATTAGCTAATAACTCAAAAAGCTCAATTGTTTTATATGGAGACAGACAAAAACTGGAGAATTTTTCTAGAAACGCTAATGCAAGCATTGAACCAAAGGATTCTTCCACTAAAAAAATACCACAAGAAAAACTGTCTGCAAGTGACAATAATGATGGACTTTTAGATAGTGTAATAATGTGGATTACAGAAATAATTTCGAAAGTAACAGGAATTGATACAGATTCACTGACCCCTAAAAAGTCAATTCAAAACCTGGGGATAGATTCTGTAATGACAACAGAGATAAATATAGAATTTGAAAAAGTATTTGATAATATATCCAAAACCTTGTTATTCGAATACAGATGCATAAAGGAAATAGCTGAACACTTTATACAGAATTATAATGATACTTGCAAAAATAAATTCATCGACGAAAAAACTACTGAGGATATAGTTGAAACTGTTCCTAATGAGGAGATACAAGTAACTGTAAAAGATGAAATCCATGAGGGAGCTAGTGGAACATTTGAAGTTGCTATTATCGGAATAGCAGGGAAATACCCAAAAGCTGAGAGTTTAGATGTGTTTTGGGAGAACCTGAAAGCCGGAATGGACTGTATAGACGTTATACCAAAAAGCAGATGGGATTATATGAACTACTGTGATGAAAACTCTGAAGAATGGTGGAAGAGTCCCGAAAAATGGGGAGGTTTTATTGAGGGAGTAGATGAATTTGATTCTTTGGTTTTTAACATTGCTCCTGCAGAGGCAAAGGCTATGGACCCTCATCAGCGAGTATATGCACAGACTGTTTGGCATGCCTTTGAGGACGCAGGTTATAATAAAAAACGCTTAGAAAACTATAAAGTAGGAGTGTATACTGGAGCGATGTGGAGTAACTACCAGTTATACGGCATTGAGGATGCATACAATGGAAAAATGGAAGGGTATGATTCCTCTTTAGCATCTATCTCCAATAGAATTTCATACATATTTAACTTACATGGGCCAAGTATAACACTAGATACTATGTGTTCATCTTCGTTAACTGCATTGCAATTGGCGTATCAAAGCATACAAAATCATGATATAGATATGGCGGTAGTAGGTGGTGTTAACTTAACATTACATCCATATAAATATATTCAATTAAAAAAGGGGAATTTCCTTTCAAAAGATGGCAGGTGTCGTTCTTTTGGTGAAGGTGGTTCGGGTTACGTACCGGGTGAGGGCGCAGGTTCCTTTATAGTAAAACGTTTGGATAGGGCATTATCTGACAAAGATAAAATCTATGGGATTATAAAGGGAGTTAGTATAAATCATGGTGGCAAAGCCCAAGGCTATTTTGTTCCGAATCCTATAGAACAAGCCAATGTTATTAATGATGCATTAAAAAACGCAGGAGTTGATAAAAAATCCATCAGTTATATAGAAGCACACGGGACAGGTACTTCATTAGGAGACCCAATTGAAATTGCAGGATTGCGAAAGGTATTTGAAAAAGACAATAATCAAACACAATCTATAAGCATAGGCTCCGTAAAAAGTAATATAGGGCATTTAGAAGCGGCGGCTGGTATTGCCAGTCTTACAAAAGTACTTTTACAAATGAAGTACAAAATGCTTGTTCCGTCAATTCATGCAGAAAAATTAAATCCTAATGTTGATTTAAAAACTACTCCATTTAAGGTGCAGACGCAATTAGAACCGTGGAGTGGTGATGATAATAAAATTTTAAGAGCCGGAATCAGTTCTTTTGGTGCCGGAGGAGCTAATGCTCACGTTGTTTTAGAAGGTTATGATAATTCTTATAAAGATATAATTGAGAAAAAAGAAAAAAAGATATTTGTGTTATCTGTAAAAAATGAAAAAGCCTTGTTAAGATATATTGATTTGTACAGGAACTTTTTGTCGGAAACACCACAGGCGACAGAAGAATATGAATTCGATACTCGCTTAGCTTACACAACGCAAATTGGACGTAATCATATGAATGTACGTGTAGCT
>JAEZUC010000107.1 GCA_023443515.1 Bacillota bacterium
ATGTTTTGAAAATGGAGTCCCAACCTCTCCATGGTTTCTCTTTTAAAAAGTGCTGTACAGTACTCAAGATTGAATGTTATGTCGTTACTGTTTTCTACTGCTTCCAATGTCAAATCAAACTTGGAAACCTTGTTTTCAAACTTATATGGTGTAAACTTTAAACCATTTACATCCATTTCAGGCATTCCCATATTCTGAAGTACAAACAAAGTATCAAACAAAGTATTTCTGCTTATATCCCTTTTCAGTCTGAGATTTTCTATAAGGCTTTCAAACTGATAATCCTGATTTTCCAGTGCAGTCACAACATTTACCTTAACTTCTTCCAAAAAACCAATAAATGTTTTGTCACCCTTGGGGAAATTTCTAAGGGCAAGTGTATTTACAAACATACCCGCCAGATTTTCAAGGTCTGCATGAGGTCTGCCGGCAGTTGGAGAACCTATTATAATATCCTCCTGTCCCGTATATTTGTTAAGTAGGATATTATATGCGCAAAGGAGCACCATATAAAGAGTCGAGCCTGTTTTTAAAGTAATATCCTTTAAAGTGTCCGCCAATTTATTTGAAATAGTAAACGATATCCTGTCTCCCTCATAAGACTGTATAGAAGGTCTTGGATAATCCAAAGGCATATTAAGAACAGGCAGTTCACCTGAAAATATATCAAGCCAGTATTTCTGCTGCTTTTCAAGAATTTCAGATTCCAGTATTTCGTTCTGCCACAATGCATAGTCTCTGTACTGTATCCTTAATTCCGGCAAAATTGCATCTCTGTAAATATCAATAAATTCTTTTACAAGTATTACAGAGGACACACCATCAGAAATTATGTGGTGCATATCAAACAACAATAAATGGCTTTCATTGTTCAGCTTTACAAGTTCTGCACGGAATAATGGTGCTGTGCCCAACTCAAAACCCCTTATAAACCTCTCAATTATCTCATCAATGCTTGTATTGCCCTCTTCTCTGTATCCAAGCTTAAAATCAACGTCTTTATGGACCCTCTGTATCGGTTCACCTTCAATCAAATCAAAAGAAGTCCTCAATGTTTCGTGTCTTTCGATGAGCTTTTTAAAAGCATCTTCAAAGGCTTGTATATCAATATTACCCTCAACCGTTATAACTCCGGGTAAATTATATGTAGTACCCAAACCGCCCATCTGTTCCAGAATAAATAAACGCTTTTGTGCGGACGATACCGGGTAAACGGAAGAACCATCTTTAGCATCCAAATATTCTTTTTCATCAACATGTAAAATTGAAGAATACATATTCCCTTTCAAGGCTTTTAGTCGTGACGTAACTTCCTTAACAGTAGGGGCTTTAAATATCTCGCCTAAAGAAATTTCAACACTAAACTCCTTATGAATTCTCGATACCAGCACTGCCGCCTTTAAGGAATGTCCTCCCATTTCGAAGAAGTTGTCATTAATGCCAATCCTATCAATGCCCAGAACTTCCTGCCATAGCTTTACCATTTTCTTTTCGTCTTCATTGGCAGGCTCCACATATTCTGTGCCTGTATTTACACTCAATTCCGGCGCCGGCAGAGCTTTTCTGTCCACTTTACCGTTTTGGGAAAGTGGCATCTTCTCCAGCCTTACAAAATATGACGGAACCATATATTCAGGAAGATTCCTAGTGAGATATTCTCTTAATTCTCCCGGTGCAATGACCCTGTCTGATACCATATATGCACACAGGTAGCTGTTGCCCTCTTTTTCTGTCCTTGCTGCAACCACAATCTCTTTTATGCTTTCATATTTTAATAGTTCTTCTTCAATCTCTCCCAGCTCTATTCTGAACCCTCTGATTTTAACCTGATGGTCTATTCTGCCCAGATATTCAATATTCCCGTCGGGCAGCCACCTGGCCAAATCTCCTGTCCTGTACATACAACTTTTCGGAGAGTTCTCACCCGCAAAGGGATTGAAAACAAATTTCTCTGCCGTCAGCTCAGGTCTGTTAAGATACCCTCTTGCCAAGCCGTCCCCGGATATACACAATTCTCCCGGTATTCCTACAGGCTGCAGGTTGTTGTACTTGTCCACCACATAGAGTTGTATGTTGTCAATTGGCTTTCCGATTGGTACAAGTCCAATATCCTGTCCCTCCGGGCAGTCAAAATAGGATACATCCACAGTTGCTTCGGTAGGGCCGTACAAATTGATAAGCTTTGTTCCGTATCTGCTGCCTATCAGTTGGTTAAATCTTTGTACCTGTTTTACCTGCAGTGCCTCTCCGCTGGCAAATACCTGTTTCAGGCTTGCAATCTTATCCGAGGATTTTCCGTTTTCCATATATTCAAGGAACATGTTTAACATTGATGGAACAAAGTGCATCGTAGTGACACTATACTTTTCTATTGCATCGGTTATTGCTCCCGGGTCTTTCTCACCTCCCGGTGTCAGAAAATACACCTTTGCTCCTGCAAAAAACCACCAGAACAGTTCCCATACAGATACATCAAAGGTATAGGTTGTTTTTTGCAGAATTACATCCTCATTCCCAATGGGATACTTTCTCTGCATCCAGTTTATCCTGTTTATCACCGAATAATGCTCGATCATGGCACCCTTGGGCTTTCCCGTAGACCCTGAGGTATAGATTATATATGCAAGGTTTCGGGAGGTATTTATTTTTTCAAGGTTTGAGCTGTCGCCTTGGTATAGCCTACTTTCATCCAGATTTATTACAGTGACCTCCAAGGAAGCCATAACCTCCTGAGTCCGGTTATTCATAGCATCACTATTTGTAAGAAGTATGCCTGTACCGCTGTCCTTTAAAATATACCTTACTCTCTCTTCGGGATAGTCAGGACTCACAGGCAGATAGGCTCCTCCTGCCTTTAACACTGCAAGTATACCCGTTATCATTTCAAGAGAACGGTCAAGCATCACCCCAACTATGCTGTCCCCTTTTACTCCCTGTTCTCTCAAAACTCTTGCCAGAGAATTAGCGCGTTGATTAAGCTCTCTGTATGTAAGCTTTTTATCCCCAAACATTACCGCAACATTGTCAGGGGTTTTTTTTGCTTGTTCCTCAAAAACACAGGATATTGTTTTGTCCCGTGGATATTCATATTGTGTATTATTAAAATCAAATAGTATTTGGCTTTTTTCCTGTGAAGTCAGCATTTCTATCTGTGAAATCTGTATTTGAGAGTTTTCTGCAATTCTCTCAAGTATGTTTTGAAAATGGAGTGTCAACCTCTCCATGGTTTCTCTTTTAAAAAGTGCTGTACAGTACTCCAGATTGAATGTTACGCCATCGCTACTTTCTACTGCTTCAAGGGTCAAATCAAACTTGGAAGATTTGCTATTTAGGTAACATTGATTGAACTTTAAACCTTCTATTTCAAACTCAGGTATGTCCATGTTCTGCATTACAAGCATGGTATCAAAAAGAGGATTTCTACTCATATCCCTTTTTATGTCCAACTTTTCTACCAAATGTTCGAATTGATAGTCCTGATATTCATATGCTCTTAATGCATCTTTTTTAACTTCCTCAAGAAAATGTAAGAATAACTTCTCTCCTAACGGAAAATTTCTCAACGGTAAAGTGTTTACAAACATACCTACAATATCTGATACATCAGGATGCTTTCTACCTGCTACAGGTGACCCTACAACAATATCCTCCTGTCCTGTATACTTTGAAAGCAGAACATTGTACGCAGCAAGAATAATCATAAAAAGGCTTGCACCGCTTTTTTCTCCCAGCTTCTTCAGTTTCTCTTTAAGATTACTTTGTATGCTGAACCTTATGGAATATCCGTTATACTCTTTAATTGCAGGTCTAATGTAATCCAGTGGCATTGACAACACCGGTACTTCACCCTTAAATCTTTCGAGCCAATAACTTTCCTGATTATTCAAAACATCTGTCTCTGAAAAATCATGTCTCCATTGGGCATAGTCCTTATACTGAACTTTTAGCGGGTTTAACTTTTCGCCTCTATATAAACCTGCAAAATCTCTTATTAAAATACCCATAGATGTTCCGTCTGATATAATATGGTGTATATCCAGTAATAGGGCATGCACCTTTTCCGATATATTTACAAGTTTCACCCTCATAAGCGGAGCTTGAAACAAATTAAATGGCCTAATAAACTTTTCAGCTAACGAATTTATTATTTCAATAACATTTTCATTTGAACCAACAAGCAAGGTATCTGTTTCAATACTAAAATTAACATTCTCATGTATCTTTTGAACAGTTTGCCCTTCCACTACCTCAAATGAAGTCCTCAAAGATTCATGTCTCTGAACCAAGTCATCAAATACTTTCTCAAGCCTTTTAAAATCTATATCTCCCTCAATAAGCATAACAGCCGGAATATTATAACTCGTCCCTACTCCACCAAGCTGATCCAGAGAAAGAACTCTTTTCTGGGCAGAGGTAACCGGATAGTAGCTCTTTTCAGCAGCAGGTTCGATGCATTGATATTTTCTGTTATCTGCTTTTTCTATGTATGACAAAATCTCCTTTAATGTACCAGACTCAAATAATTTTTCAATTGGAATATCAGCATTAAATTGTTTTTGAATTCTTGAAGCCAGAATTGCTGACTTTAAGGAATCTGCCCCCAATTCAATAAGATTTTCATTTAATCCAATACTTCTAAGCCCTAAAACATCGCAGCATATATTTTTAAGAATTTCTTCCGTAGTATCCCCGAAGTGTCCGATATTTTCATATGGCTCATTATTAGTTAAAACTTTAAGCTCACCTATAACTTTGTCAAATTCACCATTTTGGTACATCTCTCCAAGCTTGTACCTTTGAATTTTTCCACTAGTGGTTTTGGGAAAGCTTTTAACAGGAATTACATTTTCAATCTCCAGCCCCATGTGCTTATATATATGTCTCTTTAAATCAGATGCCAGTTTAACAAAGCTACCTATTTTTTTCTTATAAATAACAAATAGTATTATGTCATCTTTTTGGGAAGTTCTATTGAATACACCACATGTAGCCGCCTTCCCAAGCTCTACTCCCTCAACACCCTCCGAAACCCTTTCTACATCGTGAGCATAATAATTTTGACCATTTACGAATATAACGTCTTTTGCTCTCCCGGTAACAATCAGTCTTCCGTTTCTGAAAAATCCCAAATCTCCGGTATCTAGCCAGTTATCTTTCTTAAATGCCTTTAGTGTAGCATTTCTGTTATTGTAATAACCTGAAGTAACATTATCTCCCTTTATCTCAATATTACCTACTGTATTTTCTCCAAGGATTGTACCGTTATTGTCGCAAATCCTAACTCTACAGTCTGTTACAGGATAGCCAACATCCGCAAACTCTATTGCACTTATGTAGTCGTTTCCATCAAATTCCTTGATACTTTGACCTATATACAGGAATTCACGGTCAAGTTTAATTGAAGCAAGTTCCTCTCCATACGGAGGAAACGTCACTGCAAGACTGGCTTCAGCCATTCCATATACATTAAATAATACGTTTGATTTTAATCCGTATATTGATAACTCATCTAAAAACCTTTTGCAAAGTTCTACTGAAATAGGCTCTGCGCCATTAAAAATTATTCTTACATTGGACAAATCCCAGTTGTCAACTCGTTCAGCCTTATAATATTCAAGAAAATACTTATATCCGAAATTTGGTGATGATAGTATTGTAAGCCTGTGTTCATTTGCCTTTTTAATCCAAAGAATAGGGTTACGTATAAACAGGGAAGTATCCATAATATATTGATCTATACCTGCTGCCAAAGGTGCAATATGAAATCCGATTAATCCCATATCATGGGTTAAAGGCATCCAACTAAGAGAAGTGTCTTTTTCTGATACACATATACCTGAAAGTATTGCACTAACATTTGTCAATAAATTACGGTGAGTAAGTATTACTCCTTTAGGATCTCCGGTCGAACCCGATGAGAATTGTATGAAAGCAATATCCTCAGAAGTTGAGCCATACAGTTCTCCTATTCCGTTGTCCACTGTTATATCTTCTATAAAAACAGTTTTTCCTTTGACTTCTAGTATTTTGTCTTGTTCTATACCGTCTTCCTGAGATTTTTCAAGGATATTTGTTCCTTTATCAGTTAAAAGGTATGGATTATTTAACACTTCCCATATGTTAAATAATTTCTGCCTGTGTTCGCTTTTGTTTCCCACCGCTACTGGAACAGGTATTATTCCTCCCAGTATGCATGCCCAGAAACAGCAAACAAACTCATAATTATCTTTTATTTGAAATACAAGCTCGTTTCCATTTCGTATCCCATTTTTCTGAAGGTTATACAAAATTCTGATGGCTTTTTCATATAAATCACTATACGAAATAAATACTTCATCACTTTCACCTGAAATAAAAGTAACCCCTTTTTTAACAGGTTTGTTTACTATCAAATCAACCAGACTATTGTATAATCTCATACTTTATACATCTCCCATATTTTAATTGTGACTATAAGTTTTTAACTAATATATCCAATTACATGCGATACTCATAAATTAAAGAGTTATATAAAAACAATATTAATATTTTAAAAGCGTATTTATTGGTAAAAAACGAATGACAAAGTTGTAATAATCCTTAGTCTGAATTATGTTAGTATTATTTCAACTTGTATAATATGTGTGTGGTAAATAATGGGGTTTATTTAATATGAATTTTACTGTATAATTATTGAGAATAATCGTATACTTTGTCGTTTATTATTATATGTAACATGTTACTATATAACGGTTATTTTGTCAAATAAGGAATTTATCTGTATTATATTGAAAAGAAAAAACCCGCTAAGTTTTTCTTAGCAGGCTTATGGCAATATTTATATTACTATTCAACATATAAAAATTTTCTTCATTAAGATGAATTTCATGTTTATATCAATACCCTTTAATTAATAAAGTAACCATATTGCATATATCTCTCCAGTGCTAAAATAAATGATTAGTAGAGTAGGTAGGAGGGAAATTTAATATCTTTTCCCTCTTTCCCCTGCATCAAACTGTGCATGCGATTTTCTCGCACACAGCTTTCCGATATTCTTCTTCCTTCAGCTTTCGCTAAACTGCAAG
>JAEZUC010000005.1 GCA_023443515.1 Bacillota bacterium
TTACATATATAGAAATAAATAGTTTATTATACTCTTTGTTAACATAAATTACAAGACTGCACATTTTATGGATATTAGTGTATAATGATACAAAAATATACAAAAGATTGAAAGGATGGTAGTACAAATGAGATTAAAAAACAAGTTAAAGCTTTTTAGTGCAATGATTTTTATGTTAGTTATCGTAGTTTCAAGCAGTATGGTATTTGCGGCAGACCCCAATACCTGGACTACAAAAGCATCTCTGAATACTGCAAGGTATGACCATCAGGCAGTAGTGCTAAACGGGCATATATATGTTATTGGAGGAATAACTGGCGGTAGCTATCTTAATTCTGTAGAGGAATATGATCCTGTAGCTGATACCTGGACCACAAAAGCACCCATGGCCAATGCAAGGACTGGACATCAATTAGAGGTGGTAGATGGAAAGATTTATGTAATAGGTGGTTCGGGTAGTCAAGTAGAAGAATACGATCCTACAAAAGATACCTGGACGACCAAGGCCTCTATGAATATAGGAAGGGGTAATTTTGCAACAGCAGTAGTAAACGGGAAAATATATGCTATGGGTGGAAGTGGAATTAATTCTTTAGAGGAATATGATCCTACAAAAAATATATGGGTAACAAAGGCCTCTATGTCAACAGAAAGAATGAACTTTAAAGTAGCAGTAGTAAAAGGGAAAATATATGCTATAGGTGGAAGGGGTAATACCGGGTATCTTAATTCTGTGGAAGAATATGACCCTACGACCGATACATGGACAACAAAGGCTCCCATGAAATATTCTCGAAGATATTATGAACTTTCGGTCCTGGACGGGGAAATTTATGTATTGGGGGGAACTGGTGATGAATATGCATCTCAAAGCTCGGTAGAAAAGTATAACCCAGCTACAAACACGTGGACATCAAAAGCATCCTTACCAGTAGCAGGTGCTGGTAGAGTGGCAACTCTGAACGGAAGGATTTATGTAATTGCTGGAGGTAATACAACTACTGCATATCAAGTTGAACAATATGATCCTACCACTGATAAATGGATTTATGTTGCGCCCCTTCTCACAGGTAGATTCAATCATCAGGCTGTAGTATTAAATGAAAAAATTTATGCTATAGGAGGAATGCCATCCGGAGCTGCAACAAACTCAGTCGAAGAATATACACCCACCAGCACCGGGGATGGTGGCAGTGAAAATCCACCGGTTATTACAGGAAACAGTGCGATACTTGAAATAACAATGGTTAATGGAGTAATAAAGGAATACGATTTGAATGCAGCTGAGCTAGACAGCTTTTTAAGTTGGTATGATAGCAGCTCAGAGGGCAGTGTACCGTCTTATTACATATTTAATAAAAAGAACAATATAAAACCTTTCCTAAGCAGAAAGGAATATATATCATATAATAAAATAGCAAGCTTCGAAGTAAAGGAATATACAGAATAATTCATATTTCGATTAAGTAACGAAATTTAAAACAAAAAAGTGCAGTTGTTAAATCACCGATAAAATGGGCTAACAATTGCACTTATTATTTATACATTATTTTTGCACTGCTTTCTCAGCTTCCTCAACACATTCATTTGAAAAATCAACTACCTGGTCTATATATTTATCCTGTGCGGTTGAATAGCTTTCTCCGTAACCAGCCGCACCTGAATTCCAATAGTTTGCCTGCACAGGACTTTTTCTTTTATACACCTCATAAATCAACCTTGTATTATCATAGGTACTGGGAGTATCCTGTGCTCCATCAATCAAAAGTACCGGTGTTGGGATAATAGAAGACACTTTTGATATTATATCCATTGAACTGTCAACCTTTGTAATTTTTTTAACAGCAAATTTTACAGCGGGTTTAAAGGGTATGTCAGGTAGCCATAGGGATGAGCCCACTATATAATCAACATAATCGTCAATACTTGAGTAAGGACTGTCTGCTATTACACCTATAATACTGTCTCTATAGGGGGTCTGTGTCAGTGCTGTAAGACATGAAGATGCTCCCGTAGAGAAACCCATTAGAATAATCTGTTCAGTTGACAGCTGATTAAGGTATTTTATGGCACCTAAAACATCCACAGTCTCATTTCTGCCAAAGGTTGAAACTGAACCTGATGAAGTGCCGGAACCTCTTAAGTCGAAGGTCATTACATTGAAGCCTTCTCTATTCAGGCTTGCAATCAGAGGGAAGGTTTGTTCCTCAAATTGAAGTCGGTTTTTTCCATAGCCGTGAACCAAAAGAATAGTTTTTTTGGAACCGTTGTAGGGGAAAAACCAGCCGTTTATTTTTTCTTTTGACTCCCCCACGGTAAAGCTGATATTTCTATAGTCAGGTGCTATATTGGAGGATATCTGAGGAGTAGTAACCTTTTTAGGATGGGTTATGCTCCATGCAGAAAAAAAGGAAATTGTAGCTACAGCGGCTAATAATAAAACCAATATATAGATTACTGCCAGAAAAATATTCTTAGGTAAAACACTTTTGCGTTCTGCATAGGCAACAGGAAAAAGCCGCATATAAACTATCCTCCATTATTTTATAATTAAACAAACCCTAAGGGAAACGTGCAGACTTACAGAAATACCATATTGACTAATGAATTCCCAAGCTTTATTATATTTTTATTTACAAGGAATGTAAATACAATATCAGTAATTGTTAAAACATGTCTAAAGAGAGGATTTTGTGTTATGGGTGAGATTTGCAGCAGTTGTCCGAGACATTGCGGAGCTGACAGAAATAGTGTGAACGGCTTTTGTGGGGTACCTGAACAACCCAAGGTTGCAAAGGCTTTTTTGCACATGTGGGAGGAACCGTGTATCAGCGGTTCCAAAGGTTCGGGAACGGTATTTTTCAGTGGTTGCAATCTAAAGTGTGTATTTTGTCAGAACTATGAAATCAGCCAGGAGAGCTATGGAAGGGTAATAACCATAAGCAGACTTCAGGAGATTTTTTTGGAGTTGATTGAAAAAGGTGCACATAATATTAATCTTGTAAATCCGTCGCATTATACAAAATCTATTAAAGAAGCGATTCTTCCGCTAAAAAAACAAGGGCGGATTAACATTCCCATAGTTTATAATACAAACGGATACGATTCACCGGAAAACTTACAGGATATGAAGGGTATAGTTGATGTGTATCTGCCCGATTTTAAGTATTTTTCAGAGAAAACAGCTGTAAAATATGCGTCAGCACCGGATTATCCTCACGTATGCAAGAATGCAATTATTGAAATGTACAACCAGGTGGGTTCGCCTGTTTTGGATTCACAAGGAATTGTTCAAAAAGGACTTATTATCAGGCATTTGATTTTGCCGGGGCATGTTAAAGAGAGTATAAGTATTCTGGACTGGATATCTGAAAATCTACCCGAAGGTGTCTATGTATCCCTTATGAGCCAGTATACCCCATATTACAATGCCAAAAATTTCCCCGAGATAAACAGACCTATTACAAGAAATGAGTACTATAGAGCAGTTGAGCATCTTTACAAGCTTGGATTGGAAGAGGGATATGTTCAGGAAAGGGAATCTTCAGATACACAGTATATACCGGATTTTAATCTGGATGGGGTTTGAAATTTTGTAAAAAAAGATTGCATTTGAGAAAAATCTGTTTTATAATTTATTTATCAATTCTATTTTTTTCTATTTTACGTTTTTCTAAATAGGTGTTTTCAAAATGCATGATAACTATTTTAATTCCAAGTACAAGTATATAAGGTTGTTGGGGCGGGGCGGTTGCGGAGATGTATATCTGGCTGAAAATGTAAAATTAGGTAATCTTTGGGCTGTGAAAGAGATTGCAAAGGGCCGGGATACCACAATCAGCGGTTATATGGAACCTGAGATACTAAAGAGGTTGAATCATCCGGCACTACCCAGAATATGTGATGTTTATGAAGATGAACGTAGTATATACATAGTTGAGGACTATATTGAGGGAACCTGTCTGAAGCATATTATTCAGGAAAAAGGCAGTGTTGAGGAGCAAAAGGCGGCAGAATGGGGAATACAGCTGTGCAGTGTACTGGATTATCTCCATGGTCAGAAGCCGGATCCTGTTATTTACGGTGATATGAAGCCTCACAACATTATACTGACAAAGGGAGACACAATCAAACTCATTGATTTTGGTATTTCTGCTACGGTGAACAAGTCGGGCAGTAAGCCTCCCGGCATGACAGAAACCGCATTTATAGGTACAAAAGGCTATGCAGCGCCGGAACAATTTATGGAAGGCTGCATATGCCCGGCAACAGATATTTATTCTCTGGGAGTTACCTTGATTTATCTTATAACAGGTATTGACCCGGTAAAATGCAACTCTTTTTATCAAGAAAACAGATTCTCTGAGCACCTTTCACCTGATATGTATCAAATACTAAAAAAATGTGTCAATCCGAAGCCTGTCTACAGATACCGGTCGGCAGAGGAACTCATGAAAGCTCTTAGACATTATCTTTTGGTTAGTTCAGAATCCTCTTTTAGTAAACCAATTCAAGGAATATCCCCACCCTACATGTTTTCTAAAATAACTGCCATAACGGGAGTTGGTGGGACGGGTGTTTCTGCACTTACTGTAGCCATTGCAGAACAAGCTTCGAAGTCCGGTAGTTCAGTATGTATAGTTGATTTAAGCAAGTCCTACGATTTAGTCAAAATTCTTGTCCATGCCGATGACAATTTCTCTGCAGCCCATCCAATTAAAATCAAACCTAACATGTATTATATGAGGTCGTCAACGGGGCTATCCGGTGAATCGCAGGATAATATGGCCTTGTACAAGCTGTTGGGACAACTTCAGGAGAAATACAGGTACATGTTTATTGACGGGCCACCGGATATTATAAACCTTATTGAAAGGTATCTTGACAATATTTTTATCATTTCTGACATGAATCCTTTTAGCATATCCAAAATTCTAACCTGTCTTGACCGGGAAGGATTGGTTGAGAAAGTAGCATCCAGAACTTCCTTTATAATAAATAAATTTTATAAAGGTGAATTGAGTTCTGATTTACTTATCCACGGAGTTCTGAATAATTCCGACTCGGAGAAACTAAAAGAGCTATTTACAAGAATAGAGGTTTTTGAGGTAACCTACAGTGAAAAGGTGTATCTAAAGTGGATGTATGGCTACTTTGATAAATTTCCGGGATTTAGTAGTATAATATCGGACAATTTCAATAAGTCAATATCAAATATTATTTCACATAAAATCATTCCAAAGGAAAATAAAAGATTATTTAAAAAGGAGTTAAATCCATGAGTAAAAGGCTCATTATAAAGACAGTACTTATATGCTTCGGAATATTTCTGATTACAGATTCCGTATTGTTTGCATATATCTTTACAAAATATCCCCTCAATATGGAAAAGCAGGTTTCTGTCGTTGTAGCAACCGCAGATATAAAAGAAGGAACAGTAATAGATGAACATTATTTGCGCAAAAAGGACGTCTGGGAATCCGCGGTAAGTGCTTCTGTTGAAAGGGACATTGGAAATATTGCAGGGAAAAAGGCTCTTGCCAATATACGCAAGGATGAATACATAAGAACGTATGAACTTCTGGAAAGGAAGGATTGGTTTAAGGACGATGAAAGAATTATTGTTCTGCCTGTGAGTATGGAGGATAGACTGGCTAATCTAATAAAAAAGGGTTCGTATGTTGACATAAGACTTCAAAGGGAAACAGGTGAACCAACTGAGGATATTTTATATAAAATTCAAGTCAAGGATGTACTTGATGATACAGGTACACCCTTGGATTCCAAATCAGCAGTAAACTCTAAAACAGCATATTTAAAGTTGGTTCTGGGTGATGGAGACAGGCAGAAAATATATTCGGCAGCAAGAAATGGGAAGCTGATTTATGAACTGTATTGCGATAATACACAAAAGCCTAGTAGGGAGGTCAATTAATGGGCAGAACTACAGCTGTTTGCTCGGGGGTCAAAAACGCAGGAAAGTCAGTATTTACATATATTCTTGCAAATCAAATCAGAGAGATGGTATCAAAGGATACAAAAGTTCTTGTTTGCTGTCTTAATTCAAAATTCAGCCTTCTTTATAAACTTTTAGGGATAAACGTGTCTGCTACGGGAATAGAAGAGCTGATTAATCTGCAGGAATCCGGTTATGGGCAAAATTCATGGGCTTTAGAGGATGCAATTCCAAAAGCAAATGGGTTGCACTTTCTCGGAAGTTATAAAACTACAAATTCATATATTAACCGTAATGCGGACAGCTTTTCGAGACTTGTTGACAGCCTTGAAAAGTGCTTTGATTTAATAATATTTGATACTGTATCCAGCAGTGAAAGCATTCTCACAAATATTGCCCTGGAAAAATCATCTATGATAATAAATCTTTTTGTTCAGGATGCAGAAAGCGTAAATATACTCAAAACTATTACAGGAGACAGGCCGGAAAACAAGGAGAAAGAAGTATATGTCATGTCAAAGTACAGAGACATTTATCCCCGAGTAGGCGACATAAAACGAAGGTTTTCTCTGGATAAGGTATTCACCATGGATTACTGCAAAACTTTACAGGAAATGAAAAACAGGGATAGCCTGCATCTTTATTTACAAAGAGACACAGAATGCAACCATTCTGTAAGGCTTATTTCAAGGTATATTACCCAAACATTCAATCTTGAGCTAAACTGCAAAGAGCAAGATGGTAAAAGGGTAAATTATTTAAAAAGTATATTTGATAAAATTACGTAAACTTGTTTTACGGTTTTCCAAGGAGGATATGAAGAAATATGAGAACACTACAGAAGTTGTGCTTAAAGGAGTTAATGGATTATATTGAAGAAGAATTAAGACTAAACGGACTAAATGGTATAAAGGGGCTTCAGGAGGATACAACAGGAATTCTGGAAATCACAAAACAGGCCCAAAAGCTTCTTGCAATGGACGGAAGCCCTAAAGCAAGGGAATTTATGCAAAACAGTATTTATTTTTTACTCATTGAAAAGAGTGAAATCATTACTCAGGAGAATATTGATGGCCTGCTGGGGGAGTACCACATTAATTATTATGAAAACATATATACGGGAGGGGATAAAGGCTGTATTTCAAAGCCTATTGACACTGAGCTTGCAGAATATTTAAGCCGTTATTCTATTAGTATAGATGACGATTTTGATATGAAGCTACAAAAGCTTACACAGATAATTTACCAGGAGATATATGGGTATGGTATTCTTGACGAACTGATATTTGATACAGGTCTAAATGAAGTTGCCTGTACAAGGAGTGATTATATATGGATTCAATACAAGGGTATCAAAAGGCATATCCCTAACAAAGGTTTTTGCTTTATAAATGAGGACAGTTACAGAAAACTCATTGAGAACAGATTGACTTCAACAGCCAGGGAAGAAATGAATGCAGGTTCACCCCTTGTATATGCAGTATTAAAAAACGGGGCAAGAGTAACTGCTCTGAGACCTCCTTTATCAAAATACTATGTTGTAAATGTGCGAATATTTGCACCAAAAACTCAGCTGGTAAATTACAGAGACAATTTCGTTGAAAACAGGATTGCCCGGATTATTGAACTCCTTGCGGGAAAGGGAAGAAGAAATGTAGCTATCATAGGGGAACAGGGTTCGGGAAAAACTACTGCAGCTGACGAGCTTATAATAAAGCAGCTTGACCCGGATATAAGCATTGGTTTGGCAGAAAATATACATGAGCTGAATATTTCATCCAACTACCCGGATAAAAATATAGTTGAACTGCAATATACAAAAGAGTTTAAACCGTCAGACATAACGGAGGTTTTTTTCAGGCTCAACAGGGATATTGTAATATATGGAGAGGTAAGAAATTCATACGAGGCCTTTGAAATGATAAAAGCTATGCTCAGACAGGCCAGAGGCAGTCTTTTTACCTTTCATTCATCCAGCTGCAGACGAATGATTCATGATCTTAGGCAGCTGTTAATGCAGACAGGCTATTATACCGACTTCAGGGAAGCTCAGTTTGATGTGGCTGATGCGGTTGACCTGGTGATACATATAAAACTTGACAGAGAAACGGGACAACGTTATGTATACAAGGTTTCAGAGGTTTTGGCTCACGAGGAAAACATGACCTTCCAGATAAACGACCTTTTTGTTTTTGACAGGGAGAAAGGGAAGTACATCTCAAATAAAAACGGTCTGTCAAAACAGCAGTTATTATCCTGCCTGGAATATGAATTTACTCCATCGGATGCAGAAGAATTAAGCAAATTATTTTGCCGGAGTAATTTGGACAGTGATTCCGGGGGGTTAGTGCCGGAGGTTGCTACTGTATGAAGGAGATAGAAAGATTATCAAATATACTTGCAAATTTAATAAATGACTACCAGCCATACATTATCATGATTCTGACCGGACTGTTGCTGCTCTTGACGGGTATTGGAACTTCTATATATAAGGGAGTTTTGAAAGAAAGCAAGTACGGGATTAAAAAAACCCAGTCCGGAAAATTTATTGAGTGTGTAGAAGTATTTACAAGGAGATTTCCTTTAAAATATCTTTCGGGTAGACTGGATAAGGCGTTGGGATATCTGATTCTGGACAGCATGACACAGAGAAAGCTTGTAGCCATATTTACCATAATTATACCCATAATCGGACTGCTGCTGTATTGCACTATTCAGGCAATTATGAAGCTTTGGTATACAAAGCTTGTTGCCCTTGCTCTATGCTTCGTAGTACCTTATTATACATTTACACTTGTACTTGATTATCTTAAATATAGTATAAAACAGAGAATACCCTCCTTTATTGATTCTTTCAGAAGTTCCTTTGTTTCCCATAACCGGATAAAACCCGCATTACAGGAATGCTGCTCAAATTGTAATAAGTATCTGGGAAGGATAATGCTGAGAGTGTCAGACAGTTCTGACCTGAATGACAGCCTTGGTGTTGTAAGAGACAGAATAAATGATACCTGGTTCAATATTTTTGTGACACTCCTTATAAATTTCAGAGAGAATGGCGGAGAGCTTATTAATCAGCTTTACAAACTCAATAAAACGATAACCAGATATAACAACATTGAGAAAAAGAAAAATCGGAGGCTTATCTGGTATGAGTTTTTTGCATTGGGTGCAAGCATATTCAGCCTGCCTGTAATTATGCTGATAAACAGTATGATTCTTGGAACAAATATGAAGATGTATTATAGCACTGCTCAAGCTTCGGGAAAGATAGCAATTTATGCACTTTCGGCTTTAATTATAGTACGTGTTTTAAGAAGATTATAAAACGGAAAGGAGGAGTACCGGGGGATATGTTATTTTTTCTGTTGATTATTACGGGCATTATTGCAATCATCTGTGGATTAAATTTCAAAGTTATAAAAGTCTCTAAAAATAGCCACACAAAAAGTATCTTAGCTTTTTTGGATAATATGGAGGCCAACAGGTTCATTAAAAAACTTCTTGATACTCTTACAAGGAACAAAGACCTTTGGTTTAACAGATTTGAAGCCCGGATACTGGAGCTGAGTGAAGTTGGAATCAGTTTAAAAAGGATTTATCTGATTAAGGCTGTGTGTTTTTTGCTATGTATTATTGTTTTTACTACTATCCGTTATACAAATGTTGGTTATGAACAAAAACTTTTGATTTTGGATTCTGGCAAGGAGGTGGCGTCTCTCTTTTATAATTCTAAAGAACAGGATGAGCAGCAATACCGTTTTTACAACATGGTGGTGTCCAAAGCAGGAAAAGACAATCTGGAAAAGGCTGATGATGCAGAACTGTTCCGGTTGGTTGAGGAAAAAGTGACGGAGGTGCTGAATTCATCGGAACAACAAGAGATTGATGAAAACGCTAAGTGGTTTATTGATAAATGGAAGAGTACTCACAAAATTAAGTTTTTCAAACCGGAATATCTTTTTTTGATATTATTTTCATTATTCATCCCGGATGTATTTCTTGTTATTCGGTGGCTCGTTAAAGGAGCGTTATATAAAAAGGAAATCATAAAGCTGGAATACATATTTGAACTCCTTGCAAGAATAGATGGTATAAAAACACTTGATATTATCTATGAACTTGAGAAATCCTCAAAAACATATGCCATTTGGCTACAGCAATTTGCCACAATATTCAGATACGATAAAAAGAAAGGCTTTGAGTACCTGAAAAAAAAGAACGTTAAGAGTCTGTCGAAGTTCACTGATATTATGGAAATTTACAGTCTCCATGACAAGGAGGTTGCTTTGCAAATACTGGATAGAGAGGCTATGGAGAGGGACGAGTCAATAATCATGGTAGCAGATGAAACACTGGACTTTATCGATTTAATCGCATTTATTAGCATTGTGCCTTTAGTGTATGAACTGGCAAGGCTTATGCTCAACCCCATGCTGGATATTGTTTATAGGGCATTTGAGTTCATTTAAAGGAGGACGAATGAAACAGGTAATTATAACTATAATCATGCTGGCTGTAGCATTGGCACTTGTAATAAGGGTTGTGGTTCCATTAATGAAACATGGTGCAGGAATGGGGAGCAGTGCGGTAAGCGGAGGACAAGATGTTCTTCCAAGGCTTGAAAATATTTTAAAATAAACTAGAAAGGTTAGGAGAAAGAAAATGAAAAAAATAATTATATCTATAGCAATGTTTGCAATAGCAATGGCGCTGCTGGTTGCAGTAATTGTACCCCTGGCCAAACACGGCAGAGAGAGCGGTGTCAAGGTTGAAGGGCAGTTGGATACCGTAGACACGGAAATAAACACACTAAGCGGTACCATACGTTAGTGCGGGGGCAGGTATGAAAAATATAATAATAGCAATAATTATGTTTGCGTTATGTGTAGCTCTGGTAATTGGAACGGTTCTTCCTGCGTCGGAGTTAATATCGGATACAGGCAAAAAGGTATATCAGTCTGTCAAAAAACTTAACAATAACATTAAGGATGACTGATTGTATCAAACTTGGAGGGTGTATGAATAAAATATATGCATTTCTTATTATCATTCCTTTAATTGCAGTTCTCTTTTTTAAAACTCTCTCATTCTATGAATATGACACCAAGCAGAGGTATGTAAAAAATGCCGTGGACAATGTTGCTCACAAGGTTATGATAACAGGGGTTATGACTGTCAGAGACCATGAGGAGCTTCTTGAAAAGCTTGGAAGACTGGGGACTTTCGAAGGGAGCAATATCAGTATCAAATGCGGAAATGTACAGCCGGATGGTACAGTTGGCGGACTTGGTGACTATGTATTGGGAAGAGTTATGGACCGAGGGACGATATTCAGTATATATGTAGAATCGGAGAGTGAAAGCATTTTTTCCGAAACGGAGGGTAATTTTGATAATGAGGGTGATGAGCTGCACTACAGGGCAAAAGCTACATGCAGGGTTGAAAAAATCAGCCGGGAAGATTAAGGAGCAAAAGGGTAGTGGCTTGGGTGTTCTGTTTATAGGATTGACCGTAGCATTCCTTGTATTATTTGTGTTTATAAATGTGGCAGACTATGCTGTTTATACATACAAAAGAAATACTATTTCCAAGGCATTGGATTATGCCGTAACTGCAGCAGTTCAGGAAATAGACAGAGATAAAAGCCTTGAAGATCTGGCAGAGGGGTTTGATGAAAGTACGGGAAAAAGGCTTTCTGATGGGGTTGAAATAGACATTGACAGGGCTGAAAGAACCTTTCTTTCGGTGTTTAATTCCAACTGCAATCAAGATGAGACTGATATACAAGACAATTTACTTATTTGTGCTACATCGGCAAAGGGGGAGAGTGTGAACTATAAAATAAAAACATCATCGGGAGATACAGTAGACGGAACGGTTAATGAACCCTACTTGATAGAATACAGAATTAATAATGCAGCAGAAAGCTGCTGGCCGGATGCTGATATTGACAGCGGTAAAATATTAATAAACGGTAATCCTAAAACAAATATGATAGAAAGAGGTACATATGTATTTGCTTATATAAAGGGTATTAAAATTACCGGGATATTTAAAGAAAGAAAATTGACTCTATCATGCTTTGGGGGGGCAAAGATTGATAGAGTCAATGATAACTAAAAGCTATTCCAGTTGTTTTAACAGCTTTTGAAGAGATTTTTGAAGCTGTATTATCTCTTCCATAGGTAAGTCAATACAACTGCCAATCCTTTCAGGGATATCCAATGCCTTGTCACGGAGGTTTTTCCCTTTCTCAGTCAGTCTTATATAAACGTTTCTTTCGTCATTAGCACTTCTTTGTCTCACAACCAGTTTTTGTGCTTCCATTTTCTTAAATAAAGGTGTTAGTGTTCCTGAATCAAGATATAATTTTTTACCAAGCTCTTTCACTGTTACATTGTCTTCTTCCCAAAGAACCATAAGAGCTATATATTGAGTATACGTAATCCCCAACGGATCGAGATAGGGTTTATATTTTTTTATTATTTCCTTTGAACATGCATACAGAGGAAAGCACAGCTGATTTTCCAATTTCAGTTTATCATACGGCATAAAAGTTCTCCTTAAAACTCATATTATAAATAGAATAACATACAATTTAATTTTGAAAAACCGTTAGCCATATCCGGACGATGGTGAAAAATCAGCAATGAGCGAGAATGCTATTCCCCAAGTAATTCCTGTATTTGTGCTTCCATATTCTCGGGCTTATAGGTTGGAGAATATCTGCCCACAACGTTCCCATTACGGTCAACTAAGAACTTTGTAAAGTTCCATTTAATGTTTGGGCCTGCAATACTCTGGCCTAAGCCCTTCAGAACTTTCATAAAGGAAGGAGTCTCATCGTCTTCCTTATCAGCAGGTGTTGCCTTTTTCAAAAATGTATATAAAGGGTCTGCGTTACTTCCGTTAACATCAATCTTTGAGAAGGTTTTAAAGCTTACACCATAGTTAAGCTGACAGAATTCAACTATTTCCTCGTCAGTTCCGGGAGCCTGATTCAAAAACTGATTGCAGGGAAAATCAAGAATTTCAAAACCCTTATCCTTATATTTCTTATACAAATTTTCTAAGGCTTCATATTGAGGTGTAAACCCGCAACCGGTAGCCGTATTTACTATAAGAAGAACTTTTCCTTTATAGGAGTCCATTGAAATTTCATTTTTTTGAGCATCTTTTACCTTAAAGTCGTAAATAGTATTCATTATATATACCTCCTATTGAATATAATTAAATTGCTTACAATTAAATTATATTAGACTAAATTTATAAAGTCAAGCTTAAATTTTATTATTGTTGTTTACAATTAACCATATACATATAACATGGTTTTTAGTGTAAAATAGCATTAACAATCTTTATGGAGTAATCAATGACAAAATTTAAAAAGGTATATATAGAGATAACTAATGTATGCAACCTGAAATGCAGCTTTTGTCCCGATTCGGGAAGACCGCGGGGCTTTATGGATATAAAGGGATTTACCCACATAATAAATGAAGTGAAACCATTTTGTGATTATGTATATTTACATATTATGGGTGAACCATTGCTAAACTCGAATCTGGAAAGTTTTCTGAAAGTGTGTTATGACAGCTTAATCAAAGTTAACATTACGACAAACGGAACCTTATTGTACAAGTATGGGAATTTGTTATTGGTTGCACCGGCATTAAGAAAAGTAAGTATTTCTCTTCACAGTTTTGAGGCCAATGAAGGAAATGGCTTATTAGGCAGTTATATAGATAACGTTGTCAATTTTATAAAAAAGGCTGTTGAGAAAGGGATAATCTGCGAACTTAGACTTTGGAATATGGACAACGGCCAGTTAAAAGGAAGTAACCACTTGAACCACGAGATTTTAAAAGAACTTGAAGAATCCTTTCAGCCGGATTTTGATTTATGGGATGCAGTTAGAAATCAGGCAAACGTAAAACTTAGGGACAGACTGTTTATAAGCAGATCAGAAATTTTTGAATGGCCGGACATAAACAGAGATGTTATTGATGAAAAAGTGTTCTGTTATGGGTTGAGAGACCAATTTGGAATTCTCGTGGACGGGACAGTTGTACCATGCTGTCTTGACAGTGAAGGGAATATTCCTTTGGGTAATATTTTTAAAGAGCCACTAAGTGATATTCTGAACTCAGAAAAGGCCCTAAGAATATATGATGGATTTTCAGGAAGAAAGGCCGTAGAAGAGCTTTGTAAAAAATGTGGATATGCAAAACGTTATAAATGATTAATAAAGGGGTACAAATAAATTACAGCAATTATACTGCCTAAATGGTATAATAACACATAAGATAAAACAAGTAACGAAGGAGAATCAGGCAGTTGAATATTTTATCCGCTGAAGGTATTTCAAAAAGCTATAGTGAAAAAATATTATTTAATGATATATCATTGGGTATAGGTGAGGGTGACAAAATCGGACTCATAGGCGTCAACGGAACAGGCAAAAGCACTCTTTTGAAGGTAATTGCAGGTATTGAAACTGTTGACACAGGGAGAATATTGAAATCAAATAAAGTGCGTGTAGGCTACCTTGAACAAAGTCCTGCTTTTGAGCCGGGAACAACTGTACTCCAACAGGTTTTTAACGGACATTCTCCTGTTATGCTGCTACTCAGGGAATATGAAGATACACTTTTAAAAAGCAGTCAAAATCCGGCAGATCAAAAGCTTGAAAAAAGGTTGCTGGATTTAATGCATCAAATGGACACTATGAACGCCTGGACATTGGAAAGTGAAGCCAAAAACATACTTACAAGACTGGGAATTGACAGCTTTGACGCGGATGTAGCAGCTTTATCGGGAGGACAAAGAAAGAGAATTGCAATGGCAGGTGCATTAATTAATCCAACTGAGCTGCTTATATTGGACGAGCCTACTAACCATATTGACAATGACACCGTGGACTGGCTTGAAAAGTACCTGAATACCAGAAAAGGCGCACTTTTAATGGTTACACATGACAGGTACTTTTTGGACAGAGTTGCAAACAGGATAATAGAGCTTGATAACGGGAATCTCTACAGCTATCAGGCAAATTACAGCAGGTTTCTTGAGATGAAGGCCGAACGTGAAGAGTTGGAACAGGCTTCTGAAAGAAAGAGGCAGAACCTTTTTAGAAATGAATTGGAATGGATCAGGAGAGGGGCTCAGGCACGATCTACCAAGCAAAAGGCAAGAATAGAAAGATTTGAAAAGCTGAAAGAGACAGATGCACCCAAACAGGATGAAAACATTGAAATTCAGGTGGGGTCTGCAAGACTGGGAAGAAAGATAATTGAAGTGGAGGATATAAAAAAATCCTACGAAAACAAAACAGTAATTGATGATTTCAGTTATGTGCTTTTAAGGGATGACAGGATAGGAATAATAGGGCCTAATGGAGCAGGTAAATCAACACTTTTAAAAATTCTTTCGGGACAGCTTAAACCTGATTCGGGTAAAGTTGAAATTGGTGAGACAGTAAAAACAGGATTTTTTACACAGGAAAACACGGATATGGATCAAAACCTCAGGGTTATTGACTATATCAGATCAGTGGCAGAACATATAGAGACAGGTAACGGAAGTCTCAGTGCATCCCAGATGCTGGAGAGGTTTCTGTTTGCCCCAAGTGTGCAATGGACTCCTATTTCAAAGCTTTCAGGAGGCGAAAAAAGACGACTGTATCTTTTAAGCATACTTATGGATGCTCCCAACATATTATTGTTAGATGAACCTACAAATGATCTGGATATCCAGACACTAACCATTCTGGAAGCTTACTTGGATGAATTCCCGGGGGCGGTCATAACCGTATCCCATGACAGGTACTTTCTGGACAGGACGGCGAACAGGATATTTTCGTTTGAAGGTGATGGAAAGATTATTAAGTATGCCGGGAACTATTCGGATTACAGAGAGTATACAGCCGGCCTGGAAAAACAGGATGATGTAGGTAAGGAAGCTGGTACGGATAAAAAGGACGGGAGTTCACAAAATAAGACAGAATGGCAAAAGAACAAGGAAAAGCCGCTTAAATTTACTTTTAAGGAACAAAAAGAATTTGATGAAATAGAAGATGTAATAGCAACTCTTGAGTCAGACATAGAAAGTGTAAAAAAGGATATAGATAAATCTGCAACAGATTTTACAAAGCTTCAGGAGCTTCTTCAAAAACAGCAGGAACTTGAAAAAGAGCTGGACTTGAAAATGGAACGGTGGACTTATCTTAATGAACTGGCTGAAAAGATAGAAAACAATAAGAACAAATAAAATGCAGTATGTAAAGGAGAAAGGCATGGAGCAGTTGTTTGAGGGCATGGAGCTAGACAAGTCTCTTGTAGAGGCATTAAAAAAGGAAAGCATAACAGTACCTACCGATATACAGCAAAAAGCAATACCGGAGGAATTGAAGAACAGAGATGTAATTCTTCATTCTTCTACAGGAACTGGAAAAACACTGGCATATCTTCTGCCTCTTTTCATGAAACTCTCTGTTGATAAAAAGGAAATGCAGGCACTTATACTTGTACCAACCCACGAGCTGGCAATACAAGTAGAAAGACAGATAGAACTGCTTTCCCAAAATTCTGAAATCAAAGCCACATCTACGCCTATTATCGGTGATGTGAATATTATGAGGCAGATAGACAAACTCAAGCTTAAACCGCATATAATAGTTGGTACTGCAGGCAGAATACTGGAATTGATTCAGAAGAAGAAGATTTCCGCCCATACAATTAAAACAATTATTATAGATGAAGCAGACCGTCTTCTTGACGATTACAATATAGATTCAATAAAGGCTGTTATTAAGACAACTCTTAAGGAGAGGCAGATAGTAATGTGTTCTGCAACTATCTCTAAAAAGACGGTTGAGCGCGCAATGCCGTTAATGAAGGAACCTCTTGTTATAGAGAGTAAATCGGACATGGGTGTCCCGGAGGCTATTGAACACCTGTATTTTGTTGCTGAACAAAGAGAAAAAATAGATGTATTAAGAAAGCTTGTTCGCATGATAAATCCCAAGAAAGCAATTGCATTTTTCGCTAACAGCGAGGATATTTTTGTTTCGGAAGAGAAGCTCACATATCATAAGCTTAAGGCTGGAGGTATTCATGGTTCGCATATAAAATCCGACAGGAAGAAAACCATGGACGATTTCAAAAATGGAAGGCTACAGCTTCTCATAGCCTCTGATATTGCCGCAAGGGGTCTTGATATAGAGGATGTAACCCATATTTTTAATGTTAATATTCCCGAAAGGTCAATGGACTATCTTCATAGGGTAGGGAGGACAGGCAGAAGCGGTAAACCCGGAGTGGCAATATCTATTGTGACGGAAAAAGAAATAGAGTTGATGAAAAAATTTGAAAAGGAACTTAAAATTAAGATAATTCCAAAATCCATGTATAATGGAAAGATAGTAGAATATAAGAAGGAAAGAAACAAGAGGACTACGGACAGAGTTAAATCCGGAAGTTCGGCAGGTGCGGGAAAAGGTAAAACCGGTAACTTTAAGCAAAGCCTAGCCGTTGACAAAAAAAAGCCTTTTGGTGATAAGAAGAAGCCGGGTAACGGAACTAAAATATTCCGTAGGCCAAAAAAATAGAAAGCCTTGTCCTAAATGGTGCGGACTATCTAGGGTTGGAGGGAGTTAGGTAATATGGAAACAACGACGCTTCCCAAAGCGTGGGAAGGTGTGATGGGATCGGCAAGCTTTATTCCGGTTACCAGTGTCAAAGCCATTGAACGATACCATGATGCTGAGTGGTCAAAGGGACTGAGCATACATGAAACCTTTGAAATGGTTTATATAAAATCAGGAAGCGGTGTTTTTGAGATAGGAGACCAGAATGTCTCTGTAGGCTCAAATGATATTGTAATTATTAAGCCGAACCAGAGCCATAAGCTAAGTGTAGATTCTGAGGGCGGGTGCGATTTTATTGTTCTGTATTTTAAATTTATGGATCAGACGGAACATACTCTTTCAGAAGTTTCACTGGGAGATTTTATAAACTTCGTAAGCGGCAGGGAATCAGGTGCTTTTATTAAGCTTAAGGTAAGCCAGAAGAACGATATAATCGTTCTTCTAAACAGGATACTAAAGGAACAGGCAAATGACCAGCTGGGCAGCGACCTGCTTAACTATCTCATGCTAATGGAACTGTTCGTACTTATATCAAGGGCATTGAAGGCAGAATGGGAAAACAGCATAAAGAACAAAAGCCCAAAGATAAAAGAACTGATGCAGTCAGCGATACAGTTTGTACACAACAATTTTGAACGGGAGATATCTATAACGGATATTGCAAAATATGTTTTTCTCAGTCCAAGCTATTTCACAAGAGCTTTTAAAGAGAATACAGGTTTAAGCCCCATGCAGTATCTGTTAAACATAAGAATCAAACGGGCATGTGAACTGCTTCGGGAGACAGATCAGAAGGTTGGCGAAATAGCACTTAGTGTAGGCTTTTCCAACCAGCAGAGATTTAATGACATGTTTAAAAAACAAACTAACATGACACCGATGCAGTATCGCAATTCGTCAAAAAACATTCATAATTGAAGAAATAACGGTAAATAACAGGAAGAACACTTTTTAAGCTTATTATATAATTGCTGTAACATTAAAAGCTTAAAAAGAGTTCTTTTATTTTGTGTGAAATTTAAAATTTATATATTTTATGTGGTAAAAAGGGGGATTTAAAAATGGGAATGACAATGACACAAAAGATTCTTGCAAACCATGCGGGAATGGACAAAGTAGTACCCGGGCAATTGATAAAGGCTAAACTTGATATGGTTCTGGGGAACGATATAACATCTCCCGTAGCTATCAAGGAGTTTGATAAAATCGGTCTGGATAAAGTATTTGATAAAAATAAGATAGCCATAGT
>JAEZUC010000040.1 GCA_023443515.1 Bacillota bacterium
TCAACTATATTACCTACAATTATTGAATCCACTCCGTAGTCACTGAAAGCTGCAAAACCATCAATTTCTTCTTTGTCTATACTTAGAACCTCGGATAATATAATTTTAATCCTATCCTGAACCTTTATCTCATAATTTTTATCAGAAATATCCTCCTTTGGATTTTCAATTACACACCCTTCAAGCTTTCCTTCAAATATGTAGTTAGCTATTTCATCCACGTTTTTATATTCAAAAAATATAGTCGGATCTATTTCCATGTTAAATTTGCAATTTATAGCTTCTACTATCTCGCTGGCATTTATTGAATCAATGCCATAATCAGTGAAGGATGTGGTACTGTCAAATTCTACAGCATCTAACCCAAGTTTTATTGAAAGAATCTCTATTATATCTTGTTGAATAGTATCTTTGGATTTTATTTCATGGTTTACACATTCTTTTACTATAGGTTTTTCGTTTCTTTCAACTAATTCACTTATGTTGTCTATACCCAATACCTTTAAGTAAACTTTATCAAAATCAAACTTATCCTCTTTTGTCGGCACGAAGGCTATGTTTTTGTAAGATGAATCCAAAATTCTTTTAAAAGCCTCAACACCCATTTCTTTTGATATACTTATTAAGCCCATGTTTTCATTGGCCTTAAGTACTTCCTTTGATGCCATCCCCTCTGTCCAGGTAGACCAATTTATACTTATTACCTTTTTTATATTCTTATATGCTTTTGATGCAAATGCATCCATATAAGAATTGGCAGCAGCATAATTTGTCTGGCCTCTATTACCTATTATAGAAACAATAGAAGAACATAGTATAAGAAAGTCTATTTGCCTGGTTTTTAAAAGCTTATCTAAAATCCATAGCCCGTGTACCTTTGGTTTTAGTACACTGGAAAAATCCTCAGAGCTCATATTTACTATTAGTTTATCTATTAAACTTCCGGCTGCATGAATTATTCCATTTATTTTTCCAACTTCTTTTTCTATGCTGCCCATTACTGTTGACATATCCTCAAAATTACATATATCAACTGTATAGAGAAATAGTTTTGCACCACTTATTTCAATATTAATTAGTCTTCCAATTTTGCTTTTTAGTTCAACATTTTCCGTATTTACCAGTATGCTTTCCCAATCCTGTTTTTCAGGGTACTCGGTTCTGTTTAATAACACAATTTTAACATTTTTGTAACCGGCTATGAATTCTGCCAGGGATAAACCTATACCTCCACAACCGCCGATTATTACATATACTCCGCCTTCTTTGATATCTGTAACTTCATTTTTTAATAAATCTATAGATTCGCTAATTGGAACATACCAATGGTCTTTTCGTATTACATTATGTACCGCTGCCTTTTTATTACAAATTACATTTAATACTCTATCCGACAGCTCCTGCTCTGAACTGAAGTTGCTATCAATATCAGATATGGAACAATTTAATCCCATATTTTCCATGTTTAAACTTTTTACCAGTCCTGATATCGAAGCATTTTCACAACATATTTCTTCTTCATCGGAAATCGGAAAAGCATTTGAGGTAATTACATTTAAAAAACTTGTATTTGTATATTTTAATTCCTTAAAAGCTTTTACTAGATTAAATATACTTATTAAGCCCGTATTCAGTCTTTTTTCAAAAGCTTCATATGTATTGTTTTCAATAGCAAAATTATTTAAAGTCGTCAGATGAATTATCCGGCTTATATTATTGTACTTACTGAAAAAATAGTTAAATACTTTTTTATAGTCTTCCAAGAGGTTATCTCTAATAATAAAAGAGTTCTCGGCTTCTTGTCTAAACTCATTACCTGCTTTTATAATTAACGGATTTGCGCCGTTTGTTTTTATGTCCTTGGAAAGTTGCTTGGCTAAAGCATAATCCTTGCAGAAAACAATAAAGTTCTCACCTTGTATTGATGATTTTTTTATATTATCACTACTTAGTTTTATAAATTTTGAACTTTTAAAACTGTTTTGAGGAATATTAACTGAAATATTCTTTTTTTGCTTTCCTACTGATTTGATTGTGAGCCCTTTTATCTGAACACATATTTCACCATTTTTATCGTACAGACAAATATCATATTTTTTTATTTGTGAATTATCCAAATTACTTTTCCTTTGATTACTTATACAAATAATGGAGTCATCAAAAGATTTATTATAAACAAGTTCTTCAATATAGTAAGGTAGGAAAATAGAATCTTCACTTTCATAAAACGAGGGCATAGCTGCAGCCTGAAATGCACAATCTAATAAAGCAGGGTTAACTATAAAACAATCTTCCTGGTAATCGTTGCTTTTATTAACGTTTAGTTCTGCATATACATCTTTATCATTTATTAAAATACTATCAATGCATCTGTAGAACTCTCCATATTGAAGTTCAGCCTTTCTATACATCTCGTAAACTTTGTCCTTATTAAGACTGAATCCATCTTTATTTGTATACTGAGGGTATTCAGTTTTTAGTACCTCCTGGCAAACTTTCTCCTGAACCTGGCCTTCAACATGTACAAGCCACCTGGAGTTCTCATCCCTTGATGAAACGAAAAAATTATATACGTCACCTTTACATTCATATTTAATCTGAATTTTCTTGGTTTCTCCATTTTGAAATACCATAGGTGTATTTATTTTTATCCTTCTCAAAACTGCACCAGTTTCCGGCTTCCAATACTCAAAATTGGCCAGTACCAGTTCCACGTAAGCAGCGGCAGGAAGAATAGTAATTCCAGAAATTATATGATTATTTACAAATTTATGTTCTAAAGCGTTTAGTTCAATCTCGAATATCTCCATAAACCCACTTCCCCTTTAACAATCTAAGAATTACCTAAATAAATCTTTGCAGTACAAAATGTGAAAAATCCATTACTAAGGAGCCGTCTTTATTACAAACCAGTATGTCATATACCAACTGTTCCGGATTTTTCGAGCTGTCACAGTATGCAACACCATAACAGTAACTTATATCCACCGGATATTTATAAATCCTTACCCTTTTTACAAAACTTGGCAGATAAATATTTTTGGGGCTTCCACGATAAATGGCTCCTATTGATTGTATTATCCCATCTATTATCGAAGGGTTTATTGTGAATGACTGATTATCTGAATTTATATTGCTGGTTTTAATTGTTGATAAAAATTCAAAATCATTTGTATAAACTTCCTCTACCGTTTTGTAATACTTTCCGTATATTATCCCGCTATCCTCATATCTTTTGTAAAATTCATTTTTATTGATAACGCCTTTGCATCTTGTTCTGATTTCATTAAGCAGCAACAAGTCCCGTCCCTTAATAGGGAATTCAGTTACTTTTCCTAGTGCGTGTATAATATTTTTATCTGATACATTACTCATCACCTTAAATCTGAGCATGGAATTATCATGCTCCAGGTAAACGGTTGCTTTTGTGGGTACATCCTCTCCGACAACCATTGCGTTTGCTATATTAATATCCAAAAATTCTATGCCTTCAAGCTTTTTTTCTTCCGTCAACGGTATCATAACCAATGCAAAATACACTGCTGCGGGCACAACACATTTTGACATAACTTTATGGTCACTGATAAAATTTTGGTTTATTGATAAGAAGGTTTCATATGTTTTATGCGAATCATTCATTTCATTTCCCCCAAAATTATAATTATTGAACTTTCTTTCCTCTCAGCGATGAGATTCTTCCTGTTTTACTGCTCTTATATGAATACTGAAGTTCTATATTTTCTTTAACATTTATATCTTTAAACCAATAGCTTTTTCTGTTGAAAGGGTATGCAGGCAGCGGAATTTTTCTGCCTTTTTTATTAGCATATATTTTGCACCAGTTTATCTTACTTCCTATAGCATACAACTGGCCTAGCACATCAGTTATTACATCTGAATAATTTTTAGAAGGCTGCAGTGATGATAAAAGTATTTTATCGTTTTTATCTTTAAAAATATTTTTACACAAATTGACCAGGGTCTGTCTTCCCGATATCTCCACAAATACCTTGTACCCTTGTTCCTCAAGCAATTGTATACTGTCCATAAATTTCACAGGGTTAAGCAAATGTTCAACCAAGTATTCCGGATTAAAGGTTTTATCCTTAAATATACCAGCACTTACATTAGATACAATTGGTATGGCAGGTTTAAAATATTGAATTTTGCTTGCTACCGCTCTAAATTCATTAACAATAGGTTCCATCAACGGTGAATGGAAAGCATTTGAAACTGCTAACCTTTGGGAATTTATATTATTATCAGATAGTTTTTTAATAATATCGCGAGCAATTTCCCTGTCACCTGATATGACAATGTTATTTGGTGAATTTATGGCTGCAATGCGTATTTTTTCAGAAGGATAATCCTTTATGTATGATGTAACAACATCTAAATTTGCAAATACAGCATACATCTCTCCCTCTGCTTCTACTTCATTCATAAGCCTTCCTCTTTCGGCAATAAGCTTAATACCATCTTGTAGTGAGAAAACTCCTGCAACAACTGCAGCAATATACTCACCTACACTGTGGCCTAATACAATGTCAGGTCTTATACCCCATTCCATCCACAAACAGGTGAGGGCATATCCAAAAGAGAATATAACAGGCTGAGCTATGTTAGTCTGATTAAGAAGCTCTTCACTACATTTATCGGAGTACAACAAATCTGTAAGCTTATATTTAATGTGAGGTAAGAGTAATTCCTCACACTCCTCAAGAGCTTCCCTGAATATCGGTTCATTTAGATAAAGAGTATAACCTGCACCCTTATATTGAGAACCTTGCCCTGTGTACATAAAAACTACAGGCTGGTGTTTTTTATCACTGTTTTCACTTTTCCAAACTCCTTGTATATTATCTGAAAAATCACTTTCTACAATACTTTCCAGCTTTTTGAGCAGCTCGTCTCTACTATTGCATTTAACAGCAAGTCTATTATTCATATGCTGTCTCCCCGTACAAAGGGTATAACATAAATCATAAATATTTAAATTATAATTTCTCTTAATATATGAGTAAATATCTCCTAAATATTTTTTTAACATACTCTGGTTCTTACCTGATAAAGTCAAAAGTGATGATGCTGAATTAGTCTCTTTACTCACATCAGTACTTATTTTTGGTGCCTCTTCAAGTAATATATGAGAGTTGGTTCCACCGAATCCAAAGGAGCTTATCCCCGCCCTTTTAGGAACACCATCAATAGACTCCCATTTATTAAGAGTAGCATTTACATATACAGGTGACTCAATGAAATTAATTTTCTTACTTGCCCTTTTAAAGTTGACACTAGGTGGTATATATCCATGTTTCATGGCTAGTATTACCTTTATGATCCCGGCTATCCCTGCGCCAGATTCTGCATGTCCTATATTACTTTTTATTGAACCTACAGCACAGAAAGACTTTTTATTTGTATATTTCTTAAAGGCTTCAGTAATTCCCCTTATTTCAATAGGATCTCCTAAAGAGGTGGCTGTTCCGTGTGCCTCTATGTAACTTATAGTCTCGGGATTTACGCCACCCTTATTCCAGGTTTCACATAAAAGCTCTGTCTGAGATATAGCATTAGGTACTGTTAATCCGTTAGATCTACCGTCCTGATTAACTCCGGTAGCTTTAATAACAGCATGTATATGGTCACCATCCCTTAGAGCATCATCTAAGGATTTCAACATTATTGCCCCTGCACATTCAGCCCTCACATATCCATTTGCCGAATCATCAAAGGTTTTGCAATGATGGTCTGCTGAAAGCATTCCGGCTTTTTCAAATATAGCCTGGCTATCATAATCCAATAATAAATTAACCCCTCCGGCTATAGCAATATCACTCTCTCCCGAATATATGCTTTGGCAAGCTAAGTGAATGGCAACAAGAGAAGAAGAACATGCTGTATCAACAGACATACTTGGTCCCTTTAAATTAAAAGTATGAGATATCCTATTAGCAATAATAGAAGGAGCATTTCCCGTTCCCATATAAGGACTGAATGATTTTCCTTCACTTATTAGAACAGAATAGTCTTTACTGCTTGTACCTACAAATACTCCTGTCTTTCTGTCAGCTAATTCCTGACTGTTATATCCCGAGTGCTCAAGTGTTTCCCAAACCACCTCCAGCATAAGCCTTTGCTGAGGGTCCATACATTCAGCCTCTTTACCGGAAATGTTAAAAAGTAACGGGTCAAACATATGTACATTTTTTAAATAACCTGAAAATACATTTTTTAATGTATCATTCTTTTCAGTACCCCCGTAAACATATCTCTCTTCCGGCAGTTGGGAAATTCCATCAAACCCTGCTTTAAGATTGTCCCAAAGCATTTCCGGGTTATCACACTTGGGAAACCTTCCTGAATATCCGATTATGGCTATATCACTACAGTTTTTATTTATTAAATTAAGTGGTGTAGTTTCACTTGTAAATGTATCTTCCTTATTATTTACTTTTGGAGAAATATACTGCTCCACAACAGGTTCTGACTCTTCTGCACCTGCAAAATATGCCTGAAATTGTTCATTATATTCCTCCGCGAGATATTTAGAAAACTCTCTTATGGAAGAAAAATCAAACAGAAGTGTTGGATCAAGCTGTGCTCCGATTTTTTCCTCATAAACCTGTAAGGCAGATACAGCAAAAACCGAATCAAATCCATAATCCATCAGGCTGGAGTCGATATCTATCTGATCAGCTTTAAATTTTAACTTTTCTATTAATTGTTCAACAAAAATACCTGATATTCTGTCTGCCAGACCCTCTGTTGAATAACTATAAACCTTTATAGTTTTGTTGTTATCATAATTTTCGTTTTTTACTAAGCTCTGTTCTGCTTTCTCCGTCTGTACTTCTGCCAGCTCAGAGTCGTCCTCGCCAGCTATATATCTTTCTTCATTGAAGCAATAGGGTGGCAGTTCTGAAACTCTTCTCTCATCTTCCGCAAAAATCTTATACCACTGTATTTTTTCGTCTAAAAGATAAGCCTTTTCAAACTCCTTCAATATCGAAATCCGTTCATACGGAGCAAGGTTTTCATTATTTATTTTGTTCATCAATTCTTCAAAATTCCAGTCATAAACCTTTGATGACCTTGCGTTATAATTAGTTTTTATTGTAGAATACCCATATTCATTGTCAGCTTTCAAATTCTCTTGAGATAATATGTACTCCAATTTCCTAATAACTTCGTTTCTGTTTTCTGCAATAAATACTATACGATTAGAAAAATGTCTTTTTCTTGCTGTCAAGGTATAGCTTATACTAGCCAGATTTGGTTCTTTATTTTTTTTCATATAAGCCAAGAGCCTTTTAAGGTTGTTACGCAAAGAAAGCTGATTTGTAGCAGACACCGTAAATATATATTGTTTCTCACTGTCGTCTGATACCGGTGTTATGCTTGGCGCTTCCTGAATTACAGCATGAGAATTAGTTCCTCCAAATCCAAATGAACTTACTCCTGCAATTCTTTTACCGTTTTCACATTTCCATGGCTTTACTTCATCAGCAATGTAAAACGGAGAATCTACTAAAGGTATATGTGCATTGAGCTTGTTGAAGTTCAAGGTTGGTAATATTACTTTAAACTTTAATGCCAATATTACCTTAATTAATGAAGCTATACCCGAAGCTGCTTCTAAGTGTCCTATATTTGTCTTCACTGAACCTATGGCACAAAAAGCCTTTTTGTCAGTAAAACTATTAAATACAGATGTCAAAGCCCTTATCTCAATAGGATCACCCAACGGAGTACCCGTTCCATGAGCTTCTATATAAGTAATATCTTCCGCGTTAACCTTTGATAGCTTTAGTGCCTTTTTTATTACTGTCTCTTGTGATATAGCATTTGGTGCTGTTAACCCGTTTGTATGCCCATCCTGGTTTACTGAACTTCCTTTTATTACAGCTAGAATATTGTCCTTATCTTCCTTTGCTTTTTTCATTGGCTTCAGTATTACGGCCCCGCAGCCTTCTCCACGGACATATCCGTTAGCTGAACTGTCAAAGGTTTTACACCTTCCGTCAGCAGACAACATGCCGGCCTCATTAAATACTTTAGTAGTATTTGTGGTTAGTATCAGACTTACCCCTCCGGCAATTGCCATGTCACAATTTCCCTGTCGTATATTTGCACAGGCTGTATCAAGGGATACAAGTGAAGATGAACAGGCTGTATCAATAGCCATACTCGGCCCTTTAAGATCAAAGAAATACGATATTCTGTTAGCGGTAATGGATAATGCATTCCCTGTTCCCACTTGTGAATGGTGTTCACCTACCAGCATTTGATATTCATTTGTACTCACTCCGATAAAAACCCCTGTGTCTGAACCCTGAATTCTATCAGAATATCCGGATACTTCAACAGCCTCCCATACAACCTTGAGCATAGTTCTTTGCTGTGGGTCCATTAACTCTGCCTCTTTGGGAGTTATATTAAAGAATTGAGGATCAAAGGAATAAATATTTTCCAAGTATCCTCCTAATGGCTTGTTTTTGTCCTGCTTTTGCATTTTAGTCAAAGCTCTGTCACCGGGGAATTCATTAATTGCACTTTTTCCTTTTGTTAATAAATCCAAAAAATCATTTTCTTCATCCGTTCCGGGAAGTCTGTAAGACATACCGATTATAGCTATATCAGTTTCTTCAAACTCTTCGTCTGCTGTATCGGCAATTAAGTTCTCAGTGGCAATTTCATCAATAAAAGTTCTTTCATTTTCCCCGCTACTTGCACTACAAGCTATCAAGCCTTTTTCAATAATTTTATCCAAATAGTTTGCAGCTATGAAATTTGATAAACGTTCAATATTAGGATAATCATAAATGAAGGTAGGGTTTAAAGGAGTATCCAGCAGGTCTTCTATTTTTCTGATTATCTCTACGCCCAGTATGGAGTCTATTCCCAGCTCCACAAAGCTTGTGGTTATGTCTATACTATCCTTGTTGTAATCCAAAGCAGTGCATAAAAAGTCAGCTATTTTATTAATAAAATAATTTTCTGCTTCTTGTTTATAATCTTTTATATCATTATTTTTTCGTGAGTTTATGTATTGCGATAAATCTGCTATTATAACCTGCCTATTTTCTCCATTAAGACTGTATTCCATTGCCTCCATGGCTGCAGCATTTTTTATAGCTTTAACTCCTCTTGATTTTTGGGCATTTATAAATTTAACACCCATACCTATCTGTTCCCATAGTGTCCAATTTAATGAAACAGCTGTTTTACCTGAAGCTCTTCTCCTATAAGCAAGAGCATCTATATATGAATTTCCTGCTGCATAATCAGATTGTCCCATATTTCCTGTAATTGCAGCTAATGAGGAATACATCGCAAAGAAATCAAGGTTATCATTTTCCATAACCTTATCCAACAGTTCTGCACCTATCACTTTTGGTGCCAATACTTCAACCATATCATCCCATGACTTTAAACTAATAAGCTTGTCCTTTATTATTCCTGCCATATGGAATATTCCATTTATTTTTCCATATTTTCCTCTTATAGAGTCAATGCAACCTTTTAATTGCGCTTCATTTGTAATATCGCATTTTAATACTTCTACTTTACTTTCTAACGCTTTAATGGCTTTAATTCTTTTATAATCCTTATGATCTTCATTTTGGTTTTCTATAATATAATTCCAGTCTTTTTTATCAGGAAAAGCGGTTCTTGATAGTAATATCAGTTTTGCAGCATAATTTTCGGCTAAATACTTACTTGTTTCTAAAGCTATTTCCCCAAGCCCCCCGGTTATAACATATACTCCCTGTTCAACAAATTTTGAAGGTTTCTGAATAACCTCAGGCTTCAACTGATATATTTCTGATATGTATCTTCTTTCACCATTATAAAGAACATATTTATCGCTACCTAAACAAATTTCTCTTGCGATACTTTCACCATTGCCCTCTTCATTTAACTGACCGCAATCAAAGTCCATGCATCTTACATTAAGAGCTTCATTTTCTATATCCATAACCTTTGAAAATGCCCAGACCGAAGCATTTGTAGGATTTATTTGTGCTTTTTTTCCTTCAATGTACACGGCATCACTGGTTAAAGTAATAAATTCCAGTTCCTGCAGTCTATTAACACCGCCCAGACTTTTAGCAAGATAAAACAAATTTCTAAGGGAGGCTCCTTCTTCCCTGTAAAAACCTTCGATAGAATTAATTTTTCCTTTTGCATTATCATAGGCAGTACTGTATATAATACCTCTTATACTTGAATGTATATCTTTAATGCCTGCAATCTCTTGTTCAATATTTTTAAATTCTGAAATAATAACAGCTTCCTGTCCATAACCGGCTAACTTTTCTTTCAGTATTTTAATAAAGCTGTTATTGTTAGAAAATACAAGCCACTTTCCGGGTTTGTCTATTTTAATTTCACTATTGTTCAGATTTACATTGTTCCATCTCACTTCATTCAAAAATTTCAAAACTTTACTTGACATATTTACAGTTTTCTCCGGCTGAGGAGTGAGCTGTTTTTTCTTTACAGTGAACCCTTCTATAGAAATTATTTTTTTGCCATAAGTGTCATATATATCAATATCGCACTTTATATTTGAAGCTCCTATTGATATATCTTCTTTTATTTCACCATGGCATACATACTTTGAGGCATTCAACTTTTCATAAATCTGTAGATTATTATAGTAAAAAGGTAAATAGGCTGTTGTGTTATCAACTCCATTATTTATTGAATTTGCAATCACAGACTGCAACGCCCCGTCTAATATTCCTTGATGAACATAGAAATATTCCAGTTCAGATTGCTCCTTGAGACTTAAGGAGGATACAAATTGCTTATTATTAATCTGAATAGAGTCTATACACATAAAGGATTTACCATAATTCATACCTATAGCTTTATATGCTTCATAAATATCTATGGAATTAATAGTATTTCCATCTATTTTGTTGATATTATTTTTACTGATGTCCTGAGAAGCCTGCTTTTCAAAGCTTACCCTTCCTGTGACACACTCTGTTTGTTTTTCGCCTGCTTCTTCAGAATTGCTTCTGAAAATAGTGAACAGAGTCCCGTCGCTATTCTTTTTACACTGGATTTTTACTTCACCACTACTAAATTGCTCATATGTAATAGTATTTAATACAGTAACGTTATGTATGTTTGTAGGCACCATCCCAGTAAACTTCTGCATTACGAACATTACAATATCTATATAGCCTGTTCCGGGCATAATCCGATTGTTTAGTACTTTATGTTCATTCATAAGTTTTTCCAGGCCTGAGTTAAGCTTAATACTATATGTTGAATACTGATAATCCCCACTTATTAAACTTACTTCATAAACCTCTTTTGCCACCGGGCCAGAAGCCGTTATACTGCTCTGCTTCCAGTAGCTATTTCTGGCAAAGGGGTAAAGTGGTAATTCTACCTTTGTGGTACTATAATGCTGGTATATGCCTGTCCAGTCTAAATCAAAACCTAGGGAATACAGCTTTGATATAATAAATGTAAATAAATTACAACCCTTATTTGTAAAGCTGTTTATCGGTAATAAACTCTTTTCTTCATTTTTCTGCTCCGTTGATTTATATCCCAGATAAAGTTTATATTCAGCTTGCTCGTCTGAATCCCCGTCCAATGACTCCTTTATTTCTTTAAAATAGTCGTCTTCCGCTGCTACACCCTTTAATATTAATTCAATAGCCTTTTCAACGTCCATATAACCGTTCAGGCACGCTACTGTGTAAATTCCTTTATCGGTATACTGCATACTGATAGGTGCTATGCCTGCATGTTCAAGCATTTTTCCTAACGAGTATTCAAAGAAAAACCCGGTAATAATTCTAAATTTATCATTTTCATTGAACTGGTTTTTAAATAGTTCTTTATGTTTTAATATTTGTAAGAAATTTATGCCTTTTTTACTAAGAATACTATCAATATTATCTAATATTGTCTTATAGTATTCTTCACTTTCATATAATTCTTCAATTATGTCAGCGCAGGTTTCTAAAACTACTTCTCCGGTAAAATGATAAGTAATATTTATGTTTCTATTATTATTTTCACCATAAAAGAACAGTTCTTCATCCACAGACCCTTTTTCAAAAGCATCTAATGCTGTTATGACCTTGTCAACGGAATCAGCATTTATTGCAAGACGATGTTCAAAATGTCCTCTTCCTGTATTAGTGGTATAGCAAACATCCTGAAATTCTGCAGTATGACCCTGTAATAGCATATTCTTGTATGAAGTTGCAAGCTTTTTTACGCCACTTTTATTCTTTGCAGATACCGTGATAACGTTATCTTTTCTCAGTTTTCTCTCTTCCTGCATTTTGTTTTCAGGATATTCTTCTATTATAATATGAGCATTGGAGCCTCCCATACCAAATGAACTTATACCCGCTCTTTTCAAACCTTCGCACTTCCATTCCCTTAGCTTATCACTAATGTAGAACGGAGAATTAATTATATCAATAAACGGATTTAACTTATTAAAATGAATGGTTGGAGGAATCTTCCCATGTTTCATTGCTAAAATAACTTTTATTATTCCTGAAACTCCGGCTGCTGATTCCAAATGACCGATATTCGATTTTAATGAACCTATAGCACAGTATCCCTTTCTTTCTGTATCTTTGCGATATGCAGCATCGAGTCCTCTTATTTCTACCGGGTCTCCTAACACAGTGCCTGTACCATGTGCTTCTATGTAAGAAATATCTTCCGGCTTCAAGCCTGCATCCTTCATCGCAGACGTTATAACCATTTCCTGAGCTTTTGAGTTAGGTGCTGATAAATTGTTTGCTCTCCCTCCATGGTTTATTGCTGAGCCTTTTATTACTGCGTATATATTATCTGAATCCTCCAAGGCTTTCTTTAATGATTTCAGTAATAATATGCCGTAGCCTTCCCCGGGAACATACCCATCAGCTTCTTTATCAAAAGCCTTGCAAGCTCCATCAGGAGAAAATGCCTGAAGCTTGCTTCCGCTCAGGTAGTATATAGGGCTGAAGACTGCCATTACCCCTCCTGCTAAAGCCTGATCACACTCTCCATTCTGTATACTTCTGCAGGCCAAATGAATGGCGACAAGTGATGATGAACACTGAGTGTTTACAACCAATGACGGCCCGTTAAAATTCATAAAATAAGATATGCGGTTTGCTATTATCGCTTCATGGTTACCTAGAGGTGTAAAAGTATTAATGTAAGGAATGTCTTCTTTATATTGAGTATGAGCTACTCCTACAAAAACTCCCGTATTACTTTCATTAAGTCTGTTACCTCCGTAGCCCCCGGATTCCAATGCGTGATATGCTCCCTGCATAAACAATCTCTGCTGAGGGTCCATGTCCTTTGCTTCTTTAGGTGATATATTAAAAAACTCAGGATCAAACATATCAATATTTTCTAAAAGTCCTGTTTTTTTCAGATATGTCTTCTTATCTGCATTACGGTTACTATCATAATATTGTTCCAAATCCAATCTGAAGGCCGGTATGTCACTTACACAATCCAGTCCCTGGGAAAGATTATTCCAGAAGGTATTTAATTCTTCGGCTTTAGGAAACTGCCCTGACATTCCTATTATGGCTATGTCACCATCTAAGTATTTTTCAACTTCTGCTTCTTCCGGCTTCGAATTATCCTTATTATTTGTATCACTTTCAGGTACCTTTTCTATTAATGGGGTTGTTATATTATCAACTTTATTAAAATACCTTAGTACATTTTCTTTATATTCCTTTATTATAAAATCAGACAAAGCATCTATACTATTATATTCAAAAAAAGCTGAAGGATAGAAAACCACATCAAATCGTCTTTCAATCTCTGAACCCGTGTAAATTAAGGAATTGGAATCTAGTCCCATACTCATAAAAGTATCGTAAACATTCAATCTGCCTGATATAGGTTTTGAAACTCCTGCAATTATATCCAGCAGTAATTGATTTACTTTGTCTTTTAATTTATATTCCTTTTTGGGTTTACTTACGGATACTTCTTCCGGCGTTCTCTCAAAAGTATTATTCTCAACAACCTGATGATTCTGCCAGTATTTCTTACCATTGAAAGGGTATAGTGGCAAAGCTATTCTTTTCCTTGTATAGCCCTCATCGTAAGCCCGGTAATTAATGTTTATTCCCTTTAGGTATAATTGGCTCATGGCTTCCTGAAAACTGCGCCAATCTGAACTTCCCCTTTTCAAGGTAGACAGTATAAGCAAGTCTTCTCTTGTTACTATTTTTTTAGCCATGTTGCATAAAGTGTTTGTTGCACCTATCTCCAACATAACCCCAATATTACTCTCTTCACAGCTCTTTACTGAGGAATAGAAATCTACAGGCTCCATTACATGTCTTAGCC
>JAEZUC010000045.1 GCA_023443515.1 Bacillota bacterium
GTATCGTTAGAAAACAGACTAAGGGACAGGTGCTTGTTTTTTAAGCATCTGTCCCATTAGTCGTATTTTAATTTTTATTGGAGAATGAACCCATGAGTAAGAAAAAAATAACTTTAATTATAATTCCAGTTGCTGTATTAATCCTACTAGTAGCCTTACTTATTTATAATTCAACTTTTACTATAGAAAATAGCGATAAGGGTATTAAGTATAAAATAGAAGCATTTATTAACAGAGGTACAACCCCTGAAACAAAAATAACTTTAAAGAATGAAATTCGGATTGCGATTATTAAAATCGTTTCTTTCGTTGCCTCTTCCTCCCAAGGAAATAGCTTCGGATATAGCTTATTAACAGAAAGCCTTTTTAAAGAAAAATACAAAATAAAATATGTGAACACTGGTACCGGTCTGATAGATCTGCCTGTTATTAGTACGAAAAGCGGTAAATATCTGATTGCTATAGGAGAACAGTATAATAAAAAAGCTACATATGTTAAAGTTAAGCTTGATGAGAATAATTATACATTTGATATTAAAAGTCCATATTTCATTTTGTATAAAAAAGTTCCAAATGATACTAGTACCTCTGAAGTAGCAGAATTTACATTCTATGATAAAAAACATAAAGAAATCCCCTATTCGAACATAATGGAAAAGATAAAAGAATAATTTTTATATACTTACAAGCAACATTAGGTAGCCTAGTGCTGCTTCTTTTTTTGTAAATAGCTTGTGAATTTCGAAATATATAGTGATATAATAACTATTGCTTCTTTTACATAGTAGGCATTTATTAACTTACCGGAGGACAGTCATGAATGGAATAAAGCTTGGAAGATACAGACATTTCAAAGGAAATGAATACAAAGTTATATATATAGCCAAACATAGTGAAACGTTGGAGGAAATGGTTGTTTATCAGGCTCTTTACGGAGATTTCGGAATATGGGTCAGACCTGCTACAATGTGGAATGAAATAATTGAAAGGGAAGGTTTGACTTTCAGAAGGTTTGAGTATATTGGAGAATAAATTCCAAAATATAGTTAACAAACGCCATAAATTATCATATCCTATAAAGATGTAACAATCAGGAGGATATAATATGTTCGAAAAAAGAACAAAACAACCCTTAGAGGTAGTAGATATCACCAGCCCTGCAATGAATTCCATGTTGGGAAGATATTTCATAGGTCAAACCGATATGCTGAATTTTGGTAATAAATATGATGGCTGGGGTGGTATAATAAATCCAAATGATTCAGGAGTTAATCTCTATTTTGACATTTTTACTATTACGAACTTTTCATCTCAAAACTTTACCGCAGAAATATGGCTTAACGCAAAAGCACCAAGAAAAGCCACAGTCTCCTCTACAGTTACCCCGTCAAATCAGGCTAAATCTCCTCCTCCGCGGCCAAAAGCCAAAATGGAGTATGCTAATAATTTAGCAGAACCTCTAACAAAAGGTGTGAATATTTTCGATAGAATTGTTGCTCGGAATTCTACTCTTGTAAGTGACTCACACCAAGGCTCAATAATTATAGGTCCCGGCGGCTCGTTTTCAATACTTCTGAAATCACCAGGGCAACAAAACATTACCGGAACAATCGTATTGACTTGGTGGGAAGAAAAAATATAATGGTTCAGGAGGATCAACCATGAACTTAGCATTTATAAAAAATGAAAAACTGCCTGAAAAAGTTATCGTACTCTCTGATGCTGTATATCATTCAAACCTTGGGAAGTACTTTCTGGGGCAAACAGATTTTATAACCTTTGGGGATTCTTATAATGGCTGGGGAGCACTGATCAACCCAGAAAGTTCAAATGTAAATATGTTTTTGAATGCTTACACTATTTCTAACTTTGCTAGTGTACCATTAACTGCTGAAGGCTGGTTAAGTTCTGTGTTGCCCGGAAAACCAAAATCGTCCCCATATTTTGCTGCCGGGAACCAATCCATAACTCCACCACCCATGCCCAAGGTTAAAATCCAAAATGCAAGCATGGTATCACCAACACCGACTGGTGGTACGTATACATTTGTCAGAAGGTTGGAACCGAATGAGACACTTACAAAGCATGATTTTCAAGGTATGTACATCATCCCTCCCGGAAGTTCTTTTGCTCTATTCTTTTTATCCCCGGGTAAAGAGCAGGTACAGACTAGAGTAGCCTTCGGCTGGTGGGAGGAAGAAGTGAATTTATAAAAAAACACAAATCCATCAACCCTGACAAATTTGTGTTTTTTATTTTATATTTACTTATGACAGTTCAAAGGCTCCTGTGTACAATTGATAATACTTTCCTTTTTGTTTGATTAAATCATTGTGACTTCCCCTTTCAATAATCTGACCCTGTTCTAAAACCATAATCACGTCAGAATTTTTAACGGTGGAAAGTCTGTGTGCAATTACAAATACTGTTCTTCCTCTCATGAGCCTGTCCATTCCCTCTTGAACAATGGCCTCTGTCCTTGTATCAATACTGGAAGTTGCTTCATCCAGAATCAAAACCGGCGGGTCTGCAATAGCAGCTCTTGCAATAGTCAGCAGTTGTCTTTGGCCTTGAGACAGGTTGCCACCGTCTCCGGTAATGATTGTTTGATATCCATTTGGCAAATGCTTTATAAACTGATGAGCATTGGCAAGCTTTGCTGCTGCAATAACTTCTTCATCCGTTGCATTTAATTTTCCATATCTTATGTTGTCTGCAACCGTTCCCGTAAACAGATGAGCATCCTGCAGTACTATTCCCAAAGAACTTCTTAAATCGTTCTTTTTAATTTTGTTGATATTAATACCATCATATCGTATTTTTCCGTCCTGAATGTCGTAGAATCTGTTGATTAGATTAGTAATAGTTGTTTTCCCTGCTCCGGTTGCACCTACAAAAGCTACCTTTTGTCCCGGCTTTGCATAAAGACTTATATTGTGCAGTATAATTTTATCTTCTCTATAACCAAAATCTACATCATCAAATATTACTTCACCCAGAAGCTTTGTATAAGTAACAGTACCATCATTATGCGGATGCCTCCAAGCCCATATCCCGGTACGTTCTACCGATTCTGAAAGTTCTCCCTGCTCATTTTCCTTTACATTAACCAAAGAAACATACCCTTGGTCTACCTCCGGCTTTTCATCAAGAAGCTTAAAGATTCGGTCAGCTCCCGCTAATGCCATTACAATGAAATTAAACTGCTGAGAAGCCTGACCGGTAGTTTGACTGAAGCTTCTGGTTAGTTGAAGAAAAGCTGCCAATGCTCCAACTGTAAAACCACCGACGCCCGAAATTGCAAGTATTGCACCGACAATAGAAATCAGTACATAAGTCATGTTTCCGATATTTCCAAGTATAGGCATTAAGATATTAGCAAATTTATTAGCATTATTTGCACTATCACAAAGACTGTCATTCAATTTATCAAAATTAAGTTTTGCTTCTTCTTCATGGCAAAATACCTTTACAACCTTTTGACCTTCCATCATTTCTTCAACATAACCATTAAGTTTACCAATGTCCCTTTGCTGAAGTCCGAAATACATACCGCTTTTCCCACCGATTACTTTGATTATATAAAACATAACAGAAATGGAAACTATTTGTACGATCGTCAAAGGTATACTTAAAAAAATCATTGAAAAGAATACACTTACGATTGTGATAACAGAAGCCAACAGCTGTGGTATACTTTGGCTTATCATCTGCCTTAATGAATCAGTATCGTTTGTATATAAACTCATAAGTTCCCCATGAGAATGAGTATCAAAGTGACTTATAGGCAGGGTTTCCATATGGGCAAACATATCATCTCTTATCTTCTTTAATGAGCCTTGAGATATTACAATCATAATTCGATTAAATACGTAGTTTGTCAAAACCCCTACAAGATAAATTGAGGCGATGGTTAATATTGCTTTTAACAACGGCCCAAAATCAGCCACCCCGGTTTTATTTAACAGTGGGGTTATATAATCATCAATAAGATTCCTCAAAAATAATGTACCTGCAACATTAGAAAGTGAGCTGATAAATATACATATTACTACTATGACAAATAAGAATTTATATTCCTTTAATACATAAGACAGTAATCTTTTTAAAACTTTCATTGGGTTCTCAATACCTCTACCTTTTGGATTACCTTTCTTCATCACTATCAGCTCCCTTCACTTGAGATTCGTAAACTTCAGTATATATAGCATTTGAATTTAAAAGTTCATTATGTGTTCCGATGCCATCTATCTTACCGTCATTGAGTACAATGATTTTGTCGGCCTCCTGGACTGAAGATATACGCTGTGCAATTATGAGTTTAGTAGTGCTAGGGATACTCTCTTTAAATGCTTTTCTTATAAGCGCATCTGTTTTAGTATCCACAGCACTTGTGGAATCATCTAAAATCAAGATTTTAGGCTTTTTCAGCAAAGCTCTTGCAATACAAAGTCTTTGTTTCTGTCCCCCGGATACATTTGTCCCGCCCTGTTCAATATATGTATCATACTTCTCGGGAAAGTTTTGTATAAATTCATCTGCATGAGCCTGCTTGCAGGCAGCAATTAATTCTTCATCAGTTGCCTCTTTATTACCCCATCTTAAATTTTCTTTTATTGTCCCGGAAAACAATACGTTTTTCTGCAGCACCATAGAAACTTCATTTCTAAGAGTTTCTATATCATACTCTTTCACATCAATGCCACCGACTTTTATTGAGCCTTGAGTTACGTCATATAGTCTTGGGATTAGCTGAACAAGAGTTGATTTACCGCTTCCTGTCCCCCCTATTATACCTACAGTCTCTCCTGACTTTATTTCTATATTAATGTTTTCAAGTATTAAGTTGTCCATCTTCTTGCTATAACTAAAGTCAACAGCACTAAAACTTATAGAACCGTCCCTTACTTCATAGATTGGTTTATCACAGTTGGATAAATCGCTCTTTTCATCAAGTACTTCTACAATTCTATCAGCAGAAGACTTTGCTATAATTGTCATCAGAAGCACCATAGATAACATCATAAGACTCATCAAAATGTTTGTCGTATACGTGAAAAAGCTCATAAGCTCTCCTGTAGACATAGAACCTGCTACAATCAGCTTTGCTCCAAGCCAGGACAAAAGTAATATGCTTGCGTTCATTGTAAACTGCATTATAGGAGAATTAAATATAATTATTTTTTCAGCTTTTATAAAGTTATCATATATGCTTTTTGAAGCTTTATAGAATTTATTTGTTTCATACCCTTCTCTTACGTAAGCTTTAACAGCACGTATTCCGGTCAGGTTTTCCTGTACGCTGGCATTTAAATCATCATATTTTCTAAACACATTTTTAAAATGAGGATGTGCACTTGTCATAATAAAATACAATGCCGATCCGAGAAAAATTATGGCTCCTACAAATATTAAAGCAAGCCTTGCATTAAGGTAAAAACTCATTACCAGCGCTGAAATCAGCATTAATGGAGGTCTTGCAAACATTCTTAATGCCATTTGATAAGCATTTTGTACATTTGTGACATCTGTAGTCAATCTGGTTACCAACCCGGCTGTTGAAAATTTATCTATACTACAAAAAGAATAGCTTTGTATTTTATCATACATTCCCTTTCTCAGGTTTCTTGCAAAACCAGATGATGCCCTTGCAGCATATTTACCGGCTAGAACACCAAAAGTTAAAGAAAATAACGATACTATTACCATCACTGCCCCGATAGTAAGTACATATTTCATATTCCCTTTTTCTACCCCATTATCAATAATCCATCCCATTAATAATGGAATAGCTATTTCCATAGCCACTTCCAATGCTATGTATACTGGTGTGACGATGGAATCTCTTTTAAACTCCTTTACATAACTTAATAGTTTTTTAATCATATTTCTCATCCCTCTTTATTTAACTTAATCCGCTATTTTATCAGATAATCTATTGATTAACCTCACCAATATTTCTTTTTCCTCACTATTTAATTCAACTTCTAATAACTTCTCAACTTCAAGTATACGGTCATATATTTTATTTTGAATTTCTATTCCATCCTGAGTAAGTATTATCTTTTTTAGCCTTGCGTCCTCAGATACACTTATTCTTTTAATGTATCCTTTTTTCTCCATCAATTGAAGCACACTGGTTACAGAAGATCGTCTTATATCGAACTCCTCTTCTATATCCTTTTGAAATATATCCCTTACAGCAGACTGATTATAAACAAAACCCAGAATTCTGCTTTGAATGCTTGTTAATCCATACTGCCTGACTTCCATTCCTATTCTTCTGTGAATTCTTTTATAAAAAATACTAACTAACTTACCGATATGGATATCATTGTTCATATCAATCCTCCTTTTAATTATATTGTTAGGTTTCTAACTAATTGTAAATTACGATATTATGTTTGTCAATATCGCAATCTATACAATAAAAAAAAGCACAAATCTATATAAGATAAGTGCTGTAGCTTCTTTAAATAATTGTTACTCATTGTACCCGTTCGGATGTGTAGAATGCCAATTCCATGCTGTCTCAACGATTTTATTCAAATCATTATATTTGGGTTTCCAACCTAAGATATCTATTGCTTTTTCTGCTGAAGCAACCAGTATGTCAGGGTCTCCTGGCCTTCTTGGTGCATCGGTAGCTTTTATGGTCTTTCCCGTTACTGCTCTGGCTACCTCTACTACCTCTCTGTTTGAGAAGCCCGTTCCGTTTCCAAGATTGAAGGTGTTACTTTCCGCGCCTTTTCTCAGATTTTTTAGTGCAAGCACATGTGCCTGAGCAAGGTCTGAAACATGGATATAGTCTCTTACACAAGTCCCGTCTTTTGTGTTGTAGTCATTTCCGAATATCTTTATTTCATCTCTCTTACCCTGAGCAACCTGCAATATTATAGGTATCAGGTGTGATTCAGGTGAATGAGCCTCTCCGATTTTTCCACTGATGTGTGCACCGCAGGCATTGAAATATCTGAGAACTGCATACTTTATTCCATATGCACCATCTGCCCATTTTAATATCTTTTCAACAGTTAATTTTGTTTCTCCGTATGGATTGATTGGAGCTGTTTTGTCACGCTCTTTTATTGGAATTGCCTCCGGTATACCGTAAGTAGCTGCTGTTGATGAAAATACTATCTTGTTCACTCCGGCTTCCTGCATTGCGGTTAAAAGATTCAATGATGCGATTACATTGTTATTGTAATACTTTAGAGGATTTAAAACACTTTCTCCAACCTGAATATATGCTGCAAAGTGTATTACAGCTTCAATATCATTTTCTCTAAATACTTTTCTTATCTCATCAATATTTCTTAAGTCAGCCTGAATAAATTTACCGCCTAATACAGCCTGCCTATGCCCTTTTTCTAGATTGTCAAGAACAATAACCTCCTCATTTTCATCCAAAAGCTCTGCAACTGTATGGCTTCCTATATAACCTGCTCCGCCTGTAACTAAAACTGCCATCCTTGTCCCTCCATGTCTATATTAAAATGGTAAAATACTATTTTAAATCTTGATTTCTCTTGCTCCGTCACTTATTTCACTGACATAAAACTCTGGAGTTATACCGGTTTTCTCTTTATAATTATGGCCCACTTGCTGAATAAACAAATCAACCTTATCCTCCGGAACTATGTTTACCGTACATCCTCCAAAGCCGGCACCTGTCATTCTAGCGCCTATAACACCTTCAACCTTCATAGCTTCGGCAGTCATTGTGTCCAGTTCTTTTCCTGTTACTTCATATAAATCCCTGATTGAAGCATTTGCCTCTACCAAAAGTTTACCCAGTTCTGCCAGGTCATTTTTCTTCAACGCCTCTGCAGCCCTGAGAACTCTGTCATTTTCGCATATAACATGAGTAACTCTTTTTCTGATTACTTCATCCTCAATCCTTGCCTTGTATTGCTCAAATTCAGAAATAGTAATGTCACATAAATTCTTTTTGTTTGGCAAATACTGTTGTAGTATTTTTAAGCCTTCTGCACATTCTCTGACTCTTTCATTATATTTTGATTCGCCAAGTGCCCGTTTCTTTTTTGTATTCCCAAGAACTATTTTGTAACCATCCAGCCTCAGCGGTAAATATTGATATTTCAAAGTTCCGCAATCCAGTAAAATAGCATGATCCTTTTTACCCATTGCAGATGCAAACTGATCCATTATTCCACAGCTTACCCCACAGAATTCATTTTCAACTTTTTGTCCCAGTACAGCCATTTCTACCATATCTATTGGTTTTGTTATTCCATATGCTTCGTTGCCCAAGGTAACTAATGTAACAGCCGTAGCCAACTCTATTGCAGCGGAGGATGAAAGTCCTGAACCAAGCGGAACAGTGTCATGAAAAAGCATATCCACCCCAGCCAGCTTGTAGCCTGCATTTTGGAGCACATAAGCTACTCCCGCCTGATAATTTCCCCATTTGAGATTCTTTGCACTTTCCAACTCATCCATTTTCACCTCTACCCTGTCCGGTAGATCTGTTGCTGCAAGTCTTAGGCTATTATCATTATTTACTCTTGCAATTACTGTAGAATCAAGGCTCAAAGCTGCCGGGAAAACAAATCCGCCACAATAGTCGATGTGTTCTCCGATGAGATTTACTCTTCCGGGCCCTGAAAATATCCTTAACTCCTCTTCACTCCCCCCGTATATCCCACAAAACTTTTTCTTTAGATCATCATAATTTTTTTGCATTAATCCAAGCTCCTTCAATTTATAAATGTACAACCTAATGATTTCATAAATTTATCGAATGCCTTTAACCCTTCATCTGTTTGCTTAAACACCCCTGTATGCTCCAGACAAGTTTCGAACTTTCTTCCGATTTCAAGTCTGATAGTCTCATCAGCACATTCTTCGGTTAATTTATTTCCGTATTTTGAAACAAGTTCTTCTATCCAGTCTCTGTGCTTATATAGTACATGCTCCTTATCAAAACTATCTGCATTATATGATTTGCCGCAAAGTATTTTTTTTATCTGTTCAAGCTCCGACTTAAGCCTCCCGGGCAATATAGCCAGCCCCATAACCTCAATCAAACCAATATTCTCTTTTTTTATGTGATGAATTTCCTTATGAGGATGAAATATTCCATCTGGGTATTTCGCAGTTGTTCTGTTATTTCTAAGCACTAAATCCATCTCATATTTTCCCTCTTCATTTTTTCTGCAAATTGGAGTTATGGTATTGTGAGGGATCTTAGCCTCCCCAGTATCAGAATATGCCAGAATTTCAACACCTTCATCGCTATACTCCCTCCACATGTTTAAAACATAATCGGAGAAATCAGTTAACTGGGAGATATCGTCACTGGTGGCGCGGACAACTGACAGAGGCCATTTAACTACAGCTATATTAATTTTATCGTATTCCTTGCATTTATAATTTTTTATAATGGACGCTTTCTGCATGGGAAATATGTAGTTTCCCCCCTGAAAGTGATTGTGGCTGAGTATAGAGCCTCCTACTATTGGCAAATCTGCATTAGACCCGCATATATAATGAGGAAATTGCCTTACAAAATCCAAAAGCCAGCTAAATGTCTTTTTGGATACAACCATTGGCACGTGATTTTCACTCAATACAATGCAGTGCTCATTATAATAGACATATGGCGAGTACTGAAAGTACCATTGTTCTCCGCACAATGTTACAGGAATTATTCTATGTGTCTGTCTTGCCGGGAAATTGATCCTGCCGGAATATCCTATATTATCAATACAAAGCATACATTTGGGATAATCGCTCTGTGGCTGTAGCTTCTCCATTGCTATTGTTTTTGGATCTTTTTCCGGCTTAGTGAGATTTATTGTTATTTCAATGCTTCCGTATTTCGTGTCGCTTGTCCATTTTATGTTTTGGGCGATTTGAGCAGTCCTTATATAGTTTGATGCTAAACAAAGAGCATAGAAGTAATCTGTTGCAGCCTTTATGGATTGTGTTTGAACTAACTCATTAAATTTATTAATAATCTCAGATTGTCTTGGCATTATTAAGCCCATTATTTTAGTATCAAACAGTTCAGAATAAGCATATATATCCTTATTAAACAAGCCTTTATCCCCTGCATATTCTATAATTGAACTCAATATCTCAGTCGGATACTCCAAATCCTCCTCAACTATATTACCGCTGTATGGCTCTTCTATTTTCAGCAAATTCAAAAGCTGATTTCGTGCAATTATTGTATCAAGTTTACCTATCATACCGTGCTTTATCCCAAATTGGAGTAATCTTTCAATCTCATATGCAGGATTAGTCATTGTATTCCACCCTTCATAACTGTTTATTTTCATATGATATAATGTAAACTAATCAAAAGCAAGGGATTTTTAACAGGGAAGGTATAATGTTTCTTCTTTTCCTTTGTATATAAACTCAATAGTTTTAGGCCTTTCTCCGCTTTTAATCAATTTAATTTTGAAGTTTTCCTGGTATTTAAATTCACCGCAAGCCATTCCAAACGTCAATGTTTTTTTATTATCATTGTACATTATGTCAACAGATGAATAGTTCCCTTTTTCATAAGAGTAATTGTCTCCATCATCATTATACAAGGTAAACTCTCCATCCTCTCCGCTGTAAATAATAATTTCGGATATTTCACCCTTTTTCTCGTCTGCATACATAAGCGGTTCAGATATCGGTACAATGGAACCTGCCTTAACAAACAACGGAATCATATCCAGCGTCGCTTTGCACGCCAGGGTCTGTCCTCCTTCATGCAAAGTATTCGTCCAGAAATCATACCACCTGACACCTTTAGGTAAATATACATTTTTTGTTTTTTCAGTATTTGACAGAGGCACACTATTTACCTCGTAGTACATGGGCTCTGTAACCGGACAAACAAGGAATGCCTTACCGAACATAAAGCTGTCGCTAAGCTCTTTCACATTTTCGTCTTCTGCAAAATCAAACATTAAGCTACGAAGGATTGTTGAATGATTTTGATTAATTGCCGCTGCCATTGAATATATATAAGGAAGCAGCTGGTAGCGTAGTTTTATAAACTTAAGTATTGTTTCATAAAAAATATCTCCCGGTTTGCCGAAATTCCATGGTTCCCTGGGTGTATCAGTGCCATGTGAGCGGAACATAGGTAAAAAAGCACCGTATTGAAACCATCTTACATAAAGCTCCTTATATCCTAAATCATCGACGCCGTCATTATAATCCCCATCCCAGAACCATAGCTTGTTGGTATTGTCACTGCAATTGCAGCCCCTGTTTTCCCATTTGTCCTTTACTGTAAAAAATGCTCCGATATCCAAAGTCCAATAAGGCATGCCGCTCATTGAAAATTTAATCCCTTCAGTAATTTGCTTTCTTAAAACAGACCATTTTGCACTGATATCACCTGACCATGAAACCGTTCCATACCTTTGACCTGATATATAGGATGAACGTGTAAGATTTGTAACACGTTTTCCATTTTTAGTATTTCTCCAGTTTTCGTAAATACCCTTTGAATGTAAAAGGCCATATGAATTAAGACGCGTCCAGTCCATGTATTTTTTGGATTCGTCTACAATCAATTGGTAACGTAGTTCTTCCGGTCTTTTTTTCTCTCCATTCCAGTCTGCATCGGAAAAAGGTTCGGCATTATCGCACCACCATGCATCCACTCCCGCCGAAAACCATTCTTCTTCACATTGCTTCCAGTAAACAGCCCTTGCTTCTTCGCTATAGGCATCATAGGTATTTATATTTGGCAATAAAAGTCCTTTTTCCTTAAACTCGCGGAGGTTGTTTCCACCTTCGGCCATATTAGGCCAAATAGAAACCATAAGTTTTACGTGTTCTTTATGAAGTCTTTCGACTAATTTCTTTATATCCGGATATCTCTTTTTATCTACACTCTTCTCTCCCCATAAACCTTCTTCCCAGGTAAACCAATCCTGTACAATGCAATCTATAGGGATACCTGAATTTCTAAAGCTCAACACTGTATTTAAAAGCTCTTCAGAAGAATTATACCGTTCCTTGGATTGAACATATCCATAAGCCCATCTTGGAAGCATCGGTGCTCTTCCTGTCAGGTTTCTTAACTCTTTAATGATTTCCTCGAAATTTTTTCCTATAATAACATAGTAAGAAAGCTCATCTGTTGTATCAATTGAGAATGTTACTTCACCTTCCTTGCTGTCAAATATTACAGCACTTTCCGTGTCAATAAGTATTCCATAATTTCGGGATGACAGTATAAAGGGAATAGATATTTTCATATTTGCTTGAAACAGGTATTCCTTCTTGCCATTATAGTTGTAAACCCCATTTTCATGCTGTCCCAAACCATAGATAGCTTCTTCTTCCGTTATGGAAAAAACAAGCTTCCCCTCATATGCTTTACCTGCAGACTTATGCCTAGCATTTTCAATATAAGCTACATCGCCATTTGCTGTCTGCTTATACTTGATAACAGGCTCACCATCTACATAATATGTAAGAACTTCTTTTTCAGTTAAGCTGTGTCCTATTTCCTTTAAAATAACCTCGCCTTGTTTGTTTTTAATCAAAATGGAATCATCCACAGATAAGTAGTTATCTGTGGCCAAATTATCCATAGGTTTGAAATCTTCCGCAATAAGAATGCTGTTCCCAGGTTTCTCTTGACTTTTGGAATATACAACTCTTATGATA
>JAEZUC010000083.1 GCA_023443515.1 Bacillota bacterium
TTTCTATAGTCAGGTCAACTATTCCGGGCTGGCCCGATTCAACTCTCACACGTACCTCCTTCCTGTCAAGAGCCATATACCTGTATGCTTCATTATCAGCATCCTGATCCTGCCCGTCATTTTCAAAAACAAATTCCGTGCGTGTACCGTTTATAGTTAGCATTGCTTTAAACGGTTTATTTTTCTTTGACCTGAAAGTAAGCAATTCAGTACGGCCCTGCTCCATAAGCTGCCTTAAATGTGTCGGTGAAAGCAGTTTTCCGGAAGTTACCTTCCAGACTGTTATCCCACAGTCACAGAACCACTTCTTCTCATCTCCCTTTAATGGTTTTTTGCAGTTAATGCACAAAATTTCATCCATTTAGTCACTCTCCGTTCTTTTTATTTTTGTGTATATATAAAATCAGCCCTGATTCAGAAAGTGAACCAAGGCCAATGATTTTGATAATGAAAAAAGGGTAAGAAAAAAAACACCCGGTGGGGTGTTGTAAAAGTTATCATATGTGCTTGATGGGAGCTGAATGTAGCATAATTAAAGCACAATGTAGTACCATAGTATTAAGCCTAATAGCATTATTACTACAAAATTAAGGTTGCTCTCCGACATTTGCCCCATCATTATTCACCAGAAATCTCTATTCGTCGTCCCCCACGTCGGTTGAACTAAAATAAAAAAGCTATAGGTTTTTATCACCATAGCTTTTTATAAGCATGAAATCCAATTTATTTACTCTTTTTTTTATGAAATAAATAATATATTATTCCCAAAATAAAAACTATAAAAATAAAACTAAAAATTTGTGCTAATAATCTTATCATCTTAATATGTCCCAACCAATCCTGTAGAATCTATATACATTCTTACATTCATAAGCTCTGACCATGCAATGCCTCCGGCTAAAGAATATTTTCCATGAGCTTCACAGTGAACTGTAGTAATATTATTATCTAGGATACTTGCTCCTGTATCTGAAACAGAACCAAGTGACCATGCATCTGGCCAAACTGAATTTATGTGTACATTTGTACGACTAACATAGGTAACATCTGCATTACAAGTAATTGATCCTGCAGGTGCAATTAAATAATAATACGTTTTTGTTACACTTTCGGTTCTTCTACTATCAGCAGTTGCTGCCATGGATGCAGTAGAGTCTACCTTTTGGTTAGCACCTATATATTGTTCATTACTTTCGTATGTATATACTATTTTACTTCCATCATCAAATTCCACTGAGTATGTGGGATTTGCATCAGATAAAACCACATTGAGGTTACTTAATTTAGTATTTACCTTATCCGCGTTGAAACAATCTAACCCCTTAATAAATTCAAGTGCTTTTTTATCATTCTTCATTGCGTCTTCTACTATTTTTTTTGCGTCTTCACCATTCTTTTTATCTACAGATTTTGCAGATATAGTTGCTGTAAAAGATGTGAAAACTAAGCATAAAGCCAGTATAAAACTAAAAATTTTCGTTTTTTTCATTTCGTTACCTCCAGTTTTCATTTTTTTCAAATACTACCATATATAGTATATAATGTCAACTCTGGTTAAATGATTGTTAATGCTTTTTTTATTTATTTATCGGAGATACAGTCTTTGCCGTAAAACCTAAAATACACATATACAAAACACTATATATATTAGCGCATAGCCGTATACGCCTGGAGCATGGTGGCCTTAGATTAAAGATTTAACCTTTTTACTACTTCAGCATCATCACCAATAGTTTCTAAATATTTATCCATGTCATCTTGTTCGCTATAATAGATAGCACTAATATAAATCATCCTCCCTCCTTGAAATTGTTCTCCTTAAAAGGTTCGGCTGTTGCTGTGGTTGCATCCCCTCGCATTGTTTCTGCCAGTACTTCCAACACTCGCTCCAAAGCTCTATTTTTTCAGCTTCCTTTTTGGTCATTCTTTCAATTCTTTGTTTTTCTCTGTAGTCTCTTACCTTTTTGTTGTGGTTCTTATTGCCAAGGCCAAGCATTGTGTTAAAATTCCATTTTGACAAATCCGGGGAATACATGATTGCCGGGTTTTCCTTGGATGTAACCAGACTGTATGGTCTGTCAATCTGAGCTATTTCGTTTGTCATGAGTAACGCTCTTCCTGTCAGGTTTACACTTGCGGATGATGAAGGTGTTTGGTATTTACTGCTTTGACTGGATAGTGAATAGGTTGATACTGTGTAGTTTCCAAGCTTTTCTGATATTTCTTTCAGAGTTTCGGGAGAGTTTGTCTGCAAGTAATCCCATACCTGACAATTTCCTTTTATTGTTTTGGCAACCTTTTCATCGTACTTACTTTCCAACTGTGCAAAATCCTGGAGGAATAAATTGAATCTCATTCCTCTGCCTCCGCCGACTGTAAGTAGTGTGTCAAAGGAAGGTATGGCAGCAAAGTTTCCAAATTCATCAAGTATAAAGTTTACTCTGTTTTTGAGACGTCCTCCCCTGCCATCACTTTCATTTACCAGCTGAATGTAATGCTGCAGGACAAGTAATGATGCAATGCTGTAATATGTTGTTCGTTCATCCGGAAGAACCATAAACAGTGCTGTCTTTTTTCTGCCGAGGTCTTTTGGGTTGTAATCACTTGCCATGGTCATGGCGTTTATGTAGCTTGATGTAAATAATTTCAATGTAGTAAGTGCAGCAGTATAAAAGCTCCCTCTTGTTCTCTCAGGAGCTATTTCAGATATGGCTACCAACGGCTTAGCAGGATGATTGTCCGGCAGTACTTTTACGTATTCCACTATGGGAATGTTCTTTCCAATGGGCTTGCACATTTCAGCTATGAAGTAATACACATTGGTCAAGGTCTGGTACTTTCTACGTTCGCCCTCTCTGTTGTCATATACAACTGACATTATGGCACAGGCTATTGTTGAAGCTTCACCGTTGTTCCATATCTTTTCGCCCTTCGCATCTCCAACCAGGATACCGACTAAATCCCATACGCACTCTGTAGCCTTGGGTATGTTATCTTCATCTATGGCATCAA
>JAEZUC010000120.1 GCA_023443515.1 Bacillota bacterium
GCCTTGTGAAGAAATAAAACCTGCCTTTTTAGCTTATGTATGGTTTTAAGGGTCTTTGAAGTAGTTCTTACTATCAACTCATCTTCGGCAATCTCAATTTCTTCACTGAAGTCCTCCAGTACGGTAAAATAGTTGTCCACAATTATGTCCAGCAGACAGTACATAAGGTAATCTGTGCCAAGCTTTCTTATTCTGCCTGCACTAAGACTTAACCTCTTAATTACCGGTGCAAAAATGTCCGTATCCTTTTCACAAAAGGATATAACAAAATTCTTTCCCAGTACAAGGCTGATTTGCTCTATGTCGAACTCTCCCAGCTTTCTGTCATAGGAAAGCATCTTTGCAGAAATGTACATATAGTCCTGATTAAACTCTATTTTAGGCCGTTGGTCGGTATTGAGAATGTCCTCCATAACCAATGGGTGCAGACCGAATTTCCCACCTATTTCAGCCAGAACCTCCGTCTCATTCAGACCTTCAATATTCAGCCAGAGTGCTTTTCCTTCAGATTGATTAATCTCAGACAAATTTTTGGAGGAAATATTATTTTGTCTAAAGGTATCTTCTCCATACTCAATCAGGGTTATAACTGCGGTATCCCTTTTTTTGTCACCAATATGAACAAGACTTCCCGGAGGAAGTCCTATTGTTTTTAAACGGGATTTTACAATTCTTTGCATAGCATAAACCCTCTGCTTTTCTTAAAGAATTACTTCCAGCTTTACCAGTCTGGCAATAACCTTTATTTCCTTATTGCTGACAGTTTCAGTTATTAGGGTTCCCCTGTTGTATACCAATAGGAGCTTGTCCCCCTGTAGCTTTTTGACCTGTCTTACAGCTCTTTCACCATTGTATTCAATAAGAAAAATACCGTCCTTGTCTATCTGATTTTCAAGAACACCGAAGGCCCTGTCCCCTTTAAATATTCTGAAACCGGACATTTCGGTGTCTTCAATATTAAGATAGAATACTTTTTCCTTAGGATACCCTTCCACCTTATTTTTTTCAATAGGAAGCAGCTTTTTGTCAATAATCCTGTCCATTTTGTAGCCGTAAACAGGTACAGTTTTTAGAATATTTCCGAAAGCATCATCCCACACCTGCTGTACAGGCTCATTTGAAGCAACAGGTGCCACTTTTTTAACGGGATGTACACTAGCACCATTTCCATTATCCGGTGCAAACTTATCATCTGAAGCAAAAAGTCCTAAAGGCCCAAGTTCAAAGTCTAATGCTTTAGAAATTCTACCAATCATGTCGTCACTAACTATTTTTTTACCTGATTCTATATCTAGTACAAAACTTTCTGAAACTCCCAATGCCTTTGCAAGCTGCTTTGGAGTCTTTCCTTTTTTAAGCCTCACCTTATTTATTTCTTGGCCTATTCTGCTCATAAATAACAATCCCTTCCCGTTAAATTACATTACCGTATACTAAAGACATGCTATCTTGCCCAAAGTACCAGCATATATGAGTTGTACTTGTCAAACTCATTTCCGTTAAAATCCGAAAAAAGTCTTATCCTTTTAAATCCTGCATCAGAGACTGCTTCTACAAGATCATCCTCTCTCAGCGGATAAAGGGGTATTTCATTTTCATATACTTCTTTGTCAACGCTAAGACAAGTATTAAAATATATTCTGTTGTAGCTCCTGTCGTACCTGTAGTTTCTCTCAAAGGTAAGCCCTATTTCTTTGTTCTCAATAGTAGGCAGGCTTTTTATATCCCTCAGTATTATCCTGTCAAAGTTTATTATCTGGAGCACAAGATTGCCTTCTTTACCTGTCAGCTGTTTTGCAGTCTTTATAAATTCTCTTATTTGTTCCAGATTTTCAAGATGCACTATGGAATTCCCAATGCAGAAAACTAAATCAAAGCTATCAGAAATCTTATTCTGCAACTCAAGCATATTTCCCTGCATAAACCTTACGGATTGATTATTTTCTTTTGCCTTTGTTTCAAGTCTGCGTATCATCTCTTTGTCTAAATCCGCAGCCGTTACATTGTAGCCCCGTCTGTCCAGTTCCAGAGAATATCCCCCTGTCCCGCAGGCTATATCCAGTATAGATTTTGGCGGTTCACCCGCAATCTCCCTAAGGAAATCAATCTGCTCTTTTCCCGTTGGAAAAATGTAATCATAATATTTAGAAATCTTTTGATAAAATGACATAGTTAATTTTCCTCTTTTGTATTTATACCAATGTAAGCAACTTCAGGTATTTCCATTTTATATTCCGCAATCAGGAACTTTATTGGAATTCCCTCATCAGAGAACATTATCTCATGCTCTGTGGGAACATTCTCCTCAAAGCCACTTTCATGTAGATTCCAGGTTTTATATTTTATTATAAACCCATTTTCTTCAAAATATTTTACCGAATCTTCATAAAGACCGTCATCATCGGTCTTAAACCAAATTTCCGCACCTGACGCTAAAAATTGCTTGTACTTTACAAGCTGTTTACCATGTGTCAGTCTTTTTTTCTTGTACGGAGTCTTAGGCCACGGATTGCAGAAGTTAATATAAATCTTGTCAATTGAGTCTGAAGTGTCCAGCATATTATCAATTAATTCAATATTCTGGGACATAAGCCTGATATTCTTTATTTCTTCAATACCTCTTTCATTATATTCCTTCTCAATCTTTCTTTTTGCAAGTCCGAGAACTTCACTTTTTATATCTACAGCTATATAGTTGATGTTTTGATTGTCAGCAGCAAGCCTTGCTATAAAGCCTCCCTTGCCACACCCCAATTCCACATGTATGGGATTGCTGTTGCCAAATAGCTCCCGCCATCTGCCCTTATAGCCGGGTGGATCCTTAACATAAAAATCACATGCCGCCAGTTCAGGTCTTGCCCATGGTTTTCTTCTAAGCCTCACAATATACACTCCCGTTTTATAAAATAAACATACAAAAATATTTTACAGTCCACACACCCCCCTGTCCATAATAATTTATACCCATTATGCCATAAATAAGCTAAAATTTGTTATTTCCTATCCAATTCACTTGAAACTGGAACATTTCAGACAATAGCGTGTCTAAAATCGTAAGATTATTTGGTTATTACCCGATGCCAAAGTTTGCTTGACTAACTTTGAGTATTTAAGTAACCTATATACAAAGGGCTATAGGCAGGAAATACATTATTATATTAATCTGAAAAGGTGGTTAGAAATGGATACTTTGTTATTTGTGCTTAAATCAATAGTTCTGGGAATTGTTGAAGGTGTAACTGAATTTCTCCCTATTTCTTCAACAGGGCATTTGATTATTTTTGAAAATATAATGGGATTTAAGAGTGCCAACCCAGACTATGTTAAAATGTATACATATGTAATTCAGTTAGGTGCCATAATGGCAGTAGTTCTGTTGTACTGGAAAAAAATAAAGGAAACTATTATAAATTTCTTTCCCCAGAAGGTTGGATATGAAAAGTCAGGTTTCAAATTCTGGTTTATGATCTTTATAGCCTGCCTCCCCGGAGCAGCTGTTAAGCTACTACTGGATGAACCCGTTGAAAAATATCTTATGACTCCCGTTACAGTTGCTATTGTTCTGATACTTGGCGGTTTTTGGATGATTTATGCTGAAAAAAAATTCAGAAACAACAATCTAGGTAAACAAAAGCTGAGCGTAACTCCAAAGCAAGCCTTGATAATCGGTGCTTTCCAGTGTCTGGCAATAATCCCGGGTATGTCCCGTTCCGCTTCAACAATTATAGGTGGATGGGTGGCAGGTCTTTCTACTGTTGTTGCAGCAGAGTTTTCATTCTTCCTTGCTATCCCGGTCATGTTTGGGTACAGTCTTCTTGAAATAATCAAAATCGGTGGCCTGACCTCACTCCCGGCTGCTGAACTAATCTCCCTTGTAGTTGGGTTTGTAGTAGCGTTTTTAGTATCAGTAGCTGTAATCAGTCAGTTTATTTCATACTTGAAAAGAAAACCCCTCACATCTTTTGCAATATATAGAATGATTTTTGCTGTTATAGTTTTAATAGCAGGCTTTATGGGATTCTTTTAAGCAGAAGCAGAAACAGATTAAAAGCCTTGCACCGTATCTGAAGACGGTGCAAGGCTTTTGTATTTTAAAATTTATTATGAGTTCAAATCACTTGGCATTACTACCTCAAAGTTTCCGTTTATGTCTGAAAAATTCATTTGGTAGGTTACTGAAAAATTGTACTTTGTACCTTCTATGTCAGTTGTTCCTGATTCTTTTAATATAATTTTACTGATACAGTTTGTACTTTTATTTATAGTGAACTCAACATATTTTGAAGAAATTTGATTTTTGAGTAACTCCTGACTGGTTAAAAAGTCGGATAATGTACTTCCTATAATAACGTTCCCTTTAAGAATTACTTCATTTTTATCTTTTCCGTTAACGGAAGTTAACCCGGATAAAATGGCATTATCGTACTTTACTAAAGAATTAAACGCAAAGCCATCCTTAAATTCTTTCTCGCTCATATCCTGATAAGTCCATTCTCCCTGGTCAATCCTGGAATATTGCTTGTTGTCATTCATGGCGATAAGAATATTATTTTCTGTAACTTCACCATTTGTATTCATTTTGTAGTTAACAGTACTGATGGCTTTTTTTGTTTTTAAATCCATTAACGTTGATACAGGTGCAGTAAGTTTTATATCAATACCCGTTCTCTTTAATGAAAGCTCTGCATTCTCTTTGATTTTTATCTTTGAAACCGAATTCATTGCTTTCAGAACATTGTCTAAAAGTACCTTGTTTTTTGAAAATGAAGCTTTATCTCTTAGCAAATATGTATTCGTCTGACTATCCTTATTTATATTTCTGCCAAAGCAGTCCGCAACAAAATCAACCGGAAAATATGCCTTGGTTTTGTACATAAACGGTTTTACAGAAACAGTTTTCTTAGTACTATTTAATGTAGCAGCTGAACTGTTAATCTGCATAACAAGCTTTGTTTTTCCCTTTATTAAAGTAATCTTTGTTTTACTTTTATCCCAAACCTGACCGGTTTTAGCTATTCCCAACCCGTTAAAAATTTCAGTGGACAACATTAGCTTTTTATCTTTGATTACAGCCACATTGGAAAGCTTCAGCGGAACTCCGTCAATAATAATCTTTGCCGTCTTATCCTCTTGTACGGAGCTGGTCTGAGCTGCCATAACAATTCCGGTGTTAAGCATCAACATAATACATAGAAGAACGGCAATAATTTTTTTCATTTAGAAAAATCCTCCTTTAAATTGGTTAATATTTACTAATTAATTACCAATCTATATATCGGAAAATATTATACTTTACATAAGATAAATAAATGCAGGCAACAAATTGCCACCTGCATTTTAAAATCTTATACTGTTTATTCACTTCATTCTGATGCCGGAGTTTCCTTACCAAATTTTGCTCTGGCACTTTCCGCTTGAGGATCATGTTTTATATTTTTTGAGTGAAAAGCACCGTCTTCCTTCTGCTTATTACTTTTTTTATTTTTTTTATTGCTGCTCATGACATAGCACTCCTTATACCAATTTTTTATTTCAGATATACTTATTTTACCTGTAATTTACTTTTATATTCTTTATAATTATTGACAGAACGGTAACAAATATCGTATTATTTAAATATAATAATATATGAATGTTATTGGAGGTTTTAATATATGAGCAAAAAAGTGGTAATAGTAGGTGGAGTTGCAGGAGGCGCAAGTGCCGCTGCAAGACTTAGAAGATTAGATGAAAATGCGGAAATAATACTGTTTGAAAAGGGTCAGCATATATCTTTTGCTAACTGTGGCCTTCCCTATTATGTTGGTGAAGTCATAACCCAAAAAGAGAATCTGATTGTAGTCACCCCCGAAAAAATGAAGCAACGTTTTGAAATAGATGTAAGAGTTAACAGTGAAGTTCTGAAGATAGACCCTGTAAAAAAAATAGTGGAAATTAAAGACCTTTCCGATAATAGCACATATACAGAATCCTATGACAAACTTGTGCTATCTCCCGGGGCAGAGCCTATCAGACCGCAACTTCCAGGAATAAATTCCTCAAGGATTTTTACTTTAAGAAACATCCCTGATACATACAGTATCAAGGACTATGTGGATAAAATGAATCCCCGCAGAGCCGTCGTTGTGGGAGCAGGTTTTATAGGTCTTGAAATGGCCGAAAATCTCCATACTAGAGGAATTAAGGTTTCTGTTGTAGAGTTGGCAGACCATGTCATCGGCCCTATGGATTTTGACATGGCCGCTATTGTTCATAACCACCTGAGAATGAAAAACGTTGAACTTATACTAAAGGACGCAGTATCAGCCTTTGATGACAACGGAACACATATAAATGTAAAGCTGGCAAGTGGCAAGTTGATTAATGCGGATATGGTTATAATGGGTATTGGTGTTCGCCCCGATGTGCGTTTGGCTACGGATGCAGGACTTACTATCGGAAGTTCCGGCGGAATCAGTGTCAATGAGTATCTTCAAACTACCGACCCCGACATTTACGCTGTGGGAGACGCTGTACAGGTAAAGGATTTTATAAGCCAAAATCCTGCTCTTATTCCTCTTGCAGGGCCTGCAAACAAACAAGGGAGAATTGCAGCTAATAATATCTGCGGGGGTAATGAGAAATACGAGGGTACTCAGGGAACCTCTATTGTAAAAATCTTTGATTTGACAGTTGCCATTACCGGTAACAATGAGCGCTTATTGCAAAGAAACAATATTGAATATGAAAAATCCTTTACACATTCTGCCTCACACGCAAGCTATTACCCGGGAGGTATTCCCATGTCAATCAAAATTATTTTTGAGAAAAACAGCGGAAAAATTTTGGGAGCGCAGATTGTTGGATATGACGGAGTAGACAAGAGAATTGATGTTCTCTCAACAGCCATAAGGGCAGGAATGACAGTATATGATTTAGAAAAGCTTGAATTAGCCTATGCCCCGCCGTTCTCATCTGCAAAGGACCCTGTTAATATTGCAGGCTTCACGGCTTCAAACATACTAAAAAATAGTTGCAGTATTTTTCACTGGAATGAAGTTGACAACATAAAAGATAGCGGAATACTGCTGGACGTTAGAGAACAGTCTGAGTTTCAGCTAGGAACCATAGACGGTGCAATTAATATTCCTCTGGATGAGCTTAGAGGCAGGCTTCATGAGCTGCCAAAGGACAAAACTATATTTGTATTCTGCCAGGTGGGTTTAAGAGGCTATCTTGCAGCAAGAATTCTGACCCAGAAGGGCTTTGATACCAGAAATCTCAGCGGAGGCCTGAAGACCTACAGAATGGCTGTTGAAAAGCAGACAAATGAAGGAATATTTGATAACCAATTACCGGAGGTGCACACTTTGAAAGAAAACCCACCTTCCGTAATTGAACTCGATGCATGCGGTCTGCAGTGTCCCGGCCCTATAATGAAGGTATATGACAAAATGAAGTCTCTTAATGATAGCGATATCATGGAGGTTAAAGCTACAGACCCGGCCTTTCAGGAAGATATTAAAACCTGGTGTAAATCCACAGGCAATGAGCTTTTGGGGGTTAAATTCCAAAACAAAACCTTTATTGCTAAAATAAAAAAGGGAATAAAAGAGGATAATTCAAGGGATATGCAGTATAAAAACATAGATAAGAATAATAAATCAATGATTGTTTTCAGCAACGATCTTGATAAAGCTATAGCGTCTTTTATTATAGCAAACGGAGCAGCTTCAATGGGAAGAAAGGTCACAATGTTCTTTACCTTTTGGGGACTGAATATTCTTAGAAAACAAAAAAACTCCGGCAGTATAAAAAAAGACT
>JAEZUC010000173.1 GCA_023443515.1 Bacillota bacterium
TCATTATTATAGACATTATAAACAATCTATTTTCCCGTTACCAGCAGTCAGCCAACCGCTGGTGCGTGCTCTGTTCTTGCAATTTTACCAGTAAATTATCCTAATTAATATACGGTAACTTATCATATTTACCTAGCAAATACCCTTTCAGTATTGCTAAATCAATAGCATTTATTTCACCATCCATATTCAAATCTCCGACAAACATTCTGTCCTGAACAGGAAAACAATCTAGCTTACCCAACAGGTATTGTTTTAAAAATGCAAAATCAATGGCATCAACTGTTTTGTCTCCGTTATAATCACCTACTACTTCGACGTTAAGCGGAGTTTCTTCTACCCCTTCTAATGTAGGGATTACTACCTTCATTAACCCGCTGTTAGTATCAAACTCCACTTTATCAATACAGGTCTCCCTGTGATAACCAAGCCCACTGCTATATTGCCCCAAGGGTGTCACAAACCTGTGGTAAGCGATATAATACTCATCCTTGTTTGGAAGCTTTATTATTGATTGATGTCCGGTTCCAAGAATATTGTTTTCCTGATTCTTTGATAAAACCGTGTACTGATATTGAATTGGCCCATACAGGCTGTTTGACGTACCATAGTTTACATGATAATTTTCACTACCTGTATCATCACACGACCATGTGAAATGATACACACCGTTTCTCTTAATCACTGTAATTGATTCTCTGAAATCAGCAGCACCACTCAGGTTTTTCATAGACCCTGATTTAAGGCTTACCATATCAGCATTCAACTGAACTATAGCAGGCGAGCCATTGCCAAAAAGCAGATAAGAATTTCCGTCATCATCTGTAAAGACTGACGGGTCTATTGTCTGACTTACTGTAACACCATTTTCCAGATTCTCTGGTGTGATTAACGGCGATTTCTCTGCTATAAATGGCCCTGTGGGACTTTCCGAGGTTGCAACTCCGATACAGGATTTACCATCTGAACGCTTTGCACAGAAGTAGAAATAATACTTTCCGTTCTTTTCTTCAATAGTTGGCGCCCATGCACTTCCAACCGCCCAAGGTACATCTATCCCTACTCCTGCATCCAAGATAACCCCTTCATCTTTCCAGTTAACCATATCTGAGGATGAAAATGCATGGAACTGTGTTCCGCTCCAGCCTGAATATCCGTCTGTGGTAGGATAGATATAGTATTTATCTCCAAATACATTGATGTCCGGGTCGGCATATTGTCCTCCCAAAACCGGATTATTGCAGAGCACTCCTTCGACCGTCCATTCCTGAACACTCTGATCCGGCATTTTGATTCTAACTAGAACGGGCTGTGTCAAGTCTACCTGCTGCCCGTTTGTTCCGTCTATTGTACAGCCACTTGCTAACTGATATATTAACGGCACTGATGTGATATCTTTTACAGTACTGTTACTGTGGCTGAAATATACCGTAGCCATCTTATTTGCAGAATCACATTTAGTCCCAATAATACTGTAGCCTGCTGCAACTGCTCCTTTTATAATGTTTTCTTCTATAATTGTTGCTTTAACCTTTACCGTTGACAACACTTTTCCGTCTGCCATTGGTGCTCCGAAATTTGGAGTACCGTCGCTGTTCCAGAACAATTTCTGAACACGGGTATGCCTGCCTGCATCATACAGTGGTTCATAGCTACTGCTAATGTACTTTTCTTCCTGACGTGCATGGTATACAAGGATATCCTGACTGCCATCCTCGGACACTGTAAAGGTATTGTGTCCCGGACCATATTGGCCTGCTGCCGTATTGAAGGTCATTACCGGATACGGTGTCTTCACCCAGGAATTAGGATTCAACAAATCGCTTGTATCCGAGGCTGTAAGAAGTCCCATACAATAAATTGCATCCGTACCACTAGCCGAATAGGAAATAAATATTTTGCCGTTTCTCTTAATAACACTTGGCCCTTCATTAACCTTGTAGGCATGAATCTCCCAATCATATTGAGGAGAGGCAATCTTTACTGCATTTGTATCAATTGTATATGGATCTTTCATTCTTGCAATGTATAAGTTTGAATTTGGGTCATTCTGCGCCCAGATCATATACATATTTCCGTTATGCTCAAAAACGGTTTCATCCAGAGAGAAACCACTAAAGGCCATGTCCGAAGAATTAGTCTTTTTAACAAGTCCCTTGTCCTGCCAGTTTTCCTTTACCATTGGGTCGAGATTACCCGGGCACATTAATACATGTGGGCGTATTTGCCAAACGTCGGTGGTGGATATGGTAGTTGTATAGTAAATGTACCAGTTCCCGTTAATAAAATGTATTTCCGGTGCCCATACATGGGGACTTTTGGTTCCTTCAAGGGGAGCCTTTGTATATATTACCTTTTCAGTCGCAGTGGAAAGGCCCTGAATTGTTGACGCTTTTCTAAGTACTATACGGTCATACTGATACATACCTACATTATTGTGTCCGTTTGAACCATCTGTGTATGAAGCAGTAAAGTAATAATTACCGTCTGTATGCTTATAAATACATGGATCTGCCCTATTCAATATTAAAGGATTTTCGTATTCATTTTCATATAATGTTCCTTCAACTGTAGCAGTTCCATCTGATGAATACTGAGCCTGACTGATATCGTCCCATAAGACTTTAGCATTTCCCGTTGTACCATTGCTGTAATTAACTTTCACTTTTGAAGGTAATTGGGGTGTTTGACCTGCCTTCGTGGTAACAGTCACATCCTCCGCGCTTACTATTTTTACAGGCTTATTAGCGATGCCAAATTCATCTGCAATTTCTGTTTCACTAAATGCACGATTGTACACTCTTACATTGTCAAAATAGCCCTTGAAATAAGGATCTGAGGAGTAGAAGGATTTACCTAAGTAAGCCAGCAGGCTTGTACCCAAATCCGACATTGATATAGACACATTATTATTTCTGCCAAGCATTAGACCATCCTTATAAATAGCCATACTTGAAGGTGTTATTACTAACTTGATATTCATCCATTTGTTTGCTGTAGATACAGTAGTTGCTTTAACCTCCTGCTCATTTGAGTAGGAATTTATTGTAATAGCATTTCTGCTTTCAGCATCCCGTGTTCTTAAAAACATATATTTATTTGTATCTTTGCCTACAGTAAAAGTAAAGAAATCCCCCGTCACTGTCAAAGGCTTAATATCCATAGAAATAGTTACCGTGTTCCTGCCATCAAAGAAACCCTGTGGGAACCCGGTAAAAGTACCTGTTGTACCATCCAGATACAGTACCTGAGACTTCTTTTCAGAGTCATATACATAAGCTGCGTTTCCATTTAATGCACCGTTACGGCTATTACCTGATGTATCAACCATTGTATTTCCTGTCTTTGACTCGTCGAATTTATATTCAAGTATTGGAGTTGTCTGGGGTTCTTCAACTGGTGCAGAGCCTCCCCATTTTGTCACAATTGCATTGTATTCCGCCTGTGTTATGGGCATTACTGTTCCATGACGTGGCCCGGTTGGCAGTTTATACTCTGAAGAACTTAGCTTTGTAAACACACCGGAAGTAATATCTGTAGATACCATCGGATAGTAACCGCCGCCTCCATAATAATCTAGTAGGAGACACCATTTGTTCTGACCATTAAACTTAAAGATTGCAGGTCCTTCGACACCTTTCTGGCTTTCAACACTAGTTGATTGTAAAGATACGAAATTCTTATTCAGCAACTGGTCACATTTATCTATAAGGATGTTTTTATTAACTTCATCTTTTGAAAACCTGTAATATGTGCCTCCTTGCTTGATGATGGTTGTATCTATTACATCATTACTTCTTTCAATATACAACTTTGGTTCGGTAAAGGTATAAAAATCTCTTGTCTTTGCTATGTATATTCTAAACTTGCCAAAGTT
>JAEZUC010000177.1 GCA_023443515.1 Bacillota bacterium
TTCGGTTCTTCATACATTTCCTTCATCATAAAATGTTCGTAGCCGCCCTTTTCAGCGGCTTCCACATCCCAGTTTACCTTGAAAATTTCTTTATCAACTGGAGCGCCAAGGCTATTGAAAACCTGTACACTGTCTCTTGTCAGAATGGCAACTTCCTTATCCTCAAGAATATAAATGTCTCTGGTATATTCAAGAATTGCAGGAATATCTGAAGCGATGAAGTTTTCTCCATCCCCAAGGCCGATAATCAACGGGCTGTCTTTTCTGGCACAGACAAACATATTCTCATCGTCCTTGCAAAGTACGCCCAGTGCATAGGACCCTTCGATTTCATCAATTACCTTCATTACTGCATCTACAAGGTCTCCATCGTAGTAATATTCCACAAGGTGTGCAATAACTTCGGTATCAGTCTCTGATTTAAAAACATACCCCTGACCTTTTAAAAACTCCTTTATATGCATATAGTTTTCAATAATTCCGTTATGGACAACAACGATTTCACCGGATTGACTTATATGGGGGTGTGAGTTAACATCATTTGGCTCACCGTGAGTAGCCCATCTGGTATGACCAATTCCCATACAACCGCTTAGCTTCTCGCTTTCAAGCTTTTCTTCCAGACATGCCAATCTGCCCTTGCATTTGATAACCTTTAAAAAACCGCCCTCATTAACAGATACACCTGCAGAATCATAACCTCTGTATTCAAGCTTTGACAATCCATTTATAAGAACAGGTACTGCTTTTCTATTTCCAATATATCCAACTATTCCACACATATTAAAATCTCCTTCTATATTTGTTGGTTTACATAATTATTGCAGTTTAATGGTTTCAGTGGCACCATATAGGTACACTTCTCCCTTAGTACGTAAAAATAGCGAAAGTTGACAAATATATATGCTTATTTTATATATACTCATCAGTAAAAATTCGTAATGACATAAAAATACCGTAAAAAGGGCAAAAACCAAAAACCCCGGTACATGCCAAGTAAAAATATTAAATTTAGTTTTATAATGAATTTTATAAGATATATTACAGGATCAGTTACATGAGACCATTTTGTTTTTGCAGTCGCCTGCAAGCTTTGTTTTGTCTCTCTCGACCGTAACAGCCGGAAGGTATCCGCCGAATCTTTCGATACGACACACATTTTGTTTGTGCATCGCTTCCTTCTCCTCGTCAACAGACTTAAAAAAATCTGTCCTGGCGCCTTTTTAAATCATATTAATCCTGCCTTTTTTCCCACCCCCTTGACATCCATTTATTTCTTTTATTCATTCATATCTATACTACAATATATTATATATACTATGAAAATGTCAACACAATTCACAGTTTTTTAACTTTCGTGGAAAATTGTTCTATTGCTTATCGGAATTATAACCCAAAAGCGGAGTCGGGCCATGTCCACCCACCCTTTATATACACTGTTAACCTTTGCCTTTTTCAAAAGCCTTCTCAGCGCTTGTTATTGCGCCGGATAAAGCAGCATTAATATTGCCCAAAATAATTTTATTCTGTGCAGTAGTTACATTTTTGGCAGTAACATTGTTTAATAACAAAACACCATTTGCAAGCTTTATGGCAGCCTCCAAACCTTTTATTGCATTTTGTAATGCTATTGAACTTTTTTTATCAATTGCATTATCAACAAGTGCACAGAATCTCTCCAACTGGATAATTTCCTTTTGGGAAGTTAAAGACGCAACTTTTACCGTTTGGTCTTCCTTGGTGGTCTTGCTGCTTGCTTTTACCAATTTACTATTTTTTTGCATAAAAAATCCTCCGAAAAATACTCATCTAATTTATAAAGTAAATTTCAAAGGACATTTAACATCCAAAAAAATAAAAAAATAGAAGGGCGGAAAAATCTTTTCCACGCCTCCTATTTATGTATGTCTTAAGACAATCTTCCTTCAATAACCCTTACAAGTTCCTTTGCACGCCTTGTAATAATATCCTTGTTCTTGCCTTCAATCATTACTCTAACTAAAGGTTCTGTTCCTGAAGGTCTTATCAGGACTCTTCCTTCTCCCTTGAACTCATCCTCAAGCTCTTTGCACATCTTCTTGATTACTTCGTCGTCAAGATATTTGTACTTCTTCTCATTGGTTACCTTTGCATTTATCAATACCTGAGGTAATATCTGCATTACCCCCGCAAGCTCTGAAAGCTTTTTGCCCGAATCTTTTAAAACCTTCATTAGCTGAACGGCAGTCAAAAGACCGTCTCCTGTAGTATTATGATCCAGGAATATTATATGGCCGGATTGCTCACCGCCAAGCATAAAGCCCTTGTTGAGCATTTCTTCCAGAACGTATCTGTCACCAACCTTTGTTTTCTCAATATTAAGGCCGTTATTTTTAGCCATGATATCAAGCCCCATGTTGCTCATAACTGTTGCCACGATTGTATTTTGAGCCAGCATACCTTTATCCTTGAGATATAGGCCGATAATAGCCATTATCTGGTCGCCGTCTACAATATTACCGTTTTCGTCAACAGCAAGAACTCTATCTGCGTCACCGTCAAAAGCCAGACCTATGTCAGCCTTTATTTCTTTTACATATGATTGAAGCTGCTTCATATGAGTTGAACCGCAACCACTGTTTATATTTGTTCCGTCAGGTTCATTATTTATTACACTTACATCAGCCTTTAAATCAAGTAATGCCATAGGAGCTGCTTGAAAGGAAGCCCCATTTGCGCAGTCAATTGCTACCTTTATTCCTTCAAGATCCCCTGTAATAGTCCCCTTTACAAAGTTTACGTAATCTTCAAGTGCATTCTCTTGATAGCATTTAAAACCTATATTCTGACCTACAGGCTTGGGCAAATCTTCACAATCATTCTGTATTAATTCTTCAATTTTATCCTCAATTGCATCAGGCAGCTTATACCCGTTGGAATTGAAAAACTTAATTCCATTATATTCAAAAGGGTTATGTGAAGCAGAAATAACAACACCCGCATCGGCATCATACTGTCTTGTAAGATACGCTATTGCAGGAGTTGGAATTACTCCAAGGCTGACAACCTGCGCTCCTACAGAACAAATTCCCGAAATCAGAGCCGCTTCGAGCATATCCCCGGATATCCTTGTATCCATACCAACCAGTATTTTAGGTGTATGCTTGGTTTCTCCAGTCAGTACGTAAGCACCTGCCTGACCAAGCTGATATGCAAGTTTAGGAGTCAATTCAAGATTTGCAACCCCTCTGACCCCGTCAGTTCCAAATAATCTTCCCATTTTATCCTCCAAGTTCCATTTATTTCGAATTTAACTTTCATTATATAATATAACATCTTTTAATATCTTATTAATAGTTCTATTTCGGAATTGCATAAGTTTTAATAATTTGTTCTGCTATCCGTATTCCGTCTACAGCCGCACTTACTATTCCTCCTGCGTAGCCTGCTCCCTCGCCCGCCGGGTAAAGTCCCTGTAAATCAATACATTCAAGCTTATCGTTTCTTGGTATTCTCACCGGAGATGAGGTTCTTGTCTCAACACCTGTTAGCAGTGCATCCTTCATACCAAACCCTTTTAACCTTCTGTCAAAATAGCTTATTGATTGTTTCATACTATCGGTTACATAGTTTGGTAGGCAATTATTGATATCTGCGCATTGGGTTCTTCCGGTATAGCTGGGCTTTACACTGCCAAGTTCTCCTGTTCTTCCCTCCAGAAAATCTTCAAGCCTTTGTATGGGCGCACTATTATTTCTTCCACCAGTTTCAAATGCAAGCCTTTCCCATTTTCTCTGAAATTCTATTCCTGCAAGAGGGTGTTGACTTCCGAAGTCCCCTGAACCTACAGAAACAACCAAGGCACTGTTGGCATTATCCCTGTCCCGTTTGAACTCACTCATACCGTTGGTAACTATAGTGTCGGTCTCAGAAGCTGACGCAACAACTACACCACCGGGACACATACAAAAGGAATATGCAGTACGATCTTGAAATTTGCAGAATAGCTGATAATCGGCCGGGCCTAATGCAGGATGTCCTGCAGCATCACCATATTGAGCAGTGTTAATAACCTCCTGGGGATGTTCGATTCTCACACCGATTGAAAATGGCTTCTGTAAAAAGGAAATTCCTCTCTTGTACAGCATTTCAAAGGTATCACGTGCACTGTGGCCTATAGCCAGAACTACGGCATTTGTGTCTATAAAAGAGTTTGTGTTGGTATATACCCCGCATATTTCTCCATTACTGGTTTTAAAATCCACCATCTTCGTGTTAAAAAGAACAGTTCCTCCAAGACGTTCAATTTCCATTCTCATTTGTACTACAATATTCTTTAAAATATCAGTACCGATATGGGGTTTTGCTTTGTATACTATTTCGTCAGGTGCACCGAATCTTTGAAATTCGCCAAGAACCTTTTCGCACCTTGCATCATTTATTCTGGTTGTAAGCTTACCGTCGGAAAAGGTACCCGCTCCCCCTTCTCCAAACTGTACATTGGTTTCGGTGTCTAAGGCTCCTCCGTTCCAATAGTTGTGCACCTTTTGGGTACGCTCACTGACGTTTCCGCCTCTTTCAATTACAATAGGTCTGTAGCCGTTCTGGGCAAGTACAAGCGCACAAAACAAGCCGGCAGGCCCTGTTCCTATAACAAGAGGTCTTCCGTTCATTGGTTTATTTCCCGGAAATAGTTCTTCCTCCGGGGCTTCCTCAAGGATTCGAATGTCTTTATCAACGGTAATTTTCACACTATCATTAAGCTCGCATGATACTGAATAAACAAAACGTATGCCAGGTTTTTTCCTGGCATCTGTTGATTGTTTGACTATTTTTATATTTTTAATTAAATTACTGTTTATCCTTAGCTTTTGAAGCACCTGATGTTCAAGTTCCTTTTGTCCTCCATCAATTGTTGTTACCAGATTTGAAATTAAAATTTTCATGTTTTCACCTTGTGTCCTGCTGCATATTCTGATTTTCTTCGGCAGGCACTTTTGTTATTTTTACAAGTATTTTGGCTTCACCCGACTGAGTTATATTTGTGGGCAATGTAACCTGTAACGGTATATGGTGTTCTCCATCCTTTAGCCCGCTTACATCTACCTTTGCCAACAGACTGTTCACTGTTACATTCGCCATGTCTTCCTTCTTTCCTTTTAATGTTACGGAAACAGGCTCTATAATCTCGTAGGCAAGTGTGTTGTCATTTCTGGTTCCTTCAAGAGTTATATCTCTGGCTTCAAATTTATAGGTCTTTATTTCCAACGGAATAATCTGTACCACAACATTAACTTCACGGGTAGAACTTACAAGTTTGAGACCGTTTGGAATCTGCAATAAGACCTGTGTATTTAATGGTTTGTCGGCATTCTCAATATTTATTGGAACAGTCTTAACCTCATTTACTTTTTCCATGATATCCGGATCGCCTGTAACTAGTATGCTGTTAGGCTTCACCAAATATTCTCCCTCCAGGTAATTTTCCGCCGGAGTTCCCTGTGTAATAGGAATAACCGGTACTCTTTTTCCTATCTCTATTTTTATGTCAACGCTTAGTTTCTTTCCAAGCCCCGGCATCTCAACGCCTTTTTTATCGTAAACCTTACATTCCTTCCTGATTTCCAGGTTTCTGTCCAGCCCGTTTACGTCAACAAAAGCCTTAACGGAGCCAACCGAAGCTATAACAGTGTCAATATCCTGTATTGATACTGTGTCAGGCTGTGCAGTCTTAGAAATTATCTCGTAACCTGCAGGAAGTTTTCCGATGGTTTCAATCTGGACAATAAACGGATTCTCCTCTATACGTGCAAGATCCAGTGTAATTGTTTTTTGTTTGAGTTCTATATTTTTGGGATTAATTCTCTCCCTGCCCAGATAAACAGGTGGTTCCAATGCAATAACCTTGTCATTTACACTTTTAACTTTTGACAAGTCAAGGGTTACTTCAAAATCAGAGTCCTTTATATTATCAAGAACATCTCCCTTGTCCCTGACATCCACTACAACGTATTTGTTGAAATTTTTACTGTTCAAAACAAGTCCTTGTGATTTAAGACTCTCCTCATTAATAACATTCAATGGAACAGTATAGTGTTCTGTCTGTACAGGGTTAATTGCAAACCACAGAAATATAGCGAATAATATTGAAAATATTTTTAATGTTAGATCCTTCTTCAGGAATTCTTTCACTTTGATTTCCCCTTCCAAAGTGCCAGCTTCTTGTTTACAGACTGCTTTTCAAGTAAATTTTTATTTAGCGCCTTTCGTAATATATCAGGCGTAAGATTTCTGGTCAAACCGCCGTTTAATGCATATGATATTTTTCCTGTTTCTTCGGATACAACTACCGATATGCAGTCCGACACCTCCGTAATCCCAAGAGCTGCCCTGTGTCTGGTGCCAAGCTCTTTACTAAGATTTGGGTTGTCGGTAAGCGGAAGAAAACATGCTGCAGATTTCAATTTGTTGTTTCGTATAATTAAAGCGCCATCGTGCAACGGTGTATTCGGCGTAAATATATTCATTATCAACTCGGCACTGACACTTGAATCAAGTCGTGTTCCGGTATTTATAATTTCACCGAGTTTTGTTTCACGTTCAACAACAATAAGTGCTCCGGTCTTTGTTCTTGACAGCTCTGTACACGCTTTTACTATTTCCTCTATGGTAAAAGTCGTATGTATGGTGGTATCCTTTTCATCAAAGCTGAAAAAACCTTTAAAGTTGCTTCTTCCGATTTGTTCGAGGCCACGTCTCAACTCAGGCTGAAATACAACTACCAGTGCAAATCCCGCAAGTTCTATTGTTCTGTTCAGTATATAGGCTAGTGTGCGTAATTTAAGCCAGTCACTGAGCATTGCTACAATGAGAATTACAATAATACCCTTTACCAGTTGCCATGCTCTTGTCTCCTTTACAAGCTGTATCAGCTTGTAAGTAAGATATGAAACAATACTTACGTCAACTAATGAGCGCAGTATTTCCAATGGCTGAGTAAATGGTACATATACCGATAAAAAGTCCAATATGCTTTTAAAATTAACAGCAACAGCATCCAGCAAACAATTCACACCCTTGTAAAATACAATACTTACATCAACATACAAAATCACATAATAATTTTATTATATTTACCCCTTTCGTAAAATGGGTAAAATTGACTAAATTTTATAGATTTATAAAGCTATTTTTATAATTCTACTGACCGGCAGTAATAATTGAAAATCCTGCCGCACCCAATGTGGTAAGCAGCATTATAATAGCAAGTACCAAAGCAACCGTTTTAATCCATTTTCTTTGCATAATAACCTCCTAAAACTCATACATTTGTTAATTTATTTAACCATATTCCCACATCGGCATCACTTGGCATTCGCCAGTCACCCCTTGGTGAGAGACTAATCGAACCCACCTTTGGACCATCCGGCAGACATGAACGTTTGAACTGCTGGCTGAAAAATCTCTTCAAGAAGGTTTCAAGCCATTTTTTAATAACGGATACTTCGTATCTGCCTTCAAAAGCCTGCACTGCAAGTTTGTATATCTTATCAGGCTCAGCTCCGTATCTTATCATATGGTAAAGATAAAAATCATGAAGCTCATAAGGGCCCACAATATCCTCAGTTTTTTGCTGTATACAGCCTTCCTTGTCTGTTGGAAGAAGTTCGGGACTTATAGGAGTGTCCAGAACGCTTAACAGTACATTCCTAATTTCATCGTCGAATAAGTAATCTGCGCACCACTGCACCAGATATTTTACCAATGTTTTTGGAACTCCTGAGTTTACCGCATACATTGACATATGGTCGCCGTTATATGTTGCCCACCCCAATGCAAGCTCCGATAAATCACCCGTTCCGATAACAAGTCCACCTATTTTATTTGCCATATCCATTAATATCTGGGTTCTTTCTCGGGCTTGTACGTTCTCATAGGTAACATCGTAATTTAAAGGATCATGCCCGATATCCTCAAAATGCTTCAAACACGCTTCCTTTATATCTATACGGTGGGTTGTAACGTTCATCAGCCTCATCAGTTCAAGTGAGTTACCAAGAGTATTTGATGATGTTCCGAACCCGGGCATTGTAACCGCATGTATGTTCTTCCTGTCCAGACCCAGTCGGTCATAGGTCTTAACAATAACCAGCAGTGCCAAAGTGGAATCAAGTCCTCCTGAAATCCCTATAACGCATTTATTAATACCTGTGTGTCTGAGTCTTTTTCCCAAACCGGAGGTCTGAATATTGAATATCTCTTCACACCTTTTGTTTCTTGCATTTGGATCGGATGGAACAAAAGGATGGGGATCTATCCACCTTTGCAGTTTATCCGCTTTATGTTCCTTTACATAAAATGGTACTTTTCTGAAAACCGTATCATTGGTTTTGTGCTTAAAAGCTGAATTCTTGAATCTTTCATTGACAAGACGCTGTATGTCTATGTCGGAAATAATCATTTTTTCATTAAAAGAAAACCTCTCTGTTTGCGCAAGCATAGAACCGTATTCACTGATTAGTGAATGTCCTCCGAAAACCAGGTCCGTAGTTGATTCATTTGGCCCTGACGATACGTATACATAAGCGGCAGAACATTTTGCCGACTGCATCTTTATAAGGTCTTCTCTATATTCATGCTTTCCTACGATATCATTGCTTGCAGACAGATTAAACAACAGTGTTGCTCCATTTAGTGCCTGCTTACTGCTTGGAGGTATTGGAACCCATAGGTCTTCGCATATTTCTATTCCAAAACACAAACCATCCATGTTTGTAGCTTCAAATAATATGTCAATTCCAAAAGGTACAGTCTTTCCCAGTAGGCTTATTGTTTCTGCCGGTTTGTCCAGCCCTGATGAAAACCATCTCGCTTCATAAAACTCACTATAATTGGGTATGTAGCACTTAGGCACAACACCCAGAATACTTCCGCTTTTTATAATTACCGCACAGTTGTACAATCTACTGTCCAAAATCAACGGCATACCTATTATTATAACACATTCCAGAGAAGCTGTTTCAGAAATTATTACCTCCAGAGAGCTTAATGCCCTTTTTTGCAGTGTCGTTTGCAAGAACAAATCTCCGCAAGTATAGGAGGTAACTGACAATTCAGGGAATGCAACAAACTGTGCTCCCTGACTGTCGGCTTTCCTGGCTATCTTTATTATTTCCCCGGCATTAAAATCACAATTTGCTACTTTTAAATCAGGTACTGCTGCCGCAACTCTAACAAATCCATAATCCATTTTTTATCACCTTAACGTATTTTTATTATTTTTTCCATTTTTACCACAAGCAATACTTTTTCCCGCTACGGGTAATACTATGGTTTTATTTAGTTTATCATATTTGTGTATTTTTTGTATATTTAAACTTCTAAACTTCGTTTTTGATATTGTATCTGCTTCTTGAATTGCTATACTTATCCACATAATATTTTTTATTCAGAGCAACCTGATTGAGAAAGGCAATAAATCTGTCAATTTCGTTAAATCCATTATAAATACCAAAACTAGCCCTTACAATTCCAGGGAAAATACTTTTTGGGTCTCTCATCATATCCTCCATATCCTGTGCCGAATACCCAAGTAATCGTTCACAATAAGGATGTGCACAGAAAAAACCGTTCCTTGCGGCTATACCTGCTTCATATGATAAAATAGCCGACATAAGTGAGTGGTGCACACCCTCCATATTAAATGGGATGACTCCAATAGACTCCTGCATTTCAGGGTGGCTATAAAAGGTAATTCCCGGAATACTTTTCATCTTTTCGTATGCATAATATAACAGCGACCTTTCATGTTTGAATACATTGTCCATCCCTAATGATGTTAATGTTTTGATTGATGAAATCAGTGCGGCTATTCCTAATAGATTCGGTGTACTTGCTTCGGCCTTATGCGGAGGCTCCTCCCACCATATCTTTTTATGTGTAACCAGACTGATTGCACTTCCTCCCTGACAATAAGGCAAGCCAATTTCAAATGTCGATTTCGGCCCTATCAGAGAGCCGCTACCATAAGGAGCATACATTTTATGGGCTGAAAATGAAAGGTAATCAATATGAGAATCGGTACCAAAAGGTTTCATGTCTACAGGCAAATGTGGCACCAGTTGTGCTCCGTCCACGTGTATTTCTGCCCCATACCTGTGCGCCAGTGCTGCTATTGTATAAACATCATTTATGTATCCGGTAACGTTTGATGCACCGGTAACTGTAACAATTTTTACCCTATTTTTATATTTTTTCAGTTTATCCTCAAGATTATCCATGGACAGTCTTCCAAAACCATCTGTTTCAATATAGTCAACATTGAATTTATCCCGCCAGGGCAGGTCGTTTGCAGCATGCTCCATCCAGGTAGACAGCACTACGTCCTTTCCGTTTTTCTGCTGACTGAGTGTGCACGCAAGTATATTTATTGCTTCTGTTGTATTTTTTGTATATACTACCGTGTCATTGTCGTGGTCAGCCTTCACAAAATCCTTTACAGTCTGGCGACCCTCCTCGTATAAATTCGTCGATAAAACAGACTTATACCCTTTGCCCCTATGGACCGATGAATACCAGGGTATAAAGCTGTCAACTTCCTTAACTACAGACAGAAACGGAGGTGTAGTAGCTGCATTGTCAAAATTAATTGCCGTTGTATACGAACCATTGTCCAGAGGTATTCTTGTATCCACTCCTGCTACAAGGCTACGGTATGGGTGCATATTGTTGTATCGAATATTTTTAGGCACAAAAAATACTCCTTCCACTTGATTATGCTAGTAACAGTATATTGGTGTATTATGAAACTGTTACCAAAGTGAACAGGAGTATTTTCAAAGTTTAACATCTTATTATTACATTGGATGAATGTGTTATTATAGAGGTATTCACAAATTTTACAGGTACTCTTTTAGTCTATTCATAGAATAAACTCCGAAATATATTGATTTTAAGTCAGCGTATTTATCCCTTCCGCCGTTATAACAGAATACTCCATTACCATGATCTGTTTCGCTAAGGACATATTTACACCAGTTTAAAAATTCGCTGTCTGAACATTTAGTTTTAAGGTTTAAGCTTTCATCCGTACTGCTTTCCAGAGCTATTACTGATGCATATAAGGTTTCAATGGAACAAGGAAATTCACTCAGTACTTCCTTTAAAGCATCAGCTAAAATTCCTGTAGAATATCTATCAGAACCCTCTAAATTATATAATGAAACAAGATACAGTTTTGAAGTTGCTTTTTCTATTTTTTGTTTTAGATATTTTTTTGCCTTTTCCTTAATATCTTTTTTTGTTCCGGCTGGAATACTCTGTCGCAGCTCGGGATTATTTACTAATAATACAAGTGATTTAGCATTACTTTGGTCTAATTTCTTTGTAACCTTCAATATAGCATTATTTCTGGAATTTGCTGAAAAGGTATTAAATTTTTTATCAGAAATATTACTAAGAGCGTTATAATATATGTCAGCTTCATTTTGGGAATGCTTCTTCAAATAATCTGAAATATCCTTGCTATAATCAAACCCTAATTCCTTTAAAGTTGAATAGGCATAAAATGTGGAATCTATGCTACTTTCAACAATAGTTGTAGCTATAAACCATTTAGTTGTAACTAATTGATGTCTCATTATTACATTAACAAGACTATTATAGTTAATATCTATGTTAAAATAATTGCAAATTTCGGAAACATCATACGTTACCTGCAAGTCAGTTTGTGACCCTTTCATGTAACCGTATCCGTTGTCCTTATTTTTTAAGCTGTTCAGATAAACCGCAATCGTTTTCTTTGGTATATTATTTTTCAGGTTAAACTTTTTAATAAGCTGGAAGTAAACATTAAAGGTCAGTAAGTCCAACTTATCTGTTTTCATCAGATCATTAATTTGCATTTGGTATTTACTAAAATATTTATTTACGTAACTACGTATTTTTTCATCCAAAGTACTATCCTTCATAATTTGAAGTGTGTCATAGATATTAAGCAAATCACCGTAGTAAACATTTAAATCGTTTTCTGTAAGTTGCTTGTTCAAATACTGCTCAATATATTCTTTTATATTGCTAAAGTCATAGTTATCGCTACAATAGTCTAATATTTTAACTGCGCAGTAATTTGATAATGTATCCGGTTTGATATCCTTTCCCATTTTAAAAGTACCATTATCTTCTTTTAGGGACATTGTATAGTCATATATTTTTTGTCGTAAAGAATTATCTGCCTTAATATCATTTTGAAATATCTCACAATATTGAGACAAATCGAATAATGAAGATGTACTTATAACCTGGTTAAGATTATAAGCTTTAACCTTTGGCATTTCAAAATTGTAGTCTGCTTTTTTCAGTAACAAAACAGAATAGTATGTACTATACATGTCCGGGGTATTTGCCTCTTCATTCCAAAAGCCATAGCCGTTGTCATCAGTTTTATAATAGCCTATTTTTTCTGATAAAACCTTCAAATTAACCTTTTGGGGTTCATAATTGTATGTTTGGGATTGCAGCCCTGTTTTTGTACCACATGAAGTAAAAACAACAAGAAACATTGAAACAATTAATATAACACATACTTTTTTGTAAATGACATGAGATATAGACATTTAAACATACTCCTTTTGGGATTATTTTACAAATAATACATTCAAATGTCAAATGTAATTGGAGTATTAATACGTACAAAAAAAAGAATCGGTCTTACCAAACTGACTATAAAGTCTACTTGGATAAAACCGATTCTCTTATGTTATGCTACTTACTTTTTCAGGCTTTCCAATCTCTCAACTACCTTGTCATACATATCCTGGTACTTTGCCTGCTTTGCCTTTTCTTCTTCTATTACCTTCTGTGGGGCTTTTGCAACGAAGCCTTCATTGCTGAGCTTTCCAATTACTCTTTTTAGTTCTCCCTCAAGATTTTTCTTTTCCTTTTCCAGTCTTTCAATTTCCTTATCAATATCTATAAGCTCATCAAGAGGAATAAATATTTCTGCACCGTGAACAACTGCTCCTACAGCATCAGAAGGAATTCCTTCCTTGTTCAGCTGTACTGTTACGTCAGATGCACTTGCAAGTCTCTGGAAGAAAGAAGTTCCTTCTGTCAGAGTAGCTTTTTCTGCTTCACCTGCTGCAACAAATATAATCTTTGCTTTTCTTGAAGGCGGAACATTCATTTCAGCACGGGTATTTCTTACGCTTCTGATGGCATCCATGATAATGGTCATTTTTGCTTCATCATCAGCAAAGTTCAGTTCTTCTGTGTACTCCGGCCATTGAGAAATCATTATACTTTGCCCGTCATTTATCAGGTGAGTGTATATTTCCTCAGTTACGAAAGGCATATACGGATGCAGCAGCTTCATAGCGTTTCCAAGAACAAAGTTGAGAACATACTGAGCCTCCAGTCTTCCTTCACTTTCTCTGTCATACAGTTTAGGCTTAACCATCTCGATATACCAGTCGCAGAACTCTTCCCATATAAAGTCGTATACTTTCTGCAAACCAAGACCAAGCTCGAACTTCTCTATATTTTCAGTAACCTCTTTAGTTACGGTATTTATTCTGCTCATAATCCATTTATCTGCAATAGAAAACTTATTTTTGTCTACCTTGCTGAAATCAAGGTCTTCGTCGAAATTCATCAGAACGAATCTTGAGGCATTCCATACCTTGTTTGCAAAGTTTCTTGCAGATTCAACCTTTTCAGGTGAGTATCTCAAGTCATTTCCAGGTGAGTTTCCTATTGTAAGGGCAAATCTCAAAGCATCGGTACCGTACTGAGCTATTACCTCCAGTGGGTCTATTCCGTTGCCAAGGGATTTACTCATCTTTCTGCCCTGTGAATCCCTCACAATACCGTGTATGAATACATACTTAAATGGTTCCTGCTTCATATGCTCCATACCTGAGAATATCATTCTTGCAACCCAGAAGAATATAATATCATAGCCTGTTACCAATACATCTGTAGGATAAAAATATTCCAAATCCTCTGTTTTTTCAGGCCAGCCCAAAGTTGAGAAAGGCCACAATGCTGAACTGAACCATGTATCCAGTGTATCCGGGTCCTGTTCAACTCTTTTGCTTCCGCATTTTGAACAGGTCTCAGGTGCAGTTCCCTGAACCATCATATGACCGCATTCCTGACAATAGTAAGCAGGAATTCTGTGTCCCCACCAGAGCTGTCTTGAAATACACCAATCCTGAATATTTTCCATCCAATTAAAGTAAATCTTAGAAAATCTTTCAGGAACGAATTTTATTGTTCCATCCCTTACAACATCTATAGCCGGTTCAGCCAATGGCTTCATACGTACATACCACTGCTTTGAAATAAGAGGTTCTACAACCGTCCTGCATCTCTGACAAGTACCAACATTGTGTGAATGTGGTTCAATCTTAACCAGAAGTCCCAGCTTATCCAGATCTTCTACCATCTTCTTTCTGGCTTCGTATCTGTCCATACCCTTGTATTGTCCTGCGTTGTCATTCATTATGGCATTATCGTCCATTATCCTTATCTGAGGCAGATTGTGACGAAGTCCTACTTCATAGTCATTTGGGTCATGAGCAGGTGTTATTTTAACACAGCCTGTTCCGAATTCCTTGTCAACGTATGAATCTGCTATTACAGGAATTTCCTTGTTTACCAGAGGCAGAATCAAGGTTTTTCCTACCAGATGCATATATCTCTCGTCCTCGGGGTTTACTGCAACAGCGGTATCACCCAAAAGTGTTTCGGGACGGGTAGTGGCAATTATTACAAATTCATCAGAGTCCTTTACGGGATACTTGATATGCCAGAAGTTACCTGCCTGTTCCTCGTACTCAACTTCAATATCAGATATTGAAGTATTACACTTAGGACACCAGTTGGTAATTCTTTCTCCCTTGTATATAAGGCCTTTGTCATAGAGCTTCAGGAAAACTTCCTGTACTGCCTTGGAAAGTCCCTCGTCCATTGTAAAACGTTCACGTTCCCAGTCACAGGAGCTTCCAAGTTTTTTCAGCTGCTCAACTATCCTGCCACCGTATACCTTTTTCCATTCCCAAGCTTTTTCCAGAAATTTTTCACGTCCAAGGCTATCCTTTGATATACCCTCTTTTGCCATTGCGTCAACTATCTTTGCTTCTGTTGCAATACTTGCGTGGTCGGTTCCCGGAAGCCACAATGCACTGTAGCCCTGCATTCTCTTCGTTCTTATGAGGATATCCTGCAAAGTATTGTCCAAAGCATGCCCCATGTGAAGCTGTCCCGTTATGTTCGGCGGAGGAATCACAATTGTAAAAGGTTTTTTATTCTTGTCAGGTACTGCATGAAAATAACCTTCATCCATCCATTTTTTATATAGCCGGTCCTCAACCTGTCCCGGATCGTATTGCTTAGCTATGTTTTGCTGTTCATCCATAAAAAAACCTCCTGTTTATTCTTAAATAAAGCTATCTGAAAATAATTAATAAAGCAATTCCCGGTGTTGCTACGACAAATCCTAATATTTTTATATTAAAAACAGCCTTGTTAAACTTGTATTCCTCTACTTCCTGTTCAGTCATTTCGGACTCATGCTCACAAGTCTGTTTTTTTGCCAAATCAAACTTTTTCACTATTGTTTTTGCCATATAAACAGTTATAAATCCTATAGCCATTAAAACCAGAGACATTATTTCAATAGGTTTCATATTTTTTCTCCTTTCTGATTATATTTATATACCTTTATCTGTGGGCGTTCCAATACTCATTTTTGTACAAAAATATTTATTCTTTCTAGACAATAAAAAACTCCGTCCAATATTTGGACGAAGTCATATTTCGCGGTACCACCAAAATTCACGAATAAATGTTACAGGTGAAATTTAAATTCCTATAAATTTACTGATGATCTTACGACGAGTTAACGTTCGCAACTCCGCTGCAGCCTACTGTTACTTCGGTGCAGAGCTCCCAAGCTACCTTCTACAGTCCCGATCCGAAGCTTTTCACCAACCGCTTCTCTCTTTGGGTATCAAACGACCGTATACTCCTCTTGTTCACAGCCTTTATTCCATATCATTTCTTAAAAAAAGCTTATTAAATTTATGATATATAATATGAGCTTTACTGTCAAGTGTGATTTTCTTTGTCCTCGTCAGCGGTTGTCACATCGGTTGTATCCTCATTTGTTGAACTGTTATTTCTCTTGTTGTCACTGAAAAGCAGTATAAAAGCCACTATCATAAGAACCATGCCCACATTATTTACTGTTTTTGGGTTCAGATTGAAGGAAAATATCCTGTCAAGTATACCATATAAAATCAATATTCCGGCAATTGTAATAATGATTGTTAATTTTGTTTTTCTTTTAAGCTTCATATTATCTCCGTTCCCATACTCTTTTTATTTATATAATAAATAACCTTTTGTTTTAAAGCAATAGGGCCTATACTATCAAATCTATTGCCTTTTTAAGAATAACTTTCAACATTGCTGCCACAGGAACTCCTATTAGCATACCTATTATACCAAAAAATTCTCCTCCCACAAGGACTGCTATGATTGTTGTCACAGGATGCAACCCCAACTTTCCTTCAATAATTTTGGGAGAAATAAATGCATTATCGATTTGCTGAACAACTATAAAAACAAGTGCCGCCAAAGCCGCTTTATAGGGGGATTGCAGCAAAGCCACCGCAACTGCCGGTATGGCCCCCAGAAACGGACCAAAATATGGAATCATATTTGCCACTCCCCCCAGAAGGCCAAGCACAAAAGGGTATTTTACCCCCACAATATAAAGTCCGATAGTTTCCATAGTACCAACAATAAGTGCCGTCGTAAGCTGCCCCTGAATGAAATGGGTGGCTATTGCATTTAATTCCCTGCCTGTATTTATAAAATCATTTCTCATTTTCTTTGGAACAAGCATGAGCGTGGAATTTTTCAAGGTTTCTGCATCCTTTAAAAAATAATATGCAATTATCATAGACAGTACTATGTTAAGCATTATTACTATAGAAGAAGCAAGTACAGACAATGTTTTCTTCATTATCCTGGCAGCATACACTTGCAAAAACCCTGAGCCATAGTTTATCTCATTAAAAATCAGATTTTTTACTTCCGGTGGCCATTTACTTGCCTTTATCTTAGATATACAGTTATTGAAATACTCCTGATAACTGCTTGTTATATGGGGTAAGGTTTTAAAAAGCTCCTTTCCGTTACTTAAGACCTCCGGCATAATGTAAATACCAAAAAAGATCAGGGTCAGTGCAATAAATACATATATCAAAATTATTGAAACACTTCTTTTTATTCCTTTACGTTCAAACCTAATAACCATGGGATATATAATGTACGCAATCAAGGCAGCCATAAAAAACGGAAAAAGAATCTTAATTATTTTATCAATATAAAAATAGACAAATACTGCTGTACCAAGCACCAATAACGTTAATATTATGTAAAATATAATTTTTCTTGTGTTAGTCATAATACACTCCATTTATGGTATTTGGGTCTGCTGCAAACAAATTTATGCAGCAGACCCCCTGCCTGAAACTACCCGTCTTTTTAAAACCCTGTTCATCTGAACATCTGAATCATATCACCCAGCACATTGTTTGATCTGTGTAGAATTTTTCTTCCTGACTTCATCATTCTTTTTCTCATTCTGGGATCAACTACCTCAGGATTTGTTAAAACACTGATAGATGCACCAATTAATCCTCCGATTACCAACCCTTTTGTAAAATTTCTCAACATAACCCACTCCTCCTGTTTTTACATAAAAGTATTGTGCCCAAGCCGGCTTTTTAAGCCTCCGCCTGTACTTACCATCTCTTCAACTGCTCCGTTTTCAATCAAAATATTACTATTGCTTATTTCAACCTTGCCGATAAAAGGTAGAATACTTCTTCCTCTGAGGATGTCCTGAACAAGACCGTCTGAAACCTGCACTCCTTCAACTTTGCCTGTTCTGTAGTCAAAAAGGATATCTTGAACAACTCCTATATCCTCTCCTTGCCGGGTATATATTTTCAATCCCCGAAGCTCAATTTTCTCGCTTTTTTCAAAGGATTTCTTAAACTTTCTGTAATTGAGCAGACAGTCCGGATTGCTAACTATCAATGCATCATGACCCAGACTCAGAACGTCATGCAGCATTACCACGTTACCTTTTACAGGATTACCTCCCTTTTCCATTACAAAAGCTATTACGCCTTTATTTTCTCTGGAAAATACAACATCTTTCAGATTTCCTATTTTCAATCCATTGCTTGCACTTATTACCGGCAGTCCTAAAACATGGCTGTACATACTCAACATTCTGCTCACCTGCACTTTTATTGTTTTCTTATTTAACAAATTTGTACACACATTATTATTTGTTTTATTTTTTAAATCATTCAGAGAAATTAAATAATATAAAACCAAATTTTATTATGAAAGTTAATGTGTTAAATTGACTAAAAAGTGCAATTCATGTAGAATCTACATGAATACTTTAATTCGCTAAATTGTGAGGTATATAATGGATAATTACAAAAAAATTCTATCTGAATTAGGTTTAATAATTCCCAAAATTATGCTCCCTGATTCAAAATGTGAACTTGAAAAATGGGCTGTTGTTGCATGTGATCAATATACTTCCGAACGAGGTTATTGGGAAAAAGTGGCAGACCTTACTAAAGGTAATCCCTCCACCTACAATATAATCTTTCCTGAGGTATATCTGGAGGATGGTGACGGTGACACCAGGATAAATACAATTAACAACAACATGGACAACTATATACAATCCGGTACGTTAAAGGAACTGGAGGATTGTTTTATCCTTGTAGACAGGAAAACTACCCATGCACAGTCAAGAAAGGGGCTTATGGTTGCACTTGATCTTGAATGCTATGACTATACAAAGGGTTCTTGTACTTTGATAAGAGCTACCGAGGGTACAGTCATAGATAGACTTCCACCCCGTATAAAAATCCGACAGAACGCTCCTATTGAGCTTCCTCATATTATGGTTCTCATAGATGACCCGGACAGAAAGGTTATTGAACCTCTGGCTCAAAAAGCTGATAAACTGGAAAAGCTGTATGATTTTGAGCTTATGATGGACGGAGGGCACATAAAAGGCTATCGTGTATCTGACCAAGGAGATCTATCCTCAGTTGCAGAGGCACTGTCGCAACTTGCTGACTTGGATAGCTTCCGCAAAAAATATGACCTTGAAAATCAAAAAGATGTACTGCTATTTGCAGTAGGCGACGGAAACCATTCTCTTGCCTCTGCAAAAGGTCACTGGGAAAATGTTAAGTCATGTCTTTCCTACGAGGAGCAGCAGAACCATCCTGCAAGATATGCGCTAGTTGAGCTTGTAAATGTACACGATGAAGGTCTGGTATTCGAGCCTATTCATAGGGTATTGTTTAATGTAGATTCAAAAAATCTGCTGAATGAATTTTCTGCTTACTGCAAAAACAATTCAGGTGGCAGAAACTCACAGCCTCATACCTTCTTATACATAACTTCAGAGGGTTCAGGAGAAATAGCTGTTGATAATCCTGTAAGCAACCTTGAAGTAGGTACACTTCAGTCTTTTCTGGATTTTTACATGAAGGAACACCCTCATGTAAAAATTGACTACATCCACGGTGAGGATGTTGTAACTAAACTTGGATCGCAGCCAGGGAATATGGGCATTTATTTGCCGTCAATGAATAAAACTGATCTTTTCAAAACTGTTATTTTAGATGGCGCGCTGCCTAGGAAGACCTTCTCAATGGGAGAAGCTGAAGAAAAACGCTTTTATCTGGAATGCAGAAAAATAAAATAACTGTTTCTCTACAACAAAAAAACCTTCCTTTTTGCTGATGGGCTAAAAGGAAGGTTTTTATTTTATGTTTTATTGCTTTGTTTAAGATGCTTCCAAAGTTTCAAACTGACTGTTGTACAAGGAAGCATAAAAACCGTTTGCTGCCAGGAGTTCCTCATGGTTGCCCTGCTCTACGATATCTCCATCCTTCATAACCAAAATCAAATCTGCATCTCTGATTGTTGAAAGCCTGTGTGCAATTATAAAGCTGGTTCTGTCCTTCATAAGGTTTTCCATAGCCTTTTGTATCAGTACTTCTGTACGGGTATCAACCGAGCTGGTTGCTTCATCCAATATCAGAATCTTAGGGTCGGACAAAATAGCTCTGGCTATGGTAAGTAGCTGTTTCTGACCTTGTGATACATTGCTGGCCTCTTCATTCAGAATCATGTTGTAACCTTCCGGAAGGGTCTTAATAAAGTGGTGTGCATGTGCTGCCTTGGCAGCTTCCTTAACCTCTTCATCAGTTGCATCCAGTCTTCCGTAACGAATATTTTCCATTATGCTGCCATTGAACAACCATGTATCCTGAAGTACCATTCCAAACAATTCACGCAAATCATTTCGTTTGAAATCATTAATACTGATACCATCAATGAAAATGTCACCGCTGTTTATATCATAAAAACGCATTAGCAACTTGACCATTGTAGTCTTACCTGCGCCTGTAGGCCCGACTATGGCAACTCTTTGACCAGGCTTTATTTTGGCTGAGAAGTCATTTATGATGATCTTTTCAGGATTGTACCCAAAGTGAACATTTTTAAACTCAACTCCGCCCTTAACATTTGCAGTATCCGCCGGGTTTGAAACATCCTCTAGTTCTTCCTCTTCTTCAAGGAAAGCAAAAACTCTTTCTGCAGCGGCTGCTGTTGACTGAAGCACGTTTGCAATTTGTGCTGCCTGGCCTATAGGCTGCTGGAAGGTACGAACATATTGAATGAATGATACTATATCTCCAACTTCGATTTTGTTCTTGATTGTCAGCCAACCACCAAGGATTGTAACTAAAACATATCCGATATTTCCTATGAAGCCCATTATCGGGAACATCATACCGGAAAGAAACTGTGATTTCCAGGCTGACTTGAACAGTGTGTTATTGAGATTGTCAAACTGTTCAATTGCTTTTTTCTCGCCGTTAAAGGCTTTCATTATATTATGTCCGCTGAATACTTCTTCAACGTGACCGTTAACATGACCTAAGTATTCCTGCTGAGATTTAAAGTACTTCTGCGACTTTTTAACTATCAGTGATATAAATATAACTGACAGCGGTATGATAAGTACTGAGGCCAATGTCATGAGCCAGCTTATTGACAGCATCATTATCAGTACACCGATAAGTGTTGTAAAGGAAGAAAATATCTGCGATAAGCTTTGATTCAGGGTCTGGCTGACAGTATCAATATCATTTGTAACTCTTGACAAAACCTCCCCATGGGTAACTTTATCAAAGAACTTCAACGGCATACGGTTTATTTTCTGTGAAAGCTCTTTTCTCAGCCTGTATGAGACCTTCTGTGCAACTCCTGCCATTACATAACCCTGTATGAACGAGAAAATGGCACTTATTGCATACAGACCTATGAGAAACAATAATGTTTCGCCGATATATCCAAAATCAATTCCATTACCTGCTCCGCTGACTTTATCCACCAAACCCAGATAAATCTCTGTAACCGCATTTCCCAATATCTTTGGTCCGGCAATGGAAAATGCGGCACTGCCTATGGCAAATGTAAGCACTACTATAATAGATACTCTGTAGGGCTTCATATAGGCAAGCAACTTTTTCATTGTACCTTTAAAGTCCTTGGCCTTTTCTGTCTTCATTCCCATTGGGCCCATTGGACCACCACCCATGGGGCCTCGTCTTCTGGGTCTTTCACGCTTTATAGAATTTTCACTCATGCCAATTCCTCCTTTGATAACTGAGATAAGGCAATCTGTTTGTAAACATCGCAGGTCTCCATTAGCTCCCTATGAGTTCCTATTCCCACAACCTGACCTTCATCCAGAACAAGTATCTGGTCAGCAGACATTACAGTGCTTATTCTCTGTGCGACTACAAGTACTGTTGCACCCTCTGTCTTTTCTTTAAGTGCCCTTCGTAATGCTGCATCTGTTTTAAAGTCCAATGCAGAAAAGCTATCATCAAATATAAATATTTCCGGTTTTTTGACCAGTGCACGGGCTATAGAAAGCCTTTGTTTCTGTCCACCGGATACGTTTGTACCGCCTTGTGAAATTTCAGTATTAAAGCCCTCTTCCTTCTCGCTTATAAAATCCATAGCCTGTGCTATCTCAGCGGCAGTTCGGATATCCTCTTCGCTTGCTGAAGCAGCACCATATTTAAGGTTGCTTTCAATTGTACCTGAGAACAAAATACCTTTTTGTGGTACATATCCTATTCTCGCCCTTAGATCATGTTGGGAAATGTCTCTTATATCAACCCCATTAATAAGAATCTGTCCTCCGGTAACATCATAAAACCTCGGTATCAGATTGATAAGAGTTGATTTTCCACTTCCTGTACTTCCTATAAATGCAGTAGTCTCACCGGGCTTTGCCGTAAAGTTTACATTGGATATAACATCATCCTCTGCACCGGGATATTTGAATGAAACATTTTTAAATTCAATAGTTCCCTTCATTCCACTTACAATATTCTTGGAAACAACCGGGTCTTTAACAGAACCTTTTGTACTAATTACTTCACCTATACGTGTTATTGATACTGATGCACGTGGTAATATTATGGAAACCATTGAAATCATAAGGAAGGCCATAATAATCTGCATTGCATATTGTATAAATGCCATCATATTACCAACCTGCATATTTCCTAAGTCTACCTGATGTGCACCTACCCATACTATTAATATCATAACACCATTCATTAGAAGCATCATTGCCGGAAACATGGCTGACATAGTTCTTCCAACAAATAGATTCGTTTTTGTAAAATTGGTATTTGCCTGTTCAAATTTTTCTTCTTCTGTCTTCTGAGTACCAAAAGCTCGGATTACAAGCATACCTGTTAAGGATTCACGTGTTACAAGGTTAAGCTTGTCAACAAGCTTCTGCATACTTTTAAATTTTGGCATTGCTACAGCGAATAATACTCCTACTATAACCATTATCGCTAAAACGCCCACTCCAATAACCCATGTCATTGATGTATCTGTTTGTAATACCTTTAAAACACCGCCTATACCAAGGATAGGCGCATAAAATACCATCCTTAGGAACATTACCAGGAAAATCTGTACCTGCTGTATGTCGTTGGTACTCCTTGTAATAAGAGAAGATGTGGAGAATTTATCAAATTCGGCATTTGAAAAGCCTACAACATTTTCAAATACGTTCTTTCTCATGCTTCTGCCAACTCCCGCAGACACCCTCGCTGCCATCAGACCAACCGTAACAGTAGCTACCATACTGATAAGAGATATAAGAAGCATCTTTAAGCCTGCTATAAGTATATAGTTGGACTGGATACTTCCTGTGTCTCTTCCAAGAGCGTTGTATTCCGCTTTTACATAAGAAACAGCACCCTGTGTGATTATACTTTGAGGCATCCCGGCAAATTTATCATTTACAGTTTTCATCATGCCTTCCAGCTGCTCTTTTGGGAGCTTGGTTATAACCGTAAAGGGATCTGTTCCGGGCGGTACATTGGCGAATAATTTCTCCATCTCACTGTTACCCGCTGTACTTTTTTTGTCTTCTGATGAAGTATCCTTCATTTTGATTGAACCTTCGATAGTACCTACAAACAACATCGGCTTTCCAACTGCAGTATTTACCCTGTCAACAGCCTCACTGTCGCTTGTTTTAAGCTTATATACATCATTATTTTTGATTTCGGGATAAGTTTTTAAGTACTTATCAATATCCTCCTGAGATGCTTTACCTTTTTCAATCAAAGTATAATTGTCCAAGACAGTTTTTTTATCATTATCATTCATAAAAAAGGTTATTTTGTCCATCTCAGTTTTTCTGATTATGTCAGGTACGGCATCTTTTATACCTCCCTGTTGAATACCTACATTAACAATATCAGACATGTAGTCCGGCAGAGATAAATCACAATATGCCTGGACAAGTAAAAATAAAATTATACCAAGTATTGATATTATATGAGGTTTCAAATGTCTCATTAATTTCCCCATGTATTACTCCTTTCTGAAGTAGGGTAAAGTCTTGCCACAGGACAATTTATATTCAAGACCATATCCAATTTACTTATATAATTTGGTATATAAATAGTTTATTTTTTAATTATATTTATATAACTATTATATGTCAATAATAATTCGATTGTATTATTAATTTAAATCGTTTATAATTATTATATAAAGTAACAAATAAATATACGAAGATATTTATTCAATGTCTTACTTATTGGAATATTTGGTAGTTTATTTATTTTAAAGGAGTTAATGGAATGTTACCCGAAAAAGAAATTAATAGTATTTCTGATGATTTGTTTTTGCTTGTACTTCAGTTAAGCGGTAGAATATTTAATCCGTCAACTATGTTCAAAGGACTGCCAATTCCACCGTCCCATACGAAAGTACTGTTCAGACTGGCAAAACTTGGCCCCTGCCCGGTATCGCAGTTAGCGAATGACTTGATAATTTCAAAGCCTAATATGACACCTATTATTGACAAGCTGATTGCAGAAGGTTATGCGGATAGATACGACGACCCCAATGACAGAAGGGTAATATTGGTTAAACCTACTGAAAAAGCAAGAACTTTATTGCACAACATAGAACAGAAAGCCAAAAGTTTATTTGTAGAAAAGTTGTCGAGTCTGGATGATGATGATTTGATAAATCTTAAAAAACTTGTCCCTGAATTAACTAATATTGTTTTAAAAATTAAATAGAGATACAAAAATCCCGGCGGAGATATATCCGTCGGGATTTTTGCCAAATAATAAATCAGATGTTACTGCCCTTATTTACATTTATTTGATTTCCAAATAACCAACGTAAGTAAATGCAATATCCAAATATAAAATTACCATATATATAATTATTTGTAAATAATTATATTGTAAATTATTGAACTTTAATGTAAATTATTGATTTTAGTTGTAATATCTTGAACTTTACTGAAAATAATTGCATTCTTAATTGCATAAAAATATACCTGAACGAATATTAGATGCCTGATATCCGGTCAGGTATTTTTAGTTGTCACATTTTTTATACGTATGCGAATCTCTTTTTGTACAATTCCAGTTCTCTTAAAGGATCTATTTCATTATCGGTTTTCATGTACTCTTCCAGTTCACTGCTTAAATCGGCTGCGGTAATCAAATCGTTAAGAGCCAGGTCCAGATTACCCGTATGAACGTAAAAACATGCTCGGTTATAATATAAAAACGAAGCTTCAGGGTTAAATCTAACCCCATTTGAGATAACTTCCAAAGCTTTATCTATGTCTTTCTCCTCCATATATATAAGAGAAAGATTCAAATAGCTGTATGGATATGTGGGGTTCTTTTCTATAGACGTATTATAATAAGCTATAGCCTTCTGTGCATAGCCTAGCCTGTTCATAATTACCCCCGCATTAAAGAGTGCCTTAAAATGATTGGGCTCCAGTTCCAGGCCCTTTCTTATAGCAAGCAGAGCTTTATCATACTTTCCAATTTCTTCATAGACAGCAGCAAGGTTGTTATATGCCCAGAAGTGGTATGGTTCAAGCTCAGCTGCCTTTTCATAGTACTCAGCAGCCTCTTCTTTTCGACCGGCCTCATCACATGAATTTGCAAGAAAAAAGTATGCTTTTGAATAGTCTGGATTTATTTCAATAGCCACTTTATACATTTCTATGGCTTTGTCAAAATCCTGCCTGTCATCATAGATTATTGCCAAGCCGTAATATGCTCTGGCTTCATGAGGATTAATTTCCAAAACTTTTTTATATGTTCTAACTGCATCCTCCTGTTTTCCTAGAGAATCAAGAGTCACAGCAATGTTCAGCATCAAATCTATAAAGTCAACTTCAAGACCATTTTTTAAATAAATGTTAAGAGCTTTGTTATAAAAATATAGGGAGAGTTTTGGGGCCTTATTGATCACCACTCCTCCGCAAAAACATAGAGTTTTATAACAAAATAAATACAATATTATCACTATCCCATATACTAAAATTGTTTTTCTTTAATATTAATCAATACTTTCCAAAATAATTCTATGTTCAACAAGTTCCATTTCTTTTATTCTGGCCCTTACTGTTTTTCTCTCATTGTAAATATTCTCCAATATTATTTCATCTTTATCAGGAATTACCTTGTCTACCGAATCAAGAACAAGTGTCTCCTTACCGTTCTTATCTACAATGTATACATTAGCCTCGCACACTATTATCACTCCTTAATACGTTTCTAACCATAGCTATAGCATTATCTAAATGGTGTGGAAGTGGCTCATCAGCAGTTCCCGTCACCATAATATTGTACCTGTTCAAAGGAATCAATATTTTTACCGCCGGGCTTTGTGCAACAGCCTCTGCCATTACAGGTGTAAGCTCTCCCAACATGGAATTTGCACAGACAATCCCTATTGTCCCAATTATTATGTCCACCTTTGATGCATTAAATAAAATTGCATTTTCACCGGAGGCTCCCTCATTTGCACCTGCCTTAAGCATTAAGGATGCAGCAAGTGCATTTGTTCCCAAAGCAAGCAGTTCAATTTCATTGCCAAATGTAGCACGGAGCTTTTCAATCATAAGCTTGCCTATACCTCCGCCTTGACCGTCTATAACTGCAATCCTCATATATCCTCCCAATCAGTTGCAAATCCACCAAATCAGCTTTTCGCTTTTACAGGGCCATTTGGTGCTGTCCTGCACAGATAATGCTGTTCAAACATTCTATTACCATTATAAGAAATAAATATATTCTGTAAAGTATTCAACGTAATTTTTTTTACTGTTGCTATTTTTTTATCAGGTATATAATACCATAAATGTAACGCGGTTCAACCCTTCTTTATTTTCAGCTTACTGCTTGTACCGTTTTAAAGGACACATTTACTCTGATATCCTCCCTATATCTATTTACTTATATATTTTTCAAAGTATAATCTTTTAGTAGAATTTGGGTTTTTTACACACAGGACAGTTTTGCATTGCAAGAGGTATTTCAAGCCCGCAGTCATCCATAAGTCCGCTATCTCCCAAGATTTCTGTTGTAGGCCCGTCTGCCGCTATTTTGCCATCTTTCAGAACTATTGTCCTCTCACACATATCCATTATCATGTCCAAGTCGTGACTTGTTATAATTTTTGTATGACTGAAGCCTTTAAGAATATTCATAATCTTTCGTCTTGCCTTTGGATCCAACGAAGCGGTTGGCTCATCCATTATCAGTATATCCGGCTTCATTGAAATAACCGAAGCTATAGCTGCCAGCTTCTTTTCACCGCCTGAAAGCTTGTATGGAGGACGGTCTTTCAGGTGAGGTATCCCAACTTCCTCCAGAGCACGGTTTACCCTTTGCTCAACCTCTTTTTCTTCCAGTCTGTAATTTCTTGGTCCAAAAGCAACATCATCATATACCGACGTCATAAACAACTGGTCGTCAGGTTCCTGAAATACAAGTCCTATGCTACGCCTGACTTCTGCAAGAGTTTTTTTTGTAACGGGGATGTCTCCGACCCTGACACTGCCTTTCTGAGGAAACACTATTCCCGATAAAATTGAAAGCAGTGTTGATTTACCTGCTCCGTTAGCTCCTACAACACCTACCGACTCCCCGTGTCCAAGCAGAAAAGTGATATTATCAAGTGCCTGATGCCCATCAGGATAGCTAAAGTTGACTTCTTCAAGTTCTATTTTGTGATGACTCATAAGCCCTCCATAAAAATCTCAATAAAAAATCTCTGCTATAAACATAGGTATATTAATTAGTCGTGCCACAATAAAAAATACAACCCATACCAGTACATATATTACGTCTGTATACCTGAAAACTTTGTCTCCGGAAATATTATATCTTCCGTTATAGCCCTTTAAAACCATGGATTGATATATAATCTGCGCCCGGTTAAAGCTCCTGATCAGCAGCTGCCCAATCATCGAGCCCCAAATCTTCATTTTTACGCCTTTTTGCCCGGGTGCCCTGAGTGAATAACCTCTGAATAATCTTTCGGCCTCATCCATGAGGACAAAAACATACCTGTAGGTTAATAAAAACAGCAAAACAAATATAGATGGTATTCTCACCATACTCATTGCCCCTGCTATGTCGTCAATGCCTGTAGTTGCAATAAGCAAAAAACCCGCTGATACCATAAGTGTACTTTTTATTATTAGTGCTATTAAGGTCATCCATCCGCTTGAAAAGGCTAGATTTCCAATATAGACTGTGTTTCTGTCTAAGATGGGGTTCAATATTCCTGCAACAACAATAAAGGGTTCTATAGCCAGAACCCTTTTTATAATTTTACCTGCAGGTATTTCGCAAATCATAAGCACCACAACAGGATACATAATAAAAGGTATAATTGCAGATACCTCATAACGGTCAAAGGATGCAAGTAACCCTATATAAGTTAGAGTAACAATAAGTTTTACAAGAGGATGGATATTGTTTATGAAATTTTTTCTTTTAGATAATTCATCCAGGTGTTTTATCTCATATAATGCTCCTGCCATGTCTGCCATAGAAATACTCCAAAATATTTATTTAATTGGCTTTCTTCCGCTTCATCACCTTTATCAAATAGCCTGCCAATACTACCAACCCTATTGTAATTCCAGACCCCACAAGTCCCGAAACAATAGTTCCGGTAGATTCATTTATATTTTCCTGTTTTTTAAAACTATAGTCCGGCAGCACAGCTATTTCCTCCTGTGCTTTTTCCAGAGCTTGGTGAACTTGGGTTTCGCCCTTTAACTCTGTATTTCCCGCCACCTTGCCGATAGACCATTCGAGACCGTCAGGATTTGCAGATGCAAAGAGGGATACCCCTCCTCCCAGCAACAGAGCTGCCACAAGAAACCCTACTAGCACTGATCTATAGCCCTGCTTTTTATTGGTTGCAGACGATTCGGCACTGATTATGTCAGGCTTCACCTTCCACACGAAGGATACTACCGCAGCCGTCACAACACCTTCCACCACTCCTATTGCCAGATGAATTCCCTGCATGGCAAGTGCAAACTGTGTAAACGGCAGTTCGGTTTTACCTGATAGAAGTGTCTGTATAACTACACTAAAAGCACCCAGCTGTAGTGCGACTACGCTTGCCAGAATACATCCAGTCATTAATCTTGTTCTGGTCAATCCTTTTTTTGTTATGGTACGGTATATCAGCGGGTATGCAATAAAACATGCAAATAACCCGATATTTATTACATTGCATCCGTAAGCAAGCAGCCCTCCGTCAGCAAAAAACAGAGCCTGTATAAGAAGTATTGCTGCTATTGACAAAAATCCTGCATAAGGCCCCAACAAAACTGAAAGCAATATTGCCCCTGCAAGATGGCCACTTGAACCTGTCCCCGGTATTGTAAAATTGATCATTTGTGCTGCAAATACAAAAGCTGACATTACCCCCATCAAAGGGATTTTCTTCTCGTCCATGTCCCTTATTTTTTTAATTGAAATAGCCGCTGTTCCTACAGCTGCTGTCATCATTGTACCTCCGACCGCCGGTGACAGCATAAAATCTCCCATATGCATTGATGTTCTCCCCCTTGTACATAATAATAGACCCATTAGGGTATGTAAAATACTAGCCCTTCTTGGGTCTAATTAATTTTAAAACGGATAAAAACAGTTACTACGGGAGACCTTCATGGCCTCGTTTCATTTGCTATTCTACAATAAAGAAATATATGTGTCAAACAAAATACATGTTAATCCATCAGTTCGCTTTGTTCAAATATCCTCTTGCTGAGGAATGCCAGCAATACGGAAAATACCACATTCACCGTCAGCATGCACAAAGCTGCTACTGTTACATTTGGCGTGCCATTTGAAAGCACCGCTATTACTATTAAAAGTATTATTGAAGGCACACAGGCAACTATTACAAATAGCATCCTTAGCATTGTAACTACTAATGCATTGGAACTGGAGCCTATTATCCTGTAAGTAAATACCTCTGCGAAAACAAAAAGGATTGCAAAACTTAAAAAAATCAATATATAACCGCTCCAGGCTGACGGGCTGAGTTTGTACGCGATGGCTCCGATAGTTATGGTAATGCCACCGCTTATAAAGGTTTTAATTAATCCCGGCAACACAGAATAAACTACTTTTTTAAAGGAGCTTTCCGGAATCAGAAATACATATGGTTTTTTAAAGTCTCTGTGCCACGAATCATTAAGTGACATAGACAATGCTCCGAAACTCACCATAGCAAATGCAAAACTGAACTCAAATCCGAAAATCAAACCAAAACCTACATAGAACAGTCCCGTTAAGATTTCTTTGTAATTTGACAATACACCCAGTTTCCTGCTTTCCAACATCTGTTTTGAATATATGGCAGATGCTCCGGTTTTGAATTTAACTGTGGCAACCTTGTTTTTAACCTTTGAAAAGGCACGTGAATCCGCATTACCGGAGGTTTTTATATCATCCATTATTTTCTGCAGACTCACTGAGTCTTGAAGAGTTTTTTCATAGAAATCAGCTTTTATATTGTACAGCGCTATACTAAGTAAAACATTTGTAGCCAAAAGGAGGCCTACGGGCGGAAGAAAGCCTGTCAATATATTCCCTTCCAGGAGTGAATTTACTGCCCATTTTGTCCAGCCGAAAAGAGGCACCCAATTATACCATGAGCTGCCAAAATATTTTTGTACTGTTATCTTTAGTTCAAAATCATTATTAAATAAAACAACTGCAAAAATGACTACAAGCACTCCTATGAATGCCCAAAAAACCTTCTTTGACTTATTTCTGAAGCCAGTTTCCTCAGAATCAACTATGTATATGTAATAGTATGACAAGAAGATAACCCCAAGAAAAAGACTTACCACAATAAGGGAAATTATATATTCAAGGAAACTCAACGCAGAGCCCAGTAGCAGTGGAAGATAAAAGCACATGAAAAACCCAATCATCAATGAAGCTGGTGCCACAGAAATCAGAAGATACATCAGCACCTGCCTTTTTTCAAAGGGCCCCGTAAAAAGGAAATTTGCATCAGCCATTGTCAATATTCCCGTATCTCTGGATAGAAATGAATTGTATAATAACACACCCAGCAAAAGGACAATCGCCGCAATAATAGTTTCGGATGATATAGTGTCCAAAGGAGCCTTTTTCGATTGAAAGGATGTAATAAAAACAACTAGAAATCCAACCACTCCCAAGACGGTGAGTATGGCTGACGGAACACTTTTAAATGCACGCTTCACCTTGTTTATACAGGACCGTTTAATTAAATACATTATTGCTTGCATTCTTCTTCCTCCCCAGTAAGTTCAAAGAATATTGTTTTTAAGTCCCTTCCGTTTAGTTCGTTTTTTGTAATGTCACAAACTATTTTACCCTTATTCATAATGTATGCTCTGTCCCAGACATCATTGATTGTATCTATTATATGAGTACTTACCAGCACACTTTTGCCTTGTTCTTTAAGCTCCTGGAATATTTTCAAAACCTCATTTATTGCTTTAGGGTCAAGACCTACTAAAGGTTCATCAAAAAGTACGGCTTTGGGTTCAATAAGCAGAGCCAGCGCAATACTGAGCTTCTGGGTCATACCTTTTGAAAGTTCTCTTACGTATTTGTCCTTTTTTTCATAAATTTCGAGTCTTTCAAATATGGCCTTTACTTTTTCTTCCCATCCTGATTCCAACTTGTAAGCCTTGGCAATGAATTCAGCGTGTTCCATTGGAGTGAGCAAATCGTACAAAGCAGGCGTTTCGGGTATATATCCGAAGACTTTCTTTGCATCCACTGTTTTATTTTGGAAACCCCAAATTGTTATGTCACCTTCAAATTTTAAAAGTCCCGCAATGCTCTTAATCGTAGTGGATTTACCAGCACCGTTAGGTCCGAGAAGTATGGTTATTTCACCCGGTTTTGCACTCAATGAAACTCCATCAACCGCTTTGAATTTACTGTAGTTTTTTGTAAGATTATTAATTGCAATCATTTTTTTCCTCCATTTTTTGTTTGACTAAGAACTTAAAACCTTGTATATCTCACTGTTTGAACAGCCGGCATCCCTCATGGGGTCAACAATATCACTTAATAAGTCCGGTACATATATTTTTAAAGCCTTTAATTTACCGGAAACAGAGTAATCACCTAAACCTGCCGGCAGAAATACAGTTTCAACCGCTTTAACTTTTACCTTTTCAGCTCCTGTTTGAATTATTCCTTCTCCTTCGAGTATAACATAAATATAGAATTTACTTCCATCACATTTTTCCAAAAACCCTCCGTTTACGACATAACTTTCACAAGCAAAATATCTGTTAGCCATAAATACAGTCTTGGTACAGGTAGCATTAACTTTAACCTTTACCCCTTCACATTTAACATTCCGTCTTTCGTTTTTAAAGTTAATTACGTCAAGAGCTTTGTCCAGATGAAGCTGCCTTCCTACTCCGTTTTTGTCAACCCTGTTGTAGTCAAACACCCTGTATGTAAAATCAGATGCCTGTTGTATTTCAACAATCACAATACCTTCACCTATAGAATGAACCGTTCCTGCAGGTACATTTATAACATCCCCCCGCTTTACCTCTATTTGAAGAAGGCAATCTTCGATACGGTTTTCTTTGACAGCCTGTAAAAAACTCTCTCTGGTTACATGTTCTTTTAGTCCGACTACCAGTTTTGCACCCGGTTTTGCATCTATTATATACCACATTTCGTTTTTTCCAAAGCCATTTTCGAAAACTGCAGCATAGTTATCATCGGGATGTACCTGAACAGAGAGTTTATTATTGGCATCTAGCAGTTTTATCATTAGAGGTAATTCAATGCACCCTAAAGAGAATTTTTTTCCCACAATACTTACGGGGTCAGACTTGATAAGGTCAGAAAGTGTATTGCCTGCATAATAGCCATTTTCTATGACACTAAGTCCGTTCTTATGGCAGGATATTTCCCAGCTTTCAGCAACTACACCTTGGGGGAGCTCCCTACCCAGCTTCTCAAAGTAACGGCCTCCCCAGATATAATCCTTATAGACAGGTTTAAATTTTAAAGGATAATACATAAATCGCCTCCACAGACAAAAATGCCAAATGATTTTTCATTTGGCATTTTTAATTTATATATTATTCAATTTATTCTAAACCCCATCGTTCAGTGATTAAAATATTGGTTATTTACCAGTAACGTTCTTATTTTCTTTTGAAATCTGTAACAGCTTTCCTATTTTCAATCTGTCCCCATAATGGAGTACTGCGTAAGAGTATAGTTTTACTGAAATCATCCCGACCAGGATTATAGTCACCAGCAGTATGCCCAGTGATGCTCCTATTTGCCAGAAGGGCATATCCGATGTCACCAGTCTTGACGGTACTGAAAACGGTGCTGTAAACGGTATCAAAGAGGCCACTTTTGCAGCAGTGCTGTTTGGAACCGCAAATGTTCCGTACGAGAAATAGAATGCTATCATTGCTATAAAAGACATGGGCATCATAGCAGAGTTTACATCCTCTGCCTTACTTACGGTTGCTCCAACAACGGCATACATAAGTGCATACAGTGTATAACCCAGGACGAAGTAAACCATTACCATTGCAGATGTAAAAGGCGTAAAGCCTGATAAATCCATTTTCATACCGGCTATAGTAAATTCTGATGGAAAGACAGCGCTGTAAGTAACTGCACCTACACCTATTATCAATGCCAGTTGTATAAGTCCCAGAACCCCCATTCCGGCAGTTTTTCCAATTATGATCCTTGAAGGTTTTACTGAAGTTATAAGCAGTTCCATAACTCTTGAGGTCTTTTCAGATGCAACAGACATTGATACTCCGTAGCCATAGAAATATATGGCAAAGAATAATATTATTACTATAAATATACTGGCGATTAATCCTCCTACCTTACTATTGCCAAGCTCATTTACATTTACATTTAAATCGACTAAAGTCTTTGTAATAACATCTTCCGAAACATTTTCCCCTTTCAGCATGGTTGTCACATAAGCTTTTTTAAATACCTTGCTTATTGTATCAGGGTCGGGGCCGTTTCCATACTCCTTTGTAAAGTACTCAATACTTGGAAGGGTATCTTTCTGGCTAACAACTATCATATAGCTTTCACCCTTACCCTTTATCTCTTCTTTCAAGTTGTTCTCACTGTCTACAGGTACTTTTTCAAATTTATAATCGGGAATTTGTTTTTGTATATCATTTACGCTATTTTCAAAAGTTCCCGTTTGGTCAACCAAGTATACTGTCTTAATTTTCTTTGTGTCTGTCTGGATCTGCTGCTCTTTCTTATTATCGCCATCTCCCGTTTGGCTCTTTGAAATTATTGCAGGTATTACCATAGCCGCTACAACTATTACAAGAATCAATACTGTTGATATAATAAATGATTTTTTTCTTACATTTTCTTTAAAGGTATATTTGAATACTTCTAAAAATTCTTTCATTTCGCTTCACCAGCCTTTTCTATAAATATTTCATGAAGTGATGGCTCTCTTATCTCGAACTTATCAAGTACAAGTCTGTTGCTAAGTATTTTTTCAAGCAGTCTGTAGGCCTGCTCTTCATTTGAGATTTTAAATTCATAGCCTGCCGCAGTGCGATTTACCTTTGTAATCCCCTCCTGCGTAGCGAGTTCAACAATATTACCCTCAGAATTTATCAAAAGGTTGTTTCTTCCGTAGCTGTGCTTTATTTTTTTAAGATCTCCGTTAAGTACGGTGTTACCGTTTTTAAGTATTACTATATCCCTGCAAAATTCCTCTACTGTGGACATTTGGTGACTTGACATTATAATATACTTGTTTTTATTAATGAGTTCATGGATTACACCCTTAAACAATTCAGTATTCACAGGGTCCAGTCCGCTGAAGGGCTCATCCATAAATATCAGGTCGGGGTCATGCAATATAGAAGCAATAAACTGTATTTTCTGCTGGTTACCTTTGGAAAGCTTCTCTGCTGCCATATTTGCATACTGGCTTGCTTCCATTCTTTCCAGCCAGTAGTTTATATCCTTTTTCGCCTTTGCAACACTGATTCCTCTCAAACGTGCAAAATACATTAGTTGCTCGGTAACTTTTACTTTAGGGTACAGCCCTCTTTCTTCAGGAAGATAGCCGAAATTTATAATCTGGCTTTCTACCGGTTTGTTATCCCACAGAATGCTTCCTGAATCTTTTTTTACAATATTCAATATCATCCTTATAGTGGTAGTTTTACCCGCTCCGTTTGTACCAAGCAGTCCAAACACACCCGGTTGGCTGACTTCAAATGAGATATCGTTGACAGCAAGCTTTTCTCCAAATTTTTTTGTTACATTGCGTACTTGTAAACTCAAATTATCCACCTCTTTATTTTAATTTTTATTGTTCTTTTCTGAATTTAGTTATTTGCATTACAATGTTTGTAATTATAAATGAGAAAAGTGCGAGAATTACGGAGCCAAATATACAGACTGCTGCCAGTTCAGATGTACTGTTGTCATGATAAGCGTTCCATATGAGATTTCCAAAGGCAACAAACTCCATTAATGTGGCAATCAGTACTATTGCAAGCAATGTCTTATTTCTGGCAATAAGGCTTTCAAAATCAGTGTACAGTTCAGGTCTCTCATCCTCATACTGTTTCCTCAATATGTACCAGCCCATTCCTATCTGATACAGCTCCCATCCGTCATCTCTAACCAGCGTTACATAATCAGGGGTAAGCTTGGATTGGTAGTCAATACAATATCTGGCTTTTGTCGGTTGGCAC
>JAEZUC010000056.1 GCA_023443515.1 Bacillota bacterium
TGGAGGGAGTAAATGAGTAGGAAGTTTTGGGACTGGAAATCGTGAATGTAAATACTTATTAAATTACATATTTTAGTATAAAATAAGATGAAGGGATTTGATGTATTTCTCTTCATCTTATAGTTTAAAAAGGAAGATGGTTTAAAATGTTTAAAATACAGATAAAGCCACATATTGGCATCGATAAAATACAATTAGGGATGACAAAGGATGAAATTAAAAAGATAGAAATCGAGAGAGGTATATCAATTGAAAAAAAATATTTCGGTTGTCTTCGTATTTTGTATGATGATAAAGGTCTTGTGAATTTTATCGAAATTGCTAACCCTTATTCTGATTTTTTTAAAATATTTTTTAAAGGAATTGATATATTTAATACAAAAGCTGAAGAATTAATAGAATTTGTATCAAAATTCGGAAATTATGATAGAAAAAATAATGATTCTATCCTTGGATACCAATACATATTTAAAGACATTGGGTTAAGTCTTTGGCGACCAAACGTGTTTAAGAAAGAATATTTAGATGAAATTTGGTTTAAAAATTATTCCCCTGAGTTGAAAGAAGATGAAATGAAATACTGGTATTTCCAATCAGTTTCGATAGCAGTGGATGGTTATTGGGGTTAGTTCCTAAAGAATACGTTTTAATTTTTGTACAAATATCAAGATAGGTATTGAATTTCAAATTTAATTTATTAAAAAGTCTTCGTGGAGATTACCAGAGCCGAATGAACGGGTATGCGGTCGGAAGGCAAAACGGCTGTTTATCTGCCAATGATATAAGAGAGCTTGAAAACATGAATAGAATTTCTGAGGAGCTTGGAGGGGATTTGTATCTTATTAATGGGAACATGACAAAGCTCGCTGATGCAGGAGCCTTTGCCAACAAGAATAAGAACGAAATGGAGGGAGTAAATGAGTAGGAAGTTTTGGAACTGGGTGAAAAACGAAGATGATACAAGAACTCTATACTTAGAGGGGGCAATAGCAGAAGAAACCTGGTACGGAGATGAAATAACACCCAAACAATTTAAGAGTGAGCTTTTTAATGGAAATGGTGACATCACCATCTGGATTAACTCCCCAGGTGGTGATGTTTTTTGTGCAAGCCAGATTTACAACATGCTTATGGACTATAAAGGAAAAGTCACTGTAAAGATAGATGGTATTGCAGCCAGTGCTGCATCTGTAATTGCTATGGCTGGTGAACAAGTACTGATCTCTCCCACAGGCCTTATTATGATTCATAACCCTATGACCATGGCTTTCGGAGATACAGAAGAAATGCAAAAAGCAATTGCTATGCTGTCGGAAGTTAAAGAGAGCATTATAAATGCTTACGAAATTAAAACCGGGCTATCAAGAGTAAAGCTTTCAAACTTCATGGATTCGGAAACTTGGTTTAATGCAAAAAAAGCAGTGGAACTGGGCTTCGCAGATAATATACTGTTCTCCGAGCAGAACGAGGATTCTGTAGAAAGCCAAGCCATAACCTTTAGCAATATGGCAATAACAAACTCACTTCTAAGTAAATTCAAGTCAACAAACATAAACGATGTTGGAACACCTTATGAGGTATTGAACAAAAGACTTGACCTATTAAAATATTAGAATTTTATACTAAACAATTTACTAATTAATCAGGAGGAATACATATTGAATAAAATATTGGAACTGCGAGAGAAAAGAGCCAAGCTTTGGGAAAATACCAAAGCTTTTTTAGATACCAAAAGAAATGAGAGCGGACTGTTGTCTGCCGAGGATACTGAGCAGTATGAGAGGATGGAAGCCGATGTTGTAAATCTCGGAAAAGAGATAGATAGGCTGGAAAGACAGGCAGTTCTTGATTTAGAATTGTCAAAGGCAACCTCAAATGTAATCAGGACTTTACCTAATGCAAGCCTTGAGGAAAGTAAAACTAAAATAAGTCCAAAAGCTACAAACGAGTATAAGGATGCGTTCTGGAAGCTGATGAGAAACAAAAACAGCTTCGAGGTACATAATGCTTTGCAGGTTGGAACTGATTCCGAGGGGGGAGTTCTTGCACCTGATGAATTTGAAAGAACCTTGATTGAAAGTCTTGAGGAGGAAAATATATTCAGACAGATAGCAAATATTATGAACACCTCCTCGGGAGATAAGAAAATTCCGATTGTTGCTTCCAAGGGAACAGCTTCATGGGTAGAGGAGGAAGGAAATGCCCCTGAGTCAGATGATTCCTTCGGACTTATTTCAATCGGAGCCTACAAGCTTGTTACAATGCTGAAGGTTTCAGAGGAGCTTTTAAATGACAGTGTATTTAATCTTGAGAAATACATTGCAAAGGAATTTGCAAGAAGAATAGGTGCAAAGGAGGAGGAAGCCTTTGTTATAGGCGATGGAGTCGGCAAGCCAACAGGAATATTAAATGCAACAGGAGGTGCACAGCTGGGTGTAACAGCGGCAGGCTCAACTGCAATTACAGCAGATGAGGTTATAGACCTTTACTACAGCTTAAAATCACCTTACAGAAAAAATGCAGTATTCGTAATGAATGATGCAACCGTAAAGGCAATCAGAAAGCTCAAAAATGGAAGCGGTGATTACCTATGGCAGCCCTCAATCATAGCAAACACACCAGACACCATCCTAAACAAGCCAATAAAGACATCTGCTTATGTACCTACACTTTCTGCAGGTGCCAAGCCTATTGCCTTTGGGGATTTCAGCTACTATTGGATTGCGGACAGACAGGGAAGATCATTTCAGCGGTTGAACGAATTGTTCGCAGCAACAGGTCAGGTAGGCTTCAAGGCAATGCAAAGAGTTGACGGAAAGCTTGTACTTCCCGAAGCAATAAAAGTGCTTCAAATGAAGGCATAGGTGATGAATATGAGTAACGTAAAAAACTATACAGAATCGGGCGGGGAAAAAAATAATTGGTGGAACACTTGAAATAACCTCCAAGGGCAGTCTAATCATCGCCGGGATAGAACTCAAGCCAGCACATGCGCAGGCAGACAGCAATGCTACAACAATAGTTGATTTAAAGTCGGATTTCAATCAGCTGCTTAGAAGGCTCAAAACAGCAGATGCTGATGGTAGAAATGAGATAGTCCACTTAGTAGCCGACTCATAATGAGATTGCCTACTTCGTAGCCGACTCATAATGAGATTGCCTACTTCGTAGCCAACTCATAATAAAAAGAACAGGAGCTAAGGAATGGGTGAGAGTATGCTTGTAACACTGGAAGAAGCAAAGATATATTTAAGACTTGATAATGATAGCGAGGATACTCTCATCACAAGCCTTATTAATACGGCACAATTATTATGCGAGGGTATTATCCGTAAAAAAGCAAATGATTTGGAGAAAATCCCTGAAACCCTTAAAATAGGTGTGCTTTATGGAGTTGCCTATCTATATGAAAACAGAGAACAGGCTGACTATAACGGACTTGTAAAAACACTGGCAGGGCTGTTATTTGGTATACGGGATGAGGTGTTTTAATGAAACTAGGTAAAATGCGCTACAGAATAACAATAGAAAATCCTATGAATGAGATTGATGGGGATGGCTTTAATCAAGAAACATATACAGAATTTGCTACTGTGTGGGCAGATATAACCCCAGTATCAAGCAAGGAGTATTTTGGTTCAGACCAGACTGTGGAGGAGGCCACAAGTAAGATATATATAAGACATATCCCAGGAATAAACACACTTATGCGAATAAGATGCGGCAGTAGACTCTTCGACATTATCTCAGTTTTATCTGATGACAGACTTGGAATGACCACAATAATAGCAAGGGAGGTTTATGCCGATGGCAAAAATGAGCTTTAAACTGCCAGAGGAAATGCTGAATAAAATGGCAAATCTGGCTGATAAGAGCGATACAGTATTAAAACGTGTATTAGAACGGGGAGCACAGCCCTTATATGTTACAGCCAAAGAAAAGCTATCTTCATCAATTGGTAAGGATACAAAGATGCCTTCAAAAGCCAAGGGAGAACTTTTAAAATCCCTGAGAATAACCCGACCCTTTGTAGACAGCAACGGAAATTACGGAATAAAGGTAGGCTGTGAGGGCACCGACTCCAAGGGAGTATCCAATGCAATGAAAGCGTCAGTGCTGGAGCATGGAAAATCAGGTCAAATAGCAAGGCCTTGGCTGAAACCTAGTGGAACAAAGGCAAAAAAGGACTGTATAGAAGAAATGAAAAAGGCTCTGGAGGATGAGGTTCAAGGTTTATGAGTATTTCACAGAGAATAATATCTGCACTGAAACCACTTAACATACCTATTACCCTTGTAGAAAACCCAGTTAGAACAGCAAGTGAATATATAGTTTTAATACCAATAGCAGACACGTTCTCTGCCTTTGCAAATGATAGGCCTCTTGCTGAAATTAATGAAATGGAGCTGGCTGTGTATATTAAGGGGAATTACCTTGATTTAATCGACAAAATATTAAAGCAATTAATAACAGCCGAACTTACTATAACGGATAGGCGATATGTTGAATATGAAGCAGCAACAAAGTTCCACCACTATGTAATAGATGTGGCGATGGAAAATTTATTTACGGAGGATTTTTAATGGCAACTATAGGGCTGGATAGACTTTACTATTCAAAAATAACGGAAGATACAGATGGCACTGAAACATATGCAATCCCAATACCACTGGCAAAAGCAATAAAAGCTGATTTATCAGTTGAGCTTGCTGAAGCCGTACTATATGCAGACGATGGGGCTGCTGAGGTGGTAAAGGAATTCAAAAGCGGTAAGCTGTCTCTTGGAATAGACGATATCGGAATGACTGCAGCGGAAGACCTGACAGGAGCAAAGCTGGATGACAACAAGGTATTAATCTCCACCAGTGAGGATGGCGGTTCTCCTGTAGCAATCGGATTCCGGGCAAAGAAGGCAAACGGAAAGTACAGATATTTTTGGCTATTCAGAGTCAAATTCGGTATTCCCGCAACAAACCTTCAAACAAAAGGCGATAGCATTTCATTTCAGACGCCAACAATAGAGGGAACAGTAATGAGAAGAAATAAATTGGACGAAAGGGGTAATCATCCATGGAAGGCAGAGGTGAGTGAGGATGATACAGGTGTTGCCGGGACAACAATAAGTGCATGGTTTACAAAGGTTTACGAGCCTGTATTCACAGAAGTACCGTAACCAAGAACAAAAAAATTACTACTATTATATATGAATTTAAACGGAGGACGTTAACATGGAGGAGGAACGCAGAAGCCTAATAGAAATAGGCGGTATGGAGTATCAGCTAATTCTTACTACCAAGGCAACAAAGGAAATAGCCAAAAGGTATGGAGGACTTGAAAACTTAGGAGATAAGCTGATGAAATCAGAAAGCTTTGAAATGGCATTGGATGAAATAGTCTGGCTTATCACACTATTAGCAAACCAAGGTGTGCTTATACACAATTTACAGAACAAAAATGACAGAAGAGAGCTTTTGTCTGAAGAAGAAGTGGAGCTTCTGACCTCGCCTTTTGAGCTTGCAACATATAAAGAAGTGATTATGGAAGCAATGTACAGGGGAACAAAAAGGTATATAGAATCGGAGGAGACCAACACAAAAAACACGTCAGTCGGGTAAGTGATGAAGAATTATTTGCCCGGCTTATTTATTATGGTGTAACACAGCTAAGAAGAAATGAAGCAGAGGTCTGGCTGATGCCCATTGGAGGACTTCTAGACCAATGGGAAATCCACAAGCAATTTAATGGTATGGCGAAGCCAAAGCGGGAGCTGTTTATTGGTGATGTAATTCCTTTTGATATTTAGCAAGCTATAGTAAGATTTTTACAAATATGATATATTTAGTTTGTATTTGTTTGATCAACGAACTAACAGTTGTAAATATAAAATTATCAAATAGATAAATAGGAATTTGTCAAAGAAGGTTTACGATAGGAGAAAAAAATGAAAAATGATTTTAACGAGCAAAAGGCTCAAGAAGAATTGAAAAAAGGATATGAACAAGCAAAAAATCTATTAAACGATCAAGACAAAATCGAAAGATTTCTTCAGCGACTTGAAAAAAAGCTGAAAGTAATTCCTATAGCGGGTGATAAGTTGGCTAATATCCCTGTCATGGTTTCTTTAGTAAGAAGCTTTGCTAAAAAAGAATATACAAATATACCAATGGGTTCTTTTATTGCTATTACCAGTGCTTTGATTTATTTTGTATCTCCGATAGATATAGTTCCTGATAGTATACCGCTTTTAGGTTATATTGATGATGCAGCTGTGGTTGCAGCATGTTGGAAATTGGTAGAATCGGATGTTAAAGAATATGTTAAGTGGCGTGAGGATAACGGCATGGTATGTAATGTATAAATATTTAAGTTAACCATGTTCTACATTTTATCAGATTTAATATACTAATAACGCGAGTTAAAGGTAGCAAAGATAAGTTTGAAGTCACGAATTGTTTTTATAAATATTTTGAGGGGATGAATAATGATTGAAAAAGAAAGTATTTATATTTGCAATATCTATATTATTAGGAATAGTTTTGATAATCAGTATTGTATTTGCCGTTTCAGCCCGAGAAAACCTAAATTATAAAACACAATTAGCAGATCAAATATTTAGGGGAAGTCTGTCTCAAGCCCAAACAGGCTTCAGAATGGATTATAGTAAAATGAATGAAGACGAAAAAATAAACTATTATTTGCAGACATCCTCAAGTCTTAATACAGCGATAAACATGATAGATTTGACTTCTTATAATAACAAAAAAAATCGAAATGATTTATTCGAAGCTATATATAGTCTATATTGGTGCATGACTCGAAGTGATTCTAGGGCAGCAATTCTTGCAAAGGAGGATATTATATACAAATATCTTACAGAGATAATGCTCAATCCTGATGATGAAAAAGACTGTAAAGCACTTTCCAAACTTGCTGGGGATATATATTTCAATCAAGTAAAATAGTTTGTATTCTTTATATAATGTACATTACCTTAAAAAATATTAAAGTTTTTTCAGGCACTCTTTAACCAGAGTGTCTTTTTTGAGGGAGCTGTTTATTGATTATGTGATTCCTTTTGGTATTTAGTTTCATGAGGTTTTTCTACGTGATATAATTAATTCATCTTTGTTTCATATTACGAACGACATTGAATTTGGAGGGACGAATGAATTTTGAAATAATTCCTCTTTGTGAGGAACACAAACAGCAATTTAAGAGAGATATGCAAGTTTCATTTCAGCAAGGTGCAGCTGATGGTTTTGGCGAAATGGAGGAAGAAATACTACCTGAAAGCCATATAGACCGTTCTCTTTCTGCTAAAGGTTCGATTGCTTATGAAGCCGTTGTAGACGGTATGCCAGTTGGTGGTGCTATTGTCGTGATAGATAAAGAAACACAGCACAATCATCTTGATTTTTTATTTGTCAAGGTTGGTGTTCAGAGTAAAGGTGTAGGACAGTCTATTTGGAATGCCATTGAGAAATTGCATCCAGAAACAAAGGTATGGGAAACTTGCACACCATATTTTGAAAAGCGAAATATACATTTCTATGTGAATCGTTGTGGATTCCATATTGTAGAGTTCTATAACAAGAATCACCCTGACCCCAATGACCATGATGGATATGAGATAGAAGAAGGAACTAATAAAGAATACTTTGAAGGTATGTTCCGTTTTGAAAAAATAATGAAGCAAACAAATTCCAATTTGTCAAAAGAATGATTAATTCGCAATCTTTATAAATTGCAAGCATGTCTATACTAGAGAAAACACTGCATTTCAGATAGGGCCAGTAATTTTTAAGAAAAGGAGGGAAATATGTACAAGATACGCTATGCTGAAGTAAATGATGCTAAAGTACTGGGGAAAATTCATTCCGAATCATGGAAAACAGCATACAAAGGTATAGTCCCTGATTCAGTATTGGATAACATAACTGCAGATAAAAGGGAGAGATATTTTGAAAAGGCGTTATCAGAAAACTTAGAAGAAGATACTCTTATATTTATAGATGATAAAGCAGTTGGATTAATGACTATTGGAAAATGTAGAGACAATGATAGAGATAATACTTACGGGGAAATATGGGGTATATATTTGTTGCCGGAGTATTGGAATAGGGGAATAGGCTCCTATTATATTAATTGGGGAATTAATGAACTGAAAAATAGAAATTATAAAAAGATTACATTATGGGTACTTGAAGATAATCTGAAGTCAAGAAAATTTTATGAAAGAATGGGATTTAGACATGATGGCACAGTAAAAGAAATTGATTTTGGTAAAAAATTAAATGAATTCCGTTATGAAATGGTTATTACATAATATTTACATAATATACATTACCTTATAAAATATATAAATTTTTTTAGGCACTCTCTATCAGAGTGTCTTTTCTTATGCCCAAATTCAGAAAGGAGGTGGTATACTGGCTGACAATTTTGGCTTGAAAATAGGCATTGAGGGTGAAAAGGAGTTCAAGGATGCACTAAAGGATATAAACCAGAGTTTTAAGGTTTTAGGCTCTGAGATGAACCTTGTCTCCTCACAATTTGATAGGCAGGATAAATCAATTGATGCATTAACTGCAAGAAATCAAGTGCTTAACAAGGAGATAGATACGCAGAAGGAAAAGGTATCTACTCTTGAAAAAGCATTGCTGAATGCAGCCACCTCCTTTGGTGAGAATGACAAGCGAACTCGAGCATGGCAGATTCAGCTTAACAATGCAAATGCAGATCTTAACAATATGGTAAAGGAGCTGGAGGATAATAAGAAGGCTCTGAATACCACAGGCAGCGGCTTTGATGAAGCGGAGAACAAGGTCAGTCAGTTTGACAGGGAAGTTAAGGAGACAGCGAATACGGCAGATAATGCAGGAAACCGCTTTGAAAAGCTAGGAGGTATTTTAAAGGGAATCGGTGTGGCAATGGGTGCTGCGCTTGTAGGAATAGGTGTCGTTGCTTCCGGTGCTGGAAAGGCATTGATTGAAATGTCTGTTAATGCTTCCTCATATGCTGACGATATTTTAACAATGTCTACAGTCACAGGCATGTCTACTGAGAGTCTTCAGGCATATAAATACGCTGCGGAGTTGGTAGATGTGTCTTTGGATACTCATACAGGTACAATGGCAAAGCAAGTAAAGTCCATGTCAAATGCCAGAGACGGATCGTCTAAGTTTGCGGAGGCTTATGCCAAGCTGGGCATTTCCGTAACAGACAGCAATGGACAGTTAAGAGATAGTGGCACAGTCTATTGGGAAGCTATTGATGCATTGGGGAAGATCTCAAATGAAACAGAACGTGATGCTCTTGCTATGCAGATATTTGCAAAATCCGCACAGGATTTGAATCCGCTTATTGCTCAGGGCTCTGATGGAATCGCAGCGTTAACCGAAGAAGCTAAGCAAATGGGTGCTGTTATGAGTGTTGACTCTCTCTCTGCACTCGGAAAATTTGACGATAGTGTTCAGAGACTAAAAGGTGGAGCCGAAGGGGCTAAAAATGCACTTGGGATGGTATTGCTGCCTCAGCTCCAGGTACTGGCGGATGATGGAGTTACCTTACTTGGTAACTTTTCAAGAGGATTAAACGAAGCCGGGGGTGATTGGAGCAAGATATCGGCTGTTATCGGTGAAACAGTTGGGGGCATTGCAAGCACAATAATGGAGAACCTGCCTAAATTAATCCAACTGGGACTTGATATAGTAACCTCAATCGGAGGTGCAATACTAAATAATCTTCCGGCTATAATCAATGCGGCTGTTTCAATTGTAATGACTCTGATAAAGGGTCTCATAGATGCCTTGCCCGCAATAACAGAGGGAGCACTCAAGCTTGTTATGGCACTGCTGGATGGAATTATAGAAAATCTGCCTGCCTTGGTTGAGGGTGCAATTCAAATGGTAATAACCTTGGCAAATGGTATCGGAGAAGCACTGCCCAAGCTTATACCTTCTGTTGTGGACGCAATCCTTTTAATAGTAGGAACCCTTTTACAAAACATGGACAAGATTCTGGATGCAGCCTTTAAAATCATTGATGGCCTGGCAAAGGGTTTGATTGATTCACTTCCGGCACTTATAAAGGCACTCCCTAAAATAATATCGTCGGTTATCAACTTTATAACCAGTAATCTTCCCAAGATAATTGAAGTGGGTTCTAACCTCACATACGAGCTTTCCATGGGCCTTGTTAAGGCAGTACCTTTACTGGTTGCACAGCTCCCGCAGATTGTGACTGCAATTTTGGTGGGTATTGGACAAGCTGTTGTATCAATTGTTGAGATTGGTAAAAACATAGTAAAGGGACTGTGGGAAGGTATTACCGGAATGGCAGGTTGGATACAGGACAAGATCAGTGGTTTTGTAGGAGGAATTGTAGGTAATATAAAGGGCTTGCTGGGAATACATTCACCTTCTACGGTTTTTGCTGATATTGGTGCAAATATGAGTAAGGGCCTGGGGATAGGCTTTGTAAAGACAATGGCTGATGTAGAAAGGGACATGAAAAAGGCAATACCTACTGATTTTAATATCAGCAAATCAGATATATTGGCTTCTATTAGTGGAACAAATGCTGGTTTAAATGAAAGTGTCTTTGTTCCGGTCGGGAATAATAATATGTCGTCTTATGGTAATGGCATCATTCAGAACATTACAATAAACAGTCCTACTCCGCTAACTCCCTCGGAAATAGCAAGGCAAATTAAAAATACATCAAGACAGATGGCCCTTGAATGGTAGGAGGTGTGTCTTGCAGAAGCTGATAATAACAAATCAAAGAGGAGAAAGTATTACTCTTGGCAGTAATGCTCCATACTTCCTTGAAACTCTGGATGGTGCATCGGAGGTCAAAGTTACGATTGAAAGTCAGAAATCACCCGGACAGGACGGTTCCGGCTATATGGGAAATACCCTAGAGGAAAGGGAGTTGACAATTGAAGGTACCATATTAACCAGAAGCAACCCTGATGAATTATTAAATGCCAGACGTAAAATGCAGGAGGTACTAAATCCGAAACTTGGAGAAGTCACAATTACATATATCAACAGGAGCATTGTAAAGGAGATAAAGGGAATAGTTCAGTCTACTCCTGCCTTTCCGGGCAAGCAGGGTAGCAAGGGCGTCGGGTTCCAGAAGTTTTTAATTACTTTACTATGCCATCAACCCTTTTGGCTTGATACATTTTATGAAGGTAAAGAGCTTTCATATATAGTTGGGGGCTTGAAGTTTAAGACCACTTTTCCCACCGCCTTCTCTAGCAGAGGGTTTCAGAGAAGGGCAGTTAATTCCGGTGATGTTACCACCCCAGTTAACATTGAAATAAAGGGTCCGGCTGTCAATCCAATGGTGACAAATGAAACCACCGGAGAATATATAAGGATCAACCGGGAGCTGGAAGAAAACGATGTACTCAGTATTTCTACAGCATTTGGAGAAAAGCATGTTTTAATCAACGGGAATAATGCCTTTCACTATATTGATTTAAACAGCACCTTTTGGCAGCTCGTTCCCGGAGAGAACATATTAAGCTATAACAGCAACAATGATAGCATTAACACCAAGGTACAGATAAAGTGGAAGAACCGATATATTGGCTTATGACGGGAGGTTAACAGGTGGCAGAAAGCTATAAATTTTTTGATAGTATAGATGGAACCGATGAACGGTATTACACTGCCGATGAATTTGCAGAATATTTCAGGCAGTTTATAAGAAACGGTATTTTCAACGGCGGGGGAATCCTCAAGGTTGGAACAGACAAAGTAAATATGAAAGTATACATGAAACCGGGATACGCATGGCTTGAAGGATATTTGTACACGCTTGACACAGAGAATTTATATCTTGAGCATGATATGGCAGACCCTACCTTGGACAGAATTGACAGAGTAATTATACGCCTTGATAAAACTCTGGAAAACAGATATATAAAGGCCTTTATCCTAAAGGGAATTCCCTCAGAACAACCAACACCAATGGAATTAACGAGAAACGACAACATTTATGAAATATCTCTGGCTCAGGTAAGAATTGTTGCAGGAAAGAGCTATATCGAGGATTATCAAATCACGGATGAAAGGTTGGATAATACTGTTTGCGGGCTTGTTACCCATTTGTTTGACCAGGTTAATACAACGGAAATATATAACAGGTTTGAAGCATGGATGGATAGCAAAACCTCAGAGCCGGAGGGTGATTTCTACAGAGAGTGGAAAGGCTGGTTTGAACAAATAAAGGATACAAGTAATCTTGTAACCAAAGCAGAATTTGAGGCACATTTGTGGGATATGCCTCGTGTAGCAGCAATTTTAAACGCATATAAAAATATAGGAGGTGCATTATAATATGCCAGCAAATACAATACCAATTTATCCTGCAAGTCCTAACATATCAGGTGTCAATATACTAACTGCTGATACAAATATAAAAGCTCCTGTAACAAATGGGAGGGTCTTAGCTACTGGCGGTACTAATGGTACAAGAGTGGATGCTATTAAGATAAGAGCCCTTGGAACTAATGTTGCTTCCGTATTAAGGATTTATTGGAATGACGGACAAGGCACAGCAGAGGTAAATTTTAAACTAATACACGAGGTAGCATTAGCAGCTTCAACAGCCCAGACAGCTGCTATCACAGGAGTGGACACGATACTATTACCAATCAATTATGCCAACGATGGAAATGGTGTATTACCCCCGGCTTTAAACGCAGGACAAAAAATATATGTATCCCTAGGCACGACTGTGGCATCGGGTTATTCTGTAACCTTTATGGGAGGGGATTATTAATGGGGAGAAGCTTTGGGGAAAGTTTCGTAAGGCCAAAAAGTGATAAAGGACAAGGCACCCCAGCAAAAGTTGAATATACAGGTTCTTGTAAGATAGTTGCAGAAGGCCCTATCAGAGGTTATATAGAATGCTATACTTCCGGTAAATTAACTTTCATAGATAGATTACCTAGTAAGATTGACGTATTCTTAGTAGGCGGTGGAGGAGGTGGCGGAGGTGGTGGATATACCAAAACGTACTACAACGTAGCTCCTCCTGGAACCTCCACTATATACGTGGGTTCAGGAGGTTCAGCAGGCATCAATGGGGGTAACAGTACATATCCTAATTTAACTTCTGCCGCGGGTGGTTATGGTGCAACTTCCAGTAATGGCGGTAACGGAGGAAGTGCTGGCGGAGGAGGAATGTATTGTACCAGTAGCTACTTCTCTTGGGGTGGTGTTGCAGGTTCCAATGGGGGTAATGGAACTCCCGCCTCTTATTCTAGTGGCGGTAGCTCTGGTGCAGGGTCCAATGGTACTGGACAAGGGACACCAACAACGGACTTCTGGGGCAGGATCCATGCAGGTGGTGGGGCTGGTGGTGCTGGTGGGACTGGCTCCACAGGTAGTAATTCCGGTGATCCTGGAGTTTCATCCTTTATCGAAGGAACAGGTAGTGCTGGCACTAACGGTTCAGGCACTGTAGGTTCACCTGGTGGTCTGGGTGGTGGCGGCTATGGTGGAGGAGGTGGTGGTGGTGGCTGTGCCAGTTCCAGAGGTACTGGAGGAACTGGTGGATCAGGTATAGTAATTGTAAGATGGGGATACCCAACGTAATTTTACAAGGAGGTTTTATGGAAGCTTTAAGATGTGCTGTGTTAGCACAAGATGGAACTACGGTTGAAAATATAATAATAGCAGATCAGAGCTTTGCGTATGCTAACGGCGCAATCATCTGTGGTACCATACCCGTCGCTATAGGAGATTCCTACAAGGACGGGTATTTTTATAGAAAGGGAGCTAAACTGGAGGCCGAACAAACAGAGATAGAAAAGTTACAAATTCTAGTAGAGAATTTGATAATCGATAATCTAAATATGCAAGCACAGATTGATGATTTAATTGCATCTAGTTTAAAGGGGGCATAAAAGTCATGTTCGAAAGATTAAGTTATTTATATAAGGTTAATAGAGTTACATCAAACCATTTGGACATTGCTATATCAAAGGGATGGATTACAGAAAAGCAAAAGACTGAAATTACAGGAGAAGGATAAAAGAGAAGCGGGTGGAAAATGAAACCGATACGGATATTAACACCTTCACTTGAGCCATTGGGGGAGATAGACAGCTATCTTTCCCTTTCTTTTTGTAGGCGGTACCATTCCTATGGGGAATTTGAGCTTGTACTGAACAGGAAGGCGGGAGGTGTAAGCAAGATTGAAATTAATACATTAATCATACTTGGACAGAATGTAAATAAAGCGGGCATCATTCGGCACAAGGAAATCAAGACAAATGAGCGTGGAGAAGAAATATTGACCTGCAAGGGCTGTACACTTGGGGGAATATTGCAGCAGAGAATCACTATTCCGCCAGACGGCCAGGCATATGATATCCGGGAAGCCTCGACTGAGTCAGTTATGAAAAGCTATGTCCAAAGAAACTGTATTGATATACCAGAAATGGCCTTTCCCAACCTGAGAATAGCTCCAAGCCTGAACCGGGGACAGTCTTTAAAATGGCAAAGTAGGTATAAAAATCTGGCGGAGGAGCTTGAGCAAATAAGCCAGTTCTCAGGTCTGGGATGGCAGATTTATTTGGATTTTAATTTAAAGAAGTGGGTCTTTGACACATATGAGGGTAGGAACTGCTCGGTAAACCAGCAGAATAACCCTCCGGTAATCTTTTCACCGGAGTTTGAAAATGTAAAGTCTCAGGAGTACGCGGACAGTATCGTAGGATATGCAAACTATGCAGTAGTTGCAGGCCGGGGAGAAGGAGCAGACAGAGAGATCGTTATGCAGGGTGCCGCTGACACTGGTATAGACAGGTATGTAACCTTTGTTGATGCAAGGGATGCGGAAAACAAAACGGATTTATCAGTAAGGGGAAATGTGAGGCTATCTGAATTAAAGAGACTATATTCATTTCAGGCCGAGGTTCTTGTAAAGGGCCCCTTTGAATATCAGAAGGATTGGGAGGTTGGAGATATAGTAACAGTTCAGAACAAGGATTGGGGTGTAATAATGGACAGCAGGATTACGGAGGTAACAGAAATATATGAAGCTGGGGGATTTCAACTTAAAGCCGTTTTCGGCAACAGCCTTCCTACATTAAGTCAGAAACTGAAATCTGCATTTAAGGATGTAAAGACGGTAGTGACAAGTTAATAAACATTTATATACCAAAGCAAATTGAATTTATGGGAGGAAAAACATGAAGGGGATTATACAAACAATACAGGCACTCTTTACAGCAACAGGTGTATTTGTCGGTTGGGTCCTGGGAGGCTTTGACGGGTTTATGTACGCATTGCTTGCATTTGTGGTAATCGATTATCTGACCGGGATAATGGTTGCAGTACTGAAGTGAAATAGGATTCAGGGGGATATTCAAAAAGATATTAATTTTCATTCTGGTGGGGGTTGGAAACATAATAGATGTATACATAATCGGTAATGGCAGTGCAGTCCGCACCGCCGTTATTTTTTTCTACATATCAAATGAAGGCATTAGCATTTTTGAGAACATAGGAAAAATTGGCCTACCGATACCTGAAAAATTAAAAAGGGCCTTGGAACAAATAAAAGAGGAGGACAAAAGTAAATGAATAAAACAATATATTTAAGCCCGTCAACACAGGAAAAGAATATAGGGGTCGGCAATTATGGCACTGAAGAAAAGAGAATGAATCAGGTGGCGGATGTAACAGAAAGAGTCCTGAAAAAGCACGGACTTGTTGTATATAGAAACAGACCCGAAATGACACTGGCTCAGGTGGTTGCAGACAGTAACAACAAAAAGCCGGACATTCACTTTGCCGTACATTCAAACGCATGTTCAGGAAACAGCAGAGGTTGTGAGGTATACTGCCATAAGTTCGGGGGCAATGGAGAAAAACTTGCAAGAGCAGTATATTCAGAAATAGAACCTAATACACCATCCAGTGACAGGGGAGTAAAAGAGGGTTGCAACCATTACGGACAGGGGAAGCCCCTTTATGAGCTGGCATACACCAGTGCATCTGCTGCCCTGATTGAAATAGCCTACCATGATAACAAGGATGATGCAGTATGGATTATCAATAATATAGAAGTAATCGGGACAGTTATAGCAAAGGGCATTCTGAAATATTTTAATATCCCATTTCAAAAAGAAAATTCAAGCTTGGAGAACGATATCAATATACTCAACAAGCTTGGGATAATAACCTCCCCGGATTACTGGAGGGGAAATGCGGTAAAAGGGAAGTCTGTTAATGGTGAATATGTAGCCACTCTTATACAGAGGGCAGCAGATATATTATCAAAATGAAGCTGAGAAAACCATATAAATACCTTTCCAAATTTAAATTAATAGAACAGGGATATATGACGGGAATTATAAAGGCACGAATTGCTTGCTAAATACGGCTTTCAGAGCTAATATGTGTATGAAAATTAAATAAGATCGCCATGTCTTTTGGGTGCTACCAACACCCGAAAGCCAATGCAGGTATCTAAGCTACCTAACACAGACAGCGTAAAGCTGCCACAGCGACCTTGTGACTATTATATCCTGTTCTATATATTTTTACAATAACACACACAGGCGCAGTGTAGGGTTTTAATCAATCCTGCAGTGCGTCTTTATTGATTTCCTTTTTATCAATATTTCGAATGAAAAGGAGTAATAAATGCGGGTAAAAATATTAGAACCGACGCTGAAAAATATCAGCAGGAAAAAACGGGTCTGTGCGTATGCAAGAGTATCCACGGATAATTACGAACAGGGTGAGTCCTTAGAAAACCAGATTACATATTACGGAAATCTTATAGCTGCAAATCCCGAATATGAATTAGTCGGTATTTTCACAGATAAGGGTATCAGCGGAACCACTGAGAACAGACCACAATTTCAAAAAATGCTTGGGTTATGCAGGGAAAGAAAAATAGACCTGATAATTACTAAATCAATATCACGATTTGCAAGAAACACGACAATAGTATTAAAAATAGTCAGAGAACTAAAAGAATTAGGCATTGAGGTCATATTTGAAAAAGAGAATATAAACATTATCAAAGGACGGAGAGTTTATGCTTTCTGTCCTTTCTTCATTTGCGGAAGAAGAAAGCAGAAGCATAAGTGAAAATACAAAATGGAGAGTAAGAAAGAAGTTTGAGACAGGGCAGCTGATTATTAATACAAACAGGTTTTTAGGCTATGACAAGAATGAATTTGGTGAGTTGGTGATAAATCCTGCCGAAGCTGAAATCGTAGAACGAATTTTCTCGGAATACTTGTCGGGCAAGGGTACCTTCACGATTGCAAAACAGCTTGCTACAGATAATATACCTACAGTGGCCGGAGGCAAGTGGTGCGAGAGTACAATCCTTGGAATACTTAAAAACGAAAAATATATGGGGGATGTACTCCTTCAAAAATATTATATCCCTAACCATCTAAAGAAAAGTACCGTACTCAACAAGGGTGAACTGGATAGCTATTATATAGAAGAAAATCATTCACCCATTATATCTAAAGAAGTATGGAGTAAGGTACAAATAGAGATAGTAAAAAGAGCCAGAGAAAAGGGAAACTTCCAAGGCAACATGAAATACCAGAGCCGTTACCCCTTGTCTGGAATGCTTTACTGCAGTAAATGCGGAGCCGCATTGATACGCAGAACCTGGAACAGTAAAGCAGACTGCAGAAAAATAGTATGGCAGTGCAGTAGTTATATAAGAAACGGCAAGGCAACATGTCCGGGAACAATATTAGACGATGAGGTCGCAAGCAGGCTTAATATACATGAACCAACAATTGCAAAGGAGACAATAAAAAATGGCAAGAAGTATTACAGTTATTCCGGCAAGAGCAAACAGACCACAGCAGGATGAGAACATAGAAACACACAAAAAGAGAGTGGCAGCATATTGCAGGGTTTCAACAGACCAAGCGGAGCAACTATCAAGCTATGAAGCCCAGGTAAATTATTATACTTCATATATAACTAACCATCCCGACTACGATTTAGTAAAAATTTATGCCGATGAAGGCATCACAGGAACTAATACCAAAAAACGTGAGCAGTTCAACAAAATGGTTGAGGACTGCAAGTCTGGAAAAATAGACATGATAATAACAAAATCTATATCCAGGTTCGCACGCAATACTTTAGATACGCTGAATTATGTTAGAATGCTTAAGGAGTTAGATGTTGGAATAATTTTTGAGAAGGAGAATATATCCACTCTTGATAGTAAAAGCGAGGTTTTGTTGACTATACTGAGTTCATTAGCGCAAGAGGAAAGTTTTTCCATAAGTGCAAATTCTAAGTGGGGCATTAGGAGGCGCTTTGAGCAAGGTAAGGTCATAGTCAACCATACAAAGTTCATGGGCTATGATAAGGACGAAAACGGTAACCTTGTTATAAATGAAAAGCAGGCAAAAACAGTAAGAAGGATTTATACAGATTATCTTAATGGAAAAGGAACTAACAGAATTGCATATGAGCTTGAAACAGAAGGCATTCCAAACTGGAATGGAAAATCAAAATGGTATGAGGGCAGTATCAAAAAAATGTTAAGTAATGAAAAATACAAGGGCGAGGCTCTTCTTCAAAAAACCTATACAACTAATTTTCTTACCAAAAAGAGAGTAGAGAATAAAGGTGAAATACCACAGTATTATGTGGAAGAAAGTCATCCTGCAATTATTGATAAGGATACATGGGAGGCAGTACAACTTGAAAAAGAGAGAAGAAAAGCTTTTATAGATAAGTACAACATTAAGAGATTGGACTATACTACGAATGATAACCCATTTATAGGCAGAGTTATATGTGGATGCTGTGGTGGAACATTCGGAAGGAAAGTATGGAACTCTAGTGATGAAAGATTAAAAAGGATCATTTGGCAGTGCAATAATAAGTATGCGGTTAAAGGGAAAAAAGGCTGTAACAATAAGCATATAAATGACGAGGTTCTTTATATGGCATTTGGGAGTGCCTTCAATGCAGTACTGGAAAACAGGGAGCACTTTTTGGACAAATGGGGGGAACAGATTAACAGCGAGGATATTCTTAAAAGGGTTACAGCCAAAAGATTTATTAACATTTTTAAAGAGGTTGAGCCATTAGAACGGTTTGACATTGAGTTGTATTTTAAGCTGGTGGAGAAGATAACAGTCTATGAGGATTCCAGGTTAATTGTTAGTTTACTGGATGGGTCAGAGATTGAGTGTGGGATTGAGTAATTATTAAAATTTACTTGATATTATTTACTATTTTTGTTGTAATAGTAATTAATAACATTTTGTTAAAGGAGATGAGAAATTGGTCTGATAATTAAAAGAACAGTTGAATAATATTGCAGTATATGCTGAACTGCATAAACGACTAAAGATTGCAGCAGCACAAGAAGGTATTACAATTGTCGTAAAGGTGGGTAAAGGCATGACTAGCAAAGAAAATTCAATCTGTTACAGACTAACAACCTTTGGTATAGTATATTAAGATTTTTTGGAAAGTGATGTATTAAGATACATACATTTAAGGGGAATACAAATAATGAAAATAGGATGCCCTATATGTAAACAAAAACAGGAATTAAATATTAAGCTATTATTTAAAGAGAGATGTAATTCCTGTAATGAAAAATATTATCTCCAATATAGCAAACCAATTAAATTATTCCGTTTTTTAATGCAAACTTTTATTATCTTTATTGGAATTTATATTTCTGCAGCAAATTACCCAAAACTACTACTCATCCCTCTTTTTTTAATTTCTTTTATGTTAATCGAAATTTTATGCCTATTATCTTTAAAAGAATAATGTAAAATAGCCTATTAAGGTATAGACCTAGTAACTGATATTGTAGTAGTTATTGTGTGGTAAACTTTGCACGTAATAATAAAGTATTCTGTAAATGTAATATATCCCTATTCACGGAGTACTTTTTAATCAAATTATGTATATCTTTTGAGCTCCAAATACTTTAGGAGGTTTTAATTGATATGAAAATTAATAGAATTATAATTTTTGCAGTGGTAATAAGTTTAGCCCTTTGCGGATGTGGTGTTAATAAGCATACAAGTCAAAGTACTAATGATATTAAAGAAAACACAGATAATTCTGAACAATACATGAAAGATGCGGAGAAGAAAATACCTGACAAGATAAACCTCCCATATGAGATAAGACGAAGTTTATCTTTTGTTAACAAAAAAGATTCAATACAACATTTATATGGTAATCCTGACATTGTACGATCTGCCGATGATTATTCATATGAAATTAGGAATATGGATGATGAAAGTAAATTGTTTGTTTTTTATGATAAGGATGGTATTGTCAGAAACATATGGAGATTAAAAAAGCTTTTCAACCGTGAAGAATTTAATAAAATAAACATAGGAAAAAGTACTGGCGATGATGTTAAAAATATTGATCCTTATTGTGTAATTGCAAATGGATCGAAAAAAGATGTAATTAGTGAACACAAATTGCAAAATAATCAAATTGTTAAAATTAAGTACACTAAAGATAACGATAAGTGGATTGTCAATGGTATTGAATACATAGAAAAAGATCCGTCAGAATTTGCGTCGATGCTTTTACCTGAAGATTTAAAAAGTTTGCCCAAATAGTATCTCAACTGTAATTAGGATAATCTTTATACCTGATAGGTATTAAGTTTTGTTAATTAGCAATGCCAATTTCAACTGAACCCCTTAGTAGACCATTTTATCATAGTCTACTAAGGGGTTCTTCTCTATGTCAATCCGGTATCTGATCGGATTTATTCTTTAGACCCCATAAATAAATTTTTAGAGTCTTTCAGCAACTTCTCCCGGATAAGAGAATCGATGTCACAAATTATCCATTCCATGCTCAGCAGCAATTCTTGCAAATTGTATTAAATTAAACATAGCCATAAATGTCAGGCTTGAATTCCCAAAATTAGTACGGTAACATAGCACTACTTTCAAAGAAGAGGGGGAGAGAGTAGTGAAGAAGGTTACTGTTATTGAAGCAAGCAATATGGAGAACGAAGCGGCTGATAATAGGAAAATTCGAGTTTGTGCATATTGCAGAGTTAGTTCCATGCATAAGGAACAGCAAAATTCATTTGAAGCACAAGTAAGCCATTACACCAAATATATTCAAAGCAACTCCAAATGGGAGTTTGCGGGTATTTATTCTGATGAGGGAATTAGTGGAACCAAAAAGGAAAGAAGACCTGAATTCATGAGGCTAATTAATGACTGTGAAAACGGCCGGATAGATATGGTGATTACAAAATCTATCTCAAGGTTTGCACGTAATACTGCTGATTGCATAGAAACCGTAAGAAAGCTAAAATCTTTAGATGTTACTGTATATTTCGAGAAGGAGAATATCAACTCTATGTCGCAAGAGAGTGAACTCATCCTTTCTGTCCTCAGCTCCTTGGCGCAAGAAGAGTCAGCTTCAATGTCATCAAATATAAGGTGGGCTAACCAGAGAAGGTACAAGCAAGGAAAGTTTCAATTAGCAACTGCAAAATTCATGGGCTATGACAAGGATGGAAATGGGGATCTGATTATTAATCAAGCTGAAGCAGAAATTGTAAAAAGAATATTTAGAGAATATATTGGAGGTAAGGGAAGCGCTGGGATTGCTAGAACTCTAAATGAAGAAAATATACCAACTATTACTGGTGCGAAATGGTATGGCTCCACAATTAGGAGGATGTTGGGTAATGAAAAGTACTGCGGGGATGCTTTGCTTCAAAAAACAATCACAGCAGATAGTGTTACATTTAAAAGAAAACGCAATAATGGGGAACTGCCTCAATACTACATAAAAAACAACCATGAGCCAATTATATCGAGAGAGGACTTTGCCCGTGTTAAGGAACTGCTTGAGATAAGAAAAGCAGAAAAAGGTATGACTGAAGAAACAATTAAAAAGCTGTTTTTTACCAGAAGCCTTCTCTTGCAATTTTCTTTATGTAGTTATATTGTTTACGTATGAGTTTTTTGAATTCTGCTTCTGATAGTTCATTGTACAGTGCTACTCCTTCTTCGTAGAGACACTCATATATTAGGTCGCAGTAATCATCATCCTCGCGGTGCATTTTCCGGTACCTTTTATCAAGCTCGTATGGAAAACCACTGATGTACGAATTTTTCAATTGGATAGAGCACTTGAATGTTCTGCCCAATACCCTTCTTGGAAAAGCAGCACATTATGCAAAATCACAGCGCAAATATATTGAGCGTTATCTGTTGGATGGTCGCTTAGAAATATCAAACAACCGTGCAGAGCGCAGTATAAAGCCCTTTGTTATTGGACGAAAGAACTGGCTTTTCAGTAACACGCCAAACGGTGCAAGAGCCAGTGCGGTGTATTACAGCCTTGTTGTAACTGCAATGGGAAATGGTTTGAATCCCTTTCAATATTTATCATGGACTTTAACTAACGCTCCTAACCTTGGAAAACCTGGCTATGTATCTGCAATTAAGATTTTCTGCCAAGTAGTACCAAAATACCCCAAAAGATATTTATACCAAAACCAAAAGGCACAGAACCTGAAAAATATACATGGGAGGAAGAATGATGAAGGTTGGAAAACATACAGCGTTTATGATAGATTTTGTCTCTGATTTTGCTGACGGAGATATGGAGCGCCTTTTTTTGGATTTGGACTATTCTCACTATGTAATTGAGCATTTCCCGTATATGGAAAACGAAAATGCACGAATTGCACGAAAATTTGCTGATACTGTGGACGTTGCATATGAACGATGGGCTGACTCAGATTTATCGGATGAAGCGTTCAGAGAAAAGATATCCGTCGCACTTAAGGAATGGTTACGCTTGCAGAACTAACTGCAAATTCAAGTACTAGTGTGTTTGACGCTTACTAATATATTTCATATATATGAGGATGTTTCAAGTACCACTAAAACAACTTGTACGCCTATAACTAATTTAGAGTTTGAAAAAAGGATAAACAGGTATTTCCCTCTCTTATCATTCAAAATTTTATTATCACTTGGTTCAGAAAGCTCACTTGATCCCTTAAATGCCTTAGAAGCTGATAAAATTATTCTTGTAGAAGGAGAAGATGACTCAGAGTATATATGAAACATGCTTAAAATTTTTAGTTCAAATGTTAATTGTGTATATTGGTCTTTTAGAGGATTAGATACATTAATAAAAAAAATTAGGCACTATAAGGAGTTTCTTAACTCATTGGGAGCAATCAAAATTTATGGAGGAAATGCAATTTAATTGTAGATACTGATTATATGACGTATGAATAATGAAGATTTTCGTAACTCAATTATAGGGCAAATCCAAAATAGAGCAAGTTCACTTGAGAAAGACTTAAATTTTACTAATATTTTCTCAGGTAGTATCTCGAATTATTCTTCTCATTACCATCTATATGCAGTAAGGGCATTAGGAAACAACAAGTGTGAATATGTTTCTACTAAAGTTGATGTGGAAGATGTTTTGCAAAATATACAGATTTAGGACTAAGCCTTTCTCAACATAATGATAAAAATACCCATTAGATGTTTGGGAATTTACAACAGAATAGTGATGATGGTAGATTTGATTGAAAAACAAATATTAGGATGAAGAAATTTCCCAGTAAAGCACGTAATTTTACAATTTGTTGAAAAACCTTAAATATTAAGGAAAAAAATAGAAACATTGATATAATTGGTGCCAAAAGGGATTACTTAAAATTTACAATTATTTAACATTTTGTTAAAATAAATGTCACGCTTATATGGTAAGGGAGGAAAATTATGCAAAAAAAGTTATTAAGCATAATTCTAATTGTGACATTATTTGTCACGCAATTTAGTGTAATTGAAATTTTTGCTGCTACGCACGTTCATAGTTACACAATTCCAGCAACGTGTACAAGTCCCAAAAAATGTTCCTGTGGTGCAACGTCAGGAAGTGCCCTTGGACATGATATTTCAGGACAATCCGATACATATTCATCTACACATCCACATTATGCATATAGAAATTGTTCAAGGTGTCAAGCAAGTATTCAAATGTCATATCGTGGTAACTGGTGTAGTTGTTGTAGTCAGTGCCCACATACTTGGAGTGCATGGAGTACTGCTGCGACAGCACATCCACATAACCAGAAAAGGACTTGTTCGGTTTGTGCAAAATCAGATACCCAAACCACAACAAATTCAAATTGTTGTTCATGCGTTGGACATAATTACTCTATTTATGTTTCAACAAGTTCGTCACATACTTCAGGTCTCGGACATGCCACTACATACAAATGTTCAAGGTGTCCTTCTACAACTATTTTTTATAACACATTTTATAATGGATGCTGCCAATGTGGATATCATGATTGGCCAAATAGTGCAACATTGAGTTCAACTCATGAATCGGGCGGGCACAGATATTATCAATATTGCACAAGGTGTAACCTGTCACGAGTGTGTTCGTGGGAATCAGGTTATTATTCGTCAAGTAGTTGTTCTATATGTCACACCCATAGCCATTCTACTAAAATATATGGCTCTCACACGTCTACAGGCCACGATACATATATGCAATGCTCATGTGGATCAAGCTATGCTACAGGAAACAAGGAAGCAAATCCGAACTGTCTTTCCTGTACAACGGCACCATATGTGGCGCTTGTAAATATAACTGCTGATACCTGCTTAAGTGAGGCAGATACAGACTTTAAAGTTCAAATAAATGTTAAAGATAATGAAAATGACACACTTACTTGTAAATATTATTTAGATGGTGCCACTACTCCCACAGGCACAGAGACAGTAACTCAAACTTCTCAAACTAAATTAGTAACATTTACAACAGGAATCAATGCTTCTACACTTTCAAGTGGTTTACACCAAATAAAAATAGAGGTTAAAGACAGTATAGCACCAGCGGGAGCAGTATCTATTAACTTCAGCGTAGATAAGGCTGGACCTGTTTTTTCTACACTAAATGTTACTCCTACAGAGAATGGAGCAAATATAGTTGCTGGGGCATCAGATGCACCAGCAGGGCTAGATGAAACTGCATATAGATATACTATAGGAACAAATGTCTCAAGTTGGATAAGTAAATCTAGCTGGCTCAGCTCCACTGACATGGGTTTAACTCTTGCACCAAACACTTCATACCCATACTCAGTAGAAGTAAAAGACAAAAAGGGACATATAACAAAAGTTGATGGGACTTTTCGTACCAAATCAGAAGTGCCGGGTGTTTCAACAATATCAAATTCAAATAGTACAATCGATGTTAATATATCAGATAATAATCCAAGTGGCACAGAATATCAGATTAAGATAGGTACAAAATACGTTGCAGCGGACGGGACACTTGTTGATGCTGTAAACCCTAATGAAGAAAATTGGTTAAAGTTAGATAATAAAAGAATTTGTGTTATTGGGCTTTTGCCTGAAACAACATACATAATATCAGTAAAATCAAGAAATGGTAATGGGATTCCTTCAGAAGCAAGTTTATCATCCAGTACATCTACACTGCCACTTCCTCTCTCGAAACCAATTAATATAGAGTCAGTTAATACATCAAAAACATCAATTACCTTAAAATGGGATGCTACAGCAAGAGCTACTGACTATGATGTTGAGATGGATGGTAATACAAGCGATTTTATTAACCTAAACCTTAATTCATTTACTCAAAATGGGCTGCAACCTGCAAGCACACATGTTTTCAGAGTCAGGGCAAATATTGGCTCAGTTAAGGGTGAGTGGAGTGACATAATACAAGCTACAACACTTCCCAATCCTCCAAAACAAATAGACACATCTAGTATAACATCAGAGGTATCAGGTTCAGCAATTGTATTTAAATGGTCGGCTGTTGCAACAAGTGATAGCTATCAAGTAGAGTTAAATAATAGTAATTCATACTATACAAGTACTCAACCATCTATAACTATTCCTTTTTCTCAGTATGATGCTCAATACACAATAAGAATTAGAGGTTGTAACGCTGGAGGAAATGGAGAATGGAGCGCAACTCCATATATAACATATACTCCTGCTAACATACCGGAGAACGTAACAGTATCAGGGATTACATACAATACGGTTAGTGCAAGTTGGCAAGTAAACCAAAATCCTGCATCAATAAAGTACAAAATTGGTGTATTTGATTCATCAAATGGACTGGTTAAGGAAGGTAGCTTCACAAATGCATCGCAGGCATCTATTTCAGGTCTTGAAGGAAATACTACATATATATTAAAAGTAAAATCAGTTAATAGTATAGGATTGGAAACAGCATGGACAGAAGGAGTAGAATTTAAAACAAAAATCAATCCACCAGCAACCCCAGAACAAGTATGTGCAACTGCTAAGGACAAACAAATATCAATATTTTGGGGAAGTGCGGATAGAGCTGAAACCTATACTATTAAAAGAAATGACGTTGTAATAGCAAGTAATTTAAGTCAACCTAACTTTACTGATACAGGATTATTGCCAGAAACTAGTTATTCATACGAAGTTCAGGCTATTAATAGTTCTGGAGTAAGTACTTGGAGTATACCTCTCGTTAAACGCACATTGGGGTCAATGCCAGATGTACCTGCCAAATTAGAAACAACACCAAGTAATGTATCAATAAATATAAACTGGATGGCCGTAGCAAATGTTACTGGATATGAAATAGAAGTGGATGGAAATGTTGTAAGCACAGATTCTTCAACTATCTACATACATAATGGTCTTTTACCAGGAACATATCATACCTACAGGGTTAGGGCACGAAACTTAAATGGTAGAAGTGATTGGAGCCGGTTGGCAACAGTAAAAACCATTCCTAATGCTCCAGCTATTCCAGAGGGAGTAGTAACAACAGCTACAGACACAACATTAGAAATAACTTGGAATGCTTCTGCAGATGCAAACAAATATGAAGTTGAAATTGATGGAATTGTATATAAAGATGTTACATCAAATAGGTATACCCTATCAGGTCTTACACCTAAGTCACAGCATAATTTTAGGATTTGTGCAGTAAATGAAGGCGGTAGCAGTCAATGGACTCAGCTTGAAAATATTACATTAGAAGATACACCAACAAGTGCACCTTCCGTAAAGGGAACAGCAACAAGTAATACAATTACAATATCATGGAATAGTATTGATAATGCTAATGGATATGAAGTTACTGATGAGCTTGGATCAATCGTTACTTCAACAACAGTAGCAGCAATTACACAGTACCGGGTTAACGGTTTAATGCAAGGAGAGACGCATACATATAAGGTACGTGCGATTTTTGACTCAGCTACGGGTGAATGGAGTATACCATACACAATAACAACCATTCCGGAAGTTCCAGTGTTGAACTGCGTTGTCCAACAAAGCTATATATTACTACAATGGCCTATTTCTAAGGGAGCAACTATATATCATCTTGAAGCAGATGGAACAGTGATTTATACTGGGTCAAGTCCAAGTTATTTAAATACTTCTCTGCAACCGAACAGTCAGCATAGTTATAGGGTTAGAGCAGGAAATGAAAGTGGATATAGCGCTTGGAGCGAAATAGCTACATTCAAGACAAGTAAAGAAATAACCAATATCCCACAAGTTTTAGTACAATCAAAACTAAATAACAATACCATAGTAGTTTCTTGGGAACCTGTTGAAGGAGTAACAGCTTATAAGATAAAAATTAACGGGGTAGAACAAAATCAAAGTCAATTACAACCATCAGTAAATGTAACTACCACCCCCGGAGCTATTTATACAGTTTGTGTTGCTTCAATTACAGATATTCATGCAGGAACTATTGGGGAATGGTCTGATGAACTTACATTTAGGGCACCGTATGCAGCACCAATAGCTCCAACAATAGGAAAAACAAATTCATCTACATCAGCAATTGAACTTAATTGGAATGCTGCGGAAAGCTCAACAGGTTATGAAGTTGATGCTGATGGAAAAATATTAGATGTTGGAAATGTTTATAAATACATTGACACCGGGTTGCAGCCAGAATCTTCACACAAATATAGGGTTCGTGGATACAATGAATCAGGAAAAGGATTGTGGAGTGATACGGTTACAACTTCCACAGATGTTGATTTGCCGGGAGCACCATTATATATTATTTGCAACAACGAAGCAGTAACTACCGGTGCAGCAATAAAAATTAATTGGAAAGATGTTGAAGGTGCGACATCTTATGAAATTGCAAACGGTGAAGGAAACATTTTAAGTACCACAGATTCAGCAATTACAATAGACAATTTAAAGCATGGAGCTACGTATAAATTTAAGGTGCGTGCAATTACAGAAGCTGGTACAGGCCCTTGGAGCAGTACAGTCCAGTGTACAACGCTGCTGGAAATACCAAAAAATATTGTTGCCACATCAACAAATGGAGCAATAAGCCTTTCATGGGATACAGTTGAGGGGGCAACTCAATATGATGTTGAAATGGATGGAAGCATAATAGGTACTACGACTGATTCAGCTATATCAATTACTCAGGGGTCAGTGTATATGACACACAAATTCAGGGTTTTGGCAAAAAACAGTGTACAAGCTGGCAACTGGTCAGAAACCATCGAGTATAATCAAAATGTACCTGTAAGCTTTGAAGTAACACAGGGGGAAGAATTTACATTATCAATTCCTGTATCTGATGTTACAAACATTAACCAATATAGGCTTTCACTGACTCTAAATAAAGAGGATGTAGAATTACTCGATGCTTGTGAGCTTACACCTGAAACGGAGACATATACTAAATTTATTCAAGAAAATAGTATGCAGTTGGTAATAGAGGATAACACAAATACGATTAATGTTGTTATGGTTTTGAAGGTTACTCCATCCGAAGGATATGAATATTCAGGGATAATAAACAGCCTAAAACTTAGAAGTAAAAAGAATGGAACCATAACTGTAAACTTTAAAGTAGACTGCTTGCAGTAAGCTTGAGCAAAGGAGAAAAATAATGAGTAATATAAAGTTGTTTATAGCTCGTATACTTGTTGTTGCGTTTATATTAACACAGATAGTAAATATCCCAATAGCAAATGCTGAAAATAGCAACAGCAATACACAGGACACTAAAAAAATAAAAATATCATCATTAATAAAGGACAATAATAAATCAGACATTATTGTTAAATACAAAAATGAGGTTAAGAATGCAAAACTACATGATTTTGTAAAAACAAAATTGAAATTAAAGAAATTGAATCAGAAATTCAACTTTAAGAGTCAAAGAATAAATGTACTCGAAATTGACCCTACAGATAATATTAATTCTGTAATAGCAGAGTTGAAAAAGGATTCAAATGTTGAATACGCACAACCTAACTATCCGCTTTCAGTGTCAACATCACCTTCTGATGAAAAGTTCGTATATCAATGGGGACTGTCAAATTCAGGGCAAGAGGTTGAGGGTAAGATTGGTCGATTATTAACGACAAGTGCAGGAGGAGTAGATATTAATGCCATAAATGCATGGAACTTGACTACCGGAGATGATAAAGTAGTTGTAGGAGTACTGGATAGTGGTATTGATGTGAATCATACAGATTTAAAGGACAGCATATATGTAAACACCAAAGAAATCCCGGACAACGGCATTGATGACGATGGCAATGGATATATAGATGACGTTAATGGGTGGGATTTTGCTAACGATGATAAAACTGTGTATGATTCACCAGAAACTGATATCCATGGTACATATGTGGCAGGTGTAATTGCTGCAAAGCAGGATAGCAAAGGAATAACAGGTGTAGCACCCAATATCAAGATTATGCCACTAAAATTTATTAGCGGAACAACAGGATATACCTGTGATGCTCTTAAGGCTATAGAATACGCAAAAAATATGGGCGTAAAAATTATAAATTGTAGCTTTGGTGGAACTGACAACAATACCGCATTAAAGGATGCAATGCAAAATAGTGGAATGCTTTTTGTATGTGCAGCTGGAAACAGAGGTGGGGATTCACAAACACTACCTGTATATCCTGCAAGCTTTAACTTACCAAACATTATTTCAGTAGCATCAATTGATAATATGGGTATTCTGGCTCCTTTTTCAAACAGAGGAAGAACTGTTGATGTTGCAGCGCCAGGAACAAATATATTAAGTACAATCCCGGGGGATAGCTATGACTACTATGGTGGAACATCTGTGTCAACAGCATTTGTAAGTGGTATAGCGGGTTTAATAAGTAGTAGTATTCCCAATTGTACAATTGCAGATATAAAGGATAGGATAATAAATAATGTAACAAAGTGTACTGCTCTTGAAAATGTTATAGCATCAGAAGGTAGAGTCGATGCTTACGGAGCATTAACAAATACACCTCAGCCAAAGGATACATATAATGGAGCTGGAGCAGGGGATGATGTATTAATAAATTCAGGAGAAGGAAGCAGCGATACATGGTATACACTGGACCAGCTCGCTAAAATAAAGGAAAAGCTTCACTATGGTGAAAGTGGAGTCAATCCAGCATCAGGTAATTACTCCATGACATGTATTGATATGAGCATACCTGCACCTGGATTCCAGGTAAATTTAAGCCGTACATATAACTCAAGAGATGAAAAGGATAGTATACTGGGTAGGGGCTGGACTTTTGGGTTCTATGGTAAATCTGAAGGTACCGATCTTGTTGAAATAACATTACCGGACGGTAGTGCTAATAGATTCAGAAAAGATGGCAGCTATTATAAGCCTGACGATACACGAGCATCATATATCAGAAACACTGATGGAAGTGGAATACTGACTACCAAGGACCAATACCAGTATGGCTTTGATGCTTCTGGCAAAATGATTTGGATGGCAGACAAAAATGGTAACAAGCTTACTATTTCATATAGCTCTAATAACAAGATAGACTATATAACAGATACAGTAGGCAGACAGTATAAGCTTACTTACAATGATTCAGGACTCCTAGATAATGTCACAGATTCTGAACAAAGAGTGGTGCGTTATGAGTACGAAAATTCACTTCTCAAAAGAGTTATAGACCCAAATGGTGGTATGATGCAGTATGGTTATGATGATCAAAAATATCTTATAACCATAACAGATGCAAACAATCACCTTATGCAAACCTTGGAATACAGCAGAGCGGCCGGTGATGGACAAAACAAAATATGCAAGACAAAAGACTCCTATGGAGATACATGTACATATAACTATGACATGACAAACAGAAAAACAACCATAACAAACTCGGAAAATAGAAAGTGGACATACTGGTTTGACCTTGCTATGTTTACTACAAAGGTACAGGACCCGGAAGGCTTATGCGAAACAACACAATATACCTTTGAAAACGGTAGAAATGTGTATGGTGATGTACTTGCAAAGGTAGACAGGAATGGCAATAGGACATCGTTTGACTATGACAGCAGAGGAAATATCATAAAGACAACAAATCCGGATATGAGTGTAAAGACATCAGAATATGATGTTAAAAATAACCTTATTAAGGAAGTGGATGAAGTTGGTAACAAAACCTTCTATATATATGATATTGATAAGGTAAAGCTTCTGGAAAAGGTACAGCCACTAAATGGAACTGATGAATATGTAGATGGAACCAGTGATATATCAAAGTTTGCCATTACAAAATATGAATATTATCCAAAGGTAGATGCAAAGTCTAAGTTTGGATGTGATGTAGATGGTTTGCTTAAAACTACCACCGATCCTGCAGGTATCAGGACAACTTATGAGTATAACCAATATGGAGATATAGTAAAGATAATTGATGGAAATGGAATAGCAACAGAATATATCTATAACAAAATAGGATGGAAGTTATCCGAAAAAACTCCAAATGGCAATACATTTTCATACAGGTATGATAAAAACGGTACTATAATAGCAACAACAAATCCAGATACTGGCGTTAAAAGAACAGTATATGATAAAGCAGGGTATAAGCTAAAGGAAGTAAACCCTGAACAGTATGAGTCAACAAAAGATAACTTAGAAACAAATACCTATACCGGTATTAAGGCAACCATCTCTGAGTGGAACGACAATGGTACTCAAAAAGCAATGATTGATGCTGAGGGAAACAGAACAGAGTATACTTGGGATATATATGGCAACATGAAAACAGAAACAAAGCCAAATGGAGCTATATACAGGTATGAGTATGATGTGTTAAATCGTCAGACAAAGGTCTATTTTAAAGAATCTTCTTCTGCAACGGAGGTATTGCTATTTGAAAACAGCTATGGAATTTTACCAAATGGTAATGCACAGAAGACAGAAACACAATATTTAAATTCTAATGAAAAAGCAGTTACAGTTACTATTTCAGACTATGAAGGTAGAGTTGTAGAAACGCAATTTCCTGATGGTACTAAAACGAAAAACATATACAATGCAGACGGTACTGTAAACACATCAATAAACCAGAATGGTGCTACTACTAAATACAAGTATGATGGACTAGGGAATGTTAGTGATGTCTGGAAGGCAGCATCAGTAGTACAGGGTAATACCAAATATTCATGGAATAGCTATACATATGATGCTGCAGGGAAAAAGCTGACAGAAAAATTATGCAAGCAGCTAGTTGATATCAATGGAACTACTGGAGAAGTCTATACAAAGTCATTTGAATATGATACAAATGGAAGATTGTCCACACAGACAGATTCAGATGGTAAAAAGACAATATATAATTATGATGATGATGGTAATATATCAAAACAAATAAAATATATAGATAATACCAATACAGATATAACAGAAGCTATATATAATTATCAGAAGAAGCCAGTAGAGCTTAAACAATATGTCAGAACAGGGGATTTAGAAGGTAATTCCTTTGAAGATAACACAACAACATATTTATATACAAGATATGCGTACGACAAAAATGGAAACATAAGTTCAAAGACAGACCCAGATGGTACAATCACTAGGTTTACTTATGACAATCTGGACAGAGAGCTGACACAAAGCTATCCTGTTCAAAATGAAGTAGGTCAAACTGTTGATGTAATTACGTCCAAAACCTACACATGGGATGGCAAAGTGAAATCTGAAACAAGAGAGCATACTGCTGATGAGGAAAATGTTAAATCTGTTGCTTATGAGTATGATGCTTCAGGTAATCTAATTAAGGAAATAGATGAGAAAAACAATGTAACCCTTATGCAATATGACCTTGGTGGAAGA
>JAEZUC010000033.1 GCA_023443515.1 Bacillota bacterium
TCTATCTCATGGCACAAGCATTTTGCCATATCCTTTTTACCGATTATTATAACCTCTTCACCTTTTTCATTTAAGGCTCTAACTTTAACTTCAACAGGCCTTATAACCTTTCCCCATTTGCCGGGGATACTCAGACATCCCTCAATTACTTCCTGAGAACCCTTTTGCTCTAAAATTTCCGGATTCACAAGATTTATCAGGCCGTCACCCATATCTATAACAATAGCCCTTTTAAGAATGCCTACCTGAGGCGCTGCCAATCCTGCACCATTCCCAGTAGCATACATTGTATCCGCCATATCTTTGAGCAGCTCTCGTATCTTATCATTAACTTCCTCCACTGGCCTGCATTTTTTACGTAAAACTTCATCCTCCACAGTGCGAATATTTCTTAATGCCATAAAAATATTTCCTCCGTAATCTCAATGTTAATTTCTGCTTAGAGTATGTCATAATTAGTATTTTGCATCAATATTATTTTCTTCGTCTCTTCTCTCCTGCAGTACCCCTGAGCCAGGCCAAAGTCCCTTTTTTCCCCTTACCACTAGATATATGCCCAAAACAATACACAACAAATACACTATTGTCATTGGAATATTTAAATACATTGTCTGAATATACGTTTCCATAACTTTTTTCTTAAGTTCAACAGGTGTATTATGTAATACTTGGAGTATGGACGTTGTCTGAGAGATAGCAAGAATGAAAAGACTCCTGAAAAAGTACATTATATAAAGAAGTCCTATGCCTAAGTATTCACAACTCTTTATTTGTGTATTTTGTATGCCATTGACATCCCCATCTAATGCGTTCTCTGCTTTTTTTGCAAATTTAATAAATATAACTCCAACGACTATTAGTATAATACCCGGAACTGCTCTGGTCCACACAAGAATACTTAATTTTGCTCCAATGGATGCATTAATAATATCAACTATTCCTACTGCAAGTATAAAAAATCCTACTATGCTAAAGATGCACTGTTTTAATATTCTATCCATTTATCTCTCCTTTATTTGTATACTTTAACATAAATTATATATTCTACCATATGAATTAGCAATGAATTTGCTATCTATAATTTCGTATTTATTTTCCATATATTCACCCTTTATTACGCTAAAAAAGACCTGAGCAGGTATTTTGTACCCATCAAGTCTTTTTTGCTCAAAATATGATTTATTTAATCTACATGGTAAGAGTACCTTCTGGTGTTGATACAAGCATTAATACATCCTCTTCTGCTCCGGTTAAAGCATTGATGTATATAATAAAATCACGTTCATCCACCTTGCCCATAAACTCGTAACAATACTTTTCAGTCTTAAAATTAGTAGGTATAACTGCTTCTCCCTGCCTGTCTATCTTAATTCTGTTATTAACCTTTGCACGGGCTTGTTCTACTGTAAGAGTTGTCTTGGGAATATTTCTTACTTTATGGTTATACAAATATCCTTTTGCCTCAACACCTATTATTTCTCCGTTATCCAGTGCAATTTTAACCTTGATAAGATCAGGATAAACAATTACTCCTCCCTGCTTATATGCATAGCTTATAACAGCAGTACCGTCAACCTTTTGGTAGTAAGTATCTACCATATTCATATAGCCCTTTGAGGCCAAAAAATCTTTGGCAAGCTTCTTTGCATTTGCCATATTTACAGTATCCTTGCCGATATCTCTGTTTCTCAACATAAGGTAGACCTGCCCACCCTGCTGAGTAACTTCAACCTCTGCAGCCTCGCTGTCTTTTTTATTTTTGTACAAAACTTTAAACCTGTATGTTTTAATATTACCAAGATCATTATTATCAAGCTGCTTTACACTGCTGACCTTGTCTTTGCCAATAAAGTTTACAGCAATATTTTTAGCATCTGATGCCGTAACCTTTTTATTGCCTAAGCCCTGGGGCTTTGATTTAAGCATGTGGTCTGAGTAAGGACCATCGTAAATAAGAGTCGGATACTCCTGAAAGGTTTTGTCAATGTTCTCAAACTGACTTGTCTGAGGATCATTTGACTTTGAAGCCAACATGAATTTGCTATTTTTTGTATAATTATTCCATTGCATTTTACCGTTTGCAATCTGATCTTCGATTCCATGCAGGTTCTTTTGCAAGGAAACCGCATATCCGTGCAGTTTTTTCAAGGCACTATATTCTTTATCATTCAAAGGAGTACCATTTAGTGTCTTACTGTTAAGGGAGTATGCCATATCCCCTGCTTGTGTCAGAAAGTTTGATGTTTTTTCAAGTATCGGCGGTGCAACGGGTAGCTGTCCCATATTTGTCTGCGCAAGGTTTGACTGCCTCCATACTTCCTCCAGCATTTTTGATGTACTAACAGGTGTTGAAGTTACCAGAGATTTTGCCATAAGAGCCTCAACATTATCAACATAATCTGATAAATCAACAAAAGCTCTGTTGTATTGGTTTGTCACCAAAACCTCTAACCTTTTTAACTGTCTGTTCTGATAGTATCCCCAAACGGATACTCCAATTAAAGCAAGTATCGCTATTATTGCAACAGGTACTGCCCATGATCTTCTTCTATCTCTTAAGTGAAATCCGTTATCTGCCATATTATCACCTCCATATTATATGCCGAACCAATGCTTCCCAACCTTGTATCTTACTTTTCTTGACCAAATCCATTTACTGGTTGCCGTTGCAGGATTCCAATAGTACAGGCACCCGTCAGTAGGGTCCCAACCGGCTAAAGCATCTCTTGCTGCCTTTACTACAGTTGATTTTGGGTTAATGGGAACATTAATCTGCCCGTCTGAAACTGCTGTAAATGCACCGGGTTGGTATATTACACCTGCAACTGTTTTGGGAAACTTTGAGTTATTCACTCTGTTTAATATTACAGCTCCTACTGCTACCTGCCCCTCAAAAGGCTCACCTCTGGCCTCGCCGTTTATTGCTCTGGCAAGGAGCTGTTCATTTGATATGTTTGATTTTGCAGCAGCATTTACCGTACCTGACTCAATAAGCTCTGCAAGGCCCATAGTAAGGAGCGTGCTTCTGTCTGCAATTCCATTGGCTTTAAGTCCGTACTGTTTCTGGTAGTTGAGAACAGACCTCAGTGTGTCATACCCGAATCTTCCATCGACTTTTCCGTCAAAATAGCCCCAGTTCTTTAACTCCTGTTGCATATCCTTAACCTTTTCACCATTATCCCCGATTTTAAGTGAGGGAGCAGAGCTTGTTAAATACATTTTCCCTTCATTTGCAAATGTAAGGCTCAATACTATTAATAAAAATAAAGCAATTATTTTATATTTTCTCAAACTTGTACCTCCTTCCGATTATTTCACAAATTTCATGCAAAGTTATTTTTGGTTAATTTCTCAAAAATATTCGTTGTCTGCTCAAATATGTTATTTCTTTATAAAAAAATGTATTAATAGTCTGCAACCTGTCAAAAATGTAAATGATTTATGAATAATGAAACAGATAAATGAACTGGAGTGTTTTATGAGGGTATTGATACTATATGTTTCTGTGGGAACTGGTCACATGAAGGCCGCCGAAGCACTGAAGGAGTCAATTGAGAGGCAGTTTCCCGATTGGAAAGTAGATGTTCTTGATACATTAAAATATATTAATCCTGTAGTAGATAAAATTGTTGTAAGCAGCTATTTGGGTGCGCTTAAAAGAAGCCCCAAGCTTTACAGCATGATTTATACTGCCTCGGGGACTGGTACAGGTGTATATGACATGAGTAAAGCTGTAAACAAACTGCTGTCATATAAGCTAAAATCCCTTATAAAGGAGTATCAGCCGTCGGCTATAGTATGTACTCACCCTTTTCCCATGCAAATGCTGTCTTCTTTAAAAAGAAAAAATAAACTGAATATACCTACCATGGCAATACTGACAGACTATGTGGTTCACTCGTTATGGCTGGATAGTGGCATGGATGCCTTCATTGTAGCTAATGACAATATGAAATCAGAGATGATAAGCAGAGGAATACCTGATAGTATTATTTTTCCCTATGGTATTCCTGTGTCTCCTAAATTCTTAACTCCTACGGACAAGGAGGGTTTACTTTTAAAATATGGTTTAGAAGATAAATTTACCGTTCTTGTGATGGGTGGCGGAATGGGATTTGGAAATATTGAAAAAACTATGGCCTCATTATTAAACTGTGATGTGGATATTCAGATAATAGCCGTTACAGGTACAAATCAAAAACTTAAATTCCAGCTTGAAGAATATGCTTCTCAAAGCAATAAAAAAGTACTGGTATTAAGCTATACAGACAGGGTTAATGAACTAATGGATATTTCTGATCTATTGATAACAAAACCTGGTGGTATGACTGTCTCGGAAGCCCTTGTGAAGGGGTTACCTATATTTCTAATATCACCTATACCCGGACAGGAAGAAGGTAACGCAAGCTTTTTAATAAGAAGCGGGGTAGCCAACAAAATTGAAAGCTTTAATAATCTGGTAAATATTTTGTCTCAGGTGACAAGTGATCCTTCGGCACTTAAAGTAATGAGAGAGAACTCAAAAGAATTGGGAAAACCACATTCAGCCCATGACATAGCTGCTTTACTGGGCAAACTTGTAACGGGCTGAGTTTATTAAAAAATCCTTCTAATGTCAATTATTCTATTTTTATAAAAACTGTCCTCCAAGGAATCAGTCACAACACCTCTGGAAGGGCTTGAATGTATAAATTCATTGTTTCCTATGTAAACACCTACATCAGAAACATCCTTTTTTACATTATCCGTACTGAATATCAGAAGGTCTCCGGGTTTTATTTCTTGAAACTTAACACTTGTTCCCGTCTTTGCTATCTCCTTTACATTACGGGGCATATCCACTCCGTTAATCCTGCTGCTGACATAGCAAAGTCCCGGGGAATCGATACCCCATCTGCTGATACCTCCAATAATGTATATGGTTCCTTCAAATTTCCTGACGGTTTGAATAAACCCTTCAGCTGAAGTTTTCGGTATACTGGTCTGTGTAACCGGTACTGCTATTACTCCTCCATCCTCAACCCAACCTTTTTTATTATCCGGCAAAATAACGTCATAACCTGTTTTCGTTTTACTTACAGAATAAAGTTCCGTTCCCAGAACTACCTGCTTGTATTTTACGTCATTTCCCGATCCTGTATAGACATACACCGTTTTGGCTGTTACAACTATTTTATTGTTAATGCGCCCGTCTGTAACACAATTGGTATCCCTACTGACATATTTACTCTTAACCCATCCCGTAGTTCCATCCAGCATCATGATCTTAGTCCATGAGCCTTCCTGAGAAACAACCTTTACTATCTGGTTAAAAAGAGCCTGCGTCAACCTTGTACTCAAAATGTCATTCTGGCTGAATACATCAACAACGGCATCATTAATAACAGCAGCATTATCCCAAGTTATGCCGCTTAGATACTGCTCATTTTTTGTAACAGGGATTTCCCTGTTTCCGCACCCGGCCAATAATAATATAAAAGCTACTGTAATAGCATATATACAAATAAGTAAATGTTTCCTCATAATTGCCTCTTCATGAATTCTTATAGAAATACTATATTTTTTTATGTGCTCTATGTCAATGAGCAGATTTTACAAGGGAACTCTGTACTAATAAGTTCTACTTCCCTGTTTTTACAGGTAAATATGATTACCTGCTGTTTTTTGCTTATTTTACCTATATATTTTAGTGCGTTAGATGTTCTTTCGTCATCATACTGAGCAAAGGGCTCATCCATTATAAAGGGCATACATTCGTGATTTTTAAGTACTGTCTCTGAAATGGCAACCCTCAGTGCAAGATATATCTGATCAATAGTCCCATCACTAAGCATGGATACAGGAACCAGCGTTTCTGTTTCCGGGTTATCCAGCATAATTTTAAGATTGTCCCCCGTTCTTACATCATTATATTTTTGGGATGTAAATCCGGTAAAAGTATTATTCAATACTCTATTCATTACAGGTATGTATTTTTTTCTAACTTGATCTGCCGCAGCCTCCAACGTACTTATTGCAATATTGAGAGCTTCTCCTTTATATTCCAGACTTTTCTTTTGGAGATTCAAACGGCTGATTTCATTATCAATGTCAGATATGTTCTCTACATGGTTATTTTTAAAAGCTTCCGAAACTGTATTATACTCAGTTTCAAACTTTTGGAGATTCCAAAGAACATTTTTACTTATATCAAAGGCCTTAACCATCAGGCTTTCATAAGAATCCTTTAAAATGCCCTCTACGAGTTCCTTCTCAGGTGCTGTGAGGCTATCTTCTAATATTTGCCTATCCTTTGTAACCTCAATATAAACCCTTGATAACTCATTTTCAATAGTTTCAGAAGAGTTCTCTGGGTTATTGAGTTTAAGATCTTCGATTCTGGCTTTAAGCTTTTGATACTGAGTCTTATTTTGAGCTATTCTTTCATCAATTTCTGAAAGCTGACGATTTAATTCTTCTGACCTAGCCCTCTTTAATTCTTCTGCTTCACTTTTTATAGTCCTTGACCTGAGAACAAAAAGGAATATGGCTGATAAAAAAGGGATCAAAGTAAATAAAGGATTGAAAGTGTTATAAACTACTGCAACTAAACCTACAGCCAAGGTAGCCACAACACAAATCAGTAGGACTATGTCTGTTCCCCTCAGCCTTTTACGTACTGGCGGTAGCTTGTTATTCCCATGACGTATTGCTGCCTTCTTATCCTCTTCAAACTTAGCCACGTTATCATGTACCTGACTCAAAGAATCCTCTAAAAAACGTAGTTCCTCTTTTTTTTCATTTAATATTTTGAGTCTTTCCTTAAGTTTGCAATAATCAATTATCAGGTTTAACAGTCTATGCTTCAACTTCAATTTATTAATCTTTATTGATATTTCCTGTTGTTTTCCCCTTAAATCCTCCAACCTTTTTTCTGCAATTTGCAGGTTATTCTTTTTCTCCTGTAATTCCGCCAAACGAACATTCATAATATCCATGGGTCTTGTATAACTTCTGTCTGTTCCCACCTGGCGCTTCAACGCCTCTTTAAGGGCATTTTGTGCCTTTATGTAGGATATATCCTCAAATCCGCTCTGCTGTATATTTGAGATTCTGTCTACAAGGTCTTTTGAAGTGGAAGTATCAATTCTGGTTCCCATTTGCTTAATAAACACAGTTCGCTCAAAAAGGTTCTCGTTAAGTCCTACCAGCTTTTCACCAATGCTATTTATATCCCGTGGATTAATAAAATTTTCAGATATATCCTTAAAAGAAGAATCATACAAATTCACCTTATTATCAAGAAAGTCTCTGTCAATACGGTACAAATCACCATTATCCAGCTTAATATTCATGTACCCGCCGTACTGACTGTTTCTCCAGGGCATATACCTCTTGCTTTCAGGCAACATTCCATTTTTTCCGGCTCTTCCACCCTTTACTCCATATAGCATAGCTTTTATATATGCCATAAGAGTTGATTTACCACTCTCATTAAGACCATAAATAACATTTAAACCATCTGAAAAGTCACAACTAAAATTCTCAAGTTTACCAAATCCCCTTACATGGAGTCTATCGATTTTCATATCCGGTTTAATATCCCCCTGTCAGTCTACCCTGTTGTTTTCTAAAGCCTGTAACCCCAACTGTACAGCCATTTTCAAAGTTTCTTTCTTTTCTTGTGATTCTTCGTTTTCCTGCATATCCATAAGCATCCTGACAAATTCACCCTTTATGCCGGGATCTTCAAGATACTGCTCATAATCAAACTGAATAGAAGTTTCATTCTTTATTCTGACGAAAAAACACTTGTTTTTTAAATATTCACTAATAAACTTTACATCAGGCATAAAATCCTTTGATAGGAATCCCTTCAGAGTAAGGCTGTATAAATCCTTTTTGGAAAACTTCATGTTTTCCTGGGTTGACAATTTTTGAATAATCTCTTCATTGCTCTTACATCCCGTAATATCCAACTCTATATTAAAGTAACTCCTACCGGGAAACGGCACAAAGGTCGCTTCAACAAATTTGTTTCCATCCCTAGTAGACATAATCTTCCCCTGAACAAAACCATGTACCCCTTCTTCATCAAACCCCAAAGGTTCCGGACTTCCCGGATTTATCATTATGCTTGTCCTGTTCTGAAACCTGATATAGTTGTGCATATGTCCAAGAGCAACATAATCCATATCCAGTTCAAAGATATCCTTTGATCCTATTGAATTATAGTTACTATTCTCAAAAGGCATATCAACCGTACCATGAAAAACCAAAATATTAAATGTATCTTCTGAAATATCTTTTTCCTTTAAGTTTATATAATCCTCTGCTACCCGACCAAATGCTCCCATGTTATAAATACAGGTATTGCACTTTTCCAAGAACAATACCTGTTTTGAATCCGAAAGAATATGTACATTTTCACTCCAACTTAGTGTGTTGTAATAAGAATTATCTTTTAATGGGTCATGATTTCCCGGAATAATTACAATTTCTGCCCCATAGAGTTCTGAGAAAAGATTTCTGATCCCAATCATTGTTGACCCGCGGATGCAACTCTCCTCGAAAAAATCACCACTTATAATTAGTAAATTAATATTCTGAATTCTAACTCTTTCAATGATGTTTTCAACACAACTCTCCAGTTCCTGTCTCCTGATATCCGCTTTTTCTTTATCTCCCAGTGATGAAAAAGGCGCATCAAGATGTATATCTGCAGTATGTATAAACGACACCTGTTTCACACAAAACCTCCATATTCCTGTGTTAAAATTATATATTTAATCTACCTTCCCAGTGAAATTGCGACATATGCTACGGCATACGCCCTACAGTGGGATAAAGTTACAGATATCCCCCCTGCCCCGAGGGAATCATAAAATTCCTTCGTCCTTCCGGATAGCTTTACGTAAGGCTTACCAAGAGAGTCCTTCAATATTTCAATCTCATTAAAAGCTGCATTTTTACCAATGCCTGTTCCAAAAGCCTTTGAAACAGCTTCTTTTGCTGCAAATCTTGCAGCATAGCTCTGATATTTTGCAACATTTCTGCTTTCACAGTATTCGATTTCATTACGGGTAAATACTTTTTCCGAAAACTTTACGCCTCCGTTCTCAATTGCCTTCTTTACCCTGTCAACCTCTATAATATCCGTCCCTAAGAGCAATTCCACAACCTTACACCACCTTATCTGAAAAGGTCAAAGAAGCTTGCAAAATTCTTAAAATCCTTTCCCAACATCATTTTCCTAATCTTTAAATCAGGAATGCCAGTACACTTTCTTATACGGTCTTCAATATTCTCGTCTTCATTTTCAATAATAAAGACATTATTATATGAAAAAGGATATACCTTTCTGAAGTTCTCCTTAATACTGTCAATAATACTGGTACCCTTGAAAATAAAATCTCTTTTATCCTCTACCTGTATAACTGATAAGTTAATATTATAATCCATAGCAGCCTTTACTTCGTCCTTTAACTCATTCTTGAACAGTTCCACATAGTTTGGCAGCATAAACCTCTGCTGTAGCTGAATAACCGATAGATTCTTTAATACCGGTGCTATATGCCCCGCAATTGTTTCAAGAGTTATGAGGTTTTCTTCATTATCTAATTGCAAACCATCATACTTAAAAATAATTATGGCCCCTGAAAGTTCAACTTCAAAAATATCAACATGTATGGGTACTATCAGTATTCCCTGAGCCTCTCCAACCTTTTCAGCAGCTTCACATCCTATATAGTCAGCAACTTTATTCTGTCCTATTTCATAAACACAGTCACCTTCAAAAACACGCCTCCAGTTTTCATTTGGGAGTATGTTTTTGTCTATATTACCATCTAAACCGATTGCTTCTGAGATACTAAACTCATTTGATTCCTTATCGTACAGACAAAGCAGTCCCTTCTGCACATTAAAAGAAATCTCAAGTGTCTTAGCTGCAATTTCCATAAGAGTATCAATTCTTAAAGAGCTGCTGATATTTTTTATCAATTTATTTAAAGAAATAAGTTTATCCAGTTTTTTTTGGATAATTTGTTTCTGCTCATTTACCTGCTTAAATAAGTTAGCATTGCTTAGTGCAATATACATTGATGATGCAAGGCTTTCTATCAATTCAAATATACCACTGCTGTATTCGTCCCCTGTAACGGTATCGCTCAAGGTTACAAAGCCAAGAATCTCACTTTCCTTTATAATTATGACAACATACTTGGCCTCAAGTTTTTTTACCTGATCGTCAGAATCATCAAACAGATTTGAAAAATAGTTTTTGTCATCCTGGTTTCCCAGATCTATAATTACCTTGTTTGAGTCTATTTTATAATTTTCATTTAGACACAGACTCACAAAAGCATTCTTAATTTTATAAAATACGTCCTTAAAGCCCTTTAAAACATATCTTCCGCTTCTTTCATCAAATAAAACAAAGCTTGTCACCGTACTCCTTGTTAATTCTGAGAATAGTTCAACAGATAAGTCATATAGAGTATTAATTCGCAACTCGCTTAATAAAACCTTGGATGATTGGTTAATAGCAAAAAGATTGAATACCTTTTCATCAAGTTCCTTATTTACTTTAGCCAGTTTCTCATACCTGTTGTAGTTTTCAAGAGCGGTATTTATTAGACGCATGAGTGACTCTGATATAATGTAGTCATCCTCCACAAAATCTTTACCACTAATCATTATAAATCCGTACAGTTTTCCCTCAACAATCAATGGTACTATGGCGTTTATACCCATATCTGTGACCATTTTGGAGTCAAAAAATCTGACTATTTTATCTTTTTCATAAAGAACATCTCCATAAAAAGCGGCAAGGTTCTCAAAGTTACTTGAGTTTTCTATTTCTTTCACATATTGTTTAAAACCCTTAACCTTCTTTTCAACATATTTGTCATTTTCTAAAACATATACTATAGAGTTATTTACAAGTAACAATTCATTTATAAAATCAAAAGCAGCCTCAATTATCTGTTCAAACACAAGTTTTTGTGAAAAGTATTCTATTGCCTGCATTAGCCCGGTATATCTATATAGTTTTGCCGATAAATTTTCATCTTTCTTCTCATCTTCAAGCCGTTGTAGTATTGACTGGTATTTCATATACCTTACCCTCCCCAACAATTAAACTTTGCTGCATTTGATTACTATTTATAGTTCTTTTATTGTGCCTTCACTATAGTAAAAGCTTGTTCTAAGTACCGGTTTCTGAATTTCCTTCTGGATACGCTTAATCTCAAAAAAGGTATTCGGAAATGCCTTTTTAAGAATTGTTATTTCTCCTTCTCCCTTAACTTTAAGGTAACCTGAAATATTTTTTCTAGCTTCCTCCTTCGCCTGCAGCTCAGCTCTTATATTGTTGTAATTTTCATTAAGCTTCTCAAACTCATTTTTTCTTAACTTTCCTGCATCGGAAATGTTAAAAATAGATATTTGCTGCTTATACTGGTTCATTGAGATTTTAAGCTGCTCTATTTCCTGTGTGAGTTGGTCAAGTGAATCTTTAAGCGCAATCCTGTCAAATCCTTTTACACATACATTGGTTCTTTTCTCGCTGGGAGTACCGTATGTAGCTGCAAGCACCCTGATATCAGCAGTTATATTTCCTCCGATAATCTGGCCCTTTAAAGATTCGAGTATAACTTCCTTAGCAATAATGTTACTGTTCAGGCAGTAAAATCCTACATGTACACTTCCATCGCAGATAATTTCCGCATCAGCAACAAATTTAAGATACAGATTTTTTTTACATTTTATAACTGTTTTACCTTTGCCTGCTATACCGCCTCTTATGTAAATGCTTCCCTCAATACTGTTTATTTCTCTACAACTACCAACCCCATATTCGCTAAGTACTTCTATATCCTTTGTTGTAGTGACAGTATAATTGTCCTCCACTGTTCCTTTGACTGTTAAGTACCCATCAAAATCAACATTTCCTGTTTTAACTCCCACATTTTCACCGATTTCCAAATGATTTGATACGCCTATGCTGTCGCCTGCGAAATAAACAGCACCTGTCCTCATGGCATATAGAGTTGTTTTACCCTCTTCCTCTACAGCTCTTACTGTCTTGCGATCAAAAAAAATCGGATAGTCTTTTCCGGGCATGGGTTTTATAGGATTACCGAAGACGGTTTTTCCTTCTTTTCCCGAAGTTGCATGAATTTTTTCACCAAGCCATTCTCCTTCATTCACCATGTTTATAAGGTTAAGGTCATAGTGATCTGCGGTACCATCTTCTTTAATTTCGGGCTTGGCTTCTTTTATCTGATATAACCTGTTTCGGGAATCCTTCCCATTCTGTGGAGGTTCTCCCTCAGCTATAAGTACCGTTTTGCCAACAGTTAAATTTAAAAGCACGTCCTTTTTAATACCATAAACTATACCTTTTCGGTTTAATTCAAGAACTACCTCTTTTATTATTCCCGGACCTGATATTTCCTGTTGTCCTACATTAACGGTTACCAAAGCTCTTAATTCGTCTCCAGATACTTCTATATTTACTCTTTCTTTTGCACTGGCAAATTTTCTGGGGTCTTGTGGTGCCAATACAAGTGCATTTTTAATTACTGCAAAGTTTGTTACTTTTATTTCGGGATGCGAATTGAGAATTTTTTGAAACTCATCTATACTCAATCCTTTTTTCAAGGATTGTATGTAAAATCCATCATCCCGTTTTGTTATGATAATGTACGGAGAAGAATAGATAGTGATATTTGCTGACATTTGAAATCCCCCTTGGTTTCATATAAAACGCTACAAATGCCGGTCGTCCAAATTTATCTCACTCTCAGTCTGTATTACAATCTTATCTGATTTCTTCTTCTTTCTTGTAACACGCTGTCAAGCGCCGTTGCCTCGTTCACAGCTGTCTCTAATTTTTCAACCATTTCTTCAGATTCTATACTAGATATTATCTGGTGTTTGAACATATTCAACATGCTCTCTATATAATCAAGTCTTGCATGAATTCTTTCTAATTCGTTCCTCTCCTCCTTGACTCTTTCAATAGCTTTTTCATCCATCTCAATTATGTTTTTGATATCCTCAAGCATCCTGTCGTCTTTCATAAAGCTTATTTTCCTACGGTTAGCATTAATCTTATTCATCAAATCACTGATATTAATTTCTGATAATTCCTTACTTCTGATTGAATAATTCGTAATAAGCTTAATATAGGAAATAACAAGTTTTAAACTCTGTTCAACGATTTTTTCTTTTAGATAACTGTACTCATCGCCTCGTTTTTGTGAGTTATAGATATCGTTCTTATCCTGCATTATCTTTCTCAATTTTTGTTTCTGAACGGGGTTTCCAAGGTTTCTCGCTTGTGCAGAAAGCCTGTTGCACTGCCGATTCAAATTATTAATTTCTTTTCTCTTTTCTTTCCTTTTAACCTCTTCCCTATAGCTGTTACTGAACATGCTTTGCATAACCATAGCAAGGTACACTACAACACCTGCGCCATAAGCTCCTGTCAGTACCAAAGAAAAGTCGGCAGACGTCTGAGATGCAATCATACTCTGCACCTGGCTGTTATTGCTCATCAAATTGATTAAAGCCGTCCATATAATCAAAGTTGAAAAATTTCTGAATCTTAAAAGTGCACTTACAAATAAATTAGAATCCATAATTCCCTCTGCTTACATAAAAATTCAATCCTATAGGAAAATCTGGTAAAAAAGGCAGTCAAGGTATCTTCCAAATTTGTACCCGACCTCCTTCATTTCACCGCAAAGTTTAAACCCTGTTTTTTCATGCATTTTGATACTTACTTTATTATCCGTTGTAATACAAGAAATAATAACATGGTACCCCGCTTCTTTTCCAAGCCGTATAATGTAATCCATAAGCTTTTTGCCTATCCCCCTGTTTTGATACTCAGGATGGACGTACACTGACATCTCACACGTGTTTTTATAACCTTCTTTTGCCCGAAATTGAGAAAGACAAGCATAACCTGCAATCTCCCCGGCTTCTACATACACAATTAAAGGAAAACGATCCCCCCCATAATGGGAAAACCATACAGCTCTTTGCTCTATGGTTTGCGGGTTTATATCAAATGAGGCAGTTGTATTTTCAACCGCCCAATTGTAAATATCCGTGATTTTCGGTAAATCTGTTTCAATTGCTTCTCTAATATGTGTATCCATTTTGTACAGTCCTTATTCATCAATTAATTTGATAACTTGTTATCTGTTTTTTCTTTTACCTCAAATCCACCGTTATCTCCTCCGAGAAGTGCTTCTGCTCTAGCTTTTGCCCTATCTCTTGCAGAATTCATATCCAGCTTTTTAAGTTTCATGTCAATATTATCGGAATTAAGTGATTCCACTGCATTTGCCCTTGCAGTCTTTTTGTTAACTATATCACGTGCCCTGTCAAGGCTGTCGTTAACACTTCCTACCCTGCTGTTCTTTGACGTATACTGTGCATTAACAGAGTTAATATTTTCGCGCAGATTAGCCATTTTCGCCTGTGATTTAAGAGTTTTAAGTTCATTAAGTTTTGCATTCATCTCAGACTCAAAAATCTTGTAGTCTTCGCGTATCTTTTGAACCTGTACCATAGCATTTTCATAAGTTGCTTTATGAGTCTCATAAACAGTCTGATATTCTTCTTCCTGAACCAGGAGCTCAACTAAAAGTTCCTTATCTCCAACACGCTGTGCAGACTCAACTCTTGCTTTTATTGCATTAAGATTTTTCTCGGCTGTTTTCATCTCTATTTTGATCATCTCAGCACTTGTTTGAATTTCAATAATTTGCTGCTCAGCCTGACGCCTTGCCTTATCTATCTGGTTCTTTATATCTTCGAACAATGCATCAGGGTTTCTTTCCTCAAGATTTCCAACAAATAATCCGAAGAATCCTCTAAACATTTGCCCCAGTCTACTAAATAAACCCATTATTCTATTCCTCCTTAAAAGTATATAAATACTATTTTTTACAATATTTAAAATAAAATTTATGAACCTGACATAAGATACTTTAAATTTATAATAAAAACACAGTAATGTAAATAATTATTTCTAAAAATACCATATCCTAATGTCCCAAGGATTAAAACCTGGGCCAATACTTTTCCGGCAACAAATCAATATCATCACATTCAGCAATGGCAAGCTCTGTCATGAACTCTATCTCCTGAGTACTAGGCCTGCACTTTTTGAGAGCCTCTTTAAGAATATCTTCTGTAATTATGGGATGATCCTCTGTCTTGTTGCAGGCAAGTTCATATGCTTTCCTGACAACTGTATCTATTTCAGCTCCCGTGTAACTTTCTGCCAGCTCGGAATAAGGGATAAAATCTTGAATATCTGTATTAAACCCATATTTTTTAATTATTATCCTGAAAATCTCAGCACGTTCCTCTTTCTCAGGCAATAGTACAGGTATTTTTTTATCAAATCTTCCTGCTCTCTTCAAAGCTGCATCAAGAAGGTCAGGTCTGTTTGTTGCAGCAATAAAAATAATTCTTCCCCTATTATTTGTATTACTGGTAAATTGTAAAAATTCACTAAAAATATTTCTGCTTACTCCGCTGTCACCGGACTCTCCCCTTCTGAATGCAGTATCAATTTCATCTACAAAGACTATTACAGGTTCCTGTGATTTAGCTCCCAACAAACATTTTTTGAAGTTCTTTTCGCTCTCTCCAACATATTGTCCCAAAATCCTTGACATATCAATCTTTACACAATTAAATCCACTTGATTTTGCCAATGCCTCAACTAAAAGGGTTTTTCCGGTTCCTGACGGCCCGCATAGTAGAATTCCCATTGGGACTCTTCTGGAATCACCCCTTCTGACAGGTTCTATAATATTTTTTGTAAGATAACTTTTAGCAGCTTCCATTCCGCCTATGTCCTCAAAAGATATCTCAGGATATATAAAATCTAGAACGTCCCCATATTCCTTTTGTAAGACCTCATGCTTCTTTTCTTTTATAAAATCAAAACTGATAGGTACGCCCTCTGCCTCTGCCTTTAACTTTATATCCTTTATACTTTTTCTGTTCAGTCCGGAAGAAAGCTTTGCAAACTCATCTATAGAAATTTCGGATGTAGTAGATTTGTCATTAAGAAGAAATTCAATGTAGCTTTTTCTATCTTGTTCTCCCGGAAGTTCCACAAGAATAGGCTCTATCCTGTAGGAGGATTTCAAAAATTCACGGCTTATATCTACAAGGTTGTCCGCCAGCATAAATATCGTACTTCCAACCGAAGAAATCTTGGAATTAACCGACCATTCAGACATCCATATCAGAGCCATTCTTTCTTCTAAGGTCATACTTCCGATATCACCTGAAGGCACTATTTTTTCGGCATGGTCGATAAACAACGCCATTTTTGTACTTTTTAGCACAATATCTATAAACGGAAAAATTCTGGAGGGCGTTGAAAAAAATAATTTTGTTGCCCCATTATCAGTTATTTTGTTAAATTCTCTTTCCATTTCGGGGGTCAGAAAAGTAAGCCCTCTGGAAATATCATAAAAGGCTACAATTCCAAAATTCCTCTGCTTTATAAATTCATCATCTATATACTTGAAAAAATTCCTTGTATTATCCATGGTGTCCTTTACATTGAAGTAAAATAGAAACTCATGGGATATACCCGATTTATATTTCGATAAAAATTCATTGAACCACATGTTTTTTTCCTCTTCGTAAATTATTCAACCTACTCTTTATTATATACAAAAAAATTTAAAATGTCTGGTAACCTCAATAACTAATAATTAACTATTACCTTTTTGCATCTTCAAAGAGGAGAGAATTGTGGATTCCTGATTCATAATGTGGGTTTTCGCTATATTTCTGGCATTTTCAGTTGATCTGGAACTAACAGCCTCATATATGTCATTATGTTCTTTTATAAGGTTTTTGGAATTATTGTACTCTTTAAGATATATAACCCTAAATCTCTGAACCTGCTCTCTTAAATTGTTTAATATTGAAATCAGCTTATCATTACGGGATGCTTTATAAATAATGTCATGAAACTCTACATCCTTTTTTATGGAGCCGTTGAGGTTTTCTTTTTCAATGTAGGAAGCAAATTGACCGTTTATATGCTTTAATTCCTTCAGCTCGTCATCGGTAATTCTCTCTGCTGCCAGTGAAGTAGCCAAACTGTCCAAAGAAGCTCTTACCTCAAGAACATCCATTATATCCTTGATAGAAAGTTCTGCAACATGAGCGCCCTTCCTGGGAATCATATCTACGAGTCCTTCAAGTTCCAGCTTTCTTATGGCTTCTCTTACCGGTGTTCTGCTAACACCCATCTTTTCTGCCAGCTGAACCTCCATAAGTCTCTCTCCCGGGCGTAATTCACCTATTATAATTGCCTCTCTTAATGAATTAAAAATAACTTCCCTTAATGGTTTATAATCATTCAAATTAATTTTTGATAATTTACCAGCCATTATTTATGATCCTCCCTTTAATCATTCGTAATATATGTCAAAATACAGTCGCTTCTATTTTTATTTATTCTACTGTAAGCCTTTTTAGCCATCATATCATCTTCAAATAACCCGAAAACAGTAGGCCCGCTTCCGCTCATTATGCTTCCGATTGACCCTTTTGCAACTAAGTCCTTCTTGATTTTATCTATCAAAGGATATCTCTCCACCGTTACAGTTTCAAGAACGTTACACAAATTTCCTCCTATAAATTGGATATCTTTGTTCTCAAGTGCATTTATAAGCATTTCCGTTTTTGGCCTGTCAGTAATTTTGTCTAACTTTAAACTTTTGAATACGGATGCCGTAGAAACCCCAAACTTAGGTTTTATCAGTATAACAGGGACAGCTTCCATTTTCGAAAGCGGTGTAATTATCTCTCCTATTCCTTCGGCCAGGGCAGTCCCGCCCACTATACAATACGGAACATCTGCACCTATTGTCTTTCCTATATCCATAAGCCCCTGTTGGTCAAGTCCAATTCCAAACAGTTCGTTCATTCCCTTTAAAACCGCTGCAGCATCTGTACTTCCTCCTGCAAGTCCGGCAGCCACAGGAATCCTTTTATCTATTTTGATTCGTACACCTGCATCCAATCCAAATTTTTCAATCACTTTTTCAGCAGCTTTATAGGCTATATTAGTATTGTTAGTCGGCACATATGGTGCTTCACATTCTATCTCAATACCCGATTTTATTTTCTGAATAGTTATGATATCATGCAATTGTAAGGTCTGCATAATCATTTTAAGGTTATGATAACCGTCGTCCCTTTTATTGAGTACATCCAGAGATAAATTTATCTTGGCATGTGCATTTAATGCTATCATTATACATATCCTTTGCTTTATATTTAAGTACATTATATACAAAATACATACTTATATCAATAAATTCAATCACAACAAGCCTTCGGCAATTTTTGAATATGAAAATATAAAAAATAAATACACAAATTTAAAATAAAAAGGTTCTTGAAATACCACTCTCAAGAACCTTTTTATAACTATTGCTATAATTATATTGCCCTTTTTAGAATAAGCAGCTGCTGTCCCGGCATTAAGACATCCTTATCATTCAAATTATTAACCATAAGAAGATTATCCACAGTTGTCGAGTATTTCTTTGCAATTTTCCACAAACTATCACCGGGTTGCACAATATATATTATTACACTAGGCTGTGAAAGGAGTTTTTTCTCATCCATTACACCCTCAGTAGCCTTATTTATAACCGGGATAACTTTATTTGTTTCAACTCTTGCATTTACACCTATTGCGCAGCGAACCTCCACCTGATCTGACGAAAGCATGCTATAATTGCAATGCTCCATTTCAACACTTGTATCAACCTTCATATCATTATTTAAACCTTTAATATCCACAACATGTTTAAATGGAATCTCTTTGCTATAGCAGAATACAGGCTGATTCTCATCATTAGACAGGTAAATCACATTATTTAATACAGAACCCTCTACAGTTAGTTTTTCATTCTCTATTTGAGTTTCAGACACGTTGCATTTGCTCAGTACATTAAATATTTCATGAACCTCAGGGTTAAAATCCTCAAAGTTCAGGGTATCCTTTACAATAACCTGACTTTTATTCTCAGTAACGGTTTCGTCAATAGAAAACTGCTGTTTTTCCAGAATAATTCTGGCATTGGGACTATATGCATCAGACAGCACCTCAAAAGACTTTTTGTACAGGCCTGTTACATATATATTCATTGTTGCTTCAGCCCTAAGATTTCTCTTTTCTCCGTCACTATCCTCAAAGGGTTCAACTTTGTAGTCGATCAAATCAAAGTCCACATTAACATCAGTATCCTCTCTGACACCTTCCAGTTCAATAAACTGTGTAAAAGTCAGCTCATTTTCCATATACTGCATGCTCCTGGTCTCATCATCTGCTATGTACAAGGTAGAAATATTTATATCACCTTTTACTACTACATTACCGTCGGATATCTTAAAGTCCTTACCCGAAATCTTTAAGTCATTTCTAAGAATTTCAGCTATAGAAGGCTTTGTTGAAGGAAGTTCCATATCCTCCTTTATGACAAAGTTTACTTTATTACTGCCAAGATAAGTATTTATATCTATGTCCTCTTTCAAAACCTGAATATCGTCTATGCCCGTTATTCCCGAGGCTATCTCCCTTTCTAATTCGTCAAACACCCTGCAATTTATAGATAAAATAGCTTTTACATTTACCTTTCTTTCATTAAGGAGGGTGTAATCTATATGTTCAATTGTACCCTTTGCTCTGCTTTTAACACCGCTTCTTGCGCCGGGTATATCTATAGTATAAGAAAATGGAATATTTGTCGTAATACTCTTAATACTTCTATTTTCATCGGCTGAAATATACAGAATCTTAGCCAGCAGGCATCCTGAAACCACAGCTCTGTCAGTACCTGTATCACACCCGGTAACGAAAACCTCCCCATCCAGAAGAAGTATTTTGGCAATATCCGGTTTAACATCCGGAACAATTATATCATTCTCAATAACATTATCTATTGTATCCTCACCTAATAAATTATTTACTTTAAACGCCTGTTTTAACAACTCCAGAGACATTTCTCCAACCTCCCCTTATCCTTAAATATTGCATCTCAACACTCTAAAAATAACTATGTACTATGTAATATATATTTTTCAGGCAGTGGTATTATTCCTCAAAAATACTTTTTATTGTATTTTATTCGTCTACAATAAACAACAAAACAAAAAGGGGACACAAATACTTGTGTCCCCTTTTTGTTTTGTTATATTATTAAGTTTCTCAGAAAGCTTATAACATAAATCCTAAGGATTAATAAAAATCTCTAACAAGATTAACATACCTGAATTTTTTTGTTATCCTTACATACAACTAATTCAACAGCTTTTGTCAATATATCTGTATAGCTATATGAAACTCTTCTGGTATTATCATACTCGTTTTCAAACTTAACTACGAAAATACTTGGATAAGTATTTTCCAAGACGCCTTCACGTATGAAAGATTTTTTACGTCCTTTATTTGCTCTGAGCTGTACCTTTTCTCCAATACAGCCTTCGATATCTCTCTTTATCTGAAAAAGCTCTCCTTTGTCTATCATGGTATCACCTCATCATCAGTTTAATTTATTATAGCATAAATTCGGACGCTTGTCAAAAATATTATATTATACAAGCGTATTGCCCTTATGTCAAGCATTTTTTGTATGTTAGCCTGCTCCGGGGGTGCCTTTGAAAATAATCATCTGTTTCTTACTCACCTGGTTCTTCACTGATTTGTTCGTCATTGTTTTGTTCTTCACTATTTTCTCCTAAAATATCAAGATCATCTTCATCTGCATCAGCAATTAACCGAACCTCTACACCTTTAAGAATAATTATTTTTTTGCCATCACAGTCTTTGATGTCGTCTACCTTGAATAGAACATCCTTCTCATAAGATTTTCTGTAAACCAAGCTTCCTATTTCAATTTCCTTCATAATTATTCTTTCCCTTCAAGTTATAGTATGCCAAATATATAAATAATTATTAAATGTATAATAAATTTAGTAATTCAGCCATTATACCTTTATATAGTTCTCATATTTTATACTATGATTTTTGAAGCTTGCCTGTGAACTATTGTATGAAGTCTATTTAAGTTATATAATATTTTCGTATTTAAGTTAATAATTCTAAACCTGTTATATATATGAAAATAATGTATTTATAAATAATAAATGTATTGGAAGGGGTAATTATATTGCAAACTGATATACAAATTGCACAGGGATGTAAAATGCAGCATATTGCAGATATAGCAAAAAGTCTTGGTATTGCTTCCGATGATCTTGAGTTCTATGGTAATTATAAAGCTAAGTTATCGGATAAGCTGTGGAATAAGGTAAAGGATAAAAAGGACGGTAAGCTTGTTCTTGTAACCGCTATAAACCCTACTCCCGCTGGAGAAGGCAAAACCACAACTACCGTGGGTCTTGGACAAGCTATGGCGAAAATAGGGAAAAATGCCGTTATTGCGTTACGAGAACCTTCTTTAGGCCCTGTAATGGGTATAAAGGGTGGTGCTGCAGGAGGCGGATATGCCCAGGTTGTTCCCATGGAGGATATAAACCTTCACTTTACAGGTGATATGCATGCAATAACTGCTGCAAATAATCTTCTTTCAGCTGCAATAGACAACCATCTTCAGCAAGGGAATACACTGAATATTGATCCCCGTCAAATTGTCTGGAAGCGCTGTATGGACATGAATGACAGAGCGCTTAGAAACGTAATTGTCGGACTTGGTGGAAAAATAAACGGAGTCCCAAGAGAAGACGGCTTCAATATCACTGTTGCTTCGGAAATAATGGCAATACTCTGCCTTGCTCTTGATATTACTGACTTAAAAAACAGACTGGGCCGTATTATTATCGGATACACATATGAAGGGAATCCAGTTACGGCACATGACCTGAGAGTTGACGGTGCAATGACCCTTTTGTTAAAAGATGCAATAAAACCAAATTTGGTTCAGACCCTTGAAGGAACTCCCGCTTTAATGCATGGTGGACCTTTTGCAAATATTGCCCACGGATGTAATAGTATTTCGGCTACAAAACTTGCACTGAAAATGGCAGACTACGTTATTACAGAAGCAGGCTTTGGTGCAGACCTTGGTGCAGAGAAATTCTTTGATATAAAATGCAGATTTGCAGGCTTTAAACCTGATGCGGTTGTCCTTGTAGCCACAATAAGGGCTCTCAAATATAACGGCGGTGTAAAAAAAGAAAATCTAAAAGAAGAAAACCTAGATGCCTTAACCAAAGGTTTTTCAAATGCAGAAAAACATATCGAAAACCTAAAACAGTTTTGTGTGCCTGTTATGGTTGCAATTAACCACTTTGACACCGACACCGAAGCTGAAATCAAGTTGGTTAAAGAAAAGTGCAATTCTATGGGTGTTGAGGTTGCTTTTTCAGATGTATTTCTACAGGGCGGAGAAGGCGGAATAGAGCTTGCAGAAAAACTCGTGGCTCTGATTGATTCTAATGTTTCAAATTTTGCACCTATTTATGATGAAAAGCTCCCAATAAAGGAAAAAGTGCAACAGATAGTTTCAAAGATTTATGGTGGCAGAAATGTTATATATAATGCCACTGCAGAAAAATCTATTGCTAAGATAGAGGAAATGGGGTTGGACAGACTGCCAATCTGTATGGCGAAGACTCAATATTCCTTGTCTGATAATCCTCTACTTCTTGGGAGGCCTCAGGATTTTGATGTTACGGTAAAGGAAGTTCGTATTTCCGCAGGAGCCGCATTTATAGTAGTACTTACCGGAGACATTATGACTATGCCCGGATTACCTAAAGTGCCGGCAGCAGAGAGAATTGACATTGATGATACAGGTGTTATTACAGGACTATTCTAATAAAATAAATAAAAGATAGCCGTCCCTTAAGTGATGGTCGGCTATCTTTTATTTACAGTGGATTTTTTTATAATGCATTAAATTTCTCCAAAAATATTCTGTGGCACTGTGCCTCATCGATAACTTCCTGTATCCTAAGCAGATAACTTTGTTCAGACCAGCTTTTTCTGCTGTTATAATACTTATTTATTACCCTCCAGAACTTCTGTGGAAACATTAGCATGATTTTCATGAGATTCATATCACTGTCACTTAGGGTTTCATAACGGCTGTATTCATTTAGTATAACAACTGCTTCATTGATATCCCAGTTACATTTTCTCATTTTTCTTCTCAGAAGATTTACAAGATCATATACCTTTAAATCATAGCAACAGTATTCAAAATTAATCAAAAACATTTCATCATTCAGCAAGTATATATTATGATGGTTAAAATCATGATGCGAAATTGTCCTGTTTTCCTGAGCTTCTTCTACAAGTTCGTAATAATCGGATGTAAGAAGCATACCTAATGCCTTTTCACCAACTTCGTAGAAATAATCAATATTCTTAGTCACCAAATTATCAAATTTCATTCTACCCTTTTGTGCATTTTTTTTTAGTTTCTTTATTTCATCCAAACGTTTTCTGTAGCTCCCCGGCATTCTCCCCAGTTCACTTCTTCCATAGCTGTTCTCAGAGCAAATAAACCCGTAGGAAGCCCTGTGCATTTTAGCAAGTAACCCTGCACATTCTATTGTTTCCTCTCTATTATCAAGATTGCATTCCCTTCCCTCTATATAATCAGTTATATAAACAGTCTGGTCGTTAAACTGCATACTATAGTCGCCTTTAACAGTAGGGATATTTCTATCAATATGTATAAATCCTTTATTAAACAAATGTTCTTTTACTTCCCCTATGAAATTAATTCTTTCCTGCTTAACCGTTGATATTTTTACAAGTTTTCTACCCGTTTCCGTATCTGCCAGAAACATATCCCTGAAGTTATTTAAATTCTTAATTTTGAGATTGTAATTTAATTGCAGTTCCTTTTCAAATTCATTCATAATGCCCTCCAAGAGCTGTTTTTTGCCGGTAGTGCAAACTTTAACAGCGTGTACATTTTATTTAATAACAGTTTCTTTACAGCATAAAATGACTATTAAGCAAAATGTGATACTAAATTATATGAAAAGTATAGGCTTTGTAGAATTAAAACTTTAAGTACATAAAAAAGAATACTCAATGCTTAAATGCCTTCTTTAAATTATTGTGGTAGCCTGTAGTCTCCTAAATGCTACTCTGAATATGATTAACTACCCCACTATAAAAAACAGGTATAAAGGCATTTTAAAACCACAGCTCACTATTCTGGCTAAAACAAATCATGTACTTTCATACATATAAACTTGAAAAGGCGAAAAAAACCCGCAGGACTTAAAATCCTACGGGTTTTAATAATTGAATTATATTATTTGTAAAGTTCAACCAACTTTAACAAATGATCATAACGTTCCTTAGCAGCTTTCTCTGATTCTTGGAAGAGTTTTTCCGCACGTTCAGGGAATGCACGCTGTAAACGAGTATAACGTGTTTCATTATTTAGGAATTCTTGATATGTTCCATCACCTGGCTTGGATGTCAAAGTAAATGGATTCTTTCCTTCTGCCTTCAATGCAGGGTTGAATGAGAAGAGGTTCCAGTAACCGGAAGCAACAGCCTTCTTCATTTCATCCTGACAGTGGTTCATACCACCCTTAACTCCGTGGAGTTCACATGGAGCATAACCGATAATCAATGATGGTCCGTTATAAGCTTCTGCTTCAGCAATAACTTTAATTGTTTGGTTTGGATTAGCACCAAGAGCAATCTGTGCTACGTAAACGTAACCATAGCTCATAGCCATTTCAGCAAGACTCTTCTTGCCTATATCCTTACCTGCTGCTGCAAATTGGCAAACTTCACCGATATTTGAAGCCTTTGATAACTGTCCGCCTGTATTTGAGTACATTTCTGTATCAAATACCAAAACGTTTACATTTTCTCCTGAAGCGAGTACATGGTCAAGTCCACCGAATCCGATATCATATGCCCATCCGTCACCACCGATAATCCATACAGATTTCTTAGAAAGATACTGTTTCTTTTCAAGAATCTCCTTGGAAAGCTCACATCCTGCAGTAGCAGCTTTTTCAAGTTCTGCAATCAAAGCCTTAGTAGCAGGTGTGTTTTCTCTTGTCATATCCTTTGTCTCAATGAATTTAGCAATAGCAGCCTTCAATTCATCAGAAGCCTTATCCGCTACAGCAAGCTTTTCAATCTTAGCTATCGCCTGATCACGGAGAACCTTCTGTCCAAGTTGCATACCGTAACCATGCTCAGCGTTATCTTCAAACAATGAGTTTGCCCAAGCCGGCCCCATTTGAGAATCCTTATTTACTGTATATGGACCTGTAGCAGCAGGGCCTCCCCATATAGAAGAACATCCTGTAGCATTTGAAATATACATTTGTTCACCGAACAACTGAGTTACCAAACGAGCATATGATGTTTCAGCACATCCAGCACAGCTTCCTGAGAATTCGAGAAGAGGTTGATTGAACTGTGAACCCTTAACAGTAGTATCTGCAGGCATTCCAGGTTTCTTACCAACATTTGCTACCAGATAATCAAATACCGGCTGTTCTTCAGCTTGTGATTCCTGAGGTACCATCTTAATAGCCTTTTCCTTAACAGGACATACTGTGATACATTCACCACAACCCATACAATCCAAAGGAGATACACTCATAGTAAATTTGTAATCACTAGCTTTTGGCTTAGTATCCGCTAATTTAATATTAGCAGGTGCAGCCTTTATTTCATCATCACTAAGCATGAATGGACGAATAGTTGCATGTGAACATACAAATGCACAACTGTTACATTGTAAGCATAAGTTTGCATCCCATTCCGGAACCAATACTGCTGTTCCACGCTTTTCATATGCAGAAGCACCCTGTTCAAACTGTCCGTCTGCAATATTAGCAAATGCAGATACTGGTAAGCTGTCACCATCCATTAAAGCTATTGGGTTAAGAAGATTCTTAACCATATCAACTAATTCAGGACGACCTGTGAGTTCAGGTGCTGCAGGATCAGCTTCAGGATTTGCCCATGAAGCAGGAACTTCAACTTTATGAAGTGCGCTTACACCTGCATCAATAGCTTTGTAGTTCATTTCTACAATAGCGTCACCCTTCTTGCCGTAAGACTTCTTAGCAGCTTCCTTCATGAACTTAATAGCTTCATCAATTGGCATTACTTTTGCCAGCTTGAAGAATGCGGATTGAAGGATAGTATTGGTACGTTTACCCATACCAATTTCAGCTGCTTTATCAATAGCGTTTATTGTATATAACTGAATATTATTGTCTGCAATATATTTCTTTGCTGCAGCATTCAATTTAGTATCTAATTCTTCATCAGACCACTGACAGTTGATCATGAAGATTCCGCCCGGTTTAACATCCTGAACCATCTTGAATCCTTTAACAACGTATGATGGGTTGTGACATGCAACAAAGTCAGCCTGATTTATGTAATATGGACTCTTGATTGGCTTATCACCGAATCTAAGGTGAGAAATAGTTACACCACCTGTTTTCTTTGAGTCATATTGGAAATATGCCTGAATATACTTATCAGTGTGGTCACCGATAATCTTAGTTGAATTCTTGTTAGCACCAACAGTTCCATCTCCGCCGAGACCCCAGAACTTACATTCAACAGTACCTGCTGCTGCAGTTATAGGAGCTGGCTTGATTTCAGGTAAGCTTAAATGTGTAACATCATCTACGATACCTAATGTAAAGCGTGACTTAGGAGCATCCTTTTTCAGTTCAGTAAATACTGCAAATACTGAAGATGGAGGAGTATCCTTTGAACCCAGACCATAACGGCCATTAGTTACAACTATATCATTAAGTCCTGCTTCACGAAGAGTAGTAGCAACATCAAGATACAATGGTTCACCCAATGCTCCTGGTTCTTTTGTACGGTCAAGAACAGCTATTTTCTTTACTGTCTTTGGAAGAACCTTCAGCAAACTGCTGGAAACCCAAGGACGATACAAACGAACCTTGATAAGACCAACTTTTTCACCTGCAGCAGTTAAGTAGTCTACTACTTCTTCAGCTACATCACAGAATGAACCCATAGCTACTATAACATGTTCAGCATCAGCTGCTCCGTAATAGTTGAATAAATCATAATTTGTACCAAGTTTAGCGTTTACCTTTGCCATGTATTTTTCAACAACAGCTGGTAATTTATCATATGTAGTATTACATGCTTCACGGTGCTGGAAGAATATATCTCCATTTTCATGTGAACCACGCATTGATGGCTTTTCAGGGTTCAATGCATGCTCACGGAAAGCCTTTATTGAATCCATATCACACATTTCTTTTAAGTCTGCATAATCCCATGTGTCAATTTTCTGAACTTCGTGGGATGTACGGAAACCATCAAAGAAGTTTATGAAAGGAACTTTGCCTTCAATTGTTGCTAGATGTGCAACTGCACTTAAATCCATTACTTCCTGTGGATTTGATTCAGCTAACATTGCAAAACCTGTTTGACGGCAAGCATATACGTCACTATGATCACCGAAGATGTTCAATGCATGTGTAGAAACTGTACGTGCAGAAACATGGAAAACGCTAGGAAGTAATTCGCCTGCGATTTTATACATGTTAGGAATCATCAAAAGAAGACCTTGTGATGCTGTGAATGTTGTTGTAAGAGCACCTGCAGCTAATGAACCATGAACAGTTCCCGCAGCTCCTGCCTCAGACTGTAGTTCAACAACTTTAACCTGACTACCAAAAATGTTTTCTCTACCTGCAGCAGACCATTGGTCAACAGAGTCGGCCATTGGGCTTGAAGGTGTGATTGGGTAAATAGCAGCAACATCTGTAAACGCATAGGATACGTGTGCGGCAGCTGTATTGCCATCCATCGATTGTTTATGTCTTGACATTTTAACTTACCTCCTTAATAACTAAAAACACTATTCAACGACATATTCTATCATTTTTTTGCCCATTTGTAAAGGTTGTACAGCCTTTGTTTTGTTCTTTGTATACAACATTTTTTATACAAATCCTTTGAAATTCCCTTATACACCGTTAACAGTTTCCTTGTATTTTATAAATATCATCCAATATACAGATTTACATAATATATTAATTAGACACTAATAAATACTAAAAATTGTTTATTATAACAGTACACCAATTATTTTGTATTAATTAGTCATACCATAAACTGTAAAAATACCAAAAGTATAAGCCCGGGTACTCCAAGAATTCCAATTATCAAAGCAGAGTAAATATTAAGTGCTATATTGAAATCAAAATATAAGCCTATAAAGTTAATAATTATTAATAAAATAACACCAAGAATTATATTGATGAAAAGTTTTTTAAACCCTTTTCCTATATTCATATTACTGCCCCTTCCTATAAAAGGTTTGTCCCTGCTATAAGAAATATATTAACTATGTACGGTAAATATTCTGTAAAAATAAAAAAGGACTTTATTCACTGTGGAATAAGGTCCTTTTAGGTCCAATTACAATTGATTAATGCCTATGGCTTTTGCCTTCTTTATCAAAAATTCAAACATTGTTTCATAGGCCTTTATCTGGTATGTATAGTAGTCAACCATTAATGAATCATTTACATAGTCAAAATTTTTGTAGGCCTTTTGCAATTCAACTTTTACCTTTTCTATTTCATTCAGGAGAATAAATTTCTCATTGGCCAATTCTTTCGCTTCTGATGTTTTTACAACATTGTTTAATGACCTGTTAAACGATATTTCCATAATTGAACTCCTTAATACATTATAATATATTATAATGATTGACCCATTATAATACTATTTATGCAAATCGGGAAATATTCGCTACTGATATTTTTCAACCATTAGTGCCCCATTCTTTTTTAAGATCTCAAGAATATCCTCAGAACGTTCTTCATCGGTCATCATACTAAATAGAGCCTTACCGTTAGAAACTAATTTTTCAAACTCCTTTTTTTTATTTCTGGGAACTTGGAAATCAATAAATCCTCCTATTACTCCACCTGCAAACAGCCCTATAAATAGGCCTCCTATAGGCCCTGCTGCTGCAACAAAACCCAAACCCTGAACAAACATACTTACTCCGCCTATAAGTATACCTGCAATACCTCCAATAATACCCCCTGTTACTATGCCGTCAGAGATTCTTACACTTAAGCTTGCTGGTCTGACGAAGGGCTTGCTGTTTTTCCCGCTTGTTTCTATATTTACGTCGTTATTGGGCTTATATCTGTTTATATTGCTTCCTGTTTTGGTTATTATAGATATATTATCCGTTCTAAGCCCTTTTTCACGGATTTCATAGGCTGCTTTTTCAGCATTTTCATAAGCTTCAAATATCGCTACTACCGTTTTGGCCATAAAACCACTCCTGTTTAATCAAGTAGTTTTATATTTTACTCAAACTGCTTGTGTTTATGCAAATTTAGACATACTTTAGTAGGTCAGCAGGGCATTCTATAAATATATCCGGCTCAACCCTTTCAAGATCAGTTCTCTTACTGTATGTCCATGCCACAGCGGCACTTCTGATTCCTGCATTCTTTGCGCACAATATGTCTAACGGACTGTCCCCTACGTATAAAACTTCATCCTTGTTTTTAACTCCAGCTTTACCCATCGCAACAATTAATGGATCACCATCCGGTTTGTGTTTTTTTGAATCCTCCGATCCGTTAACAAATATAAAGAATTGATCAAGATTAAATAGTTTTAAGCCTTTGAGAGCCAATTCTCTCCTTTTTGATGTAACAACTCCCATAATTATGCCTTTTTCATATAGTCTCTTTATAGTCTCAAAAATCCCAATAAAAACTCCAATACAGCTGTCATGTCTTCTATCATTATAATCCCTGTAAGTCTTTGCTAGCTCCTCTTCGTGTCCTGGATATAAATCTCTCAAGTGATTGATTAAAGGCATACCAATATAGCTTATTGTCTCTTCTTCAGGACGTGTTTCGCCAAAATGGTGAATAAATGTGTAATTGAAAGAATCCAAAATCAAAGGGACAGTATCAATAAGTGTACCGTCAAGATCAAAAAAAATATACTTAAAATTATTCATAATAGTATCATCCATTTCTCTAATATAAGTAATGACTATCATACTTAGTAAACTTAAACTCGTATAATAGATTAGCAAATTATTTAGCTTGTTAATTTTTATGATATTAATTATAATCTATATTATATGTAAATCATATATAATTAAGTTTATATATTTTACGAAATAGAAATTAACCGTAAAAAGCGTAATTATTATTTTAAAGTAGAGGGTGGATCATTTGAAAAACACGATTAAGCATTCATTGCCTAACCTCCTAACGTTTATAAATCTCTCACTTGGAATTATTGCATTACTATTTGCAATAAAAGACGACTTGATTCAGGCATCCCTTTTAGTTATGGTGGCAGCATTAACAGACAGATTTGACGGCAAGGTGGCAAGAATGTTGGATAGTACAAGTGAACTTGGAAAAGAATTGGATTCGCTTTCGGACTTAATCTCCTTTGGTGTAGCTCCAATAATAATTGCCTGGAAAATAAGTTTCTTTGATGTAACAGTAATTGGGTATTTACTTGCAGTGATGTTTCCTATTGCAGGTGCATACAGACTGGCACGGTACAATGTCACTACATTTACCAATGTATTTTCAGGAGTTCCCATAACTATTGCAGGTGCATTTTTATCCATAGTAAATTTGTACAACAGCTTTTCAATTGAACATCATAACTATAGTAATGTGAATACCATAGTAACTGGGGTAATTATCGTTTTACTTTCCTATCTTATGGTCAGTAAAATCCAAATTAAGAAAAGGTAAATATTTTTTAAGAACCATGGTTTAAAAATAATCATGGTTCTTTTTTATTCACATTTTATATAAAAAACTAATTTTTTATCCACAAATTATTATATCAATGTTAATAACCTACAAAAATATTATAAAGCCTGTGAATTAAAATGAAGGACTTCATTGTCATTACGTTCCTCTAAATAACTAAAAACGGACACTAATTTTGAATTTTAATTTCAAAATAGTGTCCGTTTTTTATTTCTAAAACGCTGAAAAGCCTGATAAATCAGGCTTTTCAGACAAATTGTGGCCAGACTGTCCGAAAACCCCACGAAATAGCCATTTTGTGTAATTTCTCAACAGGTTTTTGTGGTATAATATAGTAAATAAACGAATACTTCCGGAGGTTTGCCATGAAATACGTACAAGGCCAAGACC
>JAEZUC010000037.1 GCA_023443515.1 Bacillota bacterium
TGATCAGGACATGCATTAGCCTCTATTATTTCTACATTATTTCTTGTACATATTTCTCTTAATATCTTTCCTATTTCTATTTTATACTTTCCAAATATTTCCTGCCTTCTGTATTTTGGTGCAAATAACGGATATAAGGGGGTATAGGCATAAAATATAAATCAACCAGTAAAATCACTCTTTTATAAACATGGGATTATAATCCACAATGTATAATGCACATGTACAAAGTACCGGGATAACCTTATCAGTTTCTACTTTAAGAAGTTGTTGCTTTAAAACTTCAAATAAATCAGGAAATAGTAGTTGGTCAGTACCTGCCGCTTGTCCAGATCCCAATATACCCCAAGCCTTATCAATATTTTGCTGGATCACTATATTGCATTCTTCACGATTGACAGCAAATTTAGAATAATTACGGTTACGATTTTCTCTGTTAACTCTTTGTTTATAGGTTCCTTCTATTAATTCATTTAGTGAGACTGTGCAATCATTATAGTCCTTGTCTGGTATGGCTTTCATGTGGTAAAATGCCTCAACCATAGGATAATTTAAATATAATTTGCCCATATCCGAGGACTCTGTGAAATATCGCATCATCTCCAATATTTTATCACCGGAAAACTGCGGGTCCTGTGGTTCAAAATCAAATATTAAAATAATATCAGAATATCGGGCATCAAAGATTTTCTTTTTAGCGGGGTCTTTTTCCCTTTCTTTAAGCATCTGCAATAAATCAATGGAAGATGGATCCCCATCGGCGAACATCTCTTGATATAATACATAGATATTTGTATTATACGGTACTATCTCATGGTTATTGTCAATACCATATATATGTAGAAGATGTTCCATTAGTCGAAAATCAGTCTTTGCACCTTCAACAAGAATAAGTATTCTACTGGTTTTATCCATTAAATTCACCACTCATATATAGCTTTTCCAAATTATGTCCTTCTCGAAGCTCCCGATTGGTTGCATTTACAAGAGATATTAATTTTTCCTTGGTTAATATGAAATAGCAGTCTGGTCGCATTATCCGGTTGGTAAGCAGATTTGTATTATGCGATGTCAAAATAATCTGAGTATCGGTCATCTTTTCCAACATTGAAACTATACTTTCAGACAGCTCATAATGGTAGTAAGCATCAAACTCATCTATAAACATAAATGTAACATCGGTGCATGTCTTATACCAATAGAAAAAAGTATATAAAGCTCTTGTACCACTTGATGCAACCTTAAAAAATGGTAGTGGAGTACCGGTCTTAAAGTATAAACGTTTTTGACCATCATTGTCCTCTTTCACAACCAAATTATCTTCTACTCCTGATTTGTGAAGAAAGCTTTCAAATTCAGATAGTACTTCCGGCTCAAAAATAAAGTCGTAGTAATCGTTGCTTTTATTCTTGTAACCAATATATCTATTTTCATCCAAGCTTCTAAACCAAAGCATGTTAGAAACGTATCTCATCATTCTCCGTAGGGGATGGCTGTCATCAAGAACGGTGTTATTCATTACATATTTCAGAATTGAATCAACATCCTGAAACGCCCAGTTCAATGTAGGAGCGATTTCCTTTATTCCTTCGGTATTACCTTTGTTCTGCTTATAATCGTATTCATAAAGTATTGTTTCATTAATAGAAACTCTTTCATACGTCAGTGTATGCTTGTTATTTTTACGGTACCTGTAGTCAACCTCCTGCTGGTCGAACTTAAAGACATAGTGAAATTCCACATAGTCGTTGATACTATTAGCATTTAAATAATAGTCATAAAGTCCAGGGGTGACATTTTTGTTTGATAAATGAGAAACAATATCAAATATTGCAAGTCCAAAATTAGATTTACCAACAGAGTTCTTCCCGTAAATGATAACCTTACCTAATAGATTATTAGTAATGCAATTACCATTAAATTTATAATCACGAACATCCGAAAAATCTAACTTTATTGTATCTTTAAAACTTTTAAATCCTGTAACCTCAAATATCTTAAGCATTAATAATTCACCTCTTTGTATTTATTATATCCGAATAAAACGAAAAGGCAACACCAGCCGGAAATTTTTTACGGAATAAACGTGGATTGTTTTCGACATTAGTAGCTCCTTATTTATTTGTAGTTAATCCTTTTTATGCGGAATTGTATTTTTATAAATATCCTGAAAAATCTTAGTGTAAACATCTTTAATATTCTTATCATTTACGATATTCTCAGGAAAGCCATATGTCCAGGAAATGCTCTTATTATCTTTGTACATAAAACCTGTTGCATATGTTTGATCATTATTGTCAAAAGGCTCCATACCAATAAAAAAGAATGGGATTTTAGAGTTCTTACAATAGTTTATATATTTTGTTTCTGTGCCTTCAGGCATACTATCCTGAACTATAAAAATTGCATCATATATTGCGGATAAATCAGACTTTTTTAAATCTGAAAATTGTACCTTTGTAAAATTAATCTGGCCTTCTGTTATTTTAGGCAGATTACCAAGAATACCAATATTTAATTCCCTACCATCATATTGTTCTATCTGAGGTCCTGAATTGTTACAGGCTGTTAATATACTTATTGCTATAACTAATAAAAAGAAATGACTAACTTTTTCATATTTTAAGAACTCTCCTAGAAAAATTCTGACTTACTTGATGTTAAAATAATTATACATTATAAAAATCAAGAGCACTACCATATTATGGATAATTTGCATTTTATTTTTCCCTTTTCCTTCATATCTGTTTAGTAAAATATGATTCCTCCACTCCAAATTTTATTTTATATTTGACTCCAATCTATAGAATATATGTTCGTGTAAATGGTAAAAATTTTTTACCCGGGAGTATTAGTCCCGGGTATCATATCCTTATTTTTGATCCTTCAGTTTTACTGCAAAGAAAAAAGAAACTGCCATTGTTGCCATTGATGTAAGCTTTTCAGGATCAATTTTGCCATTGGCGGTAAACACTATCACCGCTCCTACCAAGGCAATAGTTACAATCGTCTTTACGTCTATCAGTTTTGCAATCTTTTCTTTCATTACTTTGCTCCCCCCATCTTTTTCACGATATTCATAATGAAACTGTCAAAGTATTTTACTGTTTTAAGCAGTCCAAGCCACATGACCGGGCTGGATTGAGTTGCCATAATAACCTCCTTGGCGGTGCTATAATCATTCCCAAGAATATTCTGGCATACCCTTAAAATCTCTTTGGCCTTGTCTTTTGTTTTAGGGCCTGCCACTCCGTCTGCGGTCAATCCGGCCATTGATTGAAATTCTTTTACTTCCATTTCCTCATTTACCCCCTTAAGTACACTGTCCCTGATTGCTTCCTTTTGTTCCTGACTTATTCCGTTGTGTTCCAACAGCTGCACATGCCATGGCTCATAGCTTATTGGTTTAACAAGCCCATACTTTTTCAATTCAGCATTAGTAAGAGCCTGAAACCAACTATCTGTTATATCCATTGCAATACAATAGCAATGATTTGATTTACCGTAAGCAGCAGCCCAACACTTACCATCACTTGTCCAAACTGACCCGTCTGGTTTTTGGTATGCTCCTTTATGACATTGTAAGGATTGTTCATTTACAGTTTTCTGTTTTTCCAGACTCCTGTAACCAGAGGTGCAGATGCAGTTCTTGCCCTTTGCAACACACAAAATATTTAATGCATTAACCAACTTTGGATAAACTGCTTTTTCATCCTGGTATTTAAACTTTACACTTGCCATTTAGCAGACCTCACTTCCCCGTAAATTTTAAAGCCCCTACTATAGCACCGATAACGGTTATTGCTGTAGTAAGGGCTTTTATAAGCTCTAACATAATTGGCGACCAGGCTTTGTTGTCGCTCTCGTTTCTTTTTTTAATATCTGCCTTTATCTCGGTTAAGTCCTCCTTTATAGCTTTGACGTAAACTTTTGTTTCCGAATGGTTTTGCTCCAATGTTCTGATCCGTTCCTCGTTTAAGCAGCGGTATCCGCATTCACCTGCCAACGACATCACTTCTTTCTGTCAAAAATATAAAAGGACTACCCATTTCTGAGTAATCCCCCTTTTGCAATATTATTTACATGTTTAGTCTTTTAAAGGTAATAGCGGTGATTGAATTTGTGTTGTAAATGCAAAATTGTGAAAATGACCGTCATCTATAGTTGTTTTCCCTTTTACAAAATGAACATGCTTACCATTACCAACATCAATGGCTGGCCCTGTTTCTACTCCTATTTCATGATGATGGTCAAAAAAATCCGTATTTGATAAAATAACATGCTTGTGGTTACCTCCTGGTAGTGGAATAACTTGGCTAGTAACACCAGCTACACGATGATTATGCCTATCATCATTTTCCTCTGCCAACTTAGTGCTATTTTCAAATTCATGAACATGGGTTTGAGTTTCTGTTTCCGTATGTTTACTTAGAATATTTTTATTATTAGTATTTAAGGTGTTACGATTCTGATAGTTAGGGAATTTATCGTAATATTTTCTATTGTTAATCTCCTGTAAATTTTTCTGATATTCAAGATAATCTTGTTGCATAAAATCACCTCCTTTAATATCATATTATGTATATTTGTCGTCAATGTTACAAAAGTGTATATTTTGCAATATTTTGTATTATATTTGTACTATTATCCAATTATCTTCATTTTTTCCTCGGCGGTTATCCATCCCTTTGATACCGCAATATCAAGCTGTTTTTCTGTGAGTTCATTTACCTTATGTAAGTAATTCAACCTTTCAAACATACTTTATACCTCCTGTAAATTTGATGTGATTAGAGTGTCAATTTTGACACCATGAACCTTGAGGGCTACAGGAGCAAGTCCGGGCGGCCCTTCGGCAAGAGCAGCCTCCACGATATACTGAGAAATGAGAAATATACCGGTACTTATATTTTCAACCGCACTGTTAGCAAAGCGGTCGGCAAGCGGAATAACCACAGCTCAAAGTCGGATCAAGATATAATCCGGGTAGATCATCCAAAAGAATGACTATTTTACAGTAAGTCAAATGTATGTGTTCGTATACTACCAAGACACTAGAAAACCTATTTCACAAAATATAAATCAAGAGCCAGTATCACCAAGAAAACATCTATCCAATCATATGTCAAGTACATACTGAAAAAAAGCCATGGATACCTCAATTTATATCCCATGGCTTTTTCAGAAAATAACTCATTACTCAGTTTGCATTAAAAAACCATATATAATTCCAGTAGGCATGACATCAATCGCTTTAAAATGGCCACTATTCCTAGCTACATGAAGGCAAGTAACACCACTTTTATTCAGCAAATCTGGAATTAGTGAAATTGCAAATATTAATGGTTTTGGTCCATCAGGTATTAAGATAACATCTCCTGTTAAGAGCAATTCATTTGCTGTTTCACTTAATTTTGATAACATAAACGAAAAATCATTCAAACGAAGCGAAAGAGATATGGCAGCTCTTGAAAATATATGTTGATTTACTTTTTTAATACTATCAGAGAAACCTTCACGATCTGGATTATATGCATAGCAAACAATAAGATAATCAGGATCTGTTATCGAAACTATTGCTTGCGTTCTAATCGCATCATATCCAAGAGCCAAAATGTGCATTCTATTATTTCCAATTTGCAAAGAAGGTTTGCCTGAAAAAAATGAAAATGCATCAATTCCAGCACTTGGATACTCTTCATATGTAGAAGGATATTCACCTTCACAATACCAAAAATAAACCTTGTCAACTTTTCTTATAATGCTCTGTAACAAAATAGGCAATTTACAATACCAACTTCTAGGCATAGATGAATAATCAATATGAACGGTAATTGAATCATTGCATTCCATCGCGTTTTTTATTTCACTAACAATTTTATCTTGCACGTTTTCATAATTAAAATAGCTTTCCGTATATATTGGTATACCGTCTTTTTCAAATTTTTCGATTTTATCTCGGGTATGCTCATAGTCTTTGTAATCGTCTAATGTGAAAACGATCGCCTTCAATTTGCCTAAATCTGATACCAGTCGGTCATGCAAGTAATATGATCGATGCTCATACCCAACAGCAAAAAAGTAAAAATCATCAGCATTAAAATAATCTTTACAATATTCTGTATTTTCAATAATCATTATAACATATCCTCCTCGAAAAGTGACAGTTGCTCATTAGTGGAGTTATCTGTTTGTTTCTTTGGCATTTTTACCGTATAAGTATATACTTGGTCGTCAACTACTTTTATTTTTTGAGGAGAAATATCAGCTCTCATTGGTAGCCAGTATTTTGCTGCGTAAGTGTTGGATAATAAATAATAAGTATTTTTATCAATTCCATTTTTAAGCGTATTTTCGTCCACAATCAGTCTTGTATATGCAATCGCTAATTGAATCCATTTCTTTGCATGAAGAAATGACTCGTCATTTTGAAAATTTAAGGTGAAATTGCACCCAGCTGATATCAATTCAGAATTATGCACATGATTATGTAGTATTGTGGCAATCTTATCAAGCTCTCTATATATTAGAGGGCCATACATTTCAAGTGCTTGGGTAGATTCGCAAAGGCTTTCAGCATATTCATATAGAACATCATGTTGAACCTTAGGAGTTAGTTCACTAGCTCGTGCTTTTTCAAAAAGATTATTCATTATCTGAATAAACGCCCTAGGATTCCCTTGAGAAATTTTCCGTATCATTGGACCCCCTGCGTACCATCCTGGCTTGGTATTTCCTCTCTTTGACATCATATACATACGGCGAGTAAAAAAAATTGGTGTAAATTTATCATATATTGTTTTCCTAGGGTTAGGATAGTTATTTGCACTTTGTTTTCTTTTTTCAGAAAACTCATTAATAATTTCTTTTATAATAACATCATAACTTGAATTTTTAGAGTCCACTGATTGCCTATAGTAGTCTATTTGATCATCTTTTCCGCAACGTCCCACAAAATCTTCAACCGTCTCAATTTTAAGTTTTGAATCAAAACGAGCTTTTAATCTATGAGAACATAGATTATTTGTTAGGTTGCGAAAATCAAGGCTATCATATTTCATATCAACAACGCGATAGCTGAAGTCGTTTCCAGCAGAAACTGATATATTTGGCTCTAATGTTTCCAAAGTCCTATGATAATATGGAAGCGTAGCAACCTTTAATGCCATACGTTTAGAATCTGAACGAAATACGCTATTAATGCACTTTTGCAATGGTTCTGTCAAAAATTCAGCCTCGTCAATACATATTATCCAAGTAGGTTCTTCTGATAGTTTTAATCGTTTTGCAATTAATTCTTTAACGGATAATATAGAAGAACCTATTTGTCTTCTGAAAACAGGCGGAACTTTGTTTATGTCACTTTTTTTAATATCAAAATTGTAAAATAACTTATTTATCTTAGTAGTCAAAGAAAATAAATCAGAAACATCATTTGCTCCATCATTAAACCACATATTGTTTAGGTCAATAGTCAAGAAGAGATTCGTCTTTGCACGTGTTAACTTGTCAGACTCCTCACATAATATAGCGGTCAATTCAGTTAATAATGACTGTGCTAACAAACAGTTAAATGCAAATTGAAAAAGTTGAATTTGTAGTTCTTCAGATGTATCTAAACTTGTTAAATGTGTTACAAATTCCAAATACATCGGAATATATAATGCAATAAATTTTTTCTGGCTAGCAAATTGTTCTGCTTGAGGATCTTGAATCCTTTTTAGCATAGAATAACGCATCATTTTTAACAAAAAAGTTTTCCCGCTCCCACGTGTACCTAAAAGTATTTCGTGCTGATCATTAAAGAGTGACCAATAGTTCGATATAGGACAAAACTCATTAATTACTTTTGTATCAGAAAAATTACGTGCCTGGCTATCACTAAAAGGATTCTGCCTGTCAGATCCTTTTATTAAATCTGCAAGCCTACTCATAAGCCACCTCCATTTTTAATCAGAATAACCTCATCAGGAAAAGTGCCTATCTTTTTATGAGTATTTGACAACTTCTCTGTTATTCTCTCATTAAGATCATTGATTCTACAGAAACGTAAGCTTTCATCTAAATCTTCCCAAGTAAGCACCTTATTATCACATAATCTCAAAATTGACTCATTAATTTCATCTTTAGTAAATATTTTGCCAAGCATCATTTTGAAATCTAATGGTGTTGCTGGGCAGTTGTTTTTTATAGGGAGCCAACCTTCAGCGGGTGAGTACTGATAATTTAACAATTTTAACACGCCAACATCGTCAGTTAATTCGATAATATGTAAAGTGTTAGGTATATCACCATTGCTTCTATGACCAGAATTAACTGTAAGACTTCCGGCACAAACAAATGTTATAGGATTAGCCCATTCACCTTTTTGATTAGTTTCAGCTCGTGGATGATGCCTATGCCCATGCAATACTAGATGAACACCATTTCTGCCTGCAACATCTAGAAAATGGCCACTTTCTTCAAGCATAGATATATCAAAAATAGGTGTAGGGTAGCTGTAACCACATGGATGATGATGCATAAGCACTATTTTCCAACGAGCATCAGTTTTATAATGTTTTACACACTTATCAAACCAATTCAATTGGTCTATATCAAGCTTACCATGAGAAACCGCTTGGTCTTGTGTACAGCACCAACCAGAATTTAGAATAAACATTATGAAATCATCGTTTTCAACAACTCCAGAACATGGAGCTGGACCATTAGAGCTGAATTTTGAAATAGATGAAGTATTAATCAATGCTGCGCTTGCTGCAATCCTACGATACTTATCTTTGACTAATTCATGTGGAAAATCAGATGAATACTCGTTATATGAGGCATACAATTCAGATATTCTCCAATCTATATCATGATTTCCTAATCCAAATATTATGTTATTTCGTGATATTCCAGCTTCCTGTGCTATAGAAATAATTGTATTTTCACAAAAAGCAAATTCCTGTGGACTCCCAACAGATGTCAAATCACCTGCTATACAAAGATATTCCACATCAGCGTCTTTAAGAATAGAAATCAGACTATTCCTTAATGACACCGCACCTGTATTCTCATCTTGGATGGGCTCTCCAGGAACAGAAAATTCAGTTGTCCTTGAGTATAAACCAAAATGAATATCACTAATCAACGCAATACGAACCATAACCGTTCTCTCCTTAATGAGGTGACCGATAGTTAAGCATTAGAGCATCCTCAAAAGTATATTTTCTTTCACTCTTCTAAAGGTTAATTTGATACGAAGATATTAAAAGTTCATTTTGTATGCCTCTACCACCTCTTGATCCTGAGATGGAACTAAATCTACCTACCGTTTGAGTGATGAACTGATTATCTTCATACATTTGTCTTAGAGGCGGGTAATCAGCATTTGTTGCAATTATAATTGCACCACGGGTTCTCGCTCTGACAAGGGCAGCTAAAAGCCTTTTCTGATCCTTCCAAGAAAACAACCGCTCGTTATACTTAATAAAAGCATTTTGATTGTGGGCTATTGTATATGGAGGATCGGCAAATACGAGATCTCCCTCATTGGCTTCTCGTATCGTATCAACAAAATCCTGTTTTCGTATGTGAACATTGTGGAGCGCCTTTGAATACTCTTCAAAATTAGCCACGTCATCAATAAACTGCTTTCTCGTACCAATTGGTACATTAAATTCACCTAAACGATTGACACGATACATGCCATTAAAGCATGTTCTGTTTAAATAAAGAAATCTGGCAGCTCGCTCGATGACATCATTAGGCACATTGGCTCTTACTGCATAATAATGAGCAACAGAATGTTGTGCTTGATGTTGAGCTAATTGCTCCCGAAGCAGTACTGGATTTCTTGCCATAACTCGATATGTATTTACTAATTCACCGTTGATATCGGATATAGTGGCCTGTTGTGGCATCAGAGAGAAAAAAGCAGATCCGCCACCAAGAAACGGCTCAAAATAGTGATTATATACAGGCGGAAAAATATGCCCATAATTTGCAATCAACCATCTTTTCCCACCAGGCCATTTTAAAAATGGGTGCACGTCTCTCTATTCACATCCTCTCTATTTGGATTATATATTTTCTATTCTGGCATCTTAAGATATTTTAGTGTCTTTATATGTCATCCAATATTCATCTAGATGAGCGCCTCCTTTAATACGAACTTACTCAAAAAGACCTGTACTCTGCCTTCAGGTATGTTCCGCTTCACAGAAGCTTCCTTTGCAGTCATGTATTACCTTATAAGTGTATAATATCTCATATATTTACATATTATACAAAGCTATGAATTAAAGCAAGAAAATTTGCGCTTCTTCATGCCCCTATATTTAAGCTATCTCATCATTTGACATCAACCCGCCTATCGAGTTCTGGTAAGGCTAAGCCCAACCTTTAAAATCCACTGTTTTCGTAATTAAATCTATTATTATTTTAGAGAGTCTATTCTGTTCTTGCTCATTCGACGAAAATACATCTGATGTAAACTTATATTTAGTATAGAAATCATCTTTTAGTGAATTAAATATCTCAAAAAAGAACTCTTCTGTTAATGTATTTCTTTCATCTCCTATATTATATACATAAGGGAATGCCCTCATAAAAGCCCCATATCCGGTACTTCTTGCCAAAATAAATTCTTCTGATTTCTCCCATTCATTACTAAACACTCTTGAAACAGCATTAAAATAATTTCTAATAACTTTATATATTATTTCATCCTTATTTTGAATAAAATAATACCTTAATGGAAGTGATTCATCATCAATTAATTCTTTTTTATTTTTTATATCAATTGAATCTTTGTCTGGATTCTTGCTAATACATTTTAATAAGTAATATACAAAAGTTCCTTGAGATAATGAACTTTCTTTTCCTTCTTTTTTACCTAGCATTTTTAATTTACCATAAAATGCCGATTCCTCATCTGTATTTAATCCTCTGGCAATTTCATGAGCTGTTCTATACGGACTTCTTTTATCACTTAAGCCAAATAAGTCATAGATTAATGACTTAGATACTGGCTTTTGATTACTATTTATTACTGAAAAAACATATGCCTTTTCTTCAGATGTTAAATCAAACATAAATACTACTGGAAGCTCAAACTTAAGCTTATTACTGCTATTTCTTAAACCCTCAATTCTATGTTGCCCATCGATTATTTCTCCTATAACTCTTTTTTCACTAAATTCGATATTATTCCCGTTTATATCTACCTCTTTACTATCTACGGCTATTATTATCGGTGTAGGAAATGTTGCATCTGGATCATCACAATAATCTTCTATTTGGTTTACCTTTTTATTATCTAATGATCTTTGAATGCCTATATAACTCTCCGAACGTCTATTCACTTTAGTACATGCTAATATAGTTTCTGGAATAAGTTTAGTTATATAAAAAGTGCCTATTGGCTGATTAATTTCTATATATGGTACTAACATTATATACTATTCCCCTTTCCATCTTTATTTGAATTCTTACTCTTATTAACGATAGTATTTCTACTACTATCATCATATTCAGAGTATTTGTCATATTGATCATTTAACTCCATACATGACAAAGAGAAAATATATAAACTTACTACAATTGATACTATATACAGTATAATTTGGAATGCATTAGCTATCATTGATAATTCTTCAACTTTGTATATAGATGAATACCCTAGTGAAAGAAATGCTAACAATAATATACTTATAATCAATGTAAAAGTTTTATATGTAATAAATTTTGTATTTTTTGTTTGATTAATAAAATCAAATGCTATTGTAGCCACATAAGATGCTAGTAATGAAACTCCATTTGAATAAAGAGCTCCAGTCCCAAATACTTCCGAAAAAGAAATACCACTACCATTGTTTATAGCATTAATTACCAAGAAAATTACCCCTAAATTACTGAACATGATTATACATATAAACCATATTAAAGTATTCACTTTTTTATCTTTAAGAACTGTAAATGGTAATAACCACAATATCTTATTTGTTTCCTCTTTTTCCTCTTTTTCCATTTTTACCCCTCCTACAACATAATTATACATATATATCTCCATATTTCAATCCATAATTAGAAGGCACTTACAAAATAGTTAATTTTTATATTTAACCCAGCACATTGATATGTACCCCAAATGTTAGGTAAATGTCATCTATTATTTAGTTGAAAGGGTAAATTAAGGCATAGGCAAGTTAAGTTACTATTGAAAGGGGGTCTTCTTTATGACAAGAACAAATACATGTGGGTCGGACGTTTTCTTGGTCAGCCAAACAACTATTCCAAGTCTTCGTAGGTACTCCTGTGGGCTCATATTTCCAAGGGACACTTTAATTCTCTTCTCATTTTAACAAACCAGTTAATTATTGAGTATTTCAATAAGTCAGGAAAAGGCATTGATTCATAACGTCTCAATAACATATGATACTGCAGGAACGATTTCTCCCTATTAGTAATTATTAAGCCTACTAACCCTTATTACGCTAAAATGTGCACACCCTTGCACCCCCCGGTGCATTTTAACCTTATATTTACATTTAATTAGTGAAAATTGTGAGAAATAAATCTTTAGATTCACACCCCAAAAACAACAAAAGCCACTGAAATCAGTGGCTTTGCATTGTATCAAAACTTTTGTACTTATGTGGTCAGACTGTCCGAAAACCCCACGAAATAGCCATTTTGTGTAATTTCTCAACAGGTTTTTGTGGTATAATATAGTAAATAAACGAATACTTCCGGAGGTTTGCCATGAAATACGTACAAGGCCAAGACC
>JAEZUC010000096.1 GCA_023443515.1 Bacillota bacterium
GATGGTTGCATTATAGTAGGGAGGTGTTATTGATGGCAAATCCAAAGCGTAGATGGTCCAAGGCAAGAACAGGTAAGAGAAGATCCCAGTGGAAGCTGGCATCACCAACTCTAGTAAGCTGCCCACAGTGTCATGTTTTCAAGCTGCCTCACAGGGTATGCGGTGAATGTGGATATTATGATGGCAAACAGGTAGTTAAAGTAGAAGCTAAATAATAATATGTCATTAAAGCAGCAGGATGATATCTTGCTGCTTTTTGATTTCTACAAAAAATTTATTGACTATTTTTTTAGCAGATGCAAATGATAGTATAGGGCGATAAATATTCGCTTGTTTATGAAAAATTAGTAGGATGGTGTTATAGCGTTGCAAAACAAAATAAAAATATGTATGGTTCAGTACGATAGCATAGCAGAAGAAGCCGGCGTTGAGGCAGGAGATTTCCTGTTGTCCATAAACAAGCAGAATATAAAGGATATTTTTGATTATAGATATTATCAGGCTTCTGAGGAATTGCTGCTGGAGATTGAAAAACCTGACGGCGAGATATGGGAGATAGAAGTCGAAAAGGATGAGAATGAAGATTTAGGATTGGAATTTGAGGACTCACTTATTGATGGAGCAAAAAGCTGCACCAACAAGTGTATTTTCTGTTTTATTGACCAACTTCCCAAGGGAATGAGGGAAACAGTATACTTCAAAGATGATGATTCAAGACTTTCTTTCCTTACAGGAAATTATGTTACTCTCACCAATATAAAAAAAGAAGAACTTGAGAGAATCATACATTATAGAATGTCACCCATAAATGTCTCTGTTCATACAACAAACCCTGACTTGCGTAAATTTATGCTGGGAAACAGGTTTGCCGGTGATGTTATGGACAAAATAAGAATGTTGACGGATAACGGCATTGAAGTTAACTGTCAGATTGTTTTGTGCAGGGATATTAATGATAGAAATGAGTTGGACAAGACTATTGATGATTTGTCCCGGCTGTACCCTTCCATAAACAGCGTTTCAATTGTACCGGTAGGTATTAGCAGGCACAGGGAAGACCTGTTTCAATTGAAACCCTTTGATATGGAAAGCAGTGGGGATGTTATAAATCAAGTACATAAATGGCAGAATAAACTATTGAAAGAAAAAGGCTCCAGAGTCATATACCTGTCTGACGAGTTTTATATTAATGCGGGTATGGATATTCCCCAATACGAGGAATACGAGGATTTCCCGCAGATTGAAAATGGTGTTGGAATGGTGGCTTTGCTCAGGCATGAAGTCAGGCAAGAACTTAAAAATAAGAAAAAACATATAAAGCCTACCCACCGGAAGGTAAGTATGGTAACGGGTAGACTTGTATATAAAAATATATTACAATTGGTAGATGAAATAAAAAATGTATATAATGGTTTGGAAGCCAATGTTTATGATATAGAAAATGATTTTTTCGGTCCCAATGTAACTGTTACGGGATTGCTTACCGGACAGGATATAGTGAAGCAGCTGAAAGGCCGTGATTTGGGACAGGAACTTTTAATAAGCAGGAATATGCTGAGAGTCGGAGAACATGTCCTCCTTGACGACTATACCGTTGAACGTATAGAAGAGGAGCTAGATATTCAAATCCGAATAGTTGAAAGCTCCGGCAGTGATTTTGTAAATGCACTGATTGGAAAATAGCTATTGTATATAAATAAAACAATTAAACGTGGAGGTGTAGTATTTGGGCAAACCTGTTGTAGCAGTCGTTGGAAGACCTAATGTCGGTAAATCTACTTTTTTTAATTACCTGGCAGGCAGCAGAATTTCTATTGTTGAAGATACTCCTGGCGTAACAAGAGACAGGATATATACCGAGATAGAGTGGAGAAGTAAAAAGTTTACATTAATAGATACGGGAGGAATTGAACCTTATTCCGAAGATATCATTATGCAACAAATGAAGCGACAGGCTGAAATTGCTATTGAAACAGCGGACGTTATTATTTTTATGGTGGATGCAAAGGATGGTATGACAGCTACCGACAAGGAAGTTGCAACTATGCTGAGAAAATCCCAGAAGCCTGTTGTACTATGTGTAAACAAGGTTGACAGGGTTGGTGACCCTCCACCGGATGTTTATGAATTCTACAACCTGGGTATGGGCGATATGCAGATTATTTCTTCGGTACATGGCCTTGGCATGGGTGATTTGCTTGATGCGGTTTTTGAACATTTCCCTGAAGAGGTTAATGAAGAAGAGGATGAAGATGTTATAAAGGTGGCTGTTGTAGGAAAGCCAAATGCAGGAAAATCTTCATTGATAAATTCAATACTTGGTGAAAACAGGGTTATTGTAAGCAATATCCCGGGTACTACCAGAGACGCCATCGATACTCATGTGGAAAAGGATGGACAGAGGTACACTTTCATTGATACTGCGGGAATAAGAAAAAGAAGCAAAATTAACGAATCAATTGAAAAATACAGTACAATCAGGTCTTGGACTGCCATTGAACGTGCAGATGTATGCCTTATTATGATTGATGCAGAAGATGGTGTAACCGAACAGGATACAAAGATTGCGGGTTATGCGCACCAACAGGGAAAAGCCTCAATTATAGTTATAAATAAATGGGATTTAATTGAAAAACAAACGGGTACACTTGAGGAATACAGGAAAGTAGTACATGAGAAACTTGGATTTATGACCTATGCACCGGTTCTTTTTATATCTGCAAAAACGGGGCAGAGAGTAAATAAAATTTATGAGCTTATAAAGTTTGTTGCAGACCAGGCAGCTTTCCGCATTTCTACAGGAATGTTGAATGACCTTGTAAATGAAGCTGTTGCTATGGTTCAGCCTCCTTCAGACAAGGGCAAGAGATTAAAAATATACTATATGACTCAGGCTGGTGTTAAACCACCATCATTTGTTGTATTTGTAAATGATTTAGATTTGTTCCACTATTCTTATGAGCGTTATTTGGAAAATCAGCTGAGAAAGAATTTTGGCTTTGAAGGTACTCCCATAAGGTTTATCCATAGGCAACGTGAAAAAGAAGATTAGCATAAGCATAACAAAAGAGATTATGGATCAATATCTTTAAAGATTTTTAGCCGGTTAGGCTTATGGAGGGTAAGATGGGTCTTTTTTTAGTAAAGATTTTATTGGTTATGATAATCGGTTATCTACTTGGAAGTTTGAATACTTCAATTATAGTCGGGAGAATTTACGGAACTGATATACGCAAGCATGGCAGCGGAAATGCAGGAATGACAAATACCTTGCGGACACTAGGTAAAACCGCGGCGGTGCTTGTAATATTCGGAGATATTCTTAAAGGAGTTTTATCATATATTATAGGTAATATGATTATTACTTCCATACCTGATTCAATTACGTTAAACATTTCAGGGATAGGCGGTATGGTTGGCGGTATCGCTGCAATAGCAGGACATAACTGGCCGGTCTATTTCGGATTTAAAGGCGGCAAAGGTATTCTAACCTCATTTTCTGTGGTAATGATGATGGACTGGAAACTTGGACTTATTCTTTTGGGTGTATTTGTTATAATAGTAGCAATTACCAGATACGTGTCGCTGGGGTCAATATTAGCATGTCTAGCATTTCCCATAGGGGCTGCCATAAAAGGGAACAGTCCGGTTTTTATTACATTCGCAGCACTCCTGTCAATATTGGCAATTGCCCGCCATAACGGGAATATTAAGAGACTTGTGAACGGAACGGAATCCAAAATCGGTGAAAAGAAAAAAGCTTGATTAATTTAGTTAATATAGGGAGGCAAACATGAATAGAAATATAGCAATTGTTGGTGCGGGAAGCATGGGTACGGCAATGGCGGTATTGTTATCAGGGAATGGTAACAAGGTTAGATTGTGGTCACCCATAGTAGAAGAAATAGAAATGTTAAAGAAAAACAGGGAGCATCTTACAAGGCTCCCTGGTGTTAAAGTAGCTGAAAGTGTTGAATTTACAAATGATATTAATGAGGCATGCAGAGAAGCAGAAGTGGTTGTGCTGGCTGTTCCTTCACAAACTACAAGACAGAACTGCAAAACCCTCGCAGGGATTATCTCCAAGGATACAGTTGTTGTAACCTGTTCAAAGGGAATTGAGAATGAGACCTGTAAATTACTTTCAGAAATAATGAAAGAGGAATTGCCTGATAACAATGTAGCAGTATTATCAGGACCAAGCCATGCAGAAGAAATAGGAAGGGATATACCTACTACTGTGGTAGCAGCTTGTGAAAACATAGAAATTGCTGAGTTCCTTCAGGATTTATTTATGACTCCGAATTTCAGAGTCTATACTAATACAGATGTTATTGGTGTTGAACTGGGGGGAGCGCTAAAAAATATTATTGCCTTATGTGCCGGAATCTCAGATGGTCTGGGATATGGGGACAACACAAAAGCTGCTCTTATGACAAGAGGGATTGCAGAAATATCCAGACTTGGGGTGGCTATGGGAGGAAATGCAGACACTTTCTCAGGACTTACAGGAGTAGGGGATCTGATAGTTACTTGTACAAGTATGCACAGTAGAAACAGAAGAGCAGGTATTCTCATTGGTCAGGGAAAGAGCGTACAGCAGGCACTGGATGAAGTAAATATGGTTGTTGAAGGCGTGGCAACCACAAAACCTGCGTATGACCTTGCTAAAAAACTTGGTGTTTCAATGCCAATAACAGAAGAAGCATATAAAATACTTTTTGAAGATAAAGACCCAAGAAGTGCTGTAGGTGCATTAATGACCAGAGATAAAAAAACAGAAATGTAAATTTTGAAAAGGCTGCCCACCCGGTGAATTAGATTCATTGGACGGCAGCCTTTTTAGCTAAAAAAAAAGCCACTCAAAGAGTGGCTTAAAAATTATAAAATAACTCGTCTTGCTTTCATAAAATTGTTTGCATAGTAACCGGAAGTTATATCAGAAATTATAACTTTACGGGTAGAACTTCCTGATGCCGCATGGATAAATTGTCCGCTACCAATGTATATTCCTACATGACTTATACTGTTGTGACCTCCGTCAGTGTCAAAGAAAACCAAATCACCAGCACTCAAGTCACGACTTGAAACATCTCTGCCTTGGGTTGCCTGACTGGAAGCTACCCTCTCTAAAGAAATATCAAAGTTTTTAAAGACATACTGCACAAATCCTGAACAGTCAAAACCCTTAGGAGTTGTGCCTCCATAAACATACTCTGTACCCAATAGAGTCTTGGAGAATTTAACTATCTTCTCTGACAAGTCGGTAGTATTTTCAGACTGCTTTTCCGATGTATTTGCATCGGAATCTTTGGAAAGGGCAACGTATCGACTGAACGCCCAACCTATTTCGCCATCTGATGTTTTTACTTTTATCCAATCACCTGAGCTTTCCAGAATACTGAGTTTATCCCCTCTGGTCATATTTCCTATGACCTTTGAAGATGTTCCCGGATCACTTCGGAGATTTAGAACAGATGCGGACACTGTTCCTGTTTGAATTTCATCGGCATAAGATGCAAATGCAAACAATCCCAGACACAACACCAATGTTGCTGCGCCGGAAATCATTTTCTTTAGTTCTAACATTTTAGCCTCCTATTTATGGCTTCCGAAGTTAGCTGTCGGGTTCGGGTAATAGGATCGCCCTACGAGAAAGACAAGTTGATTATTACAAAGATGATTATTATATGTACAATTACTATTTGTCTTTTACGATTAGCCCCAGAATTGGTTCCTCCGTACCTCATTTTAAGAGGATTCAGCCTTATCATAAGAAATTATATCGTGGATTGTTTGTTAATGTCAATTATTGTTGTTACTCATAAAAGCAACGCTATCAAATTTTTAATTGAGCTAGTGAATTTTATTATTGAATATCTAAATGTTTTTATTATATAAACACATTTTTGAATTTACTTTATTTTTTTGTAATAATAACTGTTTTCGGACATATATTTAATATTGAAAAAGACAATATACATAGTCCGTAAAGGGGCGTGTAACAATACAGGGGAGGGTTCTAAGGGTGGATAAATTCAACATATACCAGCAAATAGCTGAAAGAACTCAAGGGGATATTTACATAGGAATTGTGGGACCTGTCAGGACGGGAAAATCAACTTTTATTAAAAGGTTCATGGATCTGTTGGTTATCCCTAATATAGAGAACACATATCAAAAAGAGAGGGCAATAGATGAACTTCCGCAAAGCGCATCCGGAAGAACTATAATGACCACTGAACCTAAATTTATCCCCAATGAAGCAGTAGAAGTAGTTATTGACGAAAACGTACAGCTTAAAGTAAGAATGATTGACTGTGTGGGTTACATGGTCAAAGGTGCAATGGGACATTTGGAGAACAATGCCCCGAGAATGGTTTCAACACCGTGGTATGATCAACAAATACCTTTTGAGGAAGCGGCTGAGCTTGGGACAAAGAAAGTAATCAATGAACATTCAACCATAGGTATTGTAATCACAACAGACGGTTCAATTTCAGATATCCCGAGAGAAGATTATGTTGAAGCTGAAAGAAGGGTGATAACAGAACTGAAGGCGATAAATAAACCTTTTGTAGTGATTATCAATTCAACTAATCCCAGAGATTCAGAAACATTGAGGTTGCGTGACGAGATGGAGCAGAAGTATGGTGTAACCGTAATCGCAATGGATTGTCTCCAAATGAGAATCGATGATGTTGATACTGTTATGGAAAAGGTCCTCCACGAGTTCCCTATTTGCGAAATCGGTATAAATATACCAAGATGGGTGGAAGCTTTAGATGATTCTCATTGGTTAAAATCAGACATTATAAACTCAATAAGGGATACCTTTAAATCTGCAACCAAAATTCGGGCAATAAAGGATGCGCTGCCTTCTTTTGAGCAATATGAATTTATTAAGAGAGTAGTTATAGATAAGGTAAGCCTTGGGGAAGGTAATGTTTTGATTGATTTGTCTGCTGCTGACGGACTTTTGTATAGAATTTTAAGCGAAGAATCGGGAATGGAAATAGAAGGTGAGCATAAACTCATAAGTCTTATAAAAGACCTTGCAAGGGTGAAGAAGGAATATGACAGGGTTGAATATGCCTTGCATGAAGTTAAGGTTAAAGGTTATGGAATGGTCTCTCCTCAGATGGAAGAACTGACTCTAGAGGAACCGGAGATTATAAAACAGGGCAACAAGTTCGGGGTAAAGCTCAGAGCAAGTGCTCCTTCAATACATATTGTTAGATACAAACAGAAGTGTTGTTGTAACAAGAGGAGGTGCTGGAACAACAAAACCGCATGATTTTAAATTTAATGTTCAAATACTAATAGGGGTTTCATAAAATATAGCCTGCAAAGGAAAATCTTTGCAGGCTATATTTTTGTATGATAAATAATACAACTTGACTTTATAAGTTTCAAGCTGTAGCATTAATTTATATACATATAATGGATTATCAGGTAAAAATGGGATTGATATATGTAGATGTTGGGATTAATGGAAGAGCTAAAAAAAATAAAGTTCCAGATGTAACATTAAGCACTCAGTTGGAATATTGTGTAATGTAAGCTCTTTCCCAAAACTGACAATGTGAAAATAATATCGACAAAGCAAGAAAAATAGGATATAATGGTGTAAAATGTAAGTGGTGGTGACTACATGCTAGAGAATATCACAAAAAAAATTACAAATGAGATTGTTTTAAATGTCCCGGGAATCTCAGAAGAAAAAGCTGAACAAATTGATTATGGATTGTATATGGCTTTTGCAGATGGTTTGAAACTATTTGCAGTACTATTTGTTGCTTTGCTCATGGGGCAATTAAAGTATGCCGTAGTGGCTGTTATAGTGTTTTCATTAAATAAATCTTACTTAGGAGGAGTACACGCTAAAACACAAATCGGATGTGTCGTAACTCACTTTTTATTTATATTTGGTACTGTATATTTGGCACAGGTTTTTAATATAAAATTCTTAAACATAATTTTATTTGCTATAGCCGGAGTTTTAACATTTTTATATGCACCTGCAGATCTGGCATCAAAACCTATTGTCACTGAAAAAAGAAAACGTGAGTTGAGGATAAAGGGTAGTATTTTATTAGTCATCTGCCTCGCGATTACACTGATTGTTCCCAATATATACTCTAATATCATATCATTGATTACAATAATATCAGCGGTTAATATTACACCAATAGTGTATAGATTAACAAAAAACAAAAGGGGTGGGATAATTATATGAAGAGTAAAATTAAATTACTAGTACTAACTGTTCTATCTCTAATAGGAGTATTTGCAGCTACTGCTTCTGCAGGTGCATGCTGGTTTTGGTCTTACTATCAAAGAGAATGCCCAAAATCGTTACTCAAGTAAGCAAAAAGAGGCTGTTAAGCCTCTTTTTCTATGTTCAGAACTTGTGAGAATATCATTCTTTTTTCATCAAACATCGTAGAAATCATTACATTCTTGTAGGAGGCAATTATTTTATTTGCGATAACTAAACCGTTCCCGCGATCTGTTCCCTTTGATGAATTTTTAGTGTTTGGTATTTTATTACATTCGTTTTCAATTCTGATTACAATGCTTTCATCTGTACTTAATATTTTCATATCAAGCTTAAGCTTTCCGTTATTTAAAACCTCTTCCAGTGCATTGTCAAGATAGATACCGATAACCTCACATAAATCGGAAATTTTAATATTGGGAATAGAATCTACTTCGCCGACTGTTTCCAATTCGAAATTAATTCCATGGCTATTGGCATAGGTTACTTTAGATGATATCAATCCGAATAGTCCGGCATTTTTAATATTATATATAGCAGTATTTCCTAGTCGTTGGCTTGTACCTATTATTTCTTTCAGATATGAAGCCGCCGCATCATACTTGTTCATCTGGTGCATAGCATATAGGACAGAGAGGTGGTTCATTTGATCATGCTTGATACGTCTTAAATCATGAAGTGTATTGGCAAGGGATTCATTATAAAATTCCTGCTGTTTTTGTTCTTCCTTCTTCATTTCGTACTTATGATAGATGTTTATATACCAGGCTGAGAAAAAGAAATATGAGAGAGATGATATAAGTACAATAACAAACGAGACTGGGTCAAAGTGAACTACGAAATGCATTCCAAGAAAAGAGGCCATTATCAATATGGTAATAACAAGTAAAATACCTATAGGTGTAAGGTTTTTTATATTTCCGATTAATTTAGCATATGGTACCAGTTTAATAAGAACTAGTGCCAGGCAATAAATAAACAGATTCATTATAAAAAACAAGAACAGATTATTATTTATTGTCTCAGGTGTAGCATTTATACCTACGGAATAAAAAATCAACGGAACCGTAAAATTTCCCACTCCAACAAAAAGTATAATCAAACAAAAGGATAATACCGCTTTGAGCCATTCCACACGCAACAGGTACTTTATCAATATTATATTGACAATTGTTAGTATGATAGATTTAAGAAATTGCAGATTGTCCGGTATGGGAAGTACACTCATCCACAATGTTGACAGAACTCCGTTTAAAACACCATTACAAATAATGAATGCAACTAAGAAATTCAGCTGTATTTTTATGCTGAAATTTTCCTTAAGAAATAAGTAAGTTATGTAGGCAGTTATCATTGCAAATACTGTATTTATTAACAGCTGACCGATTATAAGCACTATATTTCCCTCCAAGTTCGGAATACTTGATCGTATATAATTGATACATTTATTTACATTATATTATATTTTTCTTCATAAGAATATCATTTAATGTAAAAAAAAATGATGTTTTGTAATTCCATTCAATAATAACACATTATTACAACTATAAAAATAGTTTTTATTGTCTGGAAAAGTATAAAATTTTTTGTATAATTTATGCGCAGTTCAAGTCTCTTTGGCTGTTTATAAGCTAACCGGAAATAAATAAACAGTTTTATATTTCAATCATAAAAAAGCTTTTAACTAATAAATTTATAATAGAGATATAAAAATTTGGAGGTTAAAATGGCTTTTAATGAAGAGGCAGTAAAGCTTTTGATAGTAGAGGTTAAACTACATATCAACCAGCGACTGTTTGATCAAGGGTATATAACCGAAGAGATGTATACAAAAGCAAAGGAAATAATTTTGAAGTTGTAAATCCAATTAAAAAATTGGTATAATATACTAAATATTACACAAACGAGAAAACAAATATATCGGGGGAATATAATGAGTGCATGTAAAAAAAATAAATTGATTGTTGTCTTTTTATTAGCATTGTTGCTTATATTCGACAAATTTTTTCTGTATGAAAATAATTATATGGTATCGGCTGCAGCCCAACAGCTTTTGTATGGTGACGTGGACGGAAGCGGAGATGTGAATTCCTTGGATTACGCATTAATAAAAAGCTATTTACTGGGAAATGTAACAGAATTCCCGGATGTTAACGGTAAAAAAACTGCTGATGTAAACGGGGATGGCAGCATAGACTCACTGGACATTTCATCGGTAAAAAGTTTTATTTTGGGAATTGTAGAGAAGTTTCCCATAGAAACTCCTGCAAGAACCTTTGCAAAAGGTGCAGATATAAGCTGGCTTCCTCAGATGGAGGCAAACGGATATAAGTTTTATAACAAATATGGCGTTCAGCAGGATTGTTTACAAATATTAAAAGACTACGGAATTAACTCCGTGAGAATCAGAACCTGGGTAAACCCGTCAACAGATAAATGGAATGGCCATTGCAGTACAGGTGAGACGATAGCTTTGGCAAAGAGAGCCAAAAACCTTGGGTTAAAGATTATGATAGATTTTCATTACAGTGATTCCTGGGCAGATCCCGGAAAGCAGACAAAACCTGCGGCATGGATGAATCTCGATTTTAACGGTTTGATGAAAACGACATATGATTATACATATGATGTAATGAGTCAACTAAAAAATAACGGAGTATTACCTGAGTGGGTGCAGGTTGGGAATGAAACCAACAACGGGATGCTATGGGAGGACGGAAAAGCATCAAATAATATGAGAAATTTTGCATGGCTGGTAAATTGCGGTTATGATGCTGTAAAAGCTGTAAGTTCAAAAACCAAGGTAATTGTACATCTATCAAATGGATTTAACAATACGTTGTTCAGGTGGATGTTTGACGGACTTAATTCCAACGGGGCAAAATACGACGTTATCGGAATGTCATTGTATCCTGAGAAAGACAACTATTCTGCGCTTTCAAGCCAATGCCTAATAAACATGAATGATATGTTATCAAGGTATAACAAAGAAATAATGATTTGTGAAATAGGAATGCAATATGACTATGCTTCAGAGAGCAACGCATTTATTGCTGACATGATAAAAAAGACTAAGTCTTTACCCAACGATAAGGGTTTAGGAGTATTCTATTGGGAACCGGAGTCATATCCGGGAATGAATGGATATAATAAAGGCTGCTGGAACTCAGACGGGAAGCCTACAATTGCATTGGAAGGATTTTTAAATTAGTACATATGCCTTTGCTGAAATTGCACCGAAAATCGGTGCTTTTTTGTTGGGAAAATAATTGACAAATACTAATCGGATAATATAATGAAAAGTATCAAACAGAAGTGTAAACGAGGTGTGTAGGATGGATTTGTATGCTATAAGAAATGAACTTAATACGGGAAAAACAATATATGATTTAAATCTGAGAGTTACTTATTATGCAAGAGTATCTACTGAAAAGGATGAACAGGTTCACTCTCTGAAAAACCAGATAGAATACTATGCTGATTTTATTAAAAGAAATCAGAAGTGGACATACGTAGACGGATATATAGATGAAGGCATAAGTGGTACAAGTGTAAATAAAAGAGAATCGTTCCTCAAAATGATATCCGATGCTAAACTTAAAAAATTTGATTTTATTATTACAAAAGAAATTTCCAGATTCTCAAGAAATACCCTGGATAGTATAAAGTATACTCAGGAATTGCTGTCCTATGGGGTAGGGGTTCTTTTTCAGTCTGACAATATAAATACATTAATGCCCGATGCTGAGTTAAGATTGACAATTATGTCCAGTATAGCTCAGGATGAGGTCAGGAAAATATCTGAGAGAGTCAAATTCGGCTTTAAAAGAGCCATAGAAAAAGGAGTAGTACTTGGAAATAATAAAATCTGGGGCTACAGAAAAGATAGTGGCAAACTTGTAATCGATGAAAAGGAAGCTGAGATAGTAAGACTGATTTTTGATATGTATGCAACACAAAATATGGGAATAAGAGGGATAAGTGCCAGGCTTGACAAAATGGGGATAAGAAACAATAAAGGAAATCCGTTCTCTTTTTCAACTATAAAGAGCATACTCACAAATCCAAAATATATGGGATACTACTGCGGAAATAAAACACATAAATTTGATTATAAGCTTCATGATAGAAAGTATCTGGATCAGACTGAATGGGTTATGTATAAAGATGAGGAGACGGTCCCTCCCATTGTATCTGAAGAAATATGGCAAAAAGCAAATTATATATTAAAAGGCAGAAGTGAAAAACAATCAGCAGAAGATAAGACAAGCTATCAAAACAAGTATGCCTACAGCGGAAAAATAATCTGTACAGAGCATAATGTTCCGTATTACAGGACACTTTATCGTTACAGCTCAGGGAATAAAGAAGTATGGCAATGTAAAAAGTACGTTGAGAAGGGGAAAGAGGGGTGTACTTCTCCAGCCATATATACATCTGAGTTGGATATGATAATAAAGAAAGCATATGATGAGATAATAGTTAACCGCTCAGAAATTGTACATGAAATGGTTACAATGTATTCAAGCCTTGGGACTCAATCCAAGATAAAAGAGGATATAGGCAAGGTCAAAATGGAGATTAACCAAATACTTAAAATGAAAGACAAGCTTTTGGAATTAAGTATAAACGGCAGACTGTCTGATGATGAGTTTGAAACAAGAAACAATAGGTTTAATGAGGACATAGATAGACTCAGTACAAGGTTAAAAGAACTGGATGAGGATGAATTAAAAAATAAGGAAATAAGTTGTTCAGTTGAAATCTTACGAAAAGTAATTGCCAAGGAAATTAACTATGATGATGGGCTGGACAATAAACTAATAGAGTCATTTTTAGAAAAGATAGAAGTATATAAGACAGACAAGAAAAACGAAATAGATTTGAAAGTATACTTTAAGGTGCTAACGAAACCCTTTGATTATAAGATATTGAGAGATAGGAAGAGTATTTCTGTTTGTTCCACACAATACATATGATAAGAGCAGATATTGAAACAGAAATAGCTCCTTTAGTGGGAACCGAAAAGCAATCTGAAGAATTGGTTTCATATTTGCTAAAAGAGTTTGAAAATGATACCGGGAAGCTATGGGAGTCAAACATATTCGGAAAGTCTCTCCATGAACTCGTTAATGAGGGACTGCAGAACAAGCTTTTCAGAATGCCGGAGGATGCACAGCTGAAACTCCAGGAAACCTTGCAGAAAATAATAAATGAGGGCAGCGGCGGATTGATATGTATTATACTGTAGCTCACATTAAACATAAATAACAAAAAGGGGTTGTGCAAAACAACCCCTTTTTGTCATATTAATATTTATACAAGCAGGCTATTCTGTCTGTTTATATATTTTCTTAATGGTTTATACAAAGCGGAGACAATAACTGATGTTATTATTAACTCTGGCAACATGTACTGACCGTTATAAATAAGAGAATAAAGGTAAATGTTCATTCCCTCGGGAGCATATGTATACCATAGAATAACCCCGGAAAGAAAATGAAATGCAAATCTGCCGAACATAGCCAAAGCAGTACCTGAAATTATAGAAAACAAATTCTTTTTGAAAATTCCTCCAAACCCAAGGCAACCAAAAGCAAAAATATAGTCAAGAAATACACCCAATGGATGATAAGAAAATTTAGTTCCAAGAGCAAATTGCAGAAAACCGTAGACAAGCCCCACAAGAATACCGCGCTTTGTACCCCAGCGAATTGCAAAAATAATTATAGGAACCATACTTCCCAGTGTTACAGAGCCTCCGTAGGGCATTTCATATTTAATAAAACTGAGAATCTGTGCTAGTGAAATAAAAACTCCTGCCTCCACCAACATTCTGGTAGACATTTTTTCCATAATACCATTCCTTCCTTAGATTAATATGCTGTTTGTAGAACTCCAAATAAAAAATGCCATACCTGATGGAAAACGCAGAGTATGACAAAAAGAAAATTCCTACGCTGGCATTACCCAGATCAGGTACATGGGTTTTAAGTAAAACATACTTATCTCAGCCGGATTATTTTCCAGCTCCCCTTTTAATATTCAATTTATAAACCAAAGTGATTATAGCAGATAGATAGAAAACTATCAACCTAAAAATTGCGAAAGTAGTTTTTATAAAATATTGGCAAACATCGAACAAATGTTTGCATTTCGCTTGCGATTTGATATAATAGTTAAAGCGGTATATTCATTTAGGATATAATTAACGATAAAGTTAAAAATTAACATTCGTAGAAAAAGGTGTTTTAGATGATAAGGGATAATATTTTTATAAAAGGTGCACGTGAGCATAACCTCAAAAATGTTGATGTTGAGATACCAAGAGATAAGTTTGTAGTTATAACGGGATTGAGCGGTTCAGGCAAATCTTCTCTTGCCTTTGATACAATTTATGCCGAAGGCCAGAGAAGGTATGTTGAATCACTTTCATCCTACGCAAGGCAGTTCCTTGGTCAGATGGACAAGCCGGACGTAGACTATATTGACGGCTTGTCCCCGGCAATATCAATCGATCAGAAGACAACCAGCAGAAACCCCAGATCTACAGTAGGAACTGTAACGGAGATTCACGATTACCTCAGGCTTTTGTACTCCAGGATAGGAATTCCCCATTGCCCAAAGTGTGGCAAAGAGATAGCACAGCAAACTGTTGACCAGATGGTAGACCAGATAATGTCTTTTGAAGAAGGAACCAGGATACAGCTGCTTGCTCCTGTAGTCAGAGGTAGAAAAGGAGAATACCATAAGCTTATAGAGGATGCAAAAAAAGATGGATTTGTGAGGCTTCGTGTCGACGGGCAGATAGTAGATATAAATGATGAGATTAAACTGGATAAAAACAAAAAGCATAATATTGAGATAGTTGTGGACAGGCTTGTAGTACGTGGAGATGTTCAGAAAAGACTTGTCGATTCATTGGAAACAGTACTTCGTTTAAGCGGAGGTATTGTTATCATTGATGTAGTCGGAAAAGAAGAAATACTATTTAGTCAGAACTTTGCATGCAGTGATTGCGGCATCAGCATAGAAGAACTTGTACCAAGGATGTTTTCATTTAACAATCCATTTGGAGCATGTCCGACCTGTACAGGTTTAGGTAATCTTTTAAAGGTTGATCCTGAGCTTGTTGTACCGGACAGATCCCTGTCACTGACAAATGGTGCAATTAATGTTACAGGTTGGAATATCGAGAGTGAGGATGCATATACCAGGATGATATTCAACGCCCTGGCAAAGCATTATAAGTTTGATTTGGATACACCTTTTAATAAGCTTCCCGGGGAAGTAGTAGATATAGTACTTTACGGTACAAAAGGAGAAAAAATAAAAGTAGATTACGAAAGAGAATACGGTAAAGGATCTTATATGGCAGGGTTTGAAGGAATTATCAATTCCATTGAACGCCGTTACCATGAGACCCAATCCGAAAGCATGAAGCAGTACTATGAACAGTTCATGAGCAATAATCCCTGCCCGGATTGTAAAGGTGCCAGATTAAAACCCGAAAGCCTTGCGGTTACCGTGGGAGGCAAAAATATTCACCAAGTATCTTCCTCGGCTGTAGCCGATATAAAAGATTTTTTTAATAACATTGAGCTAAGTGAGAGAGACAAGATGATAGCAAACCAGATTTTAAAAGAGATTGAGGCCAGAATAGGCTTCCTGGTTGACGTCGGTCTGGACTATCTAACGCTTTCAAGATCGGCTGGAACTTTATCCGGCGGAGAGGCACAGAGAATAAGGCTTGCTACTCAGATAGGCTCCGGCTTGATGGGAGTACTTTATATTCTGGATGAGCCCAGTATCGGGTTGCATCAAAGAGACAACGAAAAGCTTCTGAAAACCTTAAACAGACTTAGGGATCTTGGAAATACGCTTATTGTTGTAGAACATGACGAAGATACCATGCACGCAGCAGACCATATCATAGACATGGGCCCCGGCGCCGGTATACATGGAGGGCACGTTGTTGCAGAGGGGACACTGGATGAAATACTAAAATGTGAGGATTCCTTAACAGGGCAATATCTAAGCGGACGTAAGAAAATAGAAGTTCCTCAGGTTAGAAGAAAGCCAAATGGAAAATGGCTTGAAATTGTAGGAGCAAAACAGAATAATCTGAAAAATATCAATGCAAAGATTCCACTTGGGGTATTGACTTCGGTTACTGGTGTTTCGGGTTCGGGAAAAAGCACATTGATAAACGAGATTTTGTATAACAGCCTTGCCAGCCAGTTATACAGAGCAAAGGCCAAACCGGGCAGTCACGAAACAATAAAGGGGTTAAAAAATATTGACAAGGTTATTAATATAGACCAGTCACCGATTGGAAGAACACCGAGATCAAACCCTGCTACTTATACAGGTGTATTTGATATTATAAGGGATGTATATGCTTCCACCAATGAAGCAAAGATGAAAGGATACAAAACCGGACGATTCAGCTTTAATATAAAAGGCGGTAGGTGTGAAGCCTGCAGTGGAGATGGGATTATAAAGATTGAAATGCACTTTCTTCCGGACGTGTATGTTCCTTGTGAAGTATGCAAAGGCAAAAGGTATAACAGAGAGACTCTGGAGGTTAAGTACAAAGGTAAAAGCATATCAGATGTGCTTAATATGACAATAGAAGATGCCTTAGAATTTTTCAAGAATATCCCCAAAATACAGAGAAAACTGCAAACATTGTATGATGTAGGATTGGGATATGTAAAAGTTGGTCAGCCTTCTACAACATTGTCTGGAGGCGAAGCTCAGAGAGTAAAGCTTGCTACCGAGTTATCCAAGAGAAGTACCGGAAATACGCTGTATATATTAGATGAGCCGACAACCGGGCTTCATGTAGCGGATGTTCACAGATTGATAGATATTCTCCAAAGGCTGGTGGATACAGGAAACTCAATAGTAGTTATTGAACATAACCTTGATGTTATAAAAACTTCTGACTATATAATAGACCTTGGACCTGAGGGTGGTAACAAGGGAGGTAGCATTATAGCACAGGGTACTCCGGAAGAAGTTGCAAAAGTAAAAGAATCTTATACAGGGCAATATCTTTGCAAAATTTTAGAAGATAAGTAGAGCTGGTTATAACTAAGTATTTCCGCAAGATAAGCATAATGACTTATCTTTGGAAATACTTTTTTTATTGCCCAAAAGTACAAGCTTGTTTACAAAAAATAATATAATAAAACAGGTAAATATAAAAATACATTAACCAATAAGTTGTATTAAATTACGGGGAAGGTTTGTTAATTCTGTGTTAACTTTGTTGTAAAAGATTTTACATTGCTATATAATTAAATAGTAAAAATGTTATATTTTGTCGAAAGAAGGTAACTTGTAAATGTTTAGAATTACACCTAAGGAAGAGAAATTTTTTGACTATTTTATTGAGACATGTGAGATTATTTGCAAAGCAGCAGCACTTCTTGAGGATTTAACTACAAACTATGTTAATGTTAATGAAAAGATCTCAAACATAGAAGTAACAGAGCATGCATGTGATAATAATGTCCATAAAATTCTAAATGAGCTTAACCAATCTTTTATTACCCCAATTGATCGTGAAGATATTTTCACTATAGCAAAGGAACTTGATAACATAACAGATGATATTGAAACTGCTGCTCACAGGTTTAGTATGTATAATGTTAAGTCTGTAAAACCAGAAGCTGTTACAATGACAAAGTTGATTGTCAGAGCTACAAGTGAGCTGAAAAATGTAATGATTGAAATGAAAAATATGAAAAAGAGCAAACAGCTCAGGAACAAAATAATTGAAGTAAACAATGTCGAGGATGAAGCTGATACTATTTTCAGAGATGCAATGGCAAATCTGTTTATAACTGAGCATGACGCAGTAGAAGTTATAAAGTGGAAAGAAATACTTGAACTTCTTGAAAATACAATAGATGCATGTGAGGATGTTGCGAATATAGTAGAAGGGGTTGTTATGAAAAATGCTTAGTGTTTCATTAGTAGTAGTTGTTGTATTGGCACTAGGATTTGATTTTATAAACGGATTCCACGATACCGCAAATTCTATCGCTACATCTGTTTCAACAAGAGTCTTGTCCCCACGTACAGCAATATTGATGTCTGCAATACTTAATTTTGTAGGTGCATTAATGAGTA
>JAEZUC010000124.1 GCA_023443515.1 Bacillota bacterium
ATTAAGATTTGACATAATGTTTCCTCCTGATATGCTCAGGACAAATATCAATATAATTATATCAAATCTTCTGTAATACTAACTTCCGCTGCACCGCTAAAAACGGAAGTTACAAATTCATTCAACAATATTTTGCCATGTAGCACCTCCTAACAACGTACATTGTACCATAAAAGGGAAAACTTTAAAAATTTAAAAAATTTTGGATTTTATATAATTTAATTAGATATTGAAAAAATATGACGAAATATACTCTATGGTTTCTTAAAAAGTAAAAATTTTATATAAGGCTAATTATAATATTAAAATAATATAAACAAACATATCTCACGAGTATAAAAATTTGGTTAAAATTCCTGAAGTGCTATCTAATACCAGTTTACAGGGATAAATCTTTTTAATATTAAATTAAAATTTAAGACAAGCAGTTATGATTTCTTTAAAATTGGATTCGTTAGCTAACAAATGAATTAAAAATTAATACCTAAAAAAATTACTCAATAAGGAGAATAAAAATGATTAATAAAAAAGGAATAAAAATTATAGCACTAGGAATAATTAGTGGAATAGTATTGTCTTTTAATTTATGTACCGCATATGCTTGGGGTCCATCTGAACATAAAGCTTTAGCAGATTTATACGGAAGTTTCGGATCAACTACAGAAGAAGAAGCATTTAAAGCTGGTTGTGTTTATCCCGATAATGCGGCTGCTTTTTCTGGAGCAAAAGGCCAATACCATGGAGGTTTATGGACCGATTGGACTTCGGGTGTTCAAAGTAATTATATGAATTGCTACATCTACTTGACAAAAACTGCAAATGCGCTTGGGAATGGTACTACTTATTCTGTGAGTTCATCAGCGGCTCCTGAATTAGTAGCCATGAATGGTAAATTTACATTATCAAAGATTGGTGGAGTTGCATGGGCAGCTCCCTATAATACTGACAATAAATTAAAAAGAGCATTTGTGTTTGGAATGGCTATGCATACTGCTACTGATGCGTTTGCTCATAGTGCTTGGTGTCCGGATATTTATGGAAAATGGAACCGAATCATACATGTTACAGGAGCCAGTGCGGACGATATATATTACATACAAGAACGGTATACTGCTGCAGAGCAAGTAGCAATCAAGATTCTTAAAAGATATTTTGCTGGAACCGATGGTACAACATTTGATTTTGGTATAAATAAGTCCTATTTTTCAAACGGAACATTTTATTTAGGAAATTTTAGTGCCTATGCCAACGAGTCTGGATCAAGCTATTATAATAACACTTTATATAAAGCAAATTACGATGCTGCTGATTTATGGTCTAACGTTAGTTCTTCGTCAATTAATTTTGAAGGACATACCATTTTAAAACCATAGTGCCACTCATTGGATAAAATTGTTTATTAATAAATTAAAAGTTAAGACAAGAAGTAACGATTTCTATAAAATTGGAATCGGTAGATAACATGTTCATGCATGAAATATCGCATGAGATACTTTTCATTAATTAAAAAGAAAAGGAGTGTTTTTATGAATACAAAATTTAAGAAAATCGCAGTTTTTTTAGTAGTTGTAATGACTACTTTATCACTAAGCATAAATACTTTTGCATGGGGCGGTGATTGGCATGAATACCTAGCGACAGATGCTGTAAGTTCAGCTGGTATCTCTCTTAATTCCTCCCAGACAGCAATACTGGAATTTGGAAGCAGATTTCCAGATGGTGTAAAATACTCGAATGGTAATGTATTTTTTTCCCCTACGTATTCCTATGGAAAAGGCCCATTACATGGAGGAATATGGAGTACATGGAATAATGGTGTAGAGTGTAATTATATGGGGTGCTACATATACTTGACAAGAGTCGCACAGTTACTTGGGAATGGTACTACTGTTGTGGCTGGTACTGTACCTCAGTCATACGGTATGTTCTTAAACGATTATAATGCGCTGAAAGGTTATATTACCTCCACAGGTGTTGGTGGTAAATCATGGAGTGATATTTTTACATTTATTCGTGATAATTATAATGTAAGTGTAAGTGATACTCCTGCCAACAGAAAATTATTTGCAATAGGTATAGCTATACACACGGCTACAGACCTGTTTGCTCATAGTTCGTGGGAAGAAACTTCTTATGGTTATTGGGAGCGTATTCTTCATCCTTATGCTGATGATGTAGGTAAAATAACAAGTCGTTATGATGCAGCATACTATGTAGCCAGTAATATATTAGCAACTTATTCAAGAGGAGCTATTGGTTCAGTCAAAGATTTTGTTGTACCAGCAGGTTTTTTAAATGCAGATTTCTTTATAGGAAATTACTGCTATTATGCTAAAAGAACTGATGCAAATACATACACCGCTAACATAAATGGATTCAGAAATTTGGATCTTTCATATCAATGTTATATAAATGGATGGAGCTATGATTTTACTGATGATTATGGTAATGAAATGATTCGGCACTTAATTCAGAATTAAATCTGCCAGATGTTGTAATTAACTTTATAAAGCTATGTCATACAAAATCCATGGACATGATATTTTATATCGCCATGGATTTTTGTTTATATTTGTTTATATTAGTTACAGAAAGTACTGCATTTAGCCGGATTTTTCCTATAAGTCACGGATGTAATACCTGTTAAGATGAAACAATGGACTGTGAGTACAATAAAATAATGTCGTCAACAATCTTGTTATGCAGATTGTACTTTTAAAGTTGAAAATTAAAATAAAAAACCCACATCTGTTAAGGATGTAGGTTTTTGGTGCGCCATCAGGGATTCGAACCCGGGACACCCTGATTAAGAGTCAGGTGCTCTACCAACTGAGCTAATGGCGCAAATATTTATTTAGAGTGCTTGTGTGACACAGCGTTTTTTATTATAAAAGCAAAAAACAATATTGTCAATACATTCATGGAAAAATATTTATTTAAATATGTTAATATGTAGCAGACTACTTAATGATTTTGAAGTATAATTCATAATAGATGTATCGGAGGGGGGAAAGGTCTGTGAAAGCAGTAGTAGTTTACAAATCCAAATCAGGTTTTGCAAAAAAATATGCACAATGGATTGCAGAGGAGCTTCAGGCAGATATATACGAGGCTTCTAAAATAGACATTAATACGTTGATGCTTTATGACACAATTATATATGGTGGTGGACTTTACGCTGTTGGTATAAACGGACTTAAAACCATAACAAAAAACTTTGACAAGCTCAAAGATAAAAAACTTGTGGTTTTTGCTACAGGAGCTACGCCACCAAGAAATGAAGATATTGAACAGGTTAGAAATTCAAATTTTACAAAAGAACAGCAAGAATATATACGCTTCTTTTACCTGAGAGGCGGTTTTGATTATACCCGGCTTAAACTAATCGACAAAGTACTGATGAATTTGTTGAAGCTGAAAATTAAGTCCAAGAATAAAGACAAATTGGTTCCTGATGAAAAAGGAATGCTTGCATCCTACGACAAACCAATTGATTTTACCAGGAAAAAGAATATAGAAGACTTGATATTATATGTGAAATCAAAATGATTTTTGCTAAAAGAATATCTTGAATACTTTACCGGAATACTTTATTATAAACAAATAATATTTTAATTTGTTTACAAAAATAGGGGGAACCGGTAGTTTCGGCAGATTATAAGGAATGATACGTTTTAATTGTGATTACAGCGAGGGTGCGCACCCAAAAGTACTGGAGAAACTTTTAGAGACAAATATGGAGCAGACTGCAGGATATGGAATGGATTCATACTGCAGTGCGGCAGCAGAAATGATAAAGAATAAGTGCCGGTGTCAGGAGGCGGAAGTACATTTTCTGGTTGGAGGGACTCAGACAAACCTGACAGTTATTTCAGTAGCACTAAGACCACATCAGGGAGTTATTGCTGCTGTCAGCGGACATATAAGCACACACGAAACAGGTGCAATTGAAGCTACCGGACACAAGGTTATCGAACTGCCAAGTAGTGATGGGAAGCTGACCGCTGGACAGGTTGAAGAAACCGTAAAGGCACATTACTCTGATGAGAGCCCTGAACATACAGTTCAGCCGAAGATGGTGTATATTTCAAACCCTACAGAAATCGGTACTATATACAGCAAGAAAGAAATTGCTGAGTTAAACAGGGTATGCAGGGAAAACGATCTTTTATTTTATTTGGATGGGGCAAGACTTGGATATGGGTTATGTGCAGAGGACAATGACCTTGATTTACCGACTATAGCGCAGTTCTGTGATGCTTTCTATATTGGGGGTACCAAGTTAGGTGCACTTTTCGGAGAAGCTTTGGTTGTTTGCAATGACAAACTTAAAAAAGACTTGAGATATATAATAAAGCAAAAGGGCGGAATGCTTGCAAAAGGCAGACTACTTGGATTACAGTTTATTGCACTGATGGAAAATGATTTGTATTTTGAGATGGCTACCCATGCCAACAAAATGGCAATGCTATTAAAAGAGGCTATAGTAAAAAAAGGATATAGTTTTTTTATATCCTCAACCACTAACCAACAGTTCCCCATTTTGCCAAATACTGTATTGAAAGGACTCAAAGAGAATTTTGAATACTCATTCTGGCAGAAAATTGATGAAAATACAAGTGCGGTAAGGTTCTGTACAAGTTGGGCAACAAGTCCCGAGAATGTTTATAAATTGATTGAAGAAATTGAAAAAGGTTAAATTATGATAAAGGAGAGGAGGGTTTAAAATGCCGGTAATTACAATAGAAGCAGGTAAGATGTCAAGGGAGCAAAAAGCTACTCTTGTTAAGGAACTAGTTTCAAAAGCAAGTGAAACATTAAATATACCTGAGCAGGCTTTTGTTACATTAATCCGTGAAAATGAATTTGATAATATCGGAAACGGTACAAAGCTATTGTCAGACTTACACAAATAATAACGGAAGCAGTTTAAAATGGAGTGTTGCTAAACTACTGAAAAGTAGTTGGTGACACTCTTTCGTTTTGAATAGACGTTTTTCGGCAAATATTTTAAGGAATAGAAAAAAATAAAAAATTATGGGAAACAATCACTTATTATTCATAATTAACATAATATGCATTACGAGAATATTCTTGTAATAAATTTAGAAAGGAGATCTTTTTTTGGAAGAATTATTTGATATTAATGCATTAAAGGCTCAAATTAAAGCTGAGCTAAAGGCTGAATTGGATGTAGATGTAGATGTAGATGAGGAAAAAGAGTTTCATAAACAGAAACAAACAAACAAGCAATACAATTATAATGTATTGACACAGAAACAGTATCAGGGTCAGAAGTCTGAAAATGATGCAGATAATGAGGCAAAGGCAGAAAATGAAGCTAAAGCGGAAGCAGAAGCAAAAGCTAAAGCAAAGGCAGAAAATGAAGCTAAAGCTGAAGCAGAAAACCAAAAGCAAGTAAAGTATTATGTCTAGCAATAAATAAATAGTGGGATTTTTCCCACTATTACATATGATTTTTGAAACGATGTAAAATAGGGAGATGAAGATATGGAATTTAACGATCAAACACTTCAAGAAGAAGAAGGAAAAGTCAAGAAAAAAAATAAGATATCCCTTGAAAAAGACAGTATTCAGTATAACGCTCAAGACCTTGATCAGGAACAGAAAATGGATGTAAACCCCACACAGCTTAATTCACAAAATATTCGACTATACCTTAGTAGAGGGGAAAACAATTACTCAGGAAAAATAACCGGTACTGCCTATATAAAAGAGAGTAAGGAGGTTGTGAAAAATGTAGGAATACACCTGTTTTTTGGCCATGAAAGGAGATACCCCGTATACAAAACAATTTCTGACGAAAATGGAAATTTTATAATAGATGACATACCGCCCGGGTTTTATACAATTGTTGCAAAATATGACGGTAATTATAAATATGAATCCCATTACATCAAAATTTTTGGCGGTCAGGTAGTACATCAGTCTGTTTTGCTGGAGTAATATAATATGTTAAAGGTTCAAATCAGTATAATAAATCTCTTTCTATTTTTGTTTATATTTATAAAAAAAGGATATAAATAAATTATAAACAGAAGAAAGAGGTGTATTATATGGATTTATTTGATTTAACAGGAAAGGTTGCAGTAGTTACAGGAGCGTCATCTGGTTTGGGTGTACAATTTGCAAAGGCACTGGCAAGACAAGGAGCTGATTTGGTAATAGTAGCAAGAAGGCTTGAAAAGCTCAATGATGTGTCAGAAGAAATAAAGAAAATGGGAAGAAACTGTCTGGCCCTGAAATGCGATGTTACAAATGAACAGGAAGTAAAGGATACAGTTGCTACTATAGTTCAGAAGATGGGTAAGATCGACATTCTGGTTAACAATGCAGGCGTGGCGGAAGTAGTTCCTGCAGAAAACCACACCACTGACCAATGGAACCGAGTACTTAACACTAACTTGACAGGAGTATTCATGTTTGCCAGAGAGGCAGGAAAAAACATGATAGAAAACAAGTACGGCAGAGTAATTAATATAACTTCTATGTTTGGACATATAGCTAACACCGCAACTCAAAATTCAAGTTACCATGCATCAAAGGGTGCAGTTATAAATCTAACTCGTGCATTGGCTGCTGAATGGGCAAAATACGGTATTACAGTAAATGGCATCGGCCCGGGATTTTTTGAATCTGAAATGACCGGTGATATTTTGAGCAATCAAGAGTTTAATAATTTTGTCAGTTTCAGGTGTCCTATGGGAAGAGTAGGCAACATGGGCGAGCTTGACAGTGCATTGATATTCCTTGCAGCCAATTCCTCCAGCTATATTACAGGACAAACATTATTTGTTGATGGAGGCTGGACAGCAGTATAATACAAAAAATAAAACCACCAGCCAGAGTATTATTCACTGGCAGGTGGCTTTATTTTTATGCTGCTGAGAGATATTTATATTCCATATTTGCCATTGGTTTTGTCAAAGAAAAGAGGAAGGTGCGGAGGCTGAAACGTCCAGTACACAAATAATGCAAAAATGACTGCAATGAGAAAAAGTGAAAACCCGGCACCCAACCCCTCTGAATATCTGTAGATATGAAGCCCCAGCAACTGACCAATGATACTGGCCAGCAAAAATATAAATATATCTACATAAAGCGATTGTAGTCCCAATGCCTGGGTGTAAAAATAGTAGAAAAACATCATTGAAAGTATGGAAGAAACGATGGAAACCAGCAGTCCGGTAAACCATAGATTGGAGTCTATTCCATATTTTTTTTGTCTCACAATATAGTAAGTCAGCCACCATATTATTGTAGGAATCAGTAGCAGCTTTGCATGTTCCCATACACTTTCGTTAACCGGGGAAAATAACCCTGCTAAAACATTTTGTCCTGACCAATCATACAAAAAGTGAAAAATAGAACCTACAATGAATACAAACGGGATACCAATTAAAATCCATTTTTCAGGATGAGTAAACCTTTGCTTTTTCATATCGACACAACCTTTCTTATTATTGCACTATTAAATTTATGGTACCAAAAAATGGAATATGACATTTGGAATATTTTTGTTAAAATAATATTTGGAGTATTTATATCCAAATAAAAGTAATAGAGGTGTTTGCTGAATGAAAAACATTATTATAACAGGGAGTACCAGAGGTATAGGACTTTGTATGGCAATTGAATTTATGAAGTCAGGGTGCAATGTAACTTTGTCAGGGAGAGGCGAGAGTATTCCTCAGAACTTGTTAACTGAACTAAAAGAGATCAAAGACAAATATATTTATATACCCTGTAATGTTCACAGCATAAGTGATGTTGAAAATCTTTGGAATCAGTCTGCTCAAAAGTGGGGCAGGATTGACATTTGGATAAATAACGCAGGGCAGAATTGTCCCCATGAATTTATATATAACACAGAAGCTCCATATGTAGACAAACTTATTGATACAAATATTAAGGGTATGGTATACGGCTCACAGGTTGCGGCTAAAAATATGATGAAACAGGATTGTGGAAGAATTTATAATATGGAGGGTCTTGGTTCAAATGATATGATTCAGGTAAAAACTATACTCTATGGTACATCCAAGAGGGCTCTGACATATTTCACACGTGCTTTAGCAAAGGAATTGGAAGGTACCCCTGTTAAAGCAGGAAGGCTGTCTCCGGGTATGATGCTTACCGATTTTATAACGAAAACTCCTGATGGAGAAGCTTCCCCTGTATTAAATGACAGTAAATTCAAATTTATTTTTAATACGTTAGGAGACAAACCGGAAACAGTTGCAAAATTTTTTATACCTAAAATGCTTTCAGATACAAAAAATGATTCTCATATAGAGTGGTTGACTAAAAGAAAATCTTTTGTCAGATTTTTATGTGTACCATTTAAAAAGAGAAAGCTTATGTAGTATTTCTATGTTGTTAGTATATTTACATTTTATATGCAAATATTATAAATATCCAAAAAATCTTCGGGGGGATATTTATGAAAAAGTTGCTATATATTAGTGTTAATACAAAACCGGAAGAGCTGTCTTCTTCCAAAACAGTTGCAAGAAAGCTAATTAACAGTATACTTGAAAAACATCCAAGTATGGCTCTGGAAGAAGTAGATTTGTATAAAGAGCATATACCACAGTTAAAATACAGTTACTTTGAAAGCAGGAGTGCTATTGTAAATTCTGAGGCTTTGGCAAAGCTACCTCAGGATGAACAGAATGAAGTAAACCAGATAATAAAGCTGTGTGATCAGTTCAGAGATGCAGACATATACGTAATAGCATCGCCCATGTGGAGCTTGTCATTTCCGGCTCCCTTAAAGGAATACATTGACTGTGTTATCCAGTCAGGCAAAACAATTGCTTTTGATGAAAATAAGCCTTATGGTCTGTTAAATGATAAAGAACGTACATTTATATATGTACAGTCGTCAGGGGCAAATATACCATGGATTATCAGACCTGCTTTAAATAAGGGTTTAAATTATGTGCACGACATTATGAGGTTTTTAGGCATTAGCAAATTTGAAGAACTATTGGTGGATGGAACAGGAACCACAGAACTTGAGCGACAGGAAGCAATCGAGAAAGCAGCTTCGAGGATTGAAACTATGGTTGACCAAATATAAGTCCTATCATTACATTACCTAATATATCTTTTTAAAACAGGGATTTTGTTAATCTCTGTTTTTTTTAACCAGATTTTCCGATACAAATATTAAAAAAATTTCCATAAATTTCAAAAAATTATATTGACATCCATATATTGTAAGTGGTATATTATTTAAAAGTGAATAAGGAAGCATGCTTTATTCATTACTCTATAGGGTTACCTGAATGGTCAGGAAATATCTTTACACAACGTTGTGCAAAGCATAAACGTGAAGTTTCTGGAAGTAATAAAAATTCACACTATGCCATTTTTATACGTATGATGCAAAAATGCAAGTATGTATTGTTGCATAATAGTTCCAAGGCAGCCGTGTCGCTGGATGGTTTAATACAATTGTGCAGTTTATATGTTTATGTCATGAAATAATATTATGAATCGAATTATGTAAATTTGTGGCGCGGTAAATTTAATAAACTAAAACTATAGCAGAAATAGAGGGGAGAGACATACATGAGAAAAAGTAAATTAGTAAAACTATTTTTTATTCTGACCTTGGTGTTTACAATAGTAGGTACGCAAACACTTACTTTTGCTAAACCTTCAAACGAAGCGGCGAAATCCGAAAGTCCGGCACTTAAACTTACCAAAAGCCCCGATAGCAAATTATTTGTAAATCTTAAAGAGAAAATTGACGAATCTTCCGACAGTGCTGAAATACCAGTTACAGTGCTCTTTAACAAAACGCTCTCTAATGCTGAATTTTCATCAATTGAAAAGCTCTTGGGCAATCCTAAGCTAAAGCATAAATTTGATAGTATTCCCGGCATGTCTTTAAAATTAACAAAAAAGCAGATAAGCAAGCTTGAAGAGTCTGATTTGATCAAGCAGGTTGAGTATGATGCTCCTGTTCATGCTACTATGAGTACTGCATCAAGCTCCTTTGGAGTAACTCAGGCTAAATCTGATTTTAGCGTTAACGGTGACGGTGTTGTAGTTGCAGTTATTGACACCGGTATTGATGCAAGCCATGTGGATTTGGACGGCGGTAAGGTAATAGCATGGAAGGACTATGTTAATAATAAAACAACTCCTTATGATGATAACGGTCATGGCTCCCACTGCGCAAGCATTATTGCCGGTACAGGAGAAGGTAACTCAAGCTATAAAGGAGTTGCACCGGGTGCTTCCCTCATTGGCTTGAAAGTTCTTGATGCAGAAGGTAGCGGCACTATGAGTAATGTAACAGCTGCAATAGACTGGGCTGTGACTAACAAAAATACATACAATATCAGAATTATAAGTCTGAGTCTTGGTACGGATGGGAGTTCAGACGGAACAGATTCTACCTCTGTAGCAATTAATAACGCTTTTAACGCTGGTATTATACCGGTGGTGGCAGCGGGTAATGCTGGACCTGGAAAGGCAACTATAGGTTCTCCGGGAGCAGCAACAAAAGCTTTAACTGTCGGTGCTTTTGCTGATACAGGAGAAAAGGGTTTCTTCTTGGCAAATTTCTCAAGCAGAGGTTTGACAGCTGACGGAAGAGTTAAACCTGATATTGCTGCACCGGGTTATCAGATAACAGCTGTTCAGGCTAATTCAACCAATAAATACATAGCATACAGCGGAACGAGCATGGCAACACCTTTTACATCAGGAACAGCTGCATTGATCCTTGATGCAAACCCAAGTCTTACAGCAGCACAGGTTATAAGTATTATAACAAGCACAGCTCAGGATTGGGGCCCTGCCGGTCAGGATCTGGATTATGGTTTTGGAAGACTTGACGGTTATGCAGCAGTAAAGAAAGCAGGTAGTTTTACAGGTACCGGACCTGCCGTTCCAAACCACATTTATAAAGCTGATTCTTTAGCAAAAACCAGTAGTTACGATGAATATACAATCTCTGTACCTAACACTACATATCCTATAGCTATAACATTAATTCACCCTAACTGGTCATCCTCTCAGGACTTTGACGTATATCTCTACAATCCAAGCGGAACAGAGGTTGCTTCTTCAGAAACAGCAACCAGACAGGAAACAATAAGCTTTACACCAACCACTGCAGGAACATACAAGATAAAGGTGCTTTCATACAAGGGAAGCGGTTCTTATTTCTTTGATGTAAGCTCAGGCGCAGCAACTATTACCCAGACTACTAACCAATAATTATTCTTTATAAAAAAAGCGGAAGAGAGTTCCTCAATCTGGAACTCTCTTCCGCTTTTTTGTGTTATCTCGGTGGGACGGGAGTCGGATTTTGAATATTTGAAGGTGATATTGTAAACCCTCCCGGATATTCCAGTAAAGCAGCTATTACTCTGGTAGCTTCAGCTCGGGTAATGGTCTTTTTAGGTCTGAATGTGCCATCCGGGTACCCTGACAGAATATTATTCATAGAAAGAACAATGATTGATTTATTTGACCATGAGTTACGTTCAGGGCTCACGTCACTGTAAATCCTTTGTGAGAAGTCTACAGTATCGGGGGTAAATAATATTTTGTCACATACTACCGCAAATTCCTCTCTGGTGATTTTTCTTTCAGGGTAGAACATGTTTCCCGCATATCCACTGAAAATGCCCTTTTCCTTTCCAATTGCAATTTGTTTTGATGCCCAGTGGCCTTTAGTGTCAGCAAAGGATGCAGTTGAGGTTTCATTCTGAAGACCAAGTGTTTTTACAAGTAATGCTGCTGCTTCAGCTCTTGTAAGGTTGCCGTTAGGTACAAAACGCTTGCCGGGCATACCGCTGACAATTCCTTTCTGAAACAAATCTATAATGTAGCTTTGTGCCCAGTGGTTTGATATATCATTAAAGGGCTTGCCAATCAGCCATTGACTGTAATTATTCCAGAAACGCTGGGGCTCTTGCCCCAATGCCCAGCTTCCTGCACCCAGAAGATTATAATTTGAAACAAGTGAAAGCTTTTTTTCAAGAGAAGCTTCATTTTCATACCAAATATCATAAGTGCCGGCTGAAAGTTTGCTACTTCCCCAGATAACTGCATTGTCGGTTGAGGTTACTGTTACTGTTGCACGGGCACATTGAGATGTACTGTCATACCAGGTTGTGGATTTGCAGGTGGACACCAGACGTTCAACGTCCGCAACAGTTACTCCATAGCCGCCTCCTGTTGAACCCTGCTTCCAATATCTCCCGTAAAATGGTATTCCTAAAACTATTTTTTTTGATGGAACGTGCTTTAAGGCATAGCTTACACTTTTTTCTACAAAAGAAAAACTGGCTACCGCTCCAGGTGCGCTTCCGGTGTAATGCTCGTCATAAGCCATTATGAATATCTGGTCGCTTATGGTACCTAATGCAGCATAATCATAGGAGCCTTGCCAACCTATGTTTGATCCCCACGGATTAGCAGCGACACATACAGACAGTATTTTGGTTTTAGGCATATAAGAGCGTAAAAGTCTGACAAAAGCTGTAAATGCGCTCCTGTCTGATTCGTTAAGGTTTTGAATATCTATATTTACACCGTCACAACCAAGCCGTTCAATTTCGGCACTTAAACTGGCGACAAATGTATTTTGATTGGCCAAGGCTGCCCTGCCTAGAGTCCTGTCCCAGTTATTACTCAGGTAGGGTACGACTTTTATTCCCCGCGCGTGCATGCTTTCCACAAAAAGCGGGTCCACTTTTATAGTGTTTTTTAAGGTTCCGTTTGTGTTTATTTCGAAATAATCGGGAGAGACTGTTGTTAGATTTGTACCTGACCGATTAACATTATTTATATAGGTGGTTGTATTTCCGGCATATAAAAAGCTTATGCTTTCATAAGCGGAAGTGCTTGTCTGAAAAAGGAACACAAATATTAGCAGTGATATTATATATTTTTTTAGCCGCATCTTATTTTCCTCTCCAATATTCTTGTTGTTTACATATAATATGTGTTACATTCCAAAAAATAAACATGGTGAACAAGGAACTATATAATATGTTACTTGACAGTACAGACAGTCAATAGTTTATAATTTTAGGTAGAGTTTTGGAAAAATTGGAAATCCGTTAGGAGGATAATGATGAAATCCGAAGTTGCAGGAAATATAATATTAATTACAGGCGGGGCAAGAAGCGGTAAGAGTACATATGCAGAAAAGCTGGCTAAAGAATATGGCAGTGAGGTCCTGTATGTTGCAACAGCAATACCTTTTGATGACGAAATGAAGCACAGAATAAAAAAACACAGAGAACAGCGCCCCGAAAATTGGGAAACTCTTGAAGCTTATAAAGATATGGATATACTGCTTGAAAATAAATGTCCAAGTAAAAAAGCTGTTCTTCTGGATTGTATCACAGTGATGATTACCAATATAATGTTTGAAGTATGCCCTGATTTTGATAAAATGGTTCAGGAGGATTTGGGTGCCGTGGAAGAGGCTGTTAATTTACAAATGGACAAGCTTATAGCCAGTGCAAGGCTCTCAGGGATTCCTTTTATTATGGTAACTAATGAAATTGGAATGGGTATAGTGCCGGAGAATCAGAGTGCAAGACTTTTTCGAGATATTCAGGGAAGAGTGAATCAGAAGCTTGCGGCGATTGCTAAAGAAGTTTATTTGTGTGTCTCAGGCATACCTTTGAAAATAAAATAACACATGAAAGAAGAATAAAAGTTTATGTTGAAACGGTTTTTATTAATGATACAATTTTTGACCACAATTCCCCTTCCTGTAAACCTGGATGTAACCGAAGAGGATTTTGGAAAGGGACTTTCACTTGCTCCACTGGTCGGTTTGCTGATAGGAGGTCTGGTTGCTTGTGGGGGATATTTGCTGGGGAATTTTTTCTCACCTGCTATATCGGCTGTTCTGGTAGTTATTACATATATTCTGTTAACCGGGGGAATTCATCTTGATGGATTAGGAGATACCTTTGATGGAATTTTCTCCAACAGACCTAAAGAGAGGATACTGGAGATCATGAGAGACAGTAGGGTAGGAACCTATGCCGTGCTGGTTATTGTCTGTATTTTAGGCTTGAATGCAGTGATAATATATTCGCTAGTTTCAGCTCATATGTATTTTACCCTGGCGCTTATGCCTGTTGCAGGAAGAATAGGCTCGGTTACAGGGGCCACTGTTTCCAAGTATGCAAGAAGTGGGCCGGGATTAGGTAAATCCTTTATTGATTATTGTGGAATCAAAGAGTTGATAATAGCAGCTGTCATGAGCATTATTATATTTTTTGCTTTCAGAGGATTTCAGGGCATTTTTATCTGCCTTTTAATGTTTTTATCTGCAGTACTGCTGGTTAAATTTTTAGGCAGAAAAATCGGGGGGGCGACGGGAGATATTCTGGGAGCCGTCTGTGAATTAAATCAAACCATATTTTTGGCAATATCGTATTTGATATTTTTTTAATATTACTGAATCATAATTTCATAAAAAAGAAGTGGGAGGACAAATATGACTTTCAAAGAAGCGGTGGATGCCATTGGAGAACTGAATATTGAGATAATGCGAAAGGCACAGACCAGACTGGACAGCTTGACAAAGCCCTTGGGAAGCCTGGGTCGTTTGGAGGAAATTGTTAAACAGCTTGCCGGAATAACCGGAGATTTGTTTCCTTCTGTAAATAATAAAAAAATTATTATAATGTGTGCTGATAATGGAGTAGTTGAAGAAGGAGTCAGTTCATGCCCCAAAAGCGTTACTTCTTCCGTTACAAAGAACTTCCTAAAAGGGTTCACAGGTGTGAATGTTCTCTCAAGACATTCGGGAGCGGATATCGTTGTTGTAGATGTTGGCGTTGATGATGAAATTGATTGTCCGGGCGTATTGAACAGGAAAATAAGAAAAGGTACTTGGAATATTGCAAAAGGCCCCGCAATGACCAGAGATGAGACTGTAAAAGCTATTGAAACGGGTATCGAGATTGTAGGGATGCTGAAGGAACAAGGAGTAAATCTTATTGGTACAGGTGAGATGGGGGTAGGAAATACAACTACAAGCAGTGCGGTAGCATCGGTAATTATAGGTAATGAGATAGGTGAAATGGCAGGTAAGGGGGCCGGGCTTACTCAGGAAGGTCTTATTAATAAGATTGAAGTAATCAGAAAAGCAATTGATATAAACAAACCGGACGCGTCTGATCCGGTTGACATTCTGGCAAAAGTAGGGGGTTTTGACATTGCGGCACTTACCGGGTGTTTCCTTGGAGCAGCTGCCTACAGGCTTCCTATCATGATTGACGGGTTTATCTCGGCGGCTGCTGCTTTAGTAGCTATAAAAATTAAGCCGGAGTGTAGAAATTATATTCTTCCTTCACACGGTTCTGCTGAACCCGGAAACAAGAAAATAATGGATTATATTGGCATGGAACCTATGCTTTTATTAGAAATGCGTTTGGGAGAGGGTTCAGGAGCTGCACTGGCATTTCATGTTATAGATGCAGCTGTTGCAGCCTACAATGAGATGGGGACTTTTGCTGATGCACAAATTGAACAATACAAACCGTTGGGATAAGAACACTATGAATTTGACTAATATACATAATTTTTGAACGGGAAACAGGCGATTAAAGGCTAGTCTCAGGACTGGTCTTTTTTTCAAAGATTTTGTAAGGGGCACTGTACAAAAATACAGCTTAAACATTGTTTATACAAGTAATTTATAGTAAAATTTGGGTATGGATATGGTGTAAAATATCAATTCGTATCTAAAAAAATTAGTGAAAAAAGTCGTTGGTTTACTTTTTTCACAAAGAAAGGTAGGGTCAAATGATGAAAAAAAAGTTAGGTTCTATTATTAGTCTGCTTTTAGTGGTGTGTTGTCTAAATTTGATGCTTTTACCATCAAGTGCATTTGAGACAACGGCCAACAGCAGCATCTTACCACCAAGTAATCTGGCTGTTCAGCTTACATCCCCTGATGATGTAAAGGTAACTTGGAATTCTGTATATGGAGCAAGTGGCTACAATATATACGGAATAAGTGAGGGACAGCTTAAACAACTCGGAACAACGACATCTACGTATTTCACTTTTAATGATCTTCCTGAAGGCACCTATACTTATGTGGTATCCACACTTAGTTCAGATGGTGAATCAGGGCCATGTGCACCTGTCTCTATTGATATTGTTTATCCTGAGATGGAAGCACCCGTGACTCTTACCAATACTTTTCAAAATATCAACGACATTACCTTGAATTGGTCAGCAGCACTATATGCACAAACGTATAATATATACAAAGTATCGGCAGATGGGGAAAAAACACTTATTACATCAGTAACAGGCCGTACATACACTTTATCCAATGTTCCGGCAGGAACCTATTCCTATGCCGTTACAGCTGTAAATTCCTTATACGGAGAATCTCCTCTTTCCAGCCCTGTAGAAGTTAATATTGTTTTTCCTGTCATGGCAGCCCCGGGAAATGTAACTTCAAAGATACAAAACGGTACAGACGTTATCCTGACCTGGAGTTCAGTAACTTATGCCAACAGCTACAAAATTTATGAACTTGTTGACCAGCAGGAAGTATTAAAAGCAACAGCAGGCTCAACAACATGTACACTTACAGATGTGGTTGCAGGCAGCCACACGTATGTTATTCACTCGGTAAGTTCACGTTTCGGGGAGTCTGCTGAAGGAGGACGTGTAACTGCAACATTGGGTGATGTTTTGATGTCACCACCGGATAACTTATCCTATTCTGTTAATAACGGTAAAGATATAGTTTTAAATTGGGCAAGTGTGCCAAATGCTACAAACTACAGAATATATCAGGTAATAGACGGACAGAGAGTCCTAAAAAGCACAGTAACCAGAACAACAGTTACTTTTTCTAATATGACTGCAGGTGACTATACCTATGAAATTCATTCTTACTCCACTACTTATGGGGAGTCAAAGGAAGGAAGTACTCTTACAGTAAAAATAGAAGGACAGACTATGCTTCCTCCGACTAATTTACAGTACAGCCTTGCAAATCAAAATGATATAACTTTGTCATGGACTCCCGCTGCAAATGCAAATAGCTACCAGATTTATCAACTGATAGACGGAGAAAAGCAGCTGAAGAAAACAGTAAGTACAAATTCCGTAACCTTTACAAATATGCCCCAAGGTGAATACCACTATATTGTGACCTCAGTATCTACACTTTACGGTGAATCCCAAAGTGGATCTGAAGTTACTTTTTCAATAGTTTTTCCGGTTATGAAGGCACCGGAGAATTTGTCTTACAAGATTCAGAATGTAAACAGTATTGTACTATCTTGGAATGCATCAGATTATGCAAACAGTTACAAGGTTTATGAAGTTGTCAACGAACAAAAGATTCTTAAAAACACAGTCTATGGCTTAACGGCAACAATCTCGAATTTAGCTGCCGGAGATCATACATATGTAGTTCACTCGGTCAGCAGTCGTTTTGGTGAGTCTATCCAAGGCACTCAGGTTTTAGTTACAGTAAAACAGGATATGGCTGCACCGTTAAATCTGGAATACAGTATTGCTAACGGAAATGATATTACTTTGAAATGGGCAGCGACAGATTATGCCACCAGCTATAACATTTATCAGGTAGTTGACGGACAAAAAGTATTAAAAAAGAATGTTACAACAACATCTGTTACATTTACCAATTCTTCTGCCGGAGATTATGATTTTGTTGTCACTTCAGTATCCAGCGTATTTGGAGAGTCATCTGAAGGATCGGAAATTAAATTCTCTTTAATTTTCCCGGTAATGAATGCTCCCGCCGATTTGACATACACTATTCAGAACGTAAATAATGTTGTATTAACTTGGTCAGCTGTAGCATATGCTTATTCCTATAAAGTATATGAGCTGGTTGACGGCAAAGAGGTACTTCTGACAACCACATATACACCAACCGCAAGAATATCGAGTATAAAAGCAGGCGATCACACATACGTGGTTCACTCCTTCAGCAGTCGTTTTGGTGAATCTCCTGAAGGAAGCAAGGTTTCCATGACTATAAAACAAGAAATGCTTGCTCCTACCGATTTGGCATATACTATGGCAAACGGAAATGATATTGCATTGAAATGGACTGCATCTCAATATGCAACAGGCTATAATATTTATCAAGTAGTAGATGGAGAGAAAAAATTAATAAAATCAGTTACAACTACATCGGTAACATTTACAAACATGCCTGCCGGTGATTACGAATATGTTGTTACTTCAACGTCTACGGCGTTCGGAGAATCCTCAAGTGGTGCAGAAATAAAGCTGTCTGTTGTTTTCCCTACAATGACTGCACCAGGCAATTTGACATACAAGATTCAAAACGCAAATAATGTTATATTATCATGGGATGCGGTTAATTACGCTAACTCTTATAAAGTCTACGAAATAACTAACGGGCAAAAAGTCCTTAAAACTACCGTTTATTCCAATACTGCTACCTTATCAAATGTTCAGCCGGGGGATCACACTTACGTGGTTCATTCAGTAAGCAGTCGCTTTGGCGAATCTCTTGAAGGAAGTCAGGTATCGCTGAATATCAGCCAGCAGATGTTACCTCCTGCTAATCTGGAATATAGTATTGTAAACGGTAATGACATTACATTAAAATGGTCGGCAGCAGAGGCTGCAAACAGTTACAACATCTATCAGGTTACAGATGGACAGAAAAAATTAGTCAAGAATGTTACAACTACTACTGTAACATTTACTAATATGCCGGCTGGTGAGTATAACTATGAAGTTACTTCATTATCACGGGTTTTCGGAGAGTCATCAGCAGTATCCGAAGTTAACTTCTCACTAGTTTTCCCGATTATGGCGGCACCTGATAATCTTATACAAAGTATTGCAAATGGAAATGATATAGTCCTAAAATGGAATTCTGCAAGTTATGCAACTTCTTATAATGTATATCAGATAGTTAACGGTCAAAAATCTTTGGTAAAAACCCTTACCGGGAATGTTACTACAGTAACATTTACAAATATGCCGTCAGGAGATTATAGTTATCAGGTTAATTCATACAGTACGAGATTCGGTGAATCACCGCAAGGAAGTACAGTTAACTTTCAGTTAATCTGGCCTATAGTTGAACCTCCGGTTGTTACATATAACATTTATGATGTTAACAATATAACTTTATCCTGGAAGGCATCAAATTGGGCCAACGAGTACCGTGTTTATGAGATTAACGGTGGAGAAAGACAGCTGCTTTACAAAGGCACTGCACTCAGTTTCAAAATATATAATTTATCAGAAGCTGTACATACTTACGAAGTCACTGCATATAACACACGTTTTGGAGAATCCGTGCCATCTGATAGAATAACGGAGAATATCGTTTTCCCGGATATGCAGGCTCCTAGAGCATCGGTAAAGGTGTTGGATTCAAAGACTGCTTTAATATCATGGAGTTTCGTTACATATGCAAACGGCTACAATGTTTATGAATTGGTAGACGGAACCCCGGTATTACTTGTAAAGAACCTGAATAATCTATCCTATCAGGCTAACAATCTCTCGTACAAGGATCATCAATTCTATGTTACTGCATATAGTAATTCATTTGGAGAATCGGAACCTTCCAATATTGTCACAGCCGTGCTTATTGTTGATACAAAAGCACCTGTTACAACATCAGACGCACCTGACAACTGGGTTAACAAGAGTCCTGTAGTTGTAACCTTATCTGCAACGGATAATATGACCGGTGTTGCAAAAACTTATTATTCATTAAATAATAGTGATTTTATTGAAGGGACTACTATTACAGTTGATAAAGCAGGAGTCAATAAAATCTCCTTCTATTCTGTAGACAAGGTAGGCAACAAAGAAGAAGTAAAAACAGCAGAAGTAAAGATAGATAATACCGCACCTGTTACCACTGCAAAAGTACCCGACGATTGGTCAAAGGAAGATGTGTCAGTTACATTAACTGTAGCAGATGATCAGAGTGGAGTTGCAAAAACCTACTACTCAGTTGATGAAGCAGAATATGCTGAGGGAACTTCCTTCACAGTAAAAGGTAACGGAATACACAAAGTCAGTTATTATTCAGTGGATGCTGCGGGCAATAAAGAAGAAGTAAAAACAGCAGAAGTAAAGATAAAGAAATCAGCGCCTGTTATAACTTTGAATTTGTCCGATGAATACAGTATTTGCACTAATTTGAAACTATCTTATAGTATTGAGAAAAATGGCTCTGAAATAGTTAGTGAAAAAATGGTAGTACTGGGGCCTAATGAAGCCACAGGAAAAGTTGTTAAGAACAACACTTGCATAAAATTGGATAAACCCGGGAAGTACACCGTTACAGTGACAATCGTAGATGCAGACGGTAATATCACTACAGTTGAGAAACAATTTGAAGTTTACTTGCCTGCAACTATCCTAGTAACTCCATGTATTGTTGTTTTCAACAAAGGAGTGTTAACCGTTAATGTATGGGTACCGGGTTTGGGTTGCAAAAAGGAGTTTGATCTGGATACAGCTACACTTAACGGAGTAAAAGCTCTTTCAGGAAACAAGGGTTATTATATGCAAGCAAAACTTGGGCAGTTTAAATTTGACAGATCCGATTTTAAGTGGCCCTTCTCTTTGAATACCCATATGGAGTTCCGTTGTTACGTAGATGGTTATCTGGTTATCGGACATACAAGCGTAATCGTTTTATAAAAAATCGATTTATCATTTTATAAGTTAAATATGCTTCCTTAACGGATTACATTAAGAATGTAACTGATAAGGGAGCATTTTTTATTGAATTTTTGATAAATATGGGTTTAATATGATAGAATGTATTTAATTGGATAATACGAAAAGGGGGTGAGTTCTGGTATCTACAAAAGATAAATTTTGCTTTAATATTTAGGGCAATTTATAAAAGAGAAAGAGAAAGAATGTAATTTCATATTCAGACAAAGAATAGGAGGATTTTATATGAAAAAAATAATTCGTATATTAAGCGTTACAATGGTTTTGATGCTTTTATTGACAATGGCATTACCATTAAATCTTTACGCAGCATCAACTGTTATCGTGGATTGGGACACCAATTATCAGACAATTGACGGTTTTGGTGTTTCAGAAGCTTTTCATCAATCAAATAATATTGCTCTTTTAGGAGATACCAAGAAAAAGGAAATTTATGACTTGCTATTTTCAACATCAAAGGGTGCAGGTTTTTCAATTTTCCGTTCTATACTGGGTGACGGCGGGACATGGGGAAATGCCACAGACGGACCAAATAAGACAATGCAGCCATCGGAATCTACTTGGGACTGGAAAGAAACTAATGATGACCAGATACCTATGATAAGAGAAATACAGTCTGCCTACGGAATTAACAAAATTCTTTATACTGTATGGAGTCCGCCGGCTTGGATGAAATCAAACGGATCTACTTCCAGAGGGTATCTGAAAACAGATAAATATCAGGCCTATGCAACTTATTTAGCCGAGCATATAAAAAACTATAAATCAAAATTTGGAATAGACATTACTCATATCGGAATTTCAAATGAGCCTAACCTGGAGACGGACTATTCTTCATGTACATGGACATCAGCTCAATTCAAGACATTTATGAAGGATTACCTGGTACCAACTTTTGATAAAGAAGGTATTACTGCAAAAGTTATTATGGGTGAACCAATGTCTTGCACCGAATCATTTGCAATAGACTGTTTGAATGATACTACAGCATTAACTAGAACAGATATTGTTGGTTGTCACAATTATGGATCATCATATACAACTTTTCCAACTACTAAAGCAAAGGGAAAAGGAATATGGCAAACAGAAATATCAGATATGAATGGCAATGATATTACAATTACTGACGGTTTGAAGTGGTCGAAGCAAATTTATGATTTTATGACAATAACCCAGGGAAATGCATGGAATTACTGGTGGGGTGCTTGCTACAAAACATATAACGGAGAAGGCCTCATACAAATGGACATGAATTCAAAAACTTATAAAATCGCAAAAAGACTTTACACCATCGGACAGTATTCAAGATTTATAAGACCGGGATGGCAGAGATTTTCTGCTACTTCAAATCCTGTATCCAATGTATATGTTACAGCATATAAAGATCCTGCTACCGGAAAATTTGCAATAGTTGCTATGAATGACGGTTCTTCAAACCAATCGATTACATATACATTGAAGGGATTTACTCCTTCATCGGTTACACCGTACACAACTTCTTCAACTCAGGATTTGGCTGAAGGTACAAAGATAACCGTAAGCGGAGGAAGCTTTACGGCTAATCTGGCGGCAAATTCCATAACTACCTTTGTGGGTGGAGGCGATGCTAACCCCGGTATTTATGGAGATGTCAATGGAGACAATGTTGTTGATGCCATCGATTTTGCACTTTACAAACAGTATTTAGTTAAACAAATTAGCACATTCCCATCACCTGATGGAATGAAGCTTGCTGATTTAAACGGTGATAGCAGTGTTGACGCCATTGACTTTGCGATAATTAAAAAATATTTATTGGGTTCCATAACTAAACTTCCAGTTTAATTTATTTAATAAAATATACAAAAAAGGGGCAAGGATATTTCCCAATGTCATTAAGTTAAGAATTGAACAGACTTGATAATTTATACAGCGTGTGTCCATATTAGTATTGGATATACGCTGTTTTATTTTTTCCTAGAAACAATTCGATTTTTAGCATCAAAATATCTC
>JAEZUC010000125.1 GCA_023443515.1 Bacillota bacterium
ATTAACAACAGATGGAGTAAGCTTTGTACTTGATTTGTCTATCACTCCGACTTTGTTATTTTTCATATATTTAGGGCTTCCAACAAGCATTACGACAGATTTGTCAAGTCTATTTATTCTATTTGCATACGATTCACCTTCTGATGTAAGTTTAAAGTTCTCTATATACTCAATATCACCATATTTTATACTATCACTAATTTTTTTTAGTGGATCATAGTTTTCTATGGGATTCCCCGCCAAATACAATTGGGATAATTTATTCCAAGAAGTAATTGTGCTTATATCTCTGATTTTATTTAAACCCAAATTAAGCTTGGTTAAATTTTTTAAATTTACCAGACTGCTGATATCGCTAATGGAATTATTATTAATGGAGAGCTCATTAAGATTATCCAAGAATTTTAGCGGACTAATATTTATTATTTTATTATTATCCAGAATCAATGCTTTCAAATTAGTAAGTTGCTCTATGCCCTCTAAACTTGATATATTACATGAAGACGCATTCATGTAATTAATCTTTTTAATATCATTTATTGTTAGTACACCTTTGGTTTTACCACATTGCTTTCTTACGGCTTTTTCCAAATTTAAATCGTTAAATACTTTACTCTGACTTGTACTCGCTGCATTGATAGAAATACAGCTTAATATTACAGAAATCATCAACAATGAAGATAAGATTTTGAATTGAATTCTCATAAGACTCCTTTCAACTTACATTACTTTTCAATAACTAATATTTATCTCAAACAGTGATTCATACCTTTGTATTTTATTAAATCTTAAAATGCCTCCAAATCAGCCATTGAAGCGATTTTATGCACCGATATTATCCTTAAAAATTTAGATAAGCGCAGTAATTATATGTGTACATGTTAAAATAAAATATTAATACATTTGTTAATTCTGTATTGAATATGTCTGATAATCATGATTTCTATATATTCCCTTTAATATTGATAATAACTACCTCAGGCGGATTAAATATACGTGGCAAGCGGGGATTATATGAGACTCCCCTGCTTACTATATGTATCAGAGAATCATGCTTATAAATCCCTCCGGCATATCTTGGAAACCAGCCTTGGTTCGGAGCAAAGAGTCCATTCAATATAAACGGAATCCTTATCTGTCCTCCATGGGCATGCCCGGATAATACCAAATCAAAGCTGAACTTTTTATATAACTCAATTAGTTCAGGTCGATGAGCCAAAAGAATTTTAAAGTCAGCTTTATCCTTAAGCTGCGAGAAATTATCATTCATTTCTTTCCGTAGATTAAATCCCGGTTTGTCATAAATTGCAGCATCCGGATCATCGATACCACCTACAATAATGTTAGAATTCTTAATTTTTACCTGTGCATATCCATTTTCAAGTATGGTAACACCATATTTTCGAATTATAGCTTTTATATTCTCAATATCGTCTGACCAAAATTCATGATTTCCGATTACATAAAATGTAGGCTTGAATCCCTTTAAGCCTTCCAAGAATAGCTTTGTTCCTTCAATTGAGACTTCATCATCCGCAATATCTCCTGCAAGTGCAATTATATCAGGGTTTTGTTTTTTGATTAATGAAATAATTTTTGTTTGATTTTTACCATAAACATGGCTATGTAAATCCGTTATCAAAGCTATACGTATTGTTTCATCTGCACTTACTTTTTCAGAAATAATATTGTATTTCCTTACTATAAGCCCGTTATAAAAGGCAAAGAATAAAAGTAGTATGAACAGGGCTGTACAGGCTAATAAACAGAGCTGTCTCCATGTAATGTTTACTATCCTAATTTTTCGCTTTTTTACTATTTTGGGTATATTCATAGTTCTCCTTAAATTTAGTAAGTTAACATTTTAGCTTTACAGATATTTTTCCATATATTCCACAATGTTTATATTTTACCATCCCTAAGTTAACAGTTTCAATACAATAGAAATTCTTTAAGACTTTTGTTTGATAACTCAAGAACATCTCTAATTGATGGGATATCCAGTGTCGGTGTATAGAGGTTATTTTATTAGGTTCCCTTTAAATTTCCCTTAAATCATACCTAACAAAATCTCCATCACAAAGCGTATATTTACGTGCACCATTTGCATCCAACATTCTATAAACTTTCATATCATGATTAATCGGCCATTTAATTTTTATTTCCTTCAAAGAATAAAATTTTGTAGGTAATACAAATTCTTCAGGAAGGTAAAATATTTCTGGCTTATTCTTTTTACTCATAGCAAGGATCACATCATTTATAACGCTATGTTTAGTTTTAATATATCCCTCTATATTGTGTTTGCTGTTAAATGTATTAAGATTCTCCTGTATTTCCTGAAGTACAGATCTTTATAAGAGGTGATTATTATTGCAATATGAAATACATTTTATAGCGAGGTATGCCGAAACAGACCAGATGGGAATTATACATCATTCAAATTATCCAATTTGGTTTGAAGCTGGGAGAACAGATTTCCTCAAAAAGGCCGGATTGCCTAATTCAAATATTGAAGCTTGGGTGTACTTCTACCTCATTCTTATATGGAATGCAGCTTTAAAAAACCGGCGAGATACGAGGATGAAATCATTGTACGAACAAAAATTAAAATGATGACATGTGCCAAAATAAAACTTGAGTATGTGATTGAAAACAGTAATAATGGAACAATTATTGCCTTGGGAAGCACTATTCATGCTTGGACTGATAAATCATTTATCCCTCTGAATATTGAAAAGGCGTTGCCTGAGTTATTAATTATGCTAAAGAAAACGTTAGAGTTATAAATACTACCACAGGCCCTGCCTGTGACACCCCAAAGCTTATAGTTGTTTTAATACATATCTAACCAAGTGTTTTGAATTACGGTACTATCTGTAATAATGATTTCACCAAATATGGGAGAATCACCGTTGTTATTTAATGTACTATTCGTAACAGGAATCCTATTACTTCCAAAATTCGCTATTGCTTCACCTTTTAAAGCACTGTTGTCTGTAAATATACTATTTGTGCCAGTGACTATACCACTGCTATAGTTCACTACGGCCCCACCACTAACACGAGCACTGTTGTCTGTGAACGTACCCGCCATAACACTGGCTTCCCCTTGATTAGCTAAAGCTCCTCCATCACCAGCAGCACTGTTGTTGGTCAACATGCTATTGTTAATTAAAGCTTTACCATCGTTTACTAGAGCTCCACCGCTATTATCAGCACTGTTGGTAGTAAGAGTACTGTTTATAATATTAACTGTACCTGGGGTATAATTTCCTATTGCTCCGCCATAAACGGCGGTATTACCAGAGAACGTGCAATTTGTAATAGTAGCTATATTAGAGATATTAGCTACAGCCCCACCAGATCTGGAACAGTGATTACTAGAGAAAGTGCTTCCCTGAATGGTTATATTTCCACTATTCCCCAAAGCTCCTCCGTAAGTACCACCTTCGTTGTTGTTGAACATAGCATCAGTAATATTCGCTATACCAGTATTATGGATAGCACCACATATAGAAGCCGTGTTGTTTACAAACGTATCCCCGGCAATCTTAGCTGTTCCATCATTTAATAAAACTCCACCATCATTTGCTCTATTGTCAGAAAACGTATTATTTGCAGTATTGATCGTGCCTACCATATTCCATATAGATCCGCCTTTAGATGCGTTATTATAAGAGAATGTATTATTTTCAAGTATGGCATTTCCATGATTTTCTATAGCCCCTCCAAAATTGGTGCCCTTATTACTTGAGAACGTACTTCCTCGAATGGTAATACTTCCATGATTCCCTATAGCCCCTCCAGTATAGTTTGCACTATTGTTAATAAACATGGTATCCGTAATGTAAACATTTCCAGAACTTGAGATAGCCCCACCACTATTGGCACTGTTATTAAAAAACACACTGTCTTCAATTTCGACTCTGCATAATGAGGGAGCCTCTATAGCTCCACCATACATACATATGTTATTGAAGAACTTACAACTTGAAATTGATAAAAAACCACCATATCCGACGTTTATGGCTGCACCTCCCTCATAACGATTAGCTGTATTGTCATAGAACGTACAGTTTTTCAAACTCACTGTAGCACAGCCACTTCTAATTGCTTGCCTTGATTGTGTCAAATAAACATTACTAATATTTACAATTATTTTAGCTGCAATCTCAAAGATAGTGGTTGAACAACTGATTACCAATCTGCCCTCAGCAGGACCATTAATAGTTAATGTTTTATCAATAACTATACCTTCACCGTTCAAATAAATTGTAGCAGGCAGAATAGCACTGCTAAAATCAATAGTGTCTCTTGACTTTGCATCAATTACTGCTTGACGAAGCGAGCCTGGCCCGCTGTCGTTACAATTAGTGACCGTAATTGTTGAACCCTTGGATAAAACATTAATTGTACTATTCTCCTCTTTTCCATTTTCAATATTATCATATAAATTGTCTGGCATTTTACTTGATCTCCTCAACATAATATATTCAACGAATAGTTTGTAGTTGATTTTATTGCTTCCTGATAATATTGTACGTATTCGGTTTACATAATGTTACAAGTGGTATAATAACTCTTTCTAAGTACCGAAAAAGGACACATTGAATTTCTTCAACCTGCCCTTTCTTGACCATTTAAATAATTTTCATAATGGAATGCCCAAAATCTATATTAAATTCATATGCTTCAGATATTTATCAACTACACATTCCAGCGAAAACTGCATTATAGAGTGTTCCCTTACAGGCCTCTTTGTAATTACGTCCACCATTTCATCCAAATCGTATGGTGTATAGAGATTGTCCTTATGGATCAATTCGGGGGAAACACAAGTTTCTTGGTGCAACTGGAACAATATTTAAATATATACCTCAAGCATATGTAGCTTATCCATGTCAAACCGTTGATTAAAGGCAATTACTTTTTCATTTTTCTCAATATGTTTGAATCGTTCTGCAAAACTTACATCAAATGGGAATCCAGTAACAGTTGTTTCTTCAGCTGCCACAGGGTAGGATTTCTTTATAACAGAATATGCATAATCTGAATTTAAAAATAGTCCATCATAATAATGGAGCAGAATTTCCTCAAATTTAATACTGTGTGAATTCAGATATTTTCTTAACTCAGTATTATAAGTTAAATGGTAGACGACTTCGCTTTCTCGTTCAAGAATAAGGTATAGCATTTCAAGTATCATCTCCTGCTTTCATTGCCGATATTATTTTTAGCAGTGCATCTTCCAGCGAATATTTAGGACTGTAGCCACTCTCACTTAACTTTCTAATATCAGGCTTACGCTGTCTGGTTTCCTCGAATTTTTCACCAAATACCTGTTTGAACGGAACGAATTCTATCTTTGAAGAAGAGTGGGTTAAATCTATTATACTGTTTGCCAGTTCCAGTATATTTATTTCTTCTGTTCCACCGACATTATATATATCTCCCGCTTTTCCGCCGTTCATTACTATTTCCATGCCATCTATTACATCGTCAACATAACCAAAGGTTCTGGTATGCGAACCATCTCCATAAACATATATTGGTTCATTTTTAAGTGCACTGCTTATAAAATTTGGGACAACCATACCGCAAAATTTAGACTGGTTTGGACCTATAACATTAAATAATCTGCAAATTTTTACCTGTGTGTTATGTTCTCTGTAATAAGCCAGGCACATATGTTCCTCTGCAAGCTTTGCAACAGAATAAAGCCAACTGGATTTAGTGCTACAGCCGATAAGGCTGTCATCTTCTTCTGAAACATGGCTGGATATTATTTTTCCATATATTGCAGAAGATGATGTTACAAGTACATTTTTATTGAATTGTGAAGCATACTTCAATATGTTGTCAGTACCCTGACAGCTAAGCCTTAACCCATCAATCCCATTCGTCATTGCTAATCTTACACCAACAACTGCTGCAAGATGAAGTACATAATCACAATTTTCTATAAGCCTTTTAATTAAATATTCATCATTTGCACTGCCTTTGACAACCTTTGCATCAGTATTAACCGGAACCGGTAAAACATATGTATCCTGTGCCCTTGGCAACTCAGCCTGTCGGCACGGATATACAGTAAAATATTACAGAATACCTGAACTGCTGCTGGAGATTCAGGATGCAAAGTTCATGATAAGTATTCAAAACATCAAACTTCTGATACTTGATGATATAGGCTTAAAATCATATACTCTTGAAGAAAGCCGAGACATATTGGAAATAGCCGAAAGCAGATATAACAGGGCGTCAACCGTTTTAGCCGGGCAAGTATCACATACAAAGTGGTATGAATTATTCCCTGACCCAACAATAGCAGATGCAATCATGGATCGAATAATACATAACTCCTATCTTAGTATATATGACAAGGCGAGATTAATAGAAAAAGGTAGCGCTAACTAAATCCAATGTCATTAAGTTAAGAATTGAACAGACTTGATAATTTATACAGCGTGTGTCCATATTAGTATTGGATATACGCTGTTTTATTTTTTCCTAGAAACAATTCGATTTTTAGCATCAAAATATCTC
>JAEZUC010000049.1 GCA_023443515.1 Bacillota bacterium
TTCTAACGGAAAACCTGCACCAAACTGGGGACAAGAAGCAGCTAACAAGTATGCAGAAAAATATGCAAAACTAGGTTATAACACAACTATAGAAAAACCCCTTGCAAAGGATTGGAATGAGGATCTGCTAAATATACGACTGGTACAGCAGGATTTAAAAAACAGGCATGAAGAAGATCGTTTACAGCTTCTGATGGGAAGCAATGAAGAACTTGAGGCAAATTTATAAACAAGACGGAAGGCTGTTGGAGATGGGATATCCGGCAGCCTTCTTAAAAAACTGAGGTTAATATGAAAATTACTCAAAAATATTTCTTTTTTCAGAATCATTTTTCAGAGTTTTGCTCTGAAAAAACAGGGGGCGTGGGGGAGAATCCCCCGATTCACGTACAAAAAATCGCACCTTTTTGGGGCGAGTATGTACGGCAGGAATAGTCGGGTGACACACCCGACGGTATACAGCTTGCCAACAGAGTTGGCAACGGGTGACGATGTAAATAGAGGGTGACAAAGGGGTGGCAGAAAAGGTGTAATACTGGTGTAGTAAGGGTTTTGAAGGATAGAGTTGCATGTGGCTTAGAATAAGAATATATAAAGTAAAAAGTAATTAACAAATTAAATAAATATATAAAAAGAAAACTGTGTTGCTGTGGCATAATGCTACGGTTTTGTTTTGTCAGGAGGTGTAAAGTGGCTAATAAGAAAAACAATCCGGAGGAATTAAAAAGGTCAATCAGGTTTAAGGCAAAAAGTATAGAAGATATGAAAAAGCTTGCAGCTGTCAGGGGTATAACCGTTTCAGATATAGTCAGAGAATTTGTTGAAAAAGGACTTGCAGTTGACGGCTATAAAAGTGACATTGATTTTATTACAGAAATCATTCACAAGGAGCTGAAGGAAGTACTGGAACCGCAAATAAACAGGATAGTAAAAATGCTTATGAAAATAGGAAAGGTGTCAGCCGGAACCATGTATTCAAATTTAAGCCTAATCCAACTGATAAGTGACGAGGATCAGGAAGCTTTCTATGAAATGATTAACAGAAGTTTACGGCTTGGTGTTGAGTATATGAAGAAGAAGGATGTTGAGGTTGACCAGTATTTGAGCCAGGCTGATGAAGTGGGTAAGGATAGTAGGAGGGTGAAGTAGAAAATGAGAGTTGCTTAAAATGAAAAAAAGATAGATGAATAAACTCTCTTGAGATTAAACAAAATTGGTGAAAACCTACATTCTATAGCAACATACCATTTATATGATTTCCTGAAGTTGATTCTCGATATTGAAATCTTTTTCTCAACTATTGGTGCAGATACTATGCTTTATGAGAAAAACTTAACTCCATCTGCCAAGGAGTGCTAAATAATGGGTATAGATTTTAGCTGTTAAAATTAAAAGTCAATATGAAAAAATGTTTTCTATTTCTCAGATGCTTTTAAATAATTTATTAGGTGAATTTAATAAAATGAATTTAAATCAGGTAATACAATTACTTACTAGCAACTTCAATTGCATAAGTACTGAGTGTAATTAATTTTGAAATAGAAAAAATTTACAAAATTGTGCTTGCGACCCATAAATGCAACTGTTATAATGTAAACAAATTAACATTAAAGGAGAATTTTAAGCATGAAGAGAGTAATCGGTTTATTTTTGGCTTTGGCTATATTATGTTCTTCTAGCGTAACTGGGTTAGCTACTAATTATAACAATGAAGCAACTAATAAAGAAAAGTCACTAAAGTCAGAGTTCGAATATGTTGTAGAACACAATGAACTTGTAAAAAAATATTTAACAGATGAAGAGATAAACTACTATAGAAATATAATTAATATCAAAGAGGAAAATCCTAATCTAGCTGAAGAAGAAATTGTTAAATTAATATCGCCAACTATAACATCAAAATTAATGGCTGCTAGTAGTAGTGGCGAATCAACAGGTGTTTGGAACTTAACAGATGCGGAAAAACTATTAATTGCCAAATATCCAATTCAAGCACTTAAAGTAAATGCGTGTAAGGAGTCAGCAGATCAGTGGACAGACGCGTGGTATCCGACCTGGACAGATGGAGACGAAGGTAATGCATATAGGCATGCTTTCTGGAATGCAATGATGACCGAAGAGATTGGAGTTATCTCTGCACAGCAATTTGCAACAGCCCATGAAAACCATGGACTTACGGATGCAGAATATAAAGCAATAATAATTAATGGATTTAACGGCTTACAGCATAGAGAGATGGATTTATATAATAATAATATTGGTAGAACCAAGGCATATCCGCATGATGGAGAATTAGATGTGCATAATAAACTTACTAATCTAATTAGTACCTATCAGTTAAGGATACTGGTTAAATAATCTAGGGGTAATATAATATATGTTTAATAAAAAGATTTTTTTATCTATAGTTCTAATAATAGGTGTCTTGGTCAGTTTCTTTATCATTAACAATCTTTTGCGGTCAGATTTTAATTCAGTAATTACCAAGAATATAGAAGTAGCATCAAAATCACATGGTAATATATATCTGTCTGAGATGACTCCTTTTGATTGGGATAAAGCATTTATTATTGAAGATTCATATGTTGGAGGAGAAGCTTTAGATAAAATAGTTGGAGTAAAATGTAATTTAAAAAGATCTGACGTAGACTCAATTAAGAGAATTATTTTTATAAAGGATAAGAAATTTGTACATGACTATTTATATAATTGGACAGAAATTACGTTTAGTCCACTAGGAATAGTTGTTGATAGAGAACACTGCAAATTCAGTATTGAAAATGATATTGAAAAAAGATTACTTTTAAAATTAACTGATTAGAAGAATGAGTAAGAAATAGAGAGTCGTAGATTATATAATAAAAGTTTACAGGGATACATAGAATTATGATAATCAGTGAGCCAATATAAGGCTCTTTTTTCTTTTCTGGAGGAGGTGAAATGAATACAGGTCAATAATAATGGAATTCCCATTATAAATATAACCAATAGTTCCCCCGTACCCCACCCAAGGGACTACGGGTTTTTTTATGCCCAAAATTCATTTAAGAAGGTGATCCTATTTGTCAGCAGTTTTCTATAAACAGTGGTTTAAGCCTGTAAATGAAACTCGCACACCAAATAAAAATGCCGAGCATATCCGGTACATTGGTACTCGTCCCGGAGTAATGAGAAATGAGGGGGAAAAGCATGGCCTGTTCGGTAACTTGTATGATTCTGATACTCTCGAAGTCAAACATAAGATTAAGGATGTAATGGATATAGTTAAGAAGAAATCCGAAGAAGGAAAAAATATTTTCAGGTCAGTAATTTCTTTCTCTCCTGAAAATGCAGCAATAAAGGTTGGAGAACCGATAACAAAAGAGGCATGGCAAGAGCTTATAAAACAACAAGTCAGGATAATTGCAGAGGGAAACAACATAAAGA
>JAEZUC010000050.1 GCA_023443515.1 Bacillota bacterium
TTCTAACGGAAAACCTGCACCAAACTGGGGACAAGAAGCAGCTAACAAGTATGCAGAAAAATATGCAAAACTAGGTTATAACACAACTATAGAAAAACCCCTTGCAAAGGATTGGAATGAGGATCTGTTGAATATACGACTGGTACAGCAGGATTTAGAAAACAGGCATGAAGAAGACCGTTTACAGATACTGTTAGGAAATAATGAAGAATTTGAGGCAACTTTATAAACAAGACGGAAGGCTGTTGGAGATGTGATATCCGGCAGCCTTCTTAAAATACGGAGGTGAACATGAAAATTACTCACAAATATTTCTTTTTTCAGAATCATTTTTCAGAGTTTTGCTCTGAAAAAACAGGGGGCATGGGGGAGAATCCCCCGATTTACGTACAAAAAACCGCACCTTTTTGGGGTGGGTATGTACGGCAGGAATAGTCGGGTGACACACCCGACGGTATACAGCTTGCCAACAGAGTTGGCAACGGGTGACGTTGTAATTTGAGGGTGACAAAAGGGTGGCAGGAAAGGTGTAATATTGATGTAGTGCAGGTTTTGAAGGATAGAGTTAAATTTGGGTTGTGAATAGGAATATATAAATTAAAAAATAATGAGAATTTAAATAAATATATAAAAGAAAACTGTGTTGCTGTGGCATAATGCTACGGATTTTGTTTTGTCAGGAGGTGCAAAGTGGCAAAAAGGAAAAACAATCCGGAGGAACTCAAAAGGTCAATTAGGTTTAAAGCCAAGAGTATTGAAGATATGAAAAAGCTTGCAGCGATCAGGGGTATATCCGTTTCAGATATAGTCAGAGAGTTTGTTGAAAAGGGCCTAGCAGTTGATGGTTATAAAAGTGACATTGATTTTATTACAGAAATCATTCACAAAGAGCTAAAGGAAGTACTGGAACTCCAGGTAAACAGGATAGTAAAAATGCTTATGAAAATAGGTAAAGTATCAGCCGGAACCATGTATTCAAATTTGAGCCTTATCCAGATGATAAGTGACGAGGATCAGGAAGCTTTCTATGAAATGATTAACAAAAGCTTACGGCTTGGGGTTGAGTACATGAAAAAGAAGGATGTTGAGGTTGACCAGTATTTGAGCCAGGCTGATGAAGTGGGTAAGGATAGTAGGAGGGTGAAGGAATAAATCGGAAGAATTTAATATGAAGAAAATAGATAAAAGGAAGCATAAAGATAATAGAGCGAAGAGATTGCTATAAAAAGACTACATAGTTATGTATCTGATGACGTTGAACAGGGGTATTACGTAAGGAATGGAAATACAAATGGTGCGCTTTGTGACAATTGAATCTTTTGATTATATGGATAAAAATAGGAGACACCTATGTACTGCTTTTCTTAGGAAAGTATGAAAAGGAAAGAAATTAAAGATTACAAATAATTGTAAGATAAAGGAAGATTGTGTATAATTGTATTAGCAATTGTCATTATACAATAATGGCGGTTGGGAATGTTGAGGTAATTTGAATATAGTAGGCTACATATTATTCATAGATGCAACATCAGTACAGAGAATGCTTTTGAATGAGGTGTTACAAAAAAATGGAGCTAGAAAAACAAAGTAATCTTGTACAAGAAGTAAGCAGATGCTTTAGTAAGCATGATTTCTTAGAATGCGCAAGAAAATTAGAAATACGCAGTTCTGAGTTTTATAGTGAACAAACGCCCATCATTGATTTGGCCGAACGTTTTGTTGAACGAGTATATCAGCTAGAAAAAGAAAATCTATTAGAGGATTATTTAATATCTAAAAACATGAAGTTAAACACAAGTAATAGGTCTGCTGATGCATTCGGGAAATTACTAAATGCAATGTTGGAAGAATTGGATAAAACGGATAAATCAGAGGATTTTAAAGAATGTGAATTAATAAAACCTATTGACTTTGAAGAAAAAATGAGAGAAAAAGCGCACCTTTCTGAAGATTTAATTCAAGCAGGTATTAATATAAAACCGGATATAGTGGTTTTAAGAAAGAAAGCGAATGCCTTAAATTATTCAAGCTATGAGAAATTAATTCAGAAATTAGCAAAATTTTATATGCATACAATATGTGTAAAGTACCCGGTTGGAACAGTTCCTTCGTCAGAAAGATTTAGCAGACTATACAATGAAATATTAAATATCATCCCCGATAAACTATATTATGAAATAGAAGACGTAGAAGCTTATGTTGAAGGACTCATTTATGAAACAATTTCAAAGTGTTTAATATTTAATGAATAGTTAAAAGGTGGAACAGAATATGGAAAATCGCTTTTTTGATGTTAACAAAAGCATATATCTTAATGGTTTATATATATTGGTATTGTTAAAAAACCTAGAGAAAAGTATAGAAATGGAAAAATTGTTAATTGGTTTTTATTTCATGAAGTATCCTAAAGTTTTGGTCGATGTGGCAGAGAGATATAAAATCAAGATAAATGAAAATTGTTTCCAAGAGTATGATTTGGATAATATAGAAACCAATATGCTTAAGTTTTCTATGCGAATACATACTGAAGGACTTTATGATGCCCTATCTTACTTATATAGCAAAGATATTATTTCATATTCAGGAAGTGAAGATGGGGTTTCTAAAAGTTTACAATTTGGAAAGGTTGACTTTTTGCAAGTACCGGAATATTTGATCGAAGCGGGTGTATCAGTAATAAAAGTAATAGAAGTTGTGGGAGTTCCAAAGTTAAAAGAATCTATAAATGACTTGGAGAGGGTATATTATGAACAGTAGAATATCAATTAAAAGTTTAAAAATATTCCCTAAGGTAGGAAAGTGTGATGTTACACTTAGAAGTGGTTTAAATGTAATATGGGCTCATAGTGTAAAGGGTATTTCTATTACAGAAAATATCCTCAATAGTGTGGGTAAAACTACGTTTGTAAAATTAATAGACTACATATTGGGTAGTAAAGACTTTATCACAGGGTATAATACAGACACAATTGAATTGTTTAAAGGGAAAAAGTTAGTTGGTGAAGTTGTATTCGGTGAAGACAGGTATACTATTACTAGAGATATAGTAAAAAAACCAGATAGCAAAATCATGGTATACAGTAATTGGGTTACAGAAGATATTCTTAATGGCTCAAAACAAGATGCAGTACATATGTTTGAGGAATTAGAAGAATATAATACCTTTATCGAAGAAAACGCATATCAAGGTAATCTTATATTTAATGGCAAGAGATTTGTTTCACATAGAAGTATTATGAACTATTTAATTAGAGACCAAAAATTAGGTTTTATAAAATTTGATTCAGGTATAAAAGAAGAAAATGCTACAAAGAGAAAAAAACGACTTGATGTATTGTTAGGCTTAATGACAGATGAGAAAGAAAGGTTAAGTAATGATATTACCGACTTAAAGAAAGTAAAAGATAAAAATAGCAAGGAGAAATCTGTTCTACTGAAGTATTTTAAATTGAATAGTGATAAAACGGAAGCTCGATTGAGAAGAGAAATTGAATCCAATAAGAAAAAAATGGAAAAACTCAAGGCAGAGCAGCGAGAGAAAGAACTTAACCTCGAAAAATATGATTTAGAACGAGGTGTTTTAAATGAGCGCAAGAAGGCAATACAACAACAAATAGATATGTTAAAGGATAATATGTATGTATTAAGCTCTAAAAAGATTGACTATAAAAGGGTAATTAATGACATAACAGTTGAATGCCGAAAAGTTGAAGAAGTCCAAATAGCGTACAATATATTGAATCCTTTTGAATTTCAAAAGTGTCCAATATTTTTAAAAAATTTCAAAGATAAGAATGTCAAGTGCGGGTATCTTGTAGATAGCTATGATAGCATAGAAGATTCTACAGTTAACACAGCGGAATGCGAAATGAATATCCAAAGAGAAGAGTTGTCAATTCAACATAGTGAAAAGAAGAAAGATATAACAGATATTATTTCTGCAAGGAAAAAAATCCTTAGTTTTGAAAAGCATGATATTGTAGCTGCAGTTGAAAAAGTTGAAGCTACAATAAAGAGTTTAAAGATTGAGCAAAAAGACCTTGCAAAGGAAATTAAAGCTATAGACTTAGAATTGAAAAAATTGGATGATATATCTGTATATCAGGTTGAAGAATTAAAAAGAAAAATAGATACTGTTCAGCATGAGATTAATATTCTTGAGATAGATTTAAGGAATTTCAATTATACAGGTACATTACAAAATAAAATTAAGTCCTTAAATGATGATATAAAGTTAAAACAAGAAACTTTAGATAGGTTAGCATCTTCCAGAGCTTTAGAACTAAGTACTATATATAACAATATAGTTCAGTTTGCAACTGAAAATACAAAAACAGGCTGTATCAACTTGACTACCTATGCTCCACAAATAATGCTTAAATCAGGTGGGGTTGATACTGGTGCTGCTGTTACCAACTTATCGGTGATATGCTTTGATTTAGCACTTTTTGAATTAGCATTAAAATATAAGGAAGTTGGTAGATATTATCCCAAAATTTTAATACATGATTCACCTAGACAACATGAAATGCAATCAAAAATGTACCGAAAGATTTTTGACTACATAATTAAGCTGGAAGAAGAATACCCAGAGGCAATACAAGAGTTTCAATATATAATAACAACATTAGATATATCCGAGAAAGTCGAGAAGGACAGCGCCAAATATGTGAGATTAGAGCTTGATGATTCGGGAAATGGGGGTAAACTTTTTGGAAGAGATTGTGAAATATGATTCTATTAAGCAGAATATAATTGATGAGATGCCAAAGTTTTATAGTGAAATAGAGTTGCGAAAATTAGGTAGGTTGTTAGGTATTTTGGATTATGATTTTGTAGCTAAAGGTTCTACGAAGGCTGAAATATGTGAAAATCTTATAACTATAATCTATCAACGGGAATTAGTTGAAAGACTAATACAGATATTGAACGGAGATGGGAGTTTAAAGAGGAATGCTATATTGAAAATTGTAAATCTTGGTAAAGATATAGTAGCACCAGAGAAATATATGGAGAGTAATTCAGATTGTAAGGTGATTTTACATATATCGGACATTCACTTTTCAAAGAAAGAGGATGTAAACAAATGGCTTTTGCAACTAAATGTTGACCTGAAAAGCAATTTGAATACTTCTATAATAGACTACTTGATTATATCTGGTGATATAACTAGTATAGCTTCTGATGAAGAATTTGAATATGCCTTAGCTTTTATCCAAGAATTAGTTAAGAACTTCAAGCTACAAAGAGAAAAAGTTATAATTGTTCCCGGTAATCATGATTACAATCGAGATACAACAAGAGCGGCAATGGATACTGAGAAAATTATAAATGATAAACTATATTGGGACAAATTTGATAGTTTCCAAAGATTTCATGCTAATGCCACAGGTAAGTGTTATTCTAAATGTATAGAACAGCAAGGCATTATTAATGTGTATGATGCAGATAATTTACTTGTATTAGGATTAAACTCTTCATGGGCCATAGACCATATTAACAAGTACAACGCATCAATAAATATGGACGCCTTATATGAAGTTGCGAAGAAAATACTTACGGGACAATATAAAGATTACTTAAAAATAGCTGTGTTTCACCACCCTGTAGCAGGTCCGGAACAAATGAACTCAGAGTTTATGGAACTGTTAGCTCAAATGGGATTTAAAATTTGTATGCATGGGCATATACATGAAGCCAAGGATGAGTATTTTAACTATGATAATAAAAGAATAATAAGGGTTATCGGAGCAGGTACATTTGGTGCTATAACAAAAGAGCAGGTTCCGGGTATCCCCCATCAATATAATTTGATTAGGTGGTATTCAGATTATTTAGAAATTCATACTCGTAAAAAGGAAAAGTCTGATGGCGGATGGAAAGCTGATGCTCGATGGTGTGATAATGAAAATCCAAAGTCATACTATACAATAGAATTAAAGTAGCTCCAATTTAGATTAGACCCTTTCAGCTTATGAGGATAGTCCTTAAGTGAGAGGGTTACTTTTGAGAAATATTTGAGACAGTTCTTTTGAGATAATGGGATTCATACAACAAGTTTAAAATAAGCTATTTCGGCTTTGAAATATAGGGAGGTTTATATGGATAGTATAAAGGATATAGCTATTTCAAAGGTAGCAGATATTTTAACTAGTTCCAATTTATTAATGTTGGAAGTGGACATTTGGAAAAAGATATTTAATAATGCAGGTTTATCAGAGTATTTTCAATTAAGGAAACCACAGTTTACAGTAAGGGTAGAGAGCTATGGTTTCAATCAAAGTGATGCACATTATTATAATAATGATAAGTGTTATAACGCTTTATATGAAACTTTTATGGAATTGGTACTTGAAGGGACAAAGGAAGAGTTCTTTAGTCTTATGAATAGTATAGTCAGTAGGTTGTTTATTTATCGGGTCTTTAAAGAAGACATAGAGTATGATTTGAAACGAGAGTATCCAAGGGGGAAATGTAATTTTTTAGAGGATTATTTGAAAAACTTGAATGTCGAGGAAAAGAATAGGATGTTAATGAAGTATCCAAGTAAGGATTTTAAGCATTTATGTACTAATGTAAATATTCTTGGGTTGGATATTTGTTTTGATATAGAAGGTTTGTGTCTTATGCCTTTTACAGGTAGTTTAAGAGAAAGTTCATTTGATAATAGTGTTATACTACAATGGTTATCCGAAGGATATTCAAACATAGCAGAGAGTTATGTGGATGCAATGAAAGCATGTAGCACAGGTGACGAAGTAGGTTGTATTGCTCATTGTAGGAATGTAATAACAGGTATTTTTACATATAAGAAAGATGCACAAAGAAAATGGTTAGATGGTTTACATAAGGTATGTTGTAAAGATAAGAACATATTGAATGTACCAATAAATAAGATACATGAGTTAAAATATAATGCAAATGCAGAAGACGCTAATTCAAGGTATCAGTATCCTAGATATAATTTGGTATATAAATTGTATTCCTATACATGTGCATTAGGTGCCCATAAGAATGAGGGTAATATAAATGAAGCAGGTGTTGAGTTTGAGGATACAACTTTGGAAGATGCATTTTTAGCATTGAGAATGACCGAAGATCTTTTGATATGGCTATACCAGACAAACGCATTAGCATAATTATGGATTAAAGGGAGAGGTATAAAATGACTAAGGTAACATTTATATAAAAAGACTTTTTTAAATAGCGTCTTAGTTGTTAGAAAAAACTTCCCTATACATATAGATAACAGTTACCCCGTACCCCACCCCTGGGACTACGGGTTTTTTTATACCCAAAATTCATTTAAGAAGGTGATACCTTTTGTCAGCAGTTTTCTATAAACAGTGGTTTAAGCCGGTAAATGAAACTCGCACACCAAATAAAAATGCCGAGCATATCCGGTACATTGGTACTCGTCCCGGAGTAATGAGAAATGAGGGAGAAAAGCATGGGTTGTTCGGTAACGTGTATAATTCCGATACACTTGAAGTTAAACATAAGATAAAGGATGTAATGGATTTAGTTAAGAAAAAATCCCAAGAAGGAAAAAATATTTTTAGGTCAGTAATTTCTTTCTCTCCTGAAAATGCAGCAATAAAGGTTGGAGAACCGATAACAAAAGAGGCATGGCAAGAGCTTATAAAACAACAAGTCAGGATAATTGCAGAGGGAAACAACATAAAGA
>JAEZUC010000114.1 GCA_023443515.1 Bacillota bacterium
TCAAGGATTAAATCGTCTTCAATTTTTCTGCAATAATAGATCATTACATCTACCTCTCTTTTGACTATTAAAAGCTAACTGTTCTCATTTATTATTTTTTGCATCTGTTCAAATTTCTGCTCCATATTTGCAACAAGCTTGAACTGTGTCCTTGCACGGTCGAGATTATGACCTTCTCTATGAATTTTGAAATATGTGTCACCTGAAAGATAATCCGTCAAAAATCTTATACCGCATTCATATGTCATAATTTTGGCTGAATGTGGCAAATGCAATACCTCGGCTTTTGTCAGGCTATCTCCTGCTGCACCGAGAAAGCCCTTTGTAAACTGTTCGAAAAGTTTAATTTCCATAAAAACCTTGGATAAATCCTTTTCGTCCTCTGCGGCCGGATTAGTCCCAAAACGTATAGCATCTCCAAAATCATATAATGATAAACCCGGCATAACAGTGTCCAAATCAATTACACAGATGCCCTCTCCTGTTTTATCATCTATCATGACATTATTAAACTTTGTATCATTATGAGTTACACGAAGTGGCAATTCTCCTTTTTCCAGCATATTAACTAACAAAATTGCTTCTTCATATCTCTTTAACGCAAAGTCAATTTCTTCTTTTACATCCTTAGCACGATTCATAATATCTTTTTCTATTGCAGTAATAAGTGTTTCAAATCGCACCTTTGTATTATGAAAATTTTCAATGGTTTCATATAAAGTTTCAGCAGGATAATTATCCAATAATTTCTGGAAATTCCCAAATGCCTTGCCTGCATTATAAAAATGGTCAGGCTTCTCTACAATTTGGTATGTATGAGCACCCTCTATAAATACATATGCTCTCCAATAATTCTCGTCTTCACTTTTATAGAAGCTTTTTCCGTCAACAGTAGAAATAAGATTCAGGGTTTCTCTATCCGGGTCCCCTCCTGTCTCTTCTATTTTTTTACGTAAAAAAGCGGTTACTGCTTGGATATTCCCCATAAGCTTTTCAGGATCCTTGAATACGCTTTTGTTTATTCTTTGCAGTATAAAGCGTTTCATTTCGCCATTGGGCATTTCAAAATATGCTTCATATGTATCATTGATATGTCCAAAGCCATATGGTTGGCTTTTTACATAGCTGCCGCCGAAAGTAAAGTTTTTTGCAATACTGCTGAAATCATACTTAGTATTATTAGTATTCATTGAATCCCTCCCATAATTTATCAGGATATACTCCCTGTTCTATAAAATTACATATTGCGTTTTTTACCAATTGCTTATCCTCCTGATATGTAACCCCATACCATCTATCTTTTGAGGGCAGTACCTTTACTCTTGCCTTTTTTTCTGAAATAAGCTTGTCAACTACCTCGGGCAAAAAGTACTCGGCTTTTAGTAAATTGCTACTATTATCTCGAAAGAAGGCACTAAACCTTGATTCAAGTTCCCCGAAAATGCTTGGAGTGAACCCCCAGGTATTCATAGATACAATACTGTTTTTATTAATTTCAACCCAATTTTGCCCATCATCTGAATATTTAACTTCATCTCCGAATTTTTTAATATTCGTCCTTTCATGTATTTCCTCAAGATAACCCTCAGAATCAACATTACAAACTCCGCGTGCTACATGCCCATGATCCGACAGAGTGTTTTCAAGTATAAAGCCCGCCATACTGTACCTATACTTTCCAAGAGCATCAGCTCCGGAAATCAAATAATCATGAAGCATTATAAATGTTGATGACCCATAAAAGTCATCTGCGTTAATAACAGCAAAGGGTGTATCTATAGCATTTCGACAGCTTAACACTGCATGACCTGTTCCCCACGGTTTCACTCTGCCTTCTGGTACATGTAGCCCACCGGGAATATCGTCTATTCTTTGAAATACATACACTGTATCTACCAGGTTTTCAATTTTATACCCTATTCTGTCCCTAAAAACCTCATGGAATTCTTCCTTTATGACAAAAACTATTTTCCCAAAACCGGCTTTAAGGGCATCATAAATAGAATAATCCATTATAATTTCTCCATTTGGCCCAACCGGGTCTATCTGCTTTAATCCGCCATACCTACTTCCCATTCCGGCCGCCATTATAACAAGTGCTGGTTTTACCATAGCGTTCTCCCTCCTTATTCCTCATATCCGTTGGGATTCTTGCTTTGCCAATTCCACGAATCCTTGCACATCTCTTCTAACCCTTTTTCTGCGCACCAACCCAGCTCAGTTTTTGCCTTTGACGGATCAGCGTAACATGCAGCTACATCCCCTGGCCTTCTGGCTACAATTTTATAGGGTATGTCTCTATTTAAAATTTTAGAAAAAGTATTCACAACTTCTAAAACCGTGTAGCCTCTTCCAGTACCCAAATTGTAGGTTACAACCCCGGGATTGCTTTTGAGCTTTTCCAAAGCTTTGAGGTGCCCCAATACCAAATCAACAACATGTATATAGTCTCTGACACCTGTTCCATCAATTGTAGAATAATCATTCCCGTAAACACTCAGCTTGTCACGCTTTCCAATTGCAACCTGAGTAATGTAAGGCACGAGATTATTTGGTATATCCTTTGGGTCCTCTCCAATTCTGCCACTTGAGTGAGCTCCTATTGGATTAAAATACCTTAGTATAGCTATATTCCAGGTATTATCCGCGATATATATATCCCTCAGTATCTCCTCTATCATTAATTTTGTACGTCCATAAGGATTGGTAACTGATAGCGGGAATTCTTCAGTTATAGGAACTGTATGAGGAATTCCGTAAACTGTTGCAGACGAACTGAAAACAAGATTTTTAACACCATATTTATCCATTACTTCACATAGAACCAATGTGCCTATAATGTTGTTATGGTAATATCTCATAGGTTGTGACACAGACTCTCCAACAGCCTTAAGTCCTGCGAAGTGCATTACCGCATCAATTTTCTCTTTTTTGAATATTTCCTCAATTGCATCCCTATCCAGCAAATCTTTTTTATAAAATTTAAATGTCTTCCCGGTTATTTCCTCCACTCTTCTTAAGGCTTCCTCTTTACTATTACTAAGATTATCTACAACGACAACCTCAAATCCTGACTTCAAGAGTTCTACACAAGCATGGCTTCCAATGTATCCGGCTCCGCCAGTTACTAAAACGGTCATATTATGTTGCCTCCTTTTGTTTACTTTTCTCATATTCATATTTTAAGCCGCCTGATTAATTATTTATTTATCAATAAAGTCAATTTATTTAGACTTTTGGTCTATAAATATTTCTTCTTTCTAGCTATAATATAGTTAACATCAACGCTGAGAGGTTAAAATGGATTACGAAAAGACCCTTTTAAAAGAGGAAATTGTCATTAAAAGAATTGTTTCTATACATTACTTTGAATATGCTAAGGATTATGTTTTTGAGGGTGAAAGGCATGACTTTTGGGAATTTCTATACGTTGATAAGGGGGAAGTTGAGGTTATGGCTGAATCCCTCGGACTAAAGTTGAAGCAGGGCGAAATTATATTTCATAAGCCCAATGAATTTCATAACGTATGGGCAAACGGCAAAGTCGCGCCTAACCTCATTGTTGTGTCCTTCGAGTGCAAATCACCCGCAATAAAGTACTATGAAAATAAAATACTTAGAATAAGTGATTTCGAAAAAAATTTGCTTGTGAAAATCATCAATGAAGCTAAAGAAGCCTATACTTCTGAACTAGACATTACTCATCAGAATAAATTGGAAAAGAGACAAGAACCACTTTTCGGCTGTGAACAGTTGATTAAAATAAATCTTGAGCAATTTTTGATAAGCCTGGTTCGCAAAGGAACCAGCGTAAATAGTCGCAGCAGGCTTTCAACCGCTGCCAAGGAAAGATCTGACAATGACCTGCTTCAAAGAATTATTAATTTTCTTAACCAAAATATTACAAAGGATCTTACCTTTGACGATGTCTGCCGATTTTCCAACCTCAGCAGGACAAGCTTGAAAGTTTTATTCAAGGATAAAATGGAAACAGGAGTAATGGAATACTTCAAGAAGCTTAAAATTGAGGAAGCAAAAAAAATGATGCGTGAAGGTGAATATAATTTCACACAAATATCTGAGATTTTGGGCTACACGTCTATCCATTATTTTTCAAGGCATTTTAAAAATGTTACCAATATGACTCCGTCACAGTATGTATTATCAGTGAAGTCTAAAGCTTCGAGACTGTAACTCCCAAATCAGGCGCTGGTCAATTGATATCACGCATTACAGGGAATAATAAGTAATTTTTATTTAACATATTTGCCCACATTTTTTATCAGTTATATTTTTACTTCTTTTCCCAAAATATATCTCATATGTATATTTCTATCATCTCCCGCATAGCAAAAGCGCTCCAGCCGTTCTACAGGAGTTAATTCCTCTGTGTACATATTACTATCATCGATTACTAATGCATTAAAACAATACCCCTCGTCAAATGCTCCCACGTTTTTAAAATATCTTCCACCTGAACGGGTTGCCATATAGAAAGCTTCTGCGAGGTTTACAGCTTCCCACTCAGGTTCAAACATATTGCGGATTTTTGATTGCTGAATAGTGCTGGCTATACCTTTTGCAATCGACAGACTTGCGCCCGAACCTATATCACTGCCGATTGCCAGGTTTATACCCATCTCCAAAAGTTTTTTAACCGGCATTATTCCACCGGCATTAATATTTGCAGTTGCATCCGGGCAATGAACCGCCATACAGTTTGGATTTTTCATTAAATGCAAAACATCATTATCCATAAAAATACAGTGTGCCATTATAGTAGGCGTTTGTCCCAGCAAATTGTTTTTATAAAAAATATCTGCTCCATTTTTATAATCAGGGAAAAGTTCCTTGCAAACTTTCATTTCGTTAACAGCCTCACACATATGGGAATGAACTGGAACACCATACTTTTCAGATAGGTTTCCTAACCCTGCCAGCAGTTTCTCACTGCAGGTAATTGTAAATCTTGGAACGATTGCAGTCTTTACATTATCAGCTTTTTGGTGTTGCTTAATAAATCTTTCAGTATCCTTAATAGACTGTTCTGTATCCTCGATATAATATTCAGGACTATTTTGATCCATATTAAGCTTTCCTGTGAATGCAAACAATCCCCTTTGCTCAAGTATGCCGAACAAAATTTCGGATGCTTCATAATGTATGGATGGAAAACAATTCACATGTAAAGTTCCCTGGCGTAATAGCTCATCAACAAAAAAAGAATACACCTCTCTTGCATGATCTTTGTCCTTAAATTTTGCTTCATTTGGGTATGTATATGTATTTAGCCAGTCTAAAAGCTCTCTATCCATTCCAATGCCTCTTTGCAAAAACTGAGGTGCATGTACATGCATATCACAAAAGCCGGGAATGATAAGATTATTCCCCCAATCTATGATGTTTTCTTTGGGAAAGCCTTCTGGCAGTTGACTGCAAATCTCCTTTACATGTCCATCAAGAATCAATATATATGAATTCTCTTCGCTAATAAGATTATCTTTATTCTGACTGTATATTATATTTCCTTTGTAGGCTCTATATCTGCTATATTTATCCATATAATTCCTCGACTAAGCTTTATTTATATTAAAAA
>JAEZUC010000134.1 GCA_023443515.1 Bacillota bacterium
TTTAGTTGTTTAGCTCTCTTTTGTTCATCCTTTAAGGCGCCAATCATCTGTTTTGCTTGATCAAATGCGTGCCCATTTGCTTGAAGACATATACTTTTCCAAGCTTCTATTTGTTCACGATATAATCCTTTCTTTCGACAATATTCAGCTAATTCCAATTCATTCATGGAGAATGTCTCCATCACAATTGAAAATTCATCTTGGCTACTCCAGTTGTCGCTTGTTTGCCCATTTCCAGGTGTCGCCATGCCCGCTGTACGAGCAGACTTTCTCCACTTGTACAATGTTACCTCGGATTTGCCTTCTTCCTTCGCAATTTGAGCTACTGATTATTATTCGGTGGCATCATGCTTTTAATAATCATTTCTTTCTGTTCCTGCGAATATCGTACTCTTTTTCTCTCCGTAATATCGTTCAACCTCCGTGTTATTCGCTAAACTATAACACTAAAATATCGTACGACAACTATCCTAACAGAGAGGGAAAGCGAAAATATTACTACATAACTCGCTTCATTTAAATCTTTAATATATTTAAATAAAAATGGACTTTAATTTCTTTTCACTATTAAACGTTTTTAAACGCAAAATAGATGGTATATTATATTGTTTACGCAAGTAATTATAAGCTACTCCTCCTAGTCCAAGCATAAAACTATCGTATTTTAAATTATTATTTAAACCATTAAGACTATTATTTTCTAAAAATGAAAACAATCTATTGTTAACTTCGCTATATAATTCATTATTTAAAAATCCTAAACGATTTAATTCTTCAAAAAGTTCTATGAATCCACCTATACCATGACATAGGCAATAACTATAATTACTTAAATCTAAGCTATTATTTAATATACTCTTAGCTAACTTTAAAGCTTTATCTGAGATATCATTTTTCAGATGTATATATCCATTTTCAAACAATTCTATCCGAGAAAATAATATTCCCACAATCCCATAACATAAATAAAAATTATCATAATTTTTACTTCTTAAATCTATATAATTATTTTCAGTTCGATTATAGTATTGTTCTTCAATATCAACCAATTTGTTAATTAATTTTTGATTATCAACATTTTGAGTGATTTTGTCATATCTAGAAAGAGCTAAAATTAATCCACTGTAGCCATGAGACAGTCCTATTTTTGAATCATTATTCATTAATTCAACATAATTTTCTTGAATAAATTCAACGTATGTTTTTAATACCTTCTCCAAGCGCTCTTTAATTTCAATTTCAAATTGCATATTTAAGTAAACTTCAGACAAAATTGTTATAGTACCAGCTAATCCAGTAAAATAATCAGTGTTATTAATTTTTACCTTTTCTAGATCACAATGATTTATAATTTCTATTAACAATTCATCGTAAAACCACTTATCACCTGTCATTATATATGCATTATTTAGTAAATAAATATAACCACCTATGCCATTAAATCCATTCATATCCGCTATATTATAAGTTTTCCATTCTTTCATTGTTTTAAATATATCAATTATTTTTTTAATACTTACCCCTAGCTCATCTCTAAAATAAATAATCAATAATAAATTCCCACCATATTCATAAATAGAAGGTGTAATAGGTGAAATTATTAATTTTTCTCCTAAAAAACTTGGAAGTAATGCTGAAGTTGAATTATTTATGGACTGAAATAAAGTATAAAAATCTTTTAGAAAATTAAAGGATGATTCGACACTAGAACAAATTGAAAATTGCTTACTTGATATTTTATTCTCGGTATGATTATAATGATAGATTAATAGTGAACTATAAATATTATTAATTTCGTGATTTAACTTTTTAGTATCGAAATTTAAAATACGATTTTGTATATTCTCTCTCATAGTAGTTGAAAAATAATTTTCTAATTTAGCTCGAAACTTTTATGAATTTGTGGATCTAACAAAAATTTTTATTAAAAATAATGTGGAAGTTATATACACAGCTAGTAATGAACCACCCTTTAAAAACAAGTTAGCTCTAGAAGCATTTTATGGAATGTTTGGGCAACTTGAAGGCGAAAATATTCGTACACGTACGGATGATGCTCGCAAACAATATCCTTCACGTCTATTTGGCTACACACGTATAAAAGAAGATGAACAAGTTCGTTACCAAATTAATGAGGATAAAAGAGATGTAATTCTTTCACTATTTGAGGATTTTAGTAATGTCCAAGACGGTGAGCAGTTTCTAAACTTTTTAAGGGTACGACGTAAAGGTTTAAATAAGCCTGAAAAGTTGTTTCGTATTTTATCAAATCCATTTTACGCTGGACACTATGAAACAAAAAACGGTTATCAGATATTACCTCATGTAAAACCAATAATTGATTTAGATCTTTTTCTTAAAGGTAAATCTAAACTAGATGAGTATTTTTCCTATTATCAAGAAAGTTTAGAAGGTGCCAGTAATCAGTTTTTAGTGATACCAAACTGCGAGAAGTGCAGAAATGTAATGAAGCATCGAAGAGAAAATGTATTTGATTTAGGATACTT
>JAEZUC010000168.1 GCA_023443515.1 Bacillota bacterium
ATTTTGCATTCAAATCTAAAGTCTTAACAAGCCACGTCAAAAACTCGCCTCTTGAAATGCTCTTATTCAAGTTCATTTTTTTAACATCAGAGTTCTTGATGATACCTTTTGATACCAACATGGCAATAGCATTATTAAGTTCACTTTTACTGTCATTTTCGAACCTGACATTATCCAGGTACATCGTACCGGCAAAGTCACTGTTAACGTCCGCAACAACGATGGTGATATCACGGAGGACAGTATCGGCAGTAAGTACTTTTCCATCATTTATTTTATCCAAATCATATTTTACCTGAAAGTGGTACAAACCATCTTTGGTTTTTTTCATTTTTTTCAGGTTTGTTAAAGGTATATCGAAATTAACAGAGGCCTGTGCCCAGTAACCAAGGGTTGGAGGAGCAAAAGCCAGATTTATTGATAGAGAACCTTTGCTAGCCTGTGACGGTTTAAGATAGAAATCAAAAGCAAGATATTTGTTATTACCACGAGTTGCGTTTATACCACTTTGCATTATACGTGGTGCTGAAGCCCATCCGTCTACGGGCTTGACTTCAGGGTATTTAACTTCCCAGGAAATAGCTTTTGACTTGTTCGCATCTTTTATTGTCAAGGCACTCTGAACTCCTGAGGCAGCATCCCAGGCCCATCCCTGACGGGTTGAATCTTCAAAGTTTGAAGGAAGTGTTGCCTTTCCTATCGGAGCATGCTCAACAGGTGCTTCTACGACAGCACGGTTTCCTGATACAGTTATATTGTCAAGTGAAATAACATTTGTATCAGCACCAACAAACAAAATTATATTAGTCATTGTACTATCTTTACTGTCTTTTGCTATTGAATCAAAATTTGGTGAATCGGCAGGTGTTATTGTCAATACAGCTTTATATGTACCATCTGCCTGTTTTACAAAGTCGGCTGGGTTAACCGCAATGGCACGTGTAGGATTCGCCCAACCATGGGTTGAACTTTGTGGTATGGCTGCTATTGATACTGTGGCAGGAGCAGCTGCAATAATGTCCATTGTAAGCTTTTCTGCACCTAGAATGCTCGGTTTATTGCTTGTACCATCAGCTGAAAGACGAACATTTGCCCAGTAGTTTCCTTCGGTAAGATCCTTGCTGGTATCTAAGCCGGTGATTTTCAGAGCATTTTTTTCATTTGCAAGAGTGATACTGTCAGCTTTAACTGGACTGTCACCGTTTATGCCGAAACCTTGAGTTGTTCCATCATTGAAATCCCAAACATTTGTTGTAAATTCTACTTTTTCAGCACGATCAATAGGCTCATATTTGATACCTTTAATTCTGGCACGGGCATATTCACCGGATACACTCAGCTCTTTTGGTGACCAAACCTGATCGTCTCCGGGATCTAGGCTTGTGGCAGCTGATTTTCCGGATATGAAAGGTATAAACGATCCTGATGTTTCATTCTTATTTGTCAGAGACCAGTTAATCCAGCTGATATTGTTTGCATTGAGGAATTCAAGCCATTCATCCGCTTCTTTCAGGTAAGGTCCGTTGTTTCCGCTTGCTTCACTGGATCCCCATTCTGAACAAAAAACTGCTACACCATGCTCAAGAGCGTACCTTGCATTACTCATTACATTTCCTCTGTCTGTACTGTCTGACGAGGTTTTATGTGTACCGCTATAGAAATGAAGGGTATATATGGTATTGTTATCATCAATGGGGTTGTCTGCGGCCAAATCAGGACGCTGGCTCCAGTTTGGACTTCCTACGATTACAAGATTCTTATTACCGCTGTCACGGAGCATTTTTATTATGGGTTCTGCGTAACTCTTTACTTTTGCCCAACCCGCCGCGTCGTTTGTAACACCGGGTTCGCTAGGGCTGGGTTCATTAGCCAGTTCATATATTATATGCGGATTATTGGGATACTTTTGGGATATTTCCTTAAAAAAGTCCATTGCTCCTTGATATACTTCTGCATTCGGGTCACCTGGTGTAAGCACATGCCAGTCCACAATAGCGTACATGTCATTTGCAATGGCTAGATCAATTCCATCAATTACTCTTTTCTTAATAATTTCAGGGTCTTTTGAATATCCGCCTTCAGCAACGTACATTGCAATACGGATAACATTGCTTCCCCAGTCCTTAGAGAGTGCTGCAAAGGCATTATTGTTAATTATCTCAGGATACCACTGAAGGCCGTGGGTACTCATACCACGAAGCTGTATAGGGTCCCCGTCTTTGTCACATAATGTTTTAACTCCGTTCTTATTTAGGAGCTGAAGAGCACCGGCAGTTGAAGGCTTTTCAGCCTGGCTTGTAATGAGATGAGAGCTGTCCGGTTCCGATGCGAAAGTCATTGTTGGAATGAAAGACGTTAACATTGCAACAACAATAGCAAAAGCAAGAATTCTTTTATTGATGTTTCTAAACATGATAATCCTCCTTTTAGTATAAGATTAAATAATTGAAAATCAGATATGAACGATACCGCTCACACCGCTCAATCAGAAATGAGCTTTGGTTTGCCTCCTCTCCATATGATATAGCAGTGTATAACCTTTGATTCATTTACAAATCCCGGTCATATTGCATCACTTATATTTCGCTGTGCGTGTGTGCGATACTCCGCACAGAGAAAGACGAAAAACACATCCGCCGATTTTTAGTAGGATTGATTTACATTTAATATGACATATGAAATGACTTTACATTTTTAAGAAATATATTTATTTATTCTAATTTTTCCCGTTTAATTATACCATCGTGATACCAAGGCAATCAAGTTAAAAGAACGTATATAGGACTAATTAGCCAGATTCCTTTAAATACAATTCTAGATTACCTTGCAGCATTAAGTACTGGTATCATTATTGTAGTATCTCAAATGCGCGGTGTTAAGAATAAAAAAGGTATTGCTGATACAGTAAAAAGCTTAATACTCTATAATTAGATAATATCAATTGTTATGTCCGTCCTACAAAGGATTTCAGAAAGAAAATAAATTATCTTTCTTCAAAAAATATCCCTGCAGTTTTGTTTTGTGTGGGACAGGCAATGGAGGAGTACTATTGTGATATTATTTATGCAATAAATAATGGTTTTATTATCGGGAATCATTCATACAGCCACCCCCACTTTTCAAACATAGATTTTGATCAAGCTATCAAAGAAGTAACAAAAACGGATAGTATTATCAATGATTTATATAATGAAGCGGGTGTTAAAAGACCAGCCAAGCTTTTCCGTTTTCCTTACGGAGACAAGGGTAATGACAAGGATGAAGGTCATGATTCTGATAAAAAAAGTCAAATTCAGTGCCTTCTTAAAGATCTTGATTATAAGCAACCTAAGCAATTTGCATTAATTAATAATAATCCAGAGCATAGTGCAAACGACATAGACTGCTACTGGACATTTGATACGGCAGAATGGGCTATTTATGATCAAAGGCATATGTATGGTATTGACTCCCCTGAAAAAGTTTATTTAAGAATGAAAAATAATGATTTTGGAGCACAAAACCTAATTTTATTCCATGATCATGAGGAAACTACAGATATATTCATCAGTATTATAGAAGAATATATCAATATGGGATTGCAATTTAGTATGCCTGCGTTGGATAACTGTATATGAATGAAATATAAAAAAATTATTATTATCTTATCAAAGCCAGAGGGATGTTGCCCAATGAATAATACTATTCATTGGGCAACATCCCTTTTATCCCTAAAATGTAAAATACCCTGAAGAGCCTGCAAATGTTATATAATTTAGTTTACTTTGAAAAAATTAATCCAAAACAAAAATTACCAAAGTCATATTACCAAATAAAGTCGACGTCTTAGCAGTTCCATCAAGAATTGGTAACACTATTACAATAATAAACGAATTAAGGACAAATTTTAAACGAGCCCGGTTGAATACCCAACTCGCTTCTTCAATATTGCATAAATCATTGTTTAACATTTGGGGCTCTTATCAAATGTATATGATTGAATTTAACCATAAACTACGGGTAGTGGGAGCATCCGTGTCATTAACTTAACTAAGAATATGGATAGACTTCATAGTATTCTATGAGTGTTTTATCCTTATTTTTTTATCAATATTTATATGATAACTTAATTGTTTTATTGAAGTCTCTATAGTATTATTTAGTCTATCTTGAACAGAAAAAATTTATTTAAGATAGTTGGGCTAATAATGAGAGTTGAATCAATAGTGACTTCAGATAATAAATTAAGATATATTTTAGTAGATGACTTTGGTGATCCGGTTGAACCAGTTTTAAAATATCTTAAATATAAAGATAATACCGGTGCTGCAAGGAATACACTTCGTGCTTATTGTTATCACCTTAAACTTTTCTATGAATACTTGGAGCAGGAGCAATTAGATTATCAGAATATAGGATTGGATGAAATGGCTGCATTTATGCGCTGGCTGCAAAATCCATATAGAAATATAAAGGTATCTCCCATCAGAGAAGTCTCTTCTTCCAGAACAGCAAGAACGATTAATCTTGTTATTTCGGCTGTAATAAGTCTGTATGATTATCTTATGAGGCATGAAGATTAAGTATTCAGATCTCTACAAAATTAAAGAGGCAAAATCTGGCTCACATAGAGGTTTTAAGGACTTTTTATATCATATCAATAGAAATAAAAGTTATGATGCCAAAATTCTTAAATTGAAAGTACCCAAGCAGAAGCCTAAAACCATTACTAAAGAAAAGATTAATTTAATGATGAATGCCTGCTGTAATATTAGGGATAGGTTTCTGATTCAATTGCTTTGGGAAGGTTCATGCGTATTGGTGAAGCATTACCCCTTTGGCTAGAAGACTTTGAAATTGATGCTAGAAAGCTTAATATTAGAGATCGTGGCGAACTTTCCAACCATGCTGAAATTAAAACAGTATGCAGCCCAAGAAGTATATCTGCCGAATTAATGAATGACTATATGGACTATATCGCTGAATTCCATACAGATGATGTTGACTCAAATCACGTTTTTATAAAGCTTTCAGGAGAAAACAAATATCAGCCAATGGAATATTCAGATGTTGTTTCTCTTTTTGAAAGGCTAAAAAACAAAGTAGGATTTGATGTTACACCTCACATGCTTCGGCATACATCCCTCACTGAACTACGTAAAGCCGGTTGGAAGGACGAACATTTAATGAAGCGTGCTGGGCATACTCACGTACAGACAACAATGAAGATGTATATCCATCCTTCTGATGAAGATATTCGTAAGGATTGGGAGCAAGCTGAAGAAAATATAAAGTTAAAGAAGATAAAATTGGATGGTGAAATATGATTAATACAGTTTATCAACCGAAGCCAACAAATGATAAAATAATTGAGATGCAAGATTATATCTCTGGTTACTGGCAAAAAAATGATATTTGGAGGCTAGAAAGCCCATTATTTAATGATTATCGTAGATTTTACCGGGTTTTCTTCCCCAATTAAGCTAGAAATGAAATATTTTATACTATATCGTTTAAAAGAAAAGATTGTACGTTTAAGTACCATAGTAGTATATTCTAGGTTTAATGAATTCCTGAGTCAGTACTATCCCAAGGTAAATAGTTTCGCCGAAATAGATTTTAATAAAGCAAGAGTTCAGTTCCTCTCTTTTTTGATATCTATCGGGGTAAATGTTGATGTTAATGGTAGAATTGCTGCTATATTTTATGAGAATTTGCTAAATCAAATAGATTTATTCTATAAAGATTTTTTTGATACAAGAGACGAATTTGAAAAAGACACATGGGATTTTAGAAAGCTCCCTGTTGCTAACTACTCTGCAAGCAGAAGTCATTATTATATACACTTTTATGATATTCCTTTTCAATTCAGAAGCATGGTAAAACAATATATGAAAATGAGAATAAGTAAATGTTCTGATGCTCAATGTAGTCGAGATGTAAAAACAATTAAACTATTTTTAAACTTTGTTATTAATATTCACCCATCATGGAATGACTTAGGTTCACTCAAAAGAAAAGACATGGAAGATTACTTCTCGTGGCTACATTCATATACAGGTGGAAATTTAAATAAAGAACTCGAGTATCTTATGTTTATAAAAATATTTCTTGAATACATTCAAAGAGCTCAGTATACCCAAGCCCCAGTGTTGCCAGTAATGCTACTTGTTTTTAAAGAGGATATTCCCAGAATACCAATGAGAACGGAAAATGATATTAAATACATTCCGGAAAATGTTCTGCTGCAGCTTGATCAAAATATTGAGTACATAAATCCACCTGATTGCATTCCAATTGTTATACTTCTACGTGCGCCAGGATGGAGAATATCTGACATATTGAACCTGAGATATGATAATTGCCTAGATAAAACTTCACAGGGTTGGTACCTATGTGGAGATATACAAAAAACTCAGGTCTTAAATCATCGAGTTCCTATTACAGATGAAGTCGCAGCTATAGTAAAATCAGTGATTGAAGTTACAAAACCAAGAAGTACTTCTAACAATAATCCAAATAGGTTACTATTTGTTCGTTTAACTGGTAAGAGAATAGGACAACCTCCTGAATCCCGTAGAGTTAGTCGATGTTTAAATATCCTGGCTAAAAAGAAAGAGATTCTTGATGACCAAGGTAATATATTCCATTTTAATAACCATGCATTCCGTCACACAAAAGCTATTGAGCTTATTAATAACGGCATGAACTTACTCCACGTCCAGAAATGGATGGCACATGCATCTCCAGAAATGACACTCTGGTATGCAAAAATCCTTGATACAACCATGCGTAAATCATGGGAAGAAGCAACTAAGCAAGGTTTGTTCAGAATAAATGAATCTGGAAAGCCAATAAGGGTTGATATATCTGATATAGAAAATGAAGATATTATTGAATGGGAGTATATCCGCCACAACCTGGATGCAGTCAGAATGCCTTTGGGGTATTGTATGAAGCCTAAGAAACAGGAATGCCATACACAGCTTAACCCATGCTTAACTTGCAGGAACCTTTGCACAACTCCTGACTTTATTCCTCAGTATAAATTAGAGATTCAAGAAACCAAGGCTGTTATCGAACGTGGAATAACGCAGAATCGAAGCGTATGGGTTGAAAAGAATCAAGCTCTCCTAGAACGGTATGAAAGTATTATAGCTATTTTAAAAGATGGAAAAACACATCATAAAGCTGGGAAAAAAGGTCGTGAATATATCGGGGAGGAAAGAAATAATGGATAATGTGAAAACACCAAATACAGAAGGACTTGTGGCTTATGCACGAAATAAAAAAAATATTATATTAAAAAAAGTAGATGCTGCCATTAAGAAACTCATTAAGGAAAAAGGCCGTATCAATTTTAACAGTGTATCAATGGAATCTGGTGTTTCAAAAGCATATTGTATAACAATCAAGGAATCCGTGAAAGAATTGAAACATTACGAAAGCAACAAGAAGGTTTATCTTCCCCGAAGCAAGAAAAAAACGCCTTAAAGATGAACTAATGCATATTCGTGGAAAGCTTTATGATAAGATTTGATTTGATAGATGAAAGGTAAAAATTATGTGGACAATTGTGATTTATGAAAATGGCAAAAAGAAAGTATTAGAAACTATTGGTGACGATGCTGAAGCTGTAAAAAAGTACAAAGCTTTAGTCGAAGGCCGTCATGCTTCGGGTGGATATGGCTATACGCCAATATATTTGAGTTGGATTGAATTTTAATAGTTCTAAGATTTTACGTTGACACTTATACAAAAATATAAAATAATGGAGGCATATGCAAATACAGCTATTGGGAATTCGTATTAAAGTACGAATTTGGCACATTAACAAATAATTTAAATATCGTAAATCATTGAGGTGGCCATTTCTTAATGATATCAGGGTAAAGTTGTGGTAGTATTTCACTGCTTTCAATGTGTTCAAATTTTTCAAGTATTACTTCACCAAGTGCATTCAATTTGAAAGTAATGTGGTCACGTCCTACGGTATTATGCGGCCCGATATATGGCATTGTTTCAACTTTTATTAAAAAGTGAAGACGGTTTTCACCACCAATCCGTTCAATACTTAAAACTTTGTCAAAATTGGGGTCTGCACCTGGAATTTCTGTAAGGTACTTGCTATAAAAATCGTCAACAGCTTTTTGTGTATGAGCAAAAAGAAATGAAACAATAATGTCATCACACAGTTTTTCTTTTGAAGCTTCAGGTAAACTAGAGTTGTGTTTTGCAATTGCTTTTACAAATGGGACTATTTCTGCTTCTGATTTCTTCACACTTAAATAAGTGAAAGGTGCCATAATCATCAATATCAGAACAACAGTTAGAACTTTTCTCAACATGCCACCTCCATAGTAATTGATTGTCTGCTATTATTCCCTAAAGCAAGTCATACAATTACGTGATTTATTGATGGTTAAGAAGGATGGCTGGATTTTATATACTTCGCATTATTTATATCATATTCAAGAACAAAACCATCATGTAAAGATCAACAGTTTTTAGGCCATAAAATATAAAGAGATTCAAGTAAAAATTTTGACGTTGTTTACATGTAAACAACGTCAAAATCCTTTATTGTCAAGGACTCTTTCTTGAAAGTTAAGATAAGTGTCAGGATGCTCCTATTACCCCAACTATGAAATGATCCGAAGTAAAAATGTCTATTTATTCCTTTGTTTCGACAAATTCACTTAAAATTATTGCAATTTTATAGCATATTATGGTAACATATATACGTAATTGTATTAATATGGGTGATTTGGTTATTTAAATTTTATTACTAATGGCTATATTCGCCAAGAGCGAAATTTATAAGCAAAAAGGAGATATTAAACATGAAATTGATGAAAAGAGTTTGTTTGTTAAGTATTGCTGCAGTTATGTTATTATCAATAGGTGTGTATGCAGGAAGTAACACTCAAAAGATAACAGCATATTTGAACAAAGGACTTACACTAGAGGTAGATGGTGAAGTACTAAAACCTACTGAAGATGACGGTAGTAGACTTTATCCGATCGTGTATAATGGCCGTACATACGTACCGGCAAAGGTAGTAGCAAATGCATTAGGAGCATCAGTTGATTATAATAGTGCTGGAAATGGAACAGTTATAATAACTAGTGGAAACTCTAATGATAACGAAGGACAACCAACCAAAGATGGTAATACTAGCAATAACAGCAACACTAATACCAATACTAATTCAAATAGTAATATAAAATCTGTGGCATATGACTCATCTAAACAATCTACATGGTTGAAGCTAGTAGATGTAAAAGTATCAAATTTGCCTGGTGCCACATCAAACAATCATAGGCTACTAGAAGTAACGTTTAAGAACGTATCAACTAGTGCTGTAAAGTATTCATCATATGGAGACTTAAGGATTTACGGTATAGATGACGAGGAATTTACATCAATAATAGGAATTGGATCAAAGTATCCATCAAGTGGAACAATAAATCCAGGTGAAACTAAAACTTTTTATAAAGGCTTTGTAGCTGATTCAATAGATGATCTTCAGAAGCTGGAGTATTATCCATTGTCAGCTAAAAAGGGTGACAAAACAATCGTATATAATAAATAGAATGTAAGTCGGCTATAATTTAACAAGGGACTGTTGCACAATGAATAAATTTATTCATTGGGTAGCAGTCCTATTTTTGTCACTAAAATAGTAAAATGCGGGCCCCGTAGCGCCCGCAAGTGTTGTATAATTTAATTTGCTGCTCATTTTACCAATTTAAATAAAATATGGTAAAATACTATTTATATTGATGAAGTCTCATTATAACAATCGTACATATTTATCGAACATTCTACTTGCTTTTGTCTCACTTTTCATCACAAAACCAGTATTTTAGGAGGATATTTAAATGAAAAAAATCAAACGCCTTATGGCCTTGATAGTTTTGACAGTGGTGTTTATCTCACCATTTCCGTCATCTGTCCAAAATGGCAATCAAGTGCTGGCACTGAACAACAGTCTGGGATTGACCCCGCCTATGGGTTGGAACAGCTGGAACATCTTTGGAGGTGACATCAATGAGGAAAAGATCAAGCAGATTGCAGATGCTATGGTTACATCAGGAATGAAGGATGCAGGCTATGAGTATGTCAATCTTGATGACAATTGGATGGCAAACCCCGCCCGTGACGCTAATGGAAAACTTATTCCTGATCCAAAACGTTTTCCTAGCGGAATGAAAGCTTTGGGAGATTATATTCATTCTAAAGGATTAAAATTCGGAATTTATGGTGATAGGGGAGTAACCACATGTTGCAATATTCCTCAGAGTGGAAGCCAGGGGTATGAGGAACAAGATGCGGAAACTTTCGCTTCCTGGGGTGTAGATTATTTGAAATATGATAACTGTGCTTCAGACAGTAATCTGCAGGCAGGCTACGAAAAAATGCGGGATGCTCTTTTAAAAACTGGAAGGCCTATTTTCTACAGCATATGCTGCTGGTATTTTGTAGGTCCGTGGATGATAGATTGCGGTAATTCTTGGAGAACCACAGGAGATATTAGTGACGACTGGGGAAGTATTACAAAGAATATAGATATAAACTCAAAGTCAGCCGCATATGCAGGTCCGGGCCATTGGAATGATCCGGATATGTTGGAGGTTGGTAATGGTAAAATGACAGATACGGAATACAAAGCACATTTCAGTATGTGGTGCATGATGGCAGCTCCACTTATTGCCGGAAATGATCTCAGGAATATGACTACCGCTACCAAAGAAATTCTTACTAACAAAGAAGTCATTGCTATTGACCAAGACGCCGCAGGAGTTCAAGGTACTAAGGTAAATACTTCAGGGGAGCTTGAAGTGTGGTGTAAACCTCTAGGAACAGATGGTACTACCAAGGCAGTTGCACTCTTGAATCGAGGAGCGACTTCGGCAGATATCACAGTCAATTGGAAAGATATAAATCTTGCCGATGGTCCTGCTACTGTTCGTGATCTTTGGGAGCATAAGGATTGCGGTACGTTCGATACAGGGTATACAGCAAATGTACCTTCCCATGGTGTAGTGGTACTAAAAGTTCAAGCAGGCTCCAACGAAACTCCCATAATGTATGGTGATGTTGATGGAAGTGGCGTGATTGATGCACTGGATTATTCATTAGTTAAACGGTATCTGCTGGGCCAGATTTCCTACTTTCCTGACTCAAAAGGCAAACTAGCTGCCGATGTTGATGGAGACGATCAAATAACTGCACTGGATTTCTCATTAATCAAGCAATATTTGCTGGGGGTCATTAATGAATTTCCTGCGCATTAAATAGTTAAGAAGAATCAAAACCTCATAAAAGATCAGAAAGAACATTTTCTTTTTGGTCTTTTTTTATTTCACGAAAATATTATTGACATATACTCATAATAGGAAATAGGGAGAGATAAAAATAAGTTTTATTAATAATTTGTGCAATTTGAATAAAAACATGTGCACATATTAGTAAAATTCGTACATTTTCTATAATTGAGACCCGTGCTAATATAATAGTGTAACCGGTTGCACAAAAATATCACGTAAGGCAGCCGGTTTTTTTAACCGGGTTGTGCAAACGGTAGCACAAAAAGTCTCTGTTTACAAAAAAATTAAAAATCAGATATAAACTAGTACTTTTGGAGGTTTTAGAAATGAATTTTTCTAAGAAAATAACAATTAAAGAAATAGCAGAAATAGCGGGAGTTTCAAAATCCACGGTATCTCGTGCAATTGATGGAAACCCAAGGATTAGCGATGAGACAAGAAACAAGATTTTCAGTATTATTGAGCAATACGGATATACACCCAATTCTGCTGCAAGAAACCTTGCCAGAAATAAAACGAACGCTATCGGAATTGTAATGCCACACGGTGAATCTGCTATATATTCAACTACATTCTTTCAGGAGACGCTCAAAGGTATATGCAATACGGTATCAGATAACAATTTTGATGTAATGATTACGGCAGGAAACCCTACGGAACCGGAAGCCATCAAAAGGCTTATCAGTACATCAAAAGTAGACGGAATCATATTACTTAGGTCAAGTCTTCGAGACAGGAATATTGAGACGCTGCTGGAAAATAATTTTCCGTTTGTTCTTATCGGTAGCAGCAGAAGATATAAAAAAATATATAGTGTAGATAATAATAATAAGCTTGCAGCTTTTTCACTTACAAAGCATATCCTAGATAACGGAAAAGAAAGAGTTGCTTTTATAGGTGGTGTTAAAAGCTCAACCGTTACAATACAGCGTCTTGAAGGATATAAGGAATGCCTTGAAGCTTCCGGAATTGCTATCAATGAAGATTACATATGTCAGGGAGAGTTCTCGGAGCAACATGGATATTATTCAATGAAAACGCTTATGTCAATGTCAGAAAGGCCAGACAGCGTTATTATTATGGATGATTCCATGTGCAGTGGAGCCATGAAGTATCTTGAGGAAGAAAATATAAGTATACCCAAGGAAATTTCAATTGCATGTTTTAATGAAAGTGCATATACAAGGTATTCCAAGCCTCAAATTACAGCAGTGAAGGTTGATTCCTACCAGCTTGGACTATTGGGGGCTAAAATTCTGTTAGATGTTCTAAATGGCAAAAAAGTTGAACCTGGTTGTAAATATATAGGGCATGAAATACTTAAACGAGAATCAACATTATCAAATAAGCCTATTAATAAGTCTATTTAATTGGTTAGTCTGCAGCTGGCCTATTTAAATATAATCACATTCGAAATATTAGAATAAGGGGGAATTAAACCTATGAAAGCAAGAAGAATATTAAGTCTAATTGCCGCTTTAACACTTACTGCCAGTATTTTTGCAGGATGTGGGAAAAGTACAACATCAGAGCAAAGCTCAGGAGCAACTAATTCAACAGGTGCAACTACTACAGAAAAAACTTCTGGAGGAGAGCTATACTATTTGAATTTCAAACCTGAAATAGCTGAAATTTATGACGAAATTGCGAAAGTGTATAAAGAAGAGACCGGAGTGACACTGAAGGTTGTTACAGCTGCATCAGGCACTTATGAGCAAACGTTAAAATCAGAAATTGAAAAGTCAGATGCCCCAACTTTATTCCAAATTAACGGACCAAAGGGTTATGCAAAGTGGAAGGATTATTGTGCAGACTTAAAAGATACAGAGCTTTACAAACACTTAACAGATAAGAATCTTGCAGTTAGTGTCAATGGCGGAGTTTATGGTATTCCTTACGTGGTTGAAGGGTATGGCATCATTTATAACAATGCTATTATGAACAAATATTTTGCACTCTCAAATAAAGCTACTGATATTAATAGTGTTGACGAAATTAATGACTTCACAAAATTAAAGGCAGTTGTTGAAGATATGCAGAAGAATGCAAGTACCCTTGGTATCAAAGGAGTATTCGCTAGTACATCATTAAAGACAGGTGAAGACTGGCGTTGGCAGACACACCTTGCAAATGTTCCTGTTTTCTATGAATTCAAGAATAATAATGTTGATTTAACAGGTGATACAACTAAGGAAATTAAATTCCAGTATGCAGATAATTATAAAAACACTTTCGATTTATATATTAACAATTCAACTGTTAAACCAAAGATACTCGGAACAAAGCAAGTTTCTGATTCAATGGCTGAATTTGCACTCGGACAGTGCGCGATGGTTCAAAACGGTAACTGGGCTTGGGGACAGATCAAAGGCGTAGACGGAAATGTTGTTAAAGAAGAGGATGTTAAGTTCATGCCTATATACACAGGTATATCCGGTGAAGAAAATCAAGGCATTTGTGTAGGTACAGAAAACTTCTTTGCTATAAATAAGAAGGCATCTGATGATAAGCAAAAATTAGCACAAGACTTTATTTACTGGTTATATTCAAGTGATAAAGGTAAGAGCTTTGTAACTAATAAACTAGGCTTTATTGCTCCTTTTGATACATTCTCAGATAGTGAAAAGCCAACTGATCCTCTAGCTAAAGAAGTTCTCCGCTGGTCAAGCAAGCCAGGCGCTGTTAATGTAGCTTGGAACTTCACAGTATTCCCAAGCCAGACATTCAAGGATAAGTTCGGATCATCATTGTTACAGTATGCTCAAGGAACTAAAAAATGGGATGATGTTAAATCTCAGGTAATATCAGATTGGAAATCAGAAAGTTCAAAATAAATAAGAGAAGTTTATAAATAAGAAAAAGAGCTGCCCGGCAGCGAGTAGCTCTTTTTCAACATAAAGACCAATTTGTATAGGTGAGGAGTGCTTTTATGGAAAAAGACATAAAAAAGTATTTTGTGATATTCGCTTTACCAACTCTTATAGCTTTTACAATAGCATTTTTGGTTCCGTTTATTATGGGTGTATATCTTTCATTTACAGAGTTTACGACTATTTCAAATGCTAAATGGGTTGGATTTTCAAACTATGTAAAAGCATTTGAGGATGGTTCAAATTTCCTGGGAGCACTTCTATTTACATCTAAATTTGCAATCGTTGCTGTTATCACAATAAATATTTTTTCTTTTGGTATTGCATTAGCCCTTACTAAAGGATTTAAAGGAACAAATCTATTTAGAACAGTATTTTTTATGCCAAATTTAATTGGTGGTATAGTACTCGGTTATATTTGGCAGCTCATTATTAATGGATTTTTAATTAACGTATTTGGTGTTGACATAACATTTAACGCAAATTACGGGTTTTGGGGATTGATAATACTAACCAATTGGCAACTTATCGGTTACATGATGATAATATATATTGCAGGTATTCAGAATGTTCCGGAGGAGTTGCTTGAGGCTGCAAAAATTGATGGAGCAAAACCCACTCAGATATTATTTAAAATAACCATTCCATTGGTAATGCCTTCAATAACAATAAGTTCATTCCTTACTTTAACAAACGCATTCAAAATGTTTGACCAGAACTTGGCTTTAACAGCCGGTGCACCTGCTGATAAAACAACGATGCTTGCACTTGATATTTACAAGACGTTTTACGGGCGAGTAGGGTACGAAGGTGTTGGTCAGGCTAAAGCTGTTATATTTTTCATAATGATAGCGGTTATAGCATTCATCCAACTATACCTCACTCGTAGCAAGGAGGTAGAAAACTAATGGAAACAAAAAAAAAGTTTGTTACTGGTACATTATTTACTTTAATGATAATTCTGGCTATAGCATTCCTGGCTCCGATTTTTATTGTTCTTTTAAATTCCTTTAAAGGACAATTCTTTATTTCAGATCAACCTTTTAAGCTTCCTACCGCTGAAACATTTGCAGGACTTAAAAACTATATAAATGGTATCAAAAAAATTGGCTTCTTGCGGGCATTCGGTTATTCAACTATCATAACTATACCGTCTGTAATTGTGATCATTATATTCAATTCAATGGCAGCATGGTACATCACGAGGGTAAAAAGTACGGTAACGAAAATTATGTATTTGGTAATAGTTGCAAGCATGATTGTTCCTTTCCAGATGGTTATGTTTACAATGTCTAAAGTTGCAAATGTTTTAAGTCTTGATAATCCGTTAGGCATAATAGTCCTCTATCTGGGCTTTGGTTCAGGTCTTTCAGTTTTCATGTTCACAGGTTTTATAAAGAGTATTCCTTTAGAGATAGAAGAATCTGCAACTATAGACGGATGCAATCCTATTAATCTTTTCTTTAGAATTGTACTTCCTATCTTAAAGCCAATTGCTATTACGATTGCTATATTAAATGCAATGTGGATTTGGAATGATTACCTCTTGCCATATTTGGTAATCGGAAACACATACAGAACAATACCTATAGCTGTACAGTATTTACAGGGAGGATATGGATCAAAGGATATGGGAGCTTTAATGGCTATGCTGATATTATCAATCATTCCTATAGTAGTATTCTATATTTCGTGTCAGAAGTATATTATCAAGGGTGTTGTCGCAGGGGCTGTTAAGGGTTGATTATAATTTATTTTTAAAAAATGGACAATACATTTATAATGGAGAACTATTATGAGTAAAAGACTATTCGCTGTTGACGAGTGGAAAATTATAGAGAAAAAATTACACCCAGATGATATGAGGCTTTCTGAAAGCGTAATGTCCATAGGTAATGGATATATGGGAATGAGAGGTAACTTCGAAGAGAAGTATTCCGGAGATACCCACTCAGGTATCTATATAGGAGGAGTATGGTTCCCTGATAAGACGAGAGTGGGTTGGTGGAAAAACGGTTATCCGGAGTATTTCGGAAAGGTTATTAACTCAGCTGATTTTATTGGAATTGGTCTGGAAGTAGATGGACATGAAATCAATCTGGCAGTAGATGAAGTTATTGATTTTAAAAGAGAATTGGATATGAAAAATGCTGTATTATATAGAAGCTTTACAGTAAACACGCCTTCGGGGCAAATTGCAGTAAGGACAGAAAGGTTTCTAAGTATTAAGCAACTGGAAATCTGTGCGATCAGGTATATGGTATGCAGTTTGGACAATGATGCATCAATTAAGTTGATTCCATTTATTAACGGTGATGTATATAATGAAGATTCAAACTACAAGGAAAAGTTCTGGGAAGAAACAGCTAGAGAAGCTATTCCTTTTGAAGCAAGCCTCACAATGAAAACAAAGGAAAATGACTTTGGAACACCAAGGTTCACTTCTTGCACTAGCATGAAAATTACCACTAAAGGAACTATTCAGACTTGTAATGAAGTAAGTAAAGAAAACTATGTTTCCAGTGTAATTGTTATGAATGCAAAAAAAGGTGAATTTGTTGGTATTGATAAGTTTATAGCTCTTACAAATACAAGGAATGTTCCGGAAACTGAGCTTTGCATCAAATCAAAAACTCTTGTATCAGCTGCAGCATCCGAAGGATACGACATACTAAAGAATGAGCATTCAATTGAATGGAACAAAAGATGGGAAAAGGCGGATGTTGAAATAAAGGGAGATGCTGAGGCACAGCAAGGAATAAGGTTTAATATCTTCCAGCTTTTTTCTACATATTATGGGGACGATTGTAGGCTTAACTTCGGGCCAAAAGGCTTTACTGGAGAAAAGTATGGTGGAGCTACTTACTGGGATACAGAAGCATATGTTTTCCCAATGTACCTGTCAATTGCATCTCAAGAGGTAGCCAGAAATTTATTGATATACAGGCATAATCAGCTCAATGAAGCAATTGAAAATGCCAGAAAGATTGGATTAGATGGTGCACTATACCCAATGGTAACTTTTACAGGAGTTGAATGTCATAACGAATGGGAAATTACTTTTGAAGAAATTCACAGAAATGGTGCAATTGCATTTGCTATTTTTCAATATGTTAGCTATACAGGAGACAAGTCATATCTTGATAACTATGGTATAAACGTTCTGGTTCAGATTTCAAGATTCTGGGCAAGTAGAGTGCATTACAGTGGAAGAAACAAGATGTACATGATTCACGGTGTTACAGGGCCAAATGAGTACGAAAACAATGTCAACAACAACTGGTATACAAACCGTATGGCAGCATGGTGCCTTGAATACACACTTGAGTGTATCGAGTATCTACAAGAAAGCGGTAAAAGTCAGAAAATTAAAGACTTATCCTTTTCCGATAAAGAGTACCAAAAATGGACAGATATTATAAATAACATGTATTATCCGTATGATGATAGCAGGGATATATTTGTACAACATGATACTTTTCTTGATAAGGATTTGAAAAGTGTTGATGAAATCCCGGAAGGGCAAAGACCAATAAATCAAAACTGGTCATGGGATAAGATTCTGCGCTCTTGTTATATCAAGCAGGCTGATGTTCTTCAAGGTCTTTACTTTTTAGGGCATCTTTATGATAAGGAGGTTAAGAGGAAGAACTTCCTGTTTTATGAGCCCATGACTGTACATGAGTCCAGCTTATCGCCTTGCGTACATGCAATTCTTGCTGCGGAGCTGGGGATAGAAGAAAAGGCAGTTGAAATGTACAAGAGAACAGCAAGGCTTGATCTTGATAACTATAATAATGACACGGCAGACGGCTTGCATATTACATCAATGAGTGGAAGTTGGCTTGCTATTGTACAGGGCTTTGCAGGAATGAGAACTGCACAAGGTAAACTAACATTCAATCCCTTCCTTCCGGAAGGTTGGGATAGCTACTCCTTCAAGGTTAATTACCGTGGCAGAAGACTAAAAATTTCTGTAAGTAAGGACATATCAAAAATAGAGCTTGAACTTGGTGAACCTTTAGAAGTTACTTTATTTGGAAAAGAACGGTTACTTGACGGAGTAATTGAAGAAAAAAATAGGAAGGTAACGATGAAGGGAATATCATTTAATAGCTATAATGCATTTATATTCGATCTTGACGGTGTTGTAGTTGATACTGCAAAGTATCACTATTTGGCTTGGAAGCGCCTTGCAGCAGAATATGGCTATGATTTTTCTACTGCAGACAATGAGAGGTTCAAAGGCATTAACAGAATGGCATGTATGAATATTATGTCAGAACTTATTGGAAAAGAATTTACAAAAGAAGAAAGTATAGAGTTGGCGAATAAAAAAAATAACTGGTATATGGAGTATGTATCTCAGATGCCAAAAGATGAAGTGTTGCCGGGATTTATTGATTTTATAGAACAAATTCGCAGTAAAGGCGGAAAAACTGCACTGGCATCTGCAAGTAAAAATGCTGCTATTGTTTTGGACAGACTTGAAATACGAGATTGCTTTGATGTTATAGTAGATGGAAATCAAATTGAGAGATCAAAACCCGATCCTCAGGTGTTTTTGTTAGCTGCTCAGCGTTTGGGTGCATCTGTGTCAGAGTGTATAGTTTTTGAGGATGCTCAGTCAGGAATTGACGCGGCTAATGTAGCAGGTATGTGTTCAATAGGAATATGTACTCCTGAAAATCCGCTTGCCGGGGCAAAAATAATGAAGAAAGGCTTTGCGGGCATGAAACTGGATAAATTGTTACATGAGCTTGCTTAGAAAATCATAATGTGATTTATTAAAATCCGTAACGTCGCCTGTAAGTGGCATTATCTAATTTTAAGGATAATTTAATGGAGGTAATTATGAAAAGTACTTGGTGGAAACAAGGGGTTGTATACCAGATTTATCCGAGAAGCTTTATGGATAGCAATGGAGACGGAATAGGAGATTTACAGGGTATTATTTCAAAGGTGCCGTATCTAAAAAAACTGGGAGTTGATATTGTATGGCTTTGTCCTGTCTATGGATCTCCAAATGATGATAATGGCTATGATATAAGCGATTACAAAGATATAATGAAGGAATTTGGTACGCTTGCGGATATGGAAAACCTTATTGATACACTGCATAATGCCGGAATCAGGTTGATAATGGATCTGGTTATAAATCATACCTCTGACGAGCACCCATGGTTTATAGAAGCACGTTCGTCAAAAAATAGCGAACACAGAGATTATTATATATGGAAAAAAGGCAAAGACGGCTTACCTCCAAGCAACTGGGGAGGATGTTTCGGTGGATCGGCATGGGAATATGATGAGGCTACAGATGAATACTATTTGCATCTTTTCTCAAAGAAACAGCCTGACCTGAACTGGAACAATAAAAAGGTCAGAAATGAAATATACGATATGGTAAAGTGGTGGCTGCACAAAGGTATAGACGGTTTCAGACTTGATGCTATCAACTCTATCAGCAAGGAAATGGAAATTCTCGAAAAACTTCCTCAGGAAAAAACGTCAGTTTGGGCGGGAACGTACTTCAATAACAGGCCTATGGTACATGAAGTACTTAGAGAACTAAATAAAAAAGTTATATCAAAGTATGATGTTATGACAGTGGGTGAAACTCCAGGGGTATCCCCTGAGTATTCTATGCTTTATTGCGCCCCGGAGCGCAATGAACTAAATATGATATTTCATTTTGAACTCATGGATTTAGATTCGGCCCCTGACTGCAAGTGGAAAACTAAGTCATGGAGTCTTGACAAGTTTAAAGAAATAACGACAAAGTGGCAGGAGGGATTGTACAATAAGGGATGGAACAGTCTATACCTTAATAATCACGATCAACCAAGAATGGTATCAAGGTTTGGTAATGACAGGCAATACAGAAACAAAAGTGCAAAACTTCTGGCTACATTACTGCATACACTCCAAGGTACACCATATATTTATCAGGGTGAAGAGATTGGAATGACCAACGTTGCATTTGAAACCATCAGTGAATACAGAGATATTGAAACTTTAAATGCATATAATGAAATGGTTAATGATAAGGGCATGTCCGAAGAAGATGTAATGCAGGCAATTCACATGAAGAGCCGTGATAATGCAAGAACACCTATGCAGTGGGACGAAACTCAAAACGGAGGGTTTACTGTAGGAATACCTTGGATAGGGGTTAATCCTAACTATACTGAAATAAATGCACGCAAAGAAATGTCCAATCCTGATTCTATTTTTAATTACTATAAAAAGCTGATTGAGCTACGCAAAAAGTATCCTATCATAATTGAAGGGAAATACACCTTACTAAAAAATTACGGGAATCCATTGTATGCATATACAAGAGAGAATTCCGGGCAAATAATGTTAGTTATTTTAAACTTTTCAGATAATAATACTTATTTGCCTTCGCCCCAGACAAAGGCTTTAAATCCTGAAGGATATAAATTGTTAATATCGAACTATTCTCAGGAGGAGATGCAAAAGGAGATTCTAAAGCCATATGAAGCAAGGGTATATATTATTGATAAGCAATAAGCATTATATTAATTACACAAAATTAACCAATTCACTTTATTATAAGTTATTGTTAACTGAATTTTAATGCTGAAGGCGAAAAAAAGCAGTCTGTTTAGATTGCTTTTTCGATTGATGGAAATTTTATTCTACCTACTATCATATCAAGGGAAACTAGGTAGTAGTCTGCTAATTTTACAAGGTTTATATGTCTGGCTGTCTATAATTTGTCTCGTATAGTTTATATGTGGGTTGTTGCTACGCCTAATAGTACATATGTGCTTTTTATCACAATCCCTTATGGTTCTGGCAGGGAAGGGGCTCAGACCGATTTTTCCAGCTACTAATAACCCTGTTTTAAAACAAAGTTTTATTGCGCACAATTGAAGATAGTTATAAATTACTTAAAAGTAAATATACATATATTGGAAAGGGTATCTTAAATTAACATAACAATCTTGACTCGGGTTAGATTTGTATGTTAAAGTAAAATTTGGGATAAATTTCATGTATTCAATAATTGCTTCTGATCTATATTGCTTCTGATCTATATTATTGAAAAAGTGGGAGGATAAGAAATATGAATATTAAAAGTATGATAGGTATTGTTTTAAGCATTGTGATGATGCCTTATCTCGTAGCATGCAGTAATGCTACGGACAGTGTTAATGAAGTTATTGAGGTAACCCCATCATCAACCTCATCGTCAACCCCTTCATCAACCCCTTCACAGAGAGAAACTCCAATCGTGTATATGACCACTGACATCAGCTCCAAGGGTTTGATAGCGGTTTATAATGCGCTGGACTGGAAGCCGAAAGGTGATGTTGCAGTCAAGCTCAGCACAGGTGAGCCACCGTCGAGTCACTATCTGGATCCGAAATTGATTAAAGAACTGGTGCAGTCAGTCAAGGGTACAATCGTGGAATGTAATACAGCGTATGGAGGATCCCGAATCAGTACAGCCATGCATATGCAGGTTGCGAAGGATCATGGCTTTACGGCGATTGCAGAGGTGGATATACTGGATGCCGACGGTTCAATGAGTCTGCCGGTAGTAGGGGGAGCCCATCTGAAAGAAGATCTTGTAGGATCACACTTTTCCAAATATAATTCTTATCTTGTATTGTCTCATTTTAAAGGACATGAAATGGCAGGATTTGGAGGGGCTATTAAGAATATTTCCATAGGTCTTGGTTCGAGCGAAGGAAAATGTTTGATCCATACAGCCGGAAAATATAATTCAACCATATATGGCGACAATCAGGATGACTTTCTGGAATCCATGGGTGATGCAGGTAAGGCAGTTTCTGACAGCCTGGGAAACGGAAAGAATATTGTTTACATCAATGTGATGAATAATCTTAGCATAGATTGTGACTGTAACGGCAATCCGGCAGAACCGGAGATTGATGATATCGGAATACTTGCATCCACTGACCCGGTAGCGTTGGACCAGGCATGTATCGATCTTGTATATGCTGCAAAAGGTAGTGAATCCCTCAGAGGAAGAATTGAAGATTTGAATGGATTACATACATTGGAGCACGCAGAGAAAATTGGTCTTGGTTGTCGTACTTATAAATTGGTGAATATTAATGATTGATATACTGCATCGTGAGTTTATATATTTATTCTATTACTTTAGTGTTCAGCTGGAACAGATTTTTACATATTGGTTGTTAGGTATGATCATAGGGTCTGCGGTGTCGGTGTTTGGTAAGGAACGGATACATCGGCTGTTTAGTAGCTTGCAGAATAAGAGGCTTGGGGTATTAGGCCTTTTCCTTGCCTGTTGTCTGGGGATAGCCTCTCCGCTATGCATGTATGGAACGATTCCAATTGCCGCTTCCTTTTCGGAGAAGGGTATGAGAGACGACTGGCTGGCTGCTTTTATGATGTCATCGATTTTATTGAATCCTCAGCTGATTATTTACAGTGTAGCATTGGGAACTACGGCATTGATTGTGCGAATTGTAGCCTGCTTACTATGTGGATTTATAGCAGGGTTGCTAATAAACATATTCTACAGGGAAGAATCATTTTTTAATTTCACAGGTTTTTCTGAAATGAAAAGCCGTGATACTGATCTCAACATTCTACTACGTTTTCTCAAAAATTTTGGAAGAAATGTGAAAGCAACCGGTCTGTACTTTCTTCTGGGAATTTTATTGTCTGCGCTATTTCAGAGATATGTACCAGCAGATGCATTTGCTGATCTATTCGGCAGTAACAAGGGATTCGGTGTACTGATGGCAGCCACAATAGGTGTTCCGCTATACATGTGCGGGGGAGGAACGATACCGCTTTTGCGGCAGTGGCTATTTGACGGTATGAGCATGGGATCTGCAGCCGCTTTCATGATTACCGGGCCAGCTACGAAAATAACCAATCTGGGTGCTGTGAAAATTGTATTGGGTACCCGACGGTTTGTGCTGTATCTATCATATGTTATAATTTTTGCACTTTTAATTGGACTCTTATTAAACTGGATGTTTTTATAGGCTTACTGCAAATGATAGTTAATACATACCAAAGTATACTGGCCAAAGATATTTTCAATGGTTGAATGAGAGTTATGGTACTAAACAGTTAACTCAACATTATATGACAAATAATTGGCATGGCCAAAACATGTGAAAATATTGGAGAATTAAAAGTATTAGCTAAGGAAAAGTTTGGCCAAGAAATTAAACTAGATGATTAAAATCAGTTAACGATATTCTGTACAGACTTTTTACAAGTTTGAGTTTTAAAAATTATAGTGATAAAGTGATATTGTATAAAATATATTGCATTTATTATTAAAAGTAACTCTTTTTACAGGTTTCGGGTTAATGGACAATTAAATAATTACAGTGCTACTTTAAGTTTCGATCTTACCCCCAATTACACGAAATTAAAATTTCGTGTAATTGGGGGTAAGAAGCAATATACATATATCATAATCAAATCTATTATAGATAAATAAACAAAAGTAGCGTTTAAACATCATATGATATTTTCTACAACTTTTATAATCTAATATTG
>JAEZUC010000070.1 GCA_023443515.1 Bacillota bacterium
AGAAATTTTTGGATAGCTGACCCTGAAGGTAATTATATTGAAATTGGTTGTTAATTTAGCTATCTCTATATTAAGTAGAAGCTTCTTGACATTTTTAGTATAATTTGATAAATTCAAACCATAAATAATATTTTTTTACTTTCCGAAATTAGATTAGTATCTTTTGCAATCGTCATATCTAAAGTTTCAATAATTAAAATTTAAATTTTATAAAATTATCGGATGACCAAATATATGGAGGCGATAATAATGAAGTACTTTAAAAAGGTATGCATTACTCTGGCTGCTTTACTTATCAGTACCAGTTTTGCTGCGGGTATAGGGACGCAAGCTATAAACGCAGCTTCAACAACTATTCCCAGCAGACAGCTTGAACGGCTGGACCGAGGAATTGTAGCGATTAGTCAGGGGAATGGGAAGGTATATGTGGGCTGGCGCCTTCTTGGAACAGAATCAGGTAATATTGCATTCAATATTTATCGAAAAACCGCCGGAGGCACTGAAGTTAAACTCAATAGCTCACCCATTACATCCAGTACAAATTATGTTGATAACGGTGTAGACACAACAAAGGATAATACTTACATAGTAAGAACTGTTTTAGACGGAATTGAGAGTAGTGAAAGTGAACAGTACACTTTGGCTGCAAGCACTCCTGTCAGACAGTATATTCCTCTAAAATTAAAAACCCTTCCCACCGGATATTACACAATGCATGTAAACGTAGGTGACCTTGATGGGGACGGAAAATATGACTATATAGTAAAGCGTATGAATGATAACAGGTCTCCGGTGCAGGTAGAGGCCTATAAATCAGACGGAACTTTTCTATGGCGTATTGATTTAGGGCCAAATATCGAGACCTATAACACAGCAATGACTTCCCCTTTGGTTGTATCGGATTTAAATAGTGACGGAAAGGCGGAAGTGCTTATAAAAACCGGTGAAAGCACCAGGTTTGGTGACGGTACTATAATCGGGGATACAAATAATGACGGTATCACCAACTATTGTAATACAGCTTTAACTAGCTACCAGGTACTGTCAGGCCCTGAATTTATTTCTGTAGTTGACGGAATGACTGGTAAAGAGCTAAGCAGGGCGGATTTTATTGCAAGAGGAAAGGTTACGGATTGGGGAGATGACTATGGTAACCGTGCAAGCTTTATTTTTATGACAGTTGCATATCTGGACGGTATTCACCCAAGTGTAGTTATGTCAAGAGGCCCCGGAAACGTTATGAAAGTCGAGGCATGGGATTTCAAGGATGGAAAGCTCAGTCAGCGATGGAAATGGGATGCTAGAAATCAGGCATTGCCTTCCGGCAAGAATTTCCCTGATTTTCACGCTATTCGTGCGGTAGATGTAGATAAGGACGGAAAAGATGAAATATCCTGGGGAGGCTCCATGCTCAATGACGACGGTAAATTACTGTACGCGACGGAGCTGACACATGGAGATAGGTTTGTAATAGGGGATATTGATCCCGACCGGGATGGCCTTGAATGTTATGCAATACAGCAGAACAACCCGAGTCTTCTGGGGGCGGCCTTATATGATGCAGGTAATGGTACCATAATTAAAAAAATGTATATGAGTGCAGTCGGTGATGTAGGAAGAGGGGATTGTGCCGATATCGATCCAAATTACAAGGGCATGGAAAGCTGGTCTACACTTGAGAATTTATACAACTGCAAGGGAGAAGTTATCGGAACTGAAAAATCTTTTCCATACTTAAGTATATGGTGGGATGGTGATTTGCTCAGAGAATTTTTTATAGGTACTGACTCAAATGGCTTCAATTCAGCTATAAATAAATGGAATTACACTACAAAAACCAGCAACCGGCTATATTCAATTTATCAGGAGGGAGTCAAGTCAACATATGCAGGCAGACCACCTTTCTATGGTGATATTATGGGCGACTGGCGAGAGGAAGTTATTCTTGAAACCACAGACAATACTGAGCTCCGTATTTATACTACAACCATTCCCACAAACTACAGACTATATACCCTGATGCATAACCCGGCCTACAGAAATTCCGTAGATGTTAAGGGATACCTGTCATCTGTTTACCCTGATTATTATCTGGGAGAAGGCATGTCAACACCACCTGCTCCCAATATTTCAACAGGGGACGGAGAATTAATAAAAGCACTGAGAGTAAATGATTCCAACAATGCAGCTGACTGGTACATACAATCAAATTTGCAAGTTGGTGATACAGTTTATGGAGACAGAACCTACAAATATACAAAAATTCCTCTGAGTCTTGCTGGTTCGGAATGGATAAGGACTGCATGTGACTCAAAAAGCTATTTAGCTGAGGAAGCATATTTTACTGCAAAAAAGGATATATCGGTTTATATAGGTTTGGATTCAAGAATTACTAGTATTCCGGCATGGCTAAGCGACTGGACAAAAACAGGTGATACATTAAGCGATGATAGCTCAATTACCTTCAACCTGTACAAGAAGGATTTTACTTTAGGCTCTGTTGTGACACTTGGAACTAATGGGGGATCTTCCAGTTTTGCGAATTATACGGTTATTGTTAAGCCAAACACAGCACCTGCTTTTCTTTATGGGGATGTAAATGGCGACAATATCGTGGATGTTCTGGATTACAGTACAATGCGGAGCTATCTTCTGCAGATAACAAACTCAATGCCTTCCGCGTATTGGCAGAAGGCCGGGGATTTGAATTCCGACGGAGCTATCGACAGTATGGATTATTTGTATCTGAAAATGTACTTGTTGGGGACAATTAATTCACTTCCTGTTTCTTCATAAGTGTATTTAGAGTAAAACTACATAAGCGTACAGTGAAAAGCGGGGGTGGGAGCTAAAAGGCTACCTACCCCTTCTTTTATGCTTTTTTTTATTGACAAAAGACTAAAATATGATAAACTTAAATCGTAAGTAATAAGTAATAAGTAGTAAGTAGTAAGTAAAATTTAGACGAGGAGAAAATACAATGAAAAATCTATCCTTTACTCAAGAATTTTTTCTATGTGCACTGAAACCACAAGGCAGTACCACACTAACGAACTCAACCGAAAGTTCAACCTGTCTTTTGGCTGGTGGTCTTCTGGAATTACTGATGGACGGTTATATCTCCATGGACGATAAAAAGAAAATGTTTATTAATAAGGATTTATCATCTGACAAAATGTATTTAACACCCATATACGAGTTGATCAAGAACAACAAACCTATGAAAATCGAAACAATTGCCGAGAAATACGCTTTTGATTTTAAGAAGCCAGATGAAATGTTCAAATCAGTTGGCTACTCCATTGTTGCAGATGGGTGTGTTGTTGCAGAAGGTAATCAAGGATTATTCAAAAATAAAGTTCGCTTTTTACCCAATGAAAATGAAGTAACAAAAGTTGTGGAAAAACTGCGTGCAGAATTATTAGAAGAAGGCAATGTTTCTGATGAATCGATTATTTTAGGAGCCTTGTTAAATAAAAGCGGGTTAATAAAAAAGTATTTTTCAAAATACGAGATGCAAAAGCTTAATAACCGTTTAAAGGAAATCAAGCAGAGCGAAGCCGGAGTATTAATCAAGCAGATGGTGGATTATATTGATACATGGATTATAATACTAAGCACATAATTGTTTAAAGTGGGGTGATTTGATTGTCAAGACAAAGACCCATGGAAGTGATAGAAAATGCCGAATTTGTTACAATTGGGGAATTAGTTCGTTTAACGGGTGTTCGATACAGTACCCTGAAATTTTACACAGAGGAAAATATGCTTCATTTTGAACAGGCAGACGAGAATCTGACAAGACGATATAGAAGATCTGATACTTTGGAGAGAATTGCATTGATAAAAAAACTTAAGGAAGATGGGTTATCAATTCCTCAAATAAAAAAAGAAATAGAATGTACTTAATCTTGCTGTAGAGAGTGGCTTCGGTCGCTCTTTTTTTTTTTTTTTGTCCAGTGCGTCCAGCGAAGCTGGAGCACACTTGCCAGTGTAAGTCTGGCACGGGTAATTACCAAGAAGCCCGTTAGCTAATCCCGGTGCGTATCAGTAATGGTATGTGCTAAGCGGGAGGATAAAGTAC
>JAEZUC010000071.1 GCA_023443515.1 Bacillota bacterium
AAATTCAATACCAAATTCTTATTTCTGCTTAAACTCCACGCAGCTATAATAAATAATATTGAATGTTCCAAAGCTTGTACCCACTCAACACCTCCTATACTCATTCCAAACAAACACAATAAAATTATAAAATATAATGGTATTAATAATGTAAAAAACATAGCTTTGTTATTTTTTTTTAGCATAATAAAACCCCCGGTTTTTAGTTCCCTGCATTGGTATACTATACCAATGTACACTATTTGTTGGAAAATATCAATTCGTAAGGGGATAATATAACGACCTAAAGGGGAGTCATTTATTTGGCTCTCTTTTTATTTTATATAAATACATCATTGGGGAGGACTGATAAATGGAAGTTAATGTATTAGTAGCTATTAGTGTGGCCGAAACTTTGAGTGGTATTTTATTTAGCTACGTTGGCTATCGGAACGGAGTAAAAAAAGAAAGTACAGATACCGGTAAGAAATCCGGAACCCTGATATCAGATGTTGGTTATATAAAAGCTGGCGTTGATGATTTAAAACGAAAGCAAGAAACATCAGAGGAACGCCATTTTGCACTAGCTGAACGTGTAAAAGGTGTTGAAGAGTCTGCAAAGTCAGCACACAAAAGAATAGACGGATTGGAGGCAAAAGAACATGTCATATAGTGTTAAATTCAAATATCCTGATGAATATTTTGTTTATCCTAAATTGATTTCCGCAGTTAATACCCTGTGTGAAGCCAAAGGCAAAAATTGTTTATGTACATCTGGTTACAGAAGCCTTGAAAAGCAAAAGATTATCAATGCTCAGTCCTTGGCTCAGAGAAAAAAACAAGGAGCTTATCGAATAACAGACCCAAACGATAAAAGATATGGTGCTGTATATACACCTGACGGTAAGTGTTGGGCAGGAGCATACGGGAAAAGTAACCACTGTTTTTGTATAGCAATGGACATAACAGACCCGTGGTTTAATGCTCTCAAAAATGCGGAGTTAAAAAAGTATGGCTTAATAAAACCAATGGACCACGAACCATGGCATGTACAATTGCTTGAACATCAGGGAATCAGTCAGTCACAAAAAGAAGCTATAAGAGACAGCGTATTGAAAGGAGTAGGTGATATGAACGTAAAAGAATTTCAGGCTATGACAGGGCTTACAGCGGACGGAGTAACAGGCCCTAAAACAAAAGCAAAAGCAAAGGAAGTACTTCAGTGCTGTCAGGAGATACTTGGCAATGATTTTAAAACTGCCGAGGAAGTTATCAAAGCAACTCAATCCAAACCTGGCATTTGGATAGGAGTGATTAAGACATTAAAATACTTTGACAGCTTTATTATGAACATTGTTAACAAGATGGGAGGTCGTACATAATGAAAGAGAAAATTGCAAAACTGATAGACGTAAAAACAATAGTAACATTTGCCCTTGTAGGTGCATTGATATTTTTTACCGCAACAGGGGAGATAGACCCTGAAAAGCTTGCATCAATGGCAACTATGGCTGTAAGTTTTTTCTTTGCAGTTAAGTTAAATAAGTCATAATAATACTGAGCCCTCAGGGAGAAATCTCTGGGGGGCTCAGTAAAAATTATAAGAGAAAGCTGTACTTACAGAAAATACAAGGTCTTTTTCGTGGTTTCGTACCATTTGCGACACATGAAAATACTCCGAGAACGTTTCATTTTCTGTGTTTGATTAACATAACCACTTTTTTGGATAGTATCAGAAAACACAAATCTATCAAGGCTATATATAACGGAAATAATCCGTCCTTGATAAATTTGTGTTTTTTAGTTCAGAGGTTATCAAGTGGTTTATGTCAAATTACTGGTAACCATATTTACACAAAATCTAAAATGCACCCAATACTTTTCCTTACCAATTATTTAAACACTTCAGAATCCTTATATGCTTTTTTTCGGTCGGCCCAACGAAAGTCATTATCAAAATTCCATTTTCTGCCGTTAATGGTTACAGAGTGATTTCCGTTAATCTTAAATGGTTTTCCTTCTCTTATTAAAGCTAAATCATGATCGAAATTTTTATCTTTTGTAGGAAATCCATGCACAAAAAATTGTGTAATAAGAAAGATCCCTAAACTGTCGCCGTTTTTCTTAACATATGCATTGAGATTACCTTCACCAGTTTTTTGCATCTTGCTCCAATACCAAGCTGATGCTTCCATAGGATAAGTATTAGCTATAAATTTGGCAGTATTGTTATCAGGAGGAGATTTAGGCACTGTCTTAAGAAATTCTTTATGTGCATCGCCTGTAACCTGAATATATCCTGCACCTTTGGTCTTCGATGTATAACCATGTTTCTTAAACCATTCTTCTGTACCACCCTCCTCCGCCGTCTTTCCATAATTGCTCTCTGCCGCCATTGTAGCCATGAATAGGCGTATACTTTTTTTGTCTTTAATGCCATAATTAATAAGAGCATTATTTAATTTTTCCACAAATGTTTTGCTTGTATTTTTCCATCCGAAATCTTTCAGTTTGGTTGCAGTAACAAGATTACTATTCCCCTTAGTATCAGGCATATAGATTGTTGTAAGGATCTTACCACATATGCATCTTCCTACCTTTTTTCCAGGAGTTTTTGTAGGTTCATATGAACCATTGAAGAAATGATGTCCACCACATGGAAGGTTTTTAGTTCTCTGTATAACCATACTTACCTGTCGTATATGAGAAGATTTTTTTAGCTGTAATGTGTCGGTCTTCAAACCTTCTTTTACCGCTTTACTTCCCATAACATCAGCTTCTTTTTCCAAACCTGCATCATCATTTACGAGTGTTCCTGTTTTCATCTGCATGGTAGGCGATACTCTACCCTGCTTTTGCTGTACAGCATGCCAGCCCTCATGGGGAAGATGCTTTTCCTGCCCGGGAGCAATATGAATATCGTTTCCCTGTGTATAGGCTAGAGCTCCAACCTGCTGTGGCTTAGAGGAGTTTTGATGCACTTTTACATCTGACAAATCGACACCTGATAGTTTTTCAAGTCCGTCTCTCAAATTATGTTGCATGTCTAAGCTTGAAGTAGAAGTATTGCCATCGTCCTTCTTCATCTGTAATGGATTTTTTTCAGCATTATTCTTAAATTCTGAAGCATCTTTTTTGCTAATTTCAGATTTTGATTTTTCTAAAGAAATTGGATTCATGGCAACATTAGTCTGTTCTAATTTTCCCTGCTTTTTGCGTAGTATTGCCTCCTCTCTTATTTCCACTGTACGCCGATATCCTATTGCGGATTGTAGAACTATAAATTCTTCTCTTGTTATGGCATACGGATTATTAAGCATTATCTGCAGTAATTTCTTGTGATCTGTTGTTCTTACATTTTTTTTATTTGCAGTAGGCTTATTTATATGATTATTTTTTCTGCCTGGAGCCAGCTCCGGTTTTTTTACTGACACTTTGGTCTGCATTTTGCTTTTCCCCCTAAAATTTGTTCTTAATAATTAAGTAAATTTTAGAGGCTGCCTTACATCTTAAACGAAAAATTTTTTCTTTATTAAACAGAACTCTTATAACCAAATTAACTCGCGATTCAATATTGTGTTATTTTGTAATATACTTGTATTGTTCGCAATAGCCTGATAATACATTTGGTATTTCATTTTATGATGATAAGCTGTAAAATATAAGTGCTGAATATTAGTATATAAATGTGAACTAAATTGAATATTTAATTTATAAGGATATTTCATTATAAAGATAGTGAATAAAATATGTTTAAGAAGGATGAAAGTATGGTAGATGAATTGAAATTAGTACCTTTAAGAATACCCAATGGATGGAAGGTAGTATGGAATATATTCACTGAAGTTAATCCAAACGAATTTATCAATAATGATTATGATTATAAATGGGAATTTAATGAGGACATACTATATATGGTTTATGGAGATGAACTGTATGGACTTGATTTGGGCTGGTATCCTGGATTTAATTCTGATGGCGAATACTGCTTGAGAGTTATTAAGGACAATGATTGGGAACAAACAATAGATGAATTCAGGTCGAGGAACATTAATGAAATTAAAGATAAAATTGAATCCTTTTTAGATATATATAATTACAGTTATTATAATAAACAAAATCAATGAAATATAGATTTTACTATATAAATTCAACAAATAAATTAAAGCTATGGTTATTTCGTAATAATTTATATATTGTTCGCATAAGCCTGATGTTGCGAATTTATTGTCTATTTATTATGTTTTCAGTCTTCAATTCTTCCTAAACGTTCTTTACAATATATGTAGACTTAATATAAATAGATTAACTAGAATTACGCATGACATAAATTACTAGTATTGATAATTTAGTAAAAAATTGGTATAATTAATGTTATTAATTTGCGTTTACGTAAAAACTCAAATTCGAAAGGGGATTT
>JAEZUC010000082.1 GCA_023443515.1 Bacillota bacterium
TGGGTTCTGGGAGCTTTGATTTTATGGGGAATTATTAAGCTTTTCAAAGGACAGGGAAGTTTTAAACAGGTACTGTCAATAACAGGGTATGCCGGTGTAATTACGGTACTTTCAACTGTGGTACATGTCATTAAAACAAATATCACAGGTGTTTACGACATCTTGAGCTATACCAGTATGGCTGTACTAATGCCTAAGATGGATGGAAACTTTATTTATGGTATAGCCAAAATTTTGGATGTATTCAGTATATGGCAATATGTAGTAATCGCTATAGGTGTTGCAGCAGTTAGCAAGATGCCGAAAAAGAAGGCGTATTTGATTGTAGCTGCTATATTTATAATTCAAGTGCTGTGGGCAGGGATAACTGAATTTAGGTTGTCAGGATTAATGTAGAATTTTTTCTTGGGGGACATGGAGGTTAAAATGAAAAAGAAAATAATTATTGGGGTGAGTCTGGCAGTTGTTATAATAGCACTGATTACTGTCGGTATAGTAAAAAATGCCGGATCAGTCGGTTCAGGAGCTGTTTTTACAGTACAGACCGGTGAAATAAAAAAAGGTGATGTCAGTTCATTTATTTCTGCAAATGGTACAGTTTCAGAAATAGAAAAATCCGAGGTGTACATTGATAATCCGGTTAAAGTAACCAAGCTATATGTAAAGCAGAATGACACGGTTAAAAAGGGACAAAAACTTGCAGATATAGATTTGGATGACCTGAACACTCAGCTTGAGACACAAAAGCTCCAGAAGAAAAGTCAGGAATTGCTATTAAGAAAGGCTATGACAGCTGATACAACAATCAGTACAGTAAACAATCAGAACGAAATAAAAGTAGCAGAAAATGACGTTGCTTCAAAACAGAGAGCATATGAACAGGCTCTTAAAAACCGTAATGAGAAAAAGGCTTTATATGATGCTGATGCTATTTCAAAGGTTGAACTTGATAGTGCCGAGAACACGTTAAAAGATGCCGAAGATATGCTGGGTGTTTCAAAATTAACACTTCAGGCCAAGAAAGATGCCCACAACGAAGCCAGCAAAACAAACAGTAAATCTAAAGCGGCACAGCAAATAGATATTGAAACACAGCGGGTAGCAATACAAACAACGGAGGTATCAATTAAGGATCTTGAAAACAAGATTCAGAAATACAAGGCTTCAATGTTTAGTACCATGGATGGAATTGTATCTCAGGTAAATGTTGCAGAAGGTTCATACACTATGGCAGGCCAGCCTGTATTTGTGATAATAAATCCTGACAAGTTGGAAGTAAAGCTTAATATTAATGAGTTTAATGCGAAACTTTTGAAGTCGGGACAGGCTGTGGAAATAAGCGGTGATTCTATTCCTGAAACAGAGAAAGTAACAGGTAAGGTTAAAAGTGTAGCTCCCATTGCAAAACCAAATACAACAAACACAGGTTCTTCTGAAACGGTTATTCCTGTGGTCATCGGTATTGATATGAATACGCCGTCTATAAAGCCCGGTATCACTGTAAGTTGTGATATTAAGACTGTGGATATTTCAAATGTCCTTACTGTAGATCTGGATATGCTGGGTCAGGACAAGGATGACAGCAAGTATGTATTTGTAATAAGTCCTGACAAAAAGACCATGCAGAAAAAGAAAATTGAGCTTGGCACAACTTCGGATATGAAAGCTGAATTGGTAGGTGGCGGGTTAAAGGAAGGCGACCTTGTTGTTATGAATCCGAACCCTGCTTATAAGGACGGAGCCCGTGTTAAAATAAAAGATTGATAAACGGGATTGGAGGATAAACAAAAAATGAATATAATAGAGAGCTTTAAACAGGCTTTATCCAGTCTTAGATCAAACAAGCTCCGTTCCGTCCTGACGATGATTGGTATTATTATGGGTGTGTTTTCGGTTATAACTATCGTAGCAATCGGAAATGCAACCCAAAGCTATGTGGATAGCGAATTTGCTAAAATCGGAGCAAACATATTGATCGTAACTTACAAGACAGACAGCCTGAGCACAAATGATATGCTGGCTAGCGATGATTTAAAGGCTATAAGCAAAGGTGTTAAGGAGATAAAAAATATCGGAACCAACATTACCAGATCAGGAACCATCCGACTTGATAACAAAACAAGAAATGCAAGTATAAATGGTATATCATCTCAGTATAAGGATATTGTACCTGTTGATATGGCTCAGGGCAGAATGATAAATGAGATTGATAACTCTACAAGATCAAATGTAGTTGTAATCGATGAAGAATTTGCAAAAGCCAATTTCGGAAAGCAAAATCCCATCGGTCAGAAACTAAAAGTTACACTTGGCTCAGGAAGTACTTTGGGACTGAGGGTAGTAGGAGTGACAAAAACTGAAGAAACTCCTTTCGGAGGGATGATAGATAATGAAAGCAGACCGGTAAACCTTACAATTCCTATGACAACGCTTCAATCATATTATCCTAATTCGGATCAGTTTAACTACATTTATGTTTCTGTAGATGAAACGGATAAGTCTGCACTGAAAAATATAGCCGACGAAATAATTAAAACCCTTGAAAGTAAGCATGGAAATAAGGATAAATACACAATACAGTTCTATTCTGATTTTCAGGACGGCTTGAATACAGTACTAAATGTTATATCCTCAGTACTACTGGTTATAGCTGTAATAACCTTGATTGTAGGAGGTATAGGAATAGTAAATATACTTCTGGTTTCTGTTACTGAGCGTATAAGGGAGATTGGTGTAAGAAAGGCTTTGGGTGCCAGAAAACGAGATATAGTAATACAGTTTATAACCGAGTCTATTATACTTACCGGAATAAGTGGCGTAATCGGCATTATTTTAGGTATTTTAGGTGGATTTATAATTTCATCACTTGTAAAAATCCCACCTGTAATAAATATACAGGTAATTGTACTTGCTTTTCTGGGGTCTATAGCACTGGGACTGTTGTTTGGCGTTTATCCCGCAAAACGGGCGGCAGATCTTGATCCTATAGAATCACTGAGATACGAATAATAAGTACTTACTTTTAAGCGGCCAGCCTATTTAAAGAGTTTGGCCGCTTAAAATTTTATACGCCTGCTTTACACCCTTTTGCACATAGAGACCAGTGTTCCCGATACCATACCTATTAGAAAAGCTCCTCCCACTATTCCTAAAGCCATCGTAGTAGAAAGTGAAAAATCAGTGTCCTCAGATGTATCAGGTAGTTGCTGGCATTTTTTTGTTGTTCTTGCATATTTTCTGTTTCGTCCGTTCACCTATAACCCTCCCTTATATATAAAAACTTTTTTTAATCAGTTCTATTATTTGCATTTATAACATATTTAATTACTTAATAAACTTTTCTAGATTGAATATATACTAAAAATTTTATTATACTATATAATGATAAGTAAAAATTCTATATTTTGTAATTAAAGGAGGTATTTATGACCGTTACCCATGTTGAGGAAAAGCTATACAGGTTGTTCGAAAAAAACGGAATCGCGGTTTACAACATTAATTCAAACAGATTTAAAACAAATACAATCAACATATTCTTTCAGGATAATTTGAACAAGGATACGGTTGCATTAAATGCACTTTTTCCTTCGGTATTGAGAAGAGGCTGCAAGGGGCTTCCTACTATAAAAGATATAAATTTATATCTGGAAAAACTGTATGGTGCGGTGTTTGACTGCGGTATAGTAAAAAAAGGCGAACGGCAGATAATACATTTTTACTTTGAATATGTTTCAGATAAGTATACCAGTGACAATCAAAGGAATTTTGAAAAGGCATTTGAATTTCTTATGAATATCATCTTTAGGCCTGAATTAGAGGATGGTACTTTTAATGAACAGTATGTAGAGCAGGAAAAGAACAATCTTAAAATGATTGTTGAAGGCAGAACAAATGACAAGATTCAGTACAGCATGGAAAGATGCTATGAGCTTATGTGCATGGATGAACCCTTTGGCCTGTATGAATACGGAACAGTAGAACAAATAAATGAAATAAGCAATGACAAGCTTTATGACCATTATAAGAAAAAAATATCGTCACTCCCTGCAGATATCTTTATAACCGGAGAAATCAATGAAAAAGATGTAGCTTTTATAAAAGAAAAGCTGTCCCTGGTGGAAAGAAGTACACCACAAAAACTGAATTCCAGTATTATACTTAAATGTGTTAAAGATGTAAGGGAATATGAAGACAAAATGGACGTTAATCAAGCGAAGTTGTGTATGGGTTTCAGGACACATGTACAGCCTGCTGATAATGATTATTATGCATTGATGGTCTTTAACGGTTTATTGGGAGGGGGTATGCATTCAAAGCTTTTTCAGAATGTCAGAGAGAAAGCGGGACTTGCGTACTATGTATATGCAGGGTTGGAAAAGTTTAAGGGTTTGATGGTAATTGCAAGCGGAATTGATATAAACAATAAAGTTACTGCACAAGAAATAATTATGAAACAGTTGGATGAAATACGTACAGGGAATATAACGGAGTACGAATATGAAGCAACCTTAAAGTCTATAAAAACCGGAATAATGTCTTTGAAGGACAGTCAGCTTTATGTTGTGGATTTTTATCTTAGCCAACTTATAAACGGTACACATGATACTATGGAAACCTTGGCAGATAAAATTAATAGGGTGAAGGTAGACGATATTATCAGGGTAGCAGATAAGGTACAATTGGATACGGTTTATTTCTTGACCGGTAAAAAAGAAAGCAGCAAATAAAAAAGCTATGGGAAAATGGAGGACCTTATGAATTTTGATACCATTGAATATAAAAAGTACAAAGAATTATTTTACCGTTATGAACATCCCAGTGGTTTGAATTGTATAGTAATTCCCAAAAAAGGATATTACAAAAAGTATGCCACATTTTCTACCCAGTACGGTTCTGTTGACAATGAATTCGTCATACCCGGGGAAGCCGAACCTACAAAGGTTCCGGATGGAATAGCCCATTTTCTCGAGCACAAGCTGTTTGAACAAAAAGACGGCAGTGTTATGGATAAGTTTGCTTCCTTAGGCTCAAAACCAAATGCTTTTACAAGCTTCAATCAAACAGTATATCTTTTTTCATGCACTGATTTGTTCAATGAGAATTTCAAGCTGTTATTAAACTTTGTTCAAAATCCCTATATAACCGATGAAAGTGTAGAACGGGAAAAGAAGATAATAGGTCAGGAAATCAATATGTATCGTGACGATCCAGGATGGCGGGTAAACTTCAATCTCCTGAAGGCAATGTATAAACACCATCCTGTAAGGTATGATATAGCAGGCACTATTGACAGTATAAGTGAAATTACAAAGGAAACCTTGTACAAGTGCTACAATACCTTCTACCATCCATCCAACATGATAATAACAGTGGTTGGTGACGTTGATCACATTAAGGTCTTTGAACAGGTTGAAAATTGCATACAGACATCGGAAAAAGCCCCCGAAATCAAAAGAATCTTTCCGAAGGAAAGCACTGATATTAACAAAAGTTATATAGAACAAAATATGCCTGTATCAACGCCATTATTTTATATAGGATTTAAGGACAGTAATTTTGATTTAGAAAGTTCTGAAATTTTGAGGTATGAGATTGCCGTTAAACTTCTTTTGTCAATGATTATGGGAAAAAGTTCAAAACTATACGAAGAGCTGTATGACAAGGGACTTATTAACTCCAGCTTTGAAATGGATTTTTCCTTAGAGAAAAGCTATGCTTATTCAATGCTTGGGGGAGAATCTGTAAATCCTGAACAGGTTCAGGAAAGTATTATAAAGGAAATTAAGTTACTAAAAAAGCAAGGTCTTGACCAAGAGGCGTTTAACAGACTTATTAAAGCTTCTATGGGAAGATTCATTAGACAGCTTAACTCCCTTGAAGCTATATCCAGGTCATTTATAAATTTATATTTCAAGGGTGTTACAATGTTTGATTATTTGGATGTTTATGATAAAATGAAGTTTGATTATATCACAGATGTTTTTGAAAGTCACTTTGATATTAATCGCATGGCATTATCTGTTATTAAGAAGAAATAAAAAGTGGTAGTGTGGAGGTTATAAATGGATAGTACATTAGTCAGATTTCCTGAACTTGGTTGGAGTTTTGATGTACCAAGGGTTGCTTTTAGCATTTTCGGTAATCCTATATACTGGTATGGTATTATTATAGCGGCAGCCTTTTTGGTATGTGTATTGTGGGCAATGAAGGATTCCAGAAAATATGATCTTATTCCGGATACGATAATAGACCTTATGCTGTTTGCAGCCCCGGCAGCTATAATTTGTGCAAGATTATACTTTGTTGCTTTCAGTTGGTCTGATTACGCCAGCAATCCCATTGATATTCTGAATCTCAGAAAAGGTGGCTTGGCTGTTTATGGAGGAATAATAGGAGCTATTATAACAGCCTATTTTGTTGCAAGATATAAAAAAATTCCTACAATGAAGCTTTTTGATTTTGCAATACCCTATGTGGCTTTAGGACAAGCGATTGGACGTTGGGGAAATTTTTTCAACCAGGAGGCTTTTGGTACAAATACAAGTCTTCCCTGGGGAATGACCAGCCCTACAATAACGTCATATTTGACAAATAGAGCCGATTCAATTCAGGAAACGGTTGGAATAACAGTAAATCCGGAGCTGCCCGTTCATCCTACTTTTTTATATGAAAGCATATGGAATCTGGCAATTTTTGCATTTCTTATGTGGATGCGTAAAAGAAAAAAATTCAGCGGTGAAATATTCTGCCTGTATTTTATTACCTATAGTATCGGAAGAGCATTTATAGAAGGTCTTAGAACAGATAGTCTGATGCTTGGAAATTTGAGGGTATCCCAGTTCTTGTCTATTATATTGATAATTGTTTTCAGTATACTGGTAGTAGTACTTAGAAACAGAGCAAAAAATGCAGTTTACGAAGAAGTCGAATCTGGACAAAGTGCATATGCAAATGTTCTTAAATATATGGAAGAAGAACAAGTAGCTGAAAGTAACGAACATAGCACTAAGGAATTGAAGGAAGAAGATAATGCACAGGAAGTTCATAAAGAATCTGACGAAAGTATAATTGAGCAACCTGATAGTAGTGAAAAAATCCAAGAAGAAGATAAAAAGATGACAGACATCCAGTAATTTAGGAAAAGGTGAAAAATGTATTTCGTTGAAAAGTCGCAAACATCAAATCCTTATAAGAGATTTGACTACATGTTGTTTATATCCGTTCTGGCCTTATCAGCAGTGGGGATTATTGTCCTCAGCAGTGCAGTAAGAACCAGACCGGGTATTCTGAAGTCTCAGATACTTGCTATGATAATGGGTATTGCACTATGCCTTATCTTGAGCATAATAGATTATAAGGATTTAAAAGTTCTAAGTTTGTTTATATTTTTTGGGGCAATGTCTTTAATGGTACTTGTTTTGTTTATCGGTCATGGTGAGGATCTGGGAAATAAAAACTGGATAAAAATAGCCGGATTCAGCATACAGCCTTCAGAATATGCCAAGATTGCCTATATTATTCTGGCCGCGGTCTTTCTGGAAAGAATTAAGGACAGTACTGAAAAAAACAAATCGGATATTATTAAATTCATAGTATACTCCGGAGTAGCCGTAGGTTTTGTGCTTTTGCAAAGAGACTTGGGAACAGCTCTTGTATTTGGATTTATATTTCTTATATTTATTTACATTGTTGGCATTCCTTACAGATATATATTCATCCTGGGTGGAGGGTTACTGCTTTCATTGCCTTTCATATGGGTTTATGTTCTCAATGGAAATAGAAGGGAGAGAATTCTTACTTTTATTTCTCCTGACAGAGACCCCCAGGGAGCAGGTTATAATGTAATTCAATCCAAGATTGCGGTGGGCTCGGGACAGTTGTTCGGACAAGGCTACGGAAGCGGGTTGCAAACCCAAAGCAGGAATGTACCGGTAAACGAGTCTGACTTCATTTTCTCAGTGGTTGGAGAAGAATTTGGGTTCATTGGTGGTATTATAATTATTCTATTAGGTTTGATAATTCTTTTAAGATGCATTTATATAGCAAAAAATGCCAGTGATTCCTATGGCTCATTTCTAGCAATAGGTGTAACGGGTATGATGGCCTTCAATTTTATAGAAAATATCGGAATGAGTATTGGTCTGCTTCCTGTAACAGGTCTGCCGCTTCCTTTTGTAAGTGCGGGAGGAACTGCAGTACTGGCCAATTATATAGCTATAGGAATTGTATTGAGTGTTTCATCCAGACGGAAAAAAGTACTGTTTAGTACTTAGGGGATACATTACTTAAATACAAGGGTAGACTAACTATGCTTGGGAAATAAACAGACTTTCAGGCACTTTAATGTAAAAGCCTGAAAGCTAGTACTTCTGGCCTATAAAAGGCAGGATTAGCATCCTGTCTTTTATTTTTTTTATCCCAATTAGGTGAAATATATTGATAATTTTTAATTTTTGCAATAAAATATCTATATAAGTGGTGGGAAGTGGTGAGAAGTGGAGGGAACTTATCGGATGTGGGGTGTAAAAATTGTTCTATGGTGAATACCAACATACAATTGACCCTAAAGGTAGAGCTATAGTACCTTCAAAGTTCCGTGAAGGGTTGGGTGAAAAGTTCATCCTGACCAAGGGGCTTGACGGATGCTTGTTTGCGTACTCATCCGAAGAGTGGACAAGCTTGGAAAACAAGCTTAAATCCTTGCCATTTACCGATAAGGATGTCCGGGCATTTATAAGATTTTTCTTTTCAGGTGCAACCGAATGTGAAGTCGATAAGCAGGGAAGGATATTAATACCACAAAATCTGCGTGAATATGCCACTCTTGAAAAGGACATATATATAATCGGTGTGTCTTCAAGAGTAGAAATATGGAACAAGGTGGCTTGGGAAGCGTACAACAGCGACGACAACATCAGTGCGGATAAAATTGCGGAAAAGATGGCATTACTTGGTATATAACCGAAAAACTTTGAGGTGAACAATGGAATTTAAACATAAATCCGTATTGCTTGATGAGTGTATAGAAAATTTGAATATAAATCAGGAAGGTATTTATGTTGACGGTACAATTGGCGGAGCTGGACATTCGTCAGAGATATATAAAATACTAGGTGAAAAGGGTACTTTGATTGGGCTTGACCAGGATAGCTTCGCTGTAGAAACATCAGTTAAGAGGCTTGGTGAAATTGAGTCACAGGCAGACTTCAAGGTTGTAAACACCAATTTTAAAAATATACGCAGTGCCTGTTCAGAGTTAGGAATTTATGAAGTAGACGGTATTCTTATGGATTTAGGAGTCTCATCCCATCAGTTGGATGAAGCGTCAAGAGGCTTTAGCTATCAACAGGATGCACCTCTTGATATGAGAATGAATAGAAAATCCGAGCTATCGGCTTATGATGTTATAAACAGCTACACCGAACAGGATATATACCGCATAATACGTGATTACGGAGAAGAGAAATGGGCTTCACGTATAGCAAAATTCATAGTTGAAGCCAGACAGAATAAACCTGTAGAGACCACCTATGAATTGGTGGATATAATTAAAAGGGCGGTACCCAGTTCCGCAAGAAGAGACGGCCCTCACCCGGCTAAAAGAACTTTTCAGGCAATAAGAATTGAAGTTAATAATGAACTTGGAATACTGAACAAAACTATTGAAGATAGTGTAGATTTGCTTAAAAGCGGAGGAAGGTTATGCATTATAACTTTCCATTCCTTGGAAGACAGAATAGTAAAACTGAAGTTTAACAATATGGTAAATCCATGTACCTGTCCACCTTCCTTTCCGGTATGTGTTTGCGGAAAAAAGCCAAGGGCAGTACTTGTAAATAAAAAACCCATTGTATCGGATATACATGAACTGGAGGAAAATCCAAGGGCAAGAAGTGCAAAATTGAGAGTTCTACAAAAAATTTAGTATACAACCTTAAATCAAAATAACAAATGAAAAACAATAATATAACAACTTATGAACAAATAATCAAAGTACAAGTGACAAAGTTTAAGGAAACAAAAGCTAAAAACTTCTAAAAATGAAAACGGGGATCAGCTTAAATAGCTGATTCCCCAAAATCTTTATTAATGACAGGGGTGTTTAAAGTGGCAGATACCAAAAATAACTATGTATACGGTTCCCTTGCGGAAAAAGTAAATTACGATCCATATGAAGACAATGCCATACTCAAGTCAAAAAAGATTGCAAGAGACAACAAAAAATTAAAAGTCAGAATTATCTTAAACATCTTTCTTGTTTTTACAATGTTTATTGTTGTAATGTTCAGGTATGCGCAAATCAGTAAGTTGAATTATGAAAGTAACGTATTGAAAAGTGAGTATACCCGGATACAGAATGAGAACCAGCTACTTTCCATAGACATACAAAATGCCATGGATTTAAAGAATATTAGGCAGATTGCTGAAACAAAACTGGACATGCACAAGCCCGACAAGTCGCAAATTGTATATGTAAGCATACCAAAGAAGGATGTTACTATTACTGCAAACAAGGAACAATCCAAACTAACAGTATTGTTCAACAGTATCGACAAGGGTTTTAACAAGTTTTTAAACATGATTTATTAGGCCGACACCAATATAGATTAAATGCTCAAGGGAGGCTGAAAATGAATATAAATAATTACAATAAGAAGCTATAGATTTTTTAATATAATTATTATATTAAGTCTATAGTTTTTATTTTTGGACAATTTATTATAAATTTAATAATATATTTTATTATTATACAATATTAATTAGTAAACGGGACATTTTACTTAAATAGATAACAAGGGGGAGAATACTTTGGCAGGAGTAAATTTGAAGATAAAGAAACGACTTTTGTTTATATTGGGAGCTTTTACAGTTTTTACACTTATTCTTATGTTAAGAATTGCCTGGATTCAGATATATAGCGGGAAAGAATATCAGGAATTTGCATATAATCAACAGACAAAGAACCGTACTATAAGCGCTAAAAGAGGTACTATATACGACCGTAACATGAAACCTCTTGCAGTAAGCGGATCGGTAGACACTGTCAGTGCAAGTCCTCAGGAGATAGAAAAACAAAAACTCGATATAGACAAGATTTCAGGTGAACTTGCAGCGATACTTGATATGGACAAGGAAACTGTTAAAAAGAAGCTTACAAAGAATAACCAATACGAACTTATTAAGCAGAAAATAGACAAGGAAATAGGTAACAAGGTACGTGAATGGAAGAAAGAAAACAAAATCTCAGGTATTTATATTGATGAGGATACTAAAAGGTTTTATCCAAATAGAAACCTGGCTGCCCATGTTGTAGGTTTTACAAATATAGACAACGACGGACTTGACGGTGTTGAAAGGATAATGGAGAAATATTTAAAAGGCGTACCCGGTAAAATTCTCAGTGAAACAGATGCAAGCGGAAGGGCCTTAAGTATGAGTGATGAAAAGTACATACAGCCTCAGGACGGCAACGATGTTATTCTTACAATAGACGAAACAATCCAGTATTTTGCCGAAAAGGCTCTGGAAAAGGCTATTTCAGATAATAATGTATTAAACGGAGCCACCGCCATAGTAATGGACCCTAGAAACGGCGAAATACTTGCATTAGCTTCAAAACCCGATTTTGATTTAAATAATCCCAGAGGAGTTCCAAAGGGAAAGGACCCTCAAACCTGGACCGGAAAAAGCAAGGATGATGTAGAGTATCTTCAGCAGACAGTCTGGAGAAATAAAGCAGTTGTTGATACATATGAACCGGGTTCCACGTTCAAGCCTGTTACAGCCGCCGCCGGCTTGGAAGAGGGTGCTATTACCCCGGATACACAGGTTACCGATGCCACTGTTAAAGTGGGAGGGTGGAACATAAATTGTTGGAAACCAAATGCCCACTTACATGAAACTTTCAGAGAGGGTGTATATAACTCATGTAATCCTGTTTTTGTACGCCTTTCTCAGAAATTGGGGATTCCTTTGTTTTTCAAATATGTAAAAGCCTTTGGTTTTTATGATAAGACAGGTATTGACCTGCCGGGCGAAGCAAAAAGTATAATGTTTACAAATCCTACAGAGGTAAATATGGCAACAGCTTCCTTCGGACAGCGTTTTACAATTACACCAATACAGCTTATACAGGCATATGGTGCAATTGCAAACGGAGGGGACCTGATAACACCTCATGTGGTAAAAGAGGTAGTAGACGAAACAGGCAGCGTAATAAAGAAATATGAGCCTAACGTTGTAAGAAAAGTAATATCCAGACAAACATCCGATACATTAAAATCCATACTTCAAGGCGTTGTGGATGTAGGAACGGGTAAAAATGCAAGGATACCGGGCTACAAAATCGGAGGAAAGACAGGTACATCGGAAACGATAGTTGATCCACACCTTCAAAAACTAAACATTGTAGGGAAAAACAAGAGGTACATTGTATCCTTCTCAGCCATTGCACCTACCGACAACCCAAGCTTGTGCGTACTGGTTGTACTGGATTATCCGGATATGTACAATCCCGGAGGTGGTATGCTGGTTGCTCCTGTTGTAGGAAAGCTCATAGACGATATACTAAGCTACAAGGGAGTTGAAAAGGAATTTACCGAAGAAGACAAAAAACAGTTGCTGCAAGAGGTACAGGTTCCAAATATAAAGGGTAAGACCGTAGAAGAGGCAGTGAAACTGTTGAAACAAAGTAAACTAGAGTATAAAATAGAAGGAAGCGACACTGACAAAAAGGCAATAGTACAGGATCAGACACCAAAATCAGGTGCATTGCTACATGAAAAATCTATTGTAATACTCTATACATATAAGCCACAGGAGGAAGCAATGGTCAAGGTTCCGGATGTTAAGAACAAGACAGTTTATGATGCTACTCAAGCGTTCAAGAGACTCGGTCTTAATATTCGTGTGAATGGAACAGGAACAGCGGTAAGCCAGAACATAGATTCGGGTACAAAAGTTAAAAAGGGTGCTGTAATCGAAGTTATATTCAGGAATGTCGTTTCGGATTAGTTTATTGTTAAAAAAACAGGGCAATACTTATAGAACAGTATGGAATTCATAATATTTGGAGGTGTTTTACTTGCAGCTAAGAGAGCTTGTAAGGGATTTGAATATCAGGGAAATTAAAGGGAGTTTGGATGTAGAAATTGACAGTATAGCATATGATTCCAGAAAAACGAAACAGGGTAGTCTTTTTGTTTGTATAGAAGGAACTGTTGTTGACGGTCACCAGTACATAAATGATGCTATAGAGAACGGAACGAAAGCTTTTATTGTTCAAAAACATGTTGATGTACCGGAAGGAATTACAACCATTGAGTTAGATGACACCAGATTCGGACTTGCAGCTGTATCCGATGCATTTTTTGATCATCCTTCATCTAAATTCAATCTTATAGGCATTACAGGAACAAAAGGTAAAACCACAACTACTTATATGGTTAAATCTATTCTGGAGGCCGCAGGGCATAATATGGGCCTTATAGGCACCGTTGCCAATCTCATAGGAAATCAGGTGCTGTACACCTCCAGAACAACGCCGGAATCATATGATTTGCAGAGTCTTTTCAGCGATATGGTTGAAAAGAAGGTGGACAGTACGGTTATGGAAGTTTCATCACAGGGATTGGAGTTGCACAGGGTTGCAAAATGTGATTTTGACATAGGCGTGTTTACCAATTTTTCAAGGGATCATATAGGGCCAAAGGAACATGCCACACTTGAAGAGTATTTCAATGCAAAAGCCAAACTGTTCAAAATGTGTCGTCAGGCTGTGATTAATATAGACAGTGAGCATGGCAGAAAAATGGCAGAACTGGCGCAATGTAAAGTGTTAACATACGGGTTGAGCGATAAAGCGGATATATGGGCTTCTGACATAATGAAAAAAACAGGGCACACATACTTTAAACTCAATTCTCCATGGGGCAGTACTGACATAGAAACAGATCTGCAGGGTGAATTCAATATATACAATGCATTGGCGGCTATCGGCTCCTGCTGTTTAATACCGGGTATTACCTTGGAACATGTAAAAACAGGACTTACAAAGGTTACGGTTCCGGGTAGAATGGAGTCTGTAAAAACCGGGGGTAATTATTCGGTTCTTATAGATTATGCACATACTCCCGACAGTCTTGAACAGGTCCTTAAAACAGTAAAGGAGTTCGCTCATGGCAGGGTTGTCAGCCTGTTTGGATGCGGAGGGGACAGAGACAAGGGGAAAAGACCCGCAATGGGTGAAATTTCAGGAAATATTGCTGATTTTACAATAATAACCTCTGATAATCCCAGGACTGAAAACCCTGAACAGATAATAGTAGACATTGAGGCAGGCATTAAAAATACAAAAGGAAAATATATTAAAATAACTGATAGAAGGCAGGCAATAAAATTTGCACTTGAAAATGCTGTGGATGGAGATATAATTATTTTGGCAGGCAAAGGTCATGAGACCTATCAGCAATTTGCCGAAAAAACAATACACTTTGACGAACGTGAAGTAGTTAATGAGCTGCTGGTAGAACTCGGAAGGAGTGAGTAGCATGATCTCTTTTAACTGTACCGAGCTGGTTGAGGCTGTTGGGGGAAAGTTGCTTTGGGGGGAACCGGGCATAACTTTTAGTGGTGTAACCACTGACTCCAGAAAGGTTACCGAGGATAGTTTATTTATCCCGCTAATCGGAGAGAAATTTGACGGACACGATTATATAGAACAGTGTTTTAGTGCAGGAGCGTCGGTTTGTCTCACTTCAAAGACGATACCTGAAGTTTCAGAGTGTTCGGCTGTTTTGGTTAGTGATACGGCAAAGGCTCTCCGGGATTTGGCTGCCTGGCATCGCAAAAAAATTCATATACCTGTGGTAGCTATAACTGGAAGCGTGGGGAAAACAAGTACCAAGGATATGGTAGCATGTGTGCTTTCTCAACAGTTTAAGGTTTTAAAGACTCAGGGCAATTTCAATAATGAAATAGGCCTTCCTCTAACAGTTTTTAATATTGAAGAGAGCCACGAAGCAGCCGTAATAGAGATGGGAATGAGCGGGTTTGGTGAAATCAGCCGACTTACTGCCATTGCCAGACCTCATATTGCCATAATAACCAATATAGGTGTTTCTCATATTGAAAAGCTAGGCTCTCAAGAGGGAATTTTGAAGGCAAAACTGGAAATTCTTGAAGGGCTTGACAAGGATGGGTTAGTTATACTAAACGGAGACGATCCGTTACTGAGCTCGTTGAAAGGAAAACTTCCTTTCAGGACTGTTTTTTATGGAATGAACATGGAAAGCGAGTACACTGCCTTAAACTATCAAACCATGGGAGAACAGGGAACTACCTTTGAAATAACAATTGACGATTGCCTGTATGGTGTTGAAATTCCTGTCCCGGGCATACATAATGTATACAATGCACTTGCTGCTATTGCTGCGGGAATTGAAATGAAGATTCCAATAGAAATAATTATTAATGGAATTAAACAGTTCAGCCCGGGAAATATGAGACAGAGTATAATAAACCACAATGGCATAAAAATTATAAATGATGCCTATAATGCAAGTCCTCAGTCCATGCAGGCGGCAATCAATGTTCTTGAAGAAATATCATCGGGTTCACGAAGTATTGCTGTCTTGGGAGATATGTTTGAGATGGGTGATATGTCAAAGGATCTGCATTATTCGGTGGGAGACTTTATAAAGAACAAAAAGATAAACTATCTGGTTACTGTAGGACAGGATTCTCGAATGATATCACAAGCTGTGGCTGATTCAGGGAAATGTGAGATAAAATTGCGTCATTTTGAGAACAACAAGGAAGCACTTAAATATATTCTGGGAGTAGTAATGCCCGGAGATTACGTATTGATTAAAGGCTCAAGAGGAATGAAAATGGAAGAAATCGCTGACGGAATAATGAAGTCGGAATGATTTCCATATAAAAAAACAGGGGGAAATTGTTTTGCTTACTTTTTCTTTGACATCTGAACATATAATAGCGTTTGCGGCAACGTTTGTGCTTGCTCTGATTGCAGGCCCTATACTTATTCCGTTTCTGCGTAGGTTGAAATTCGGTCAGACAGTAAGAGATGACGGGCCACAGACTCATTTAAAGAAAATGGGGACGCCGACTATAGGGGGGCTTATTTTTATCATCCCTCTTACACTTACATCAATATACTTTTATCAAAGCTATCCCCAGATAGTACCCGTACTGATGTCAACGTTGGGATTTGCTGCGGTTGGCTTTATTGACGATTTTATAAAGGTTGTAAAGAAGAGGAAGGACGGACTTTTCGCAGGTCAGAAAACCTTCTTTCAATTGATTGTATGTGTTTCCTTTGCCTTTTATGTCATGAGATATACCGAAGCCGGAAGCTCAATAGCAATTCCGTTTACGAATATAATTATACAGCCTTGGATTTACTTCACATTCATAGTGTTGTTTATGTATTTCTTCTCCAATGCCGTAAATATTACAGATGGTTTGGATGGTCTATGTTCCGGAGTTACGCTGGTTGTAGCCATATTTTTTACAATTGTTTCCCTTACAAACAGTGAGTGGGGGTACATAAAGGTGTTTTCTGCTTCCATTGCGGGAGGGTGTCTTGGATTTCTTGCATTTAATATTCATCCGGCAAAGGTTTTCATGGGTGACACGGGGAGCCTGGCGTTGGGAGGAGCATTGACATCCATAGCAGTTATGATGCGTATGCCACTTATTTTATTTCTTGTAGGAGGCATATATCTGATAGAAGCAATTTCGGTAATTCTTCAGGTTGCATCCTTTAAACTCACCGGGAAGCGTATATTTAAAATGGCACCTATTCACCATCATTTTGAGCTGAAGGGATGGAGGGAAACAAAGGTTGTAGCAGTATTTATTGTAGCAACTGTATTTCTGGCAATTGCTTCTCTGATTGTAATTGGTTCAGACTTATTTTGATAATGGGAATTAATAACATACTTTTTACATATAATCAAATAAACGGTACAAGGCTGGAGGAATGAAATGAGGAACAAGAACACAAAGCCTTTTGATTTTTGGATATTTGCAGCAGTTATTTTGTTACTTTCATTGGGAACCATAATGGTATTCAGCTCCAGTTACTATTTTTCCACACAAACAACTGGAGAATCTTATAGGTTTTTAAGACCACAGCTTCTTTACATGGCATTAAGCATTGCGGTTCTTATAGGAACGATGAATTTTGATTATCGTAGGTGGGGAAAAATATCGCCTATAATTCTTATGGTAAGCATTGCTTTACTTATATTGGTATTAATCCCAGGAGTAGGGCATAGTGAAAAAGGTGCACAGAGATGGCTTGGAGTGGGTTCAAGAACCATTCAGCCCTCGGAGGCGGCAAAGCTTGGAATTATTATGTTTTTGTCTTTCAGCCTGTCCAAGAGAAAGGAGGTTTTGCAGTCGTTTACTAAAGGACTGTTACCATATCTTCTCTTAATAGGATTTATTGCCGGACTGGTTATAGTAGAGCCCCATTTAAGCGGTACACTTATAATTGTCATTACTTCATGTATAATTCTTTTCTGTGCGGGAGCAAAGATTTCACACTTTGTTGCTATGGCTGTGCCCGGTATAGTAGGTCTTGTGGGTGCTATCCTTGCCGCTCCTTATCGATTTAACAGAGTTTTGGCGTGGCTCCACCCATTTGATTATTATAAGGAACAGGGCTGGCAAACGGTTCAATCTCTGCTTGCAATAGGTTCGGGAGGTATATTCGGAAGGGGACTGGGACAAAGTATGCAGAAGTACCTTTGGATTCCTGAGCCTTACAATGACTATATCTTTGCAGTTTTGTCAGAAGAACTGGGATTTATAGGGGCACTTGTGGTAATGCTCTTGTTTCTTATATTTATATGGAGGGGCATAAAGGTTGCCATGAATGCGCCTGACACCTTTGGAAGTCTTATGGCCACAGGTATAACCTGCCTTATAGGTCTGCAATTTCTGTTCAATGTTGCAGTTGTAACTAATTCCATACCACCGACAGGTATATCCCTTCCTTTCTTTAGTTATGGAGGAACATCACTGGTATTTCTTATGTTTGGAGTTGGAATACTGCTTAATATATCAAGATATTCAAATTATGAACGATTCTGAGGTGAGATCATTTGAAGGTTTTAATAGCAGGAGGAGGAACGGGAGGGCATATTAATCCCGGTCTGGCGATTGCAAAGTACATAAAGCAAAAAGAAGCAGAAGCTGATATAACATTTGTAGGGACTAAAAAAGGCTTGGAAACGAAATTGGTTCCCAGAGAAGGGTTTCCACTGGAAACAATTACGGTGAGAGGTTTCAAAAGAAAACTTTCTCTGGACACACTTGTCGCTATAAAGGAACTGATACAAAGTTTCTTTCAGGCATCAAAGCTTTTAAAAAGAATAAAGCCGGATGTAGTGATTGGTACAGGAGGCTACGTATGCGGCCCGGTACTTTATATGGCAGCAAAAAAAGGAATACCAACTTTAATACATGAATCCAATGCTTTTCCGGGCGTAACCAACAGACTGCTTGAAAAATATGTAAATTATGTAGCTATAAGCTTCAAGGATGCGGAAAAGTACTTTAAGAATAAGAAGAAGCTGGTGCTGACAGGTAATCCCGTAAGGGATGAATTGCTTAAATCCGAGAGAGACAATGTTGTATCCGATTTAGGCATAGTAGAGGGTAAGCCGGTGATAGTTGCAATGGGAGGCAGCAGGGGAGCAAGAAAAATCAACGAAACTATTGCTGATATGCTTAACAACTATTTCAAAGGTGAATTTAACTTGATTTTTGCAACTGGAGAAGCTCAGTTTGACGATATAAACAGAACTATAAAAGTTGATGACAAATACAATGATATGGTAAAAGTAGTACCTTACATATATAATGTAGATCAGGTTTATGTAGCAAGTGATTTAATGATTTGCAGAGCGGGAGCTATAACTATCAGTGAACTTCAAGTCATGGGTATCCCTTCAATCCTGATTCCGTCACCTTATGTAACGGCAAACCATCAGGAGCATAATGCGCGGTCGTTGGAAAAGGACGGCGGAGCAGTGGTAATACTTGAAAACGAACTTAACGCTGACTTGCTGTATAAACAAATCTGCAGTTTGATATCCAATAAGGATGTATTGAAAAAGATGGCAAAAAATGCGTCAAAAAACAGTGTAACAGATTCAGTTGAAAAAATATATCACCTTATCAAGGAGATAATATAAAAAACAGCAGGAGTAAAACTCCTGCTGTTTTTGTTACCTTAAGCCTGTGGGTGTTGTTCTCTAAAAGAAGAAAAAACCTTCTTTACGATAGTACCACCGATTTTTCCTGCTTCTCTGGAAGTGATATCACCATTATAACCTTCCTTCAAGTTGACACCAACTTCTCTTGCAACTTCGTACTTCATGTTGTCAAAAGCTCCACTGCTTCTTCCGCCACTTCTGTTGTTAGCCATAATTAATCACCTCCTTAGTGATTATTATTGCTCATATAGTTAAAAATATAATAAGTAAAAAATGGTTTTAATTCTAAATATCAAAGAGGAAAAATGATAAAAAATATGTAGACTAATGTTGAAATATGTGATAGAATCATTTCCGGATAAAAAAACTTTTAAATTAGTCCAGAGAGGCTAGTAAGGGTATATATGGGAAAAGTGTATTTTTATGGATAGAGACCCTACCTTACTGCGCCTAGTCAGTAAGGTTTTTTTATTTGCATAAATCAATTTTCGTATATTGGATATGATTAGAAGTATTATCATTTAATATGCGAGTTGGTTATAAAATTTTTTGGAGGGGATTTATACAATGAAAAACGAAAGACCGGTAATTCAAGTTGACCAAAAAGTTCCTTTTTTAAAGGCAATACCTCTCAGTCTGCAGCACCTTTTCGCAATGTTTGGGGCATCTGTCTTGGTACCGTTTTTATTTAACGGCTACGCAAAAAGTGATTTTCTGAAAAATGTTCTCCACACAACATTCGACAAACTGACACCTGACCAATTGGTTCAGTACAACAATGTTCAGGTTATAGACCCGGCACTTGTACTTTTACTTAACGGTATCGGAACATTGATTTACCTGCTGCTTTGCAAAGGAAAAGCTCCTGCATTTCTTGGCTCCAGCTTTGCGTTCCTTTCACCAACGGCTTCAATAATAGCAAGTTCAACAAGTTATAACGACAACTTTTCAAAGGCACTGGGCGGATATATAGTGTGCGGTTTGATATTTGCCATAGTAGCTCTGATAATAGGAAAAGTCGGTACAAGCTGGCTTAATATAGTTCTTCCGCCTGCAGCGATGGGCCCTATAGTTGCACTTATAGGACTTGAGCTCTCTGGTAGCGCTGCTGGTATGGCAGGTCTACTGCCAAATGATAAAGGTGTTTTTGACACCAAAGCCATAATTATATCTTTGGTAACTCTTGCAATAGTTATAATAGGAAACCTTTGCTTCAGAGGCTTTCTTTCAGTAATACCTGTACTGGTTGCTGTAGTTGCCGGCTATGGTCTGGCTGCTGCAATGAACTACGTCAATACTGATGCAATATCATCTGCACAGTGGTTTAGTGTTCCTACCTTTGTAATGCCTTCATTCAGCTTTAATGCCATGTTAATAATGGCACCTGCGGCACTGGTAGTTATGTCGGAACATATAGGACACCTATTTGTAACCAGCAACATAGTTGGAAGGGATCTATCAAAGGACCCCGGTCTTCACAGGTCGTTATTGGGTGACGGACTATCGACAATGCTTTCAGGTTTATGTGGCTCATGCCCTACAACCACCTATGGTGAGAATATGGGAGTAATGGCGATAACTCGAGTTTACAGTGTATGGGTTATCGGTGGAGCAGGCGTAATCTCAATAATAATCGCTTTCATAGGAAAGCTCTCCGGAATCATATCAAGTATTCCGACAGCTGTTATGGGTGGCATAAGTCTGCTGTTGTTTGGTGTAATTGCAGCTTCCGGTATCAGAATGATAGTTGAAGCTAAAATAGACTATAGCAAATCCAAAAACCTTATACTTACTGCAGTAGTATTTGTAATCGGAATCAGCGGAGCAGCAATCAAGCTTCCCGGAAATGTAGAGCTGAAGGGTATGGTTCTTGCCACTTTGGTAGGAATAGTAATGAGCACCTTATTCTATGTACTTGAAAAATTAAAGTTAACAAATGATTAATATAAAAAGTCCAATAAAAAAGCTTGTTCAGATTGAATTTTCAATCTGAACAAGCTTTTTTCAGTCATGAACTTTTTCGTGATTGAAGTCTTAGTGTAAGAAATTTCTTTCTGCGTCTCAGTTCAGACGGGTATATAAAAACATCATTTTTAACAAGGCTTAGAACGTAATTAACTATTTTCTCTGCAGAAGCATGGTCAAAATAATTTCTTTGAGCCTGTTTTATTTCATTAAGCCTCTTTGCATTGTCAGCCAGTAAACCGGATACCACAGCAGCAAGAGAAGACAAATCGTCACAATATATACCAAGCTTGTTGCTAACTGCAAAATCAGGGTTTTCCTGTTCTTGTCCAGGTAATGCGCCTGTTATTATAAGAGGCACATTGCAGGCAACCGCTTCCATCATAACATTGGGACTGCCTCTGGTAAATGCGATATCTGATTTCAGCATAAAATCCTGAATATTGGTTACATAGCCGTAGACTTCAACTCTTCCCGGATATTGCTGAGAAAGAGTTTTTTCCAGTTTTTCCTTCATTGATTCGTTTCTTCCTGCAATAATCCGTATATTACAGTTAAAATTGTCCAGAAGAATCTTGGCAACATTATTCATATCTCCGGAACCTTCTCCGCCACTCATAATAAGACACTCTAACGGTCTGTCCAGAGTATAGTCATTATGCTGGATTTTCTGAGAAATATGCTGTGTAAATCTTGACCTTACAGGAAAACCTATAACCTCCAATTTGTGAGGGGGAACACCAAAACCCATACATCTCTGCTTTGCTTCTTCGGTAGGACATATTATACAGTCAGCTCTTGAATCGGCCCACATTGGTGATATGCTTACCAAATCAGCGACAAAGGTGGTAAAAGGTATGTTGATTTTATATTCTTTAAGTATATTTATGATAGGTGTATTAAAAACCGGATGTACACTTAGAATCAGGTCAGGTTTCAGTTTCCTTAATAACTTTATAAAATTCTCCCTTATTGTCAGTTCTGTAAATTCATGAATAAAGGTCGGATTTCTTTTTGAAATCTTCCATGCAAGCTTCCATATTTCCTTTGCATTTCTGGTTACCATACCATAGGATTTCCCTACCTTTATCCACATATTTCCGCCAAGTTCGAATCCATCTATTATATTTAAGCACACATCTTCATGCATGCAGAATTGCTCCTGTAAAGCCTCGCTGATACTTTTATGACCATGTCCCGTATAATCTGAAGATATTATTACAACATTTTTCATGCTTTTTCATTGCCTCCAATAAAGATTATGTATCATCTACCAAACTAATTATATATTATTACAGTCTTTTAGTAAATTGATAGGTATTTTCAACTCTTTTTATTGTACGTTAATAAAATATAAAAGTTTGATTTATTTTCATATAATTAATATATCCAAACGTTATAATCGCATTACACTTTTCATATATTTATAACGCTTGATATTTGTCCGCTTAATAAAATTCCGGGGATGTGAGGTTTTTGAAAAAAACTGCAAGAGTAGTCTTAACAGTTCTGATTATTTTATCAAACCTGATATGTACTAATATGGTCAAAGCAGACGATACAAATGATGATGAACCCATTACAAATGACATACTTAAAAATGAGACTTGGGAGGCAACTGTAAATCAGATTCCAAGAGTTTCAGCAGGCGCTGCAATTGTAATGGATGCACAAAGCGGCAGGGTTTTGTATGAGAAAAATGCATTTAAGAGAAATTCTATTGCAAGTACAACAAAAATAATGACTGCAATAGTTGCCATTGAAAATGGAAAAGATGACGAAGATGTTATTGTCAGCAAAAAGGCAGCAGCAATAGGGGGGTCAAGAGTAAATCTAAAAGCGGGAAAAACTTATAAACTGGGGAATCTTCTCAATGCAATGATGCTCAGGTCAGGAAATGACGCTGCTATTGCAATTGCAGAGCATATAGGAGGTTCAGTTGAAGCCTTTGCTGAAATGATGAATAGAAAAGCAGCTGAAATAGGGGCAACAAATACAAACTTTGTAACGCCTCATGGATTGGATGATCCACAGCATTATTCAACTCCCTATGATCTCGCACTAATTACCCAGTATGCTTTAAAGAATGAGAAGTTCTGCAGTATAGTAAGCACAAAATCCTCCACCTTTGAAGGAAACCCCATCAATAATACAAATGAAATGCTAAGCCTATACCCTGGAGCAGACGGGGTAAAAACAGGCTATACCGGCCAGGCGGGAAGATGCCTTGTAACCTCTGCCACCCATAATGGCTGGAAAATAATCTCGGTGGTATTGAATTGCTCTACAAGGTCTGTAAGAGCTCAGAGCAGTAAAGTATTACTGGATTATGCCTTTGGCAACTACAAGACATATGACTATCTTAAACAGGGCCAGCAAATATCCGAAATAGGTATACATAAAGGGTTAAACAATGCAGTTGGGATATGTTCGGATAAAGATATTTCAATTCCGTTGAAAAAAGACGAAGCTGACAGGATTAAGGTGGAATATGATATTCCAAAAACGCTGGAGGCGCCCATACAAAAAGACAGTAAGATAGGTACAGTCAAATACGTACTGGACGGCAAAGTACTGGCATCCACTGATGTAAAAGCAACGGATACTGTTAACAGAAAGGACTTTTACTATTACTTTGACAGGATATTTAAAACGTGGGCAAGACTTGTACATTAAAGTTAAAGATGGGATAATAGTATGGTATTTTACTTTTACGTATGAAGAGGGAATTTTAATGAAAACACTGCTGGTAGGCATAAATTCAAAATATATTCACACCTGTCTTGCAATATGGTATCTTAAAGAAAACATTCAGGGAAATGATAATACAACTGTACGGGAATTTACTATAAATGATTTACAGGATAATATTCTTTCGGAAATCTACAGGGAAAAACCCGATATTGTAGCCTTTTCATGTTATATATGGAATATTGGGTTTGTGCTTTCAATATCAAAGGAGCTTAAAAAGCTGTTGCCCGGCTGTATTATAATTCTGGGAGGGCCTGAGGTTTCTTATGATGCTGATAAAATCATGTCAGCAAACCCGGACGTGGATTTTGTTATATCAGGAGAGGGAGAGGATGTATTCCCGGTTTTGGTAAATGACTTGAATGCTGGTACAGAGCAGTATAAAACATTACAGGGAACAGCCTACAGAAGCAACGATTCAGTAATCTGCAATAAAGGTTTTAATCTGGTTAGGGAGCTTGATAAAATTTCTTCGCCCTATACCAACGAATTAATGAAAACAACATTAAATAGAATTGTATATTACGAATCATCCAGAGGATGCCCGTTCTCATGTTCATATTGTATTTCATCCACCTTCAACGGGATAAGATTCTTTAGTATGGAACGTGTAAAAAGTGATATCTGCAAAATTCTTGAGCATAAACCAAGACTTATAAAATTTGTTGACAGGACATTTAACTGCCATAGGGAGAGGGCAAAAGAAATATTAAAATTCTTAATATCTTTAAACTGTGAAACAGTCTTCCATTTTGAAGCAGCCGCAGACCTCTTTGACAATGAGATGCTGGATATACTTAGAAAAGCTCCAAAAGGCAGAATACAGCTTGAAATAGGGATTCAGACTATAAACACTCAAACCTTAAATGAAATTGACAGAGTAACGGATATAGGCGTGTTAACAGAGAATGTGAAAAAAATCCTGAGTACAGCAAACATTCATGTACATCTTGACCTGATAGCAGGTTTGCCTTATGAAGATTTTGAAGGTTTTAAAAAATCCTTTAATTATGTATATAACCTGAAACCTCACCAGCTGCAACTTGGATTTCTTAAAATGCTTAAAGGCTCAAGAATACGGGCAGAGTACGAAAAGCACGGTTTCTATTTCAGAGACTATACGCCCTACGAGGTTTTGAAAAACAAATATATTTCCTATAACGAAATCCTCCTTTTAAAAGACATAGAGGAAACTTTCGAAAGATATTATAATTCAGGCAGGTTTAATAATTCCCTGAACTTTATGGAGGTGATTTGTTTTGCTTCGGCTCCGTTTAATATGTATGAAAAGTTGGCACATTATTGCAGGGAAAGAGGATATCTGGACAGACCAGTATCCTATAAAGAAAATATAAAGATTCTGTACGATTTCTATAAAAATATTTATAAAGATAGTAAACATCTTGAAAAACTCAGGCAGTATATGGTACTTGATTTTCTCAGCACAGACAGTTCAGGGGCAATTCCGGACTGCCTGAAAAGGGAAGAAGATATGCTTTCCCAGGCTTGTATTCATCCGATGCTGAGAGATGGCGAGTTTATTGATAGATATCTTCCTCAATACAAAAATACTCAGGCAAAAAATATTTTAAAAAGGGTATTCTTTGTTAAATTAAATTTATTATATCCAACTGATGAAGTGCTCTTGTTTGACTATTCATCCAAAGATGAAGTTTCAGGTAAGTATCGCAGTGTTTCAGTGAAAATATAAATATCATAATAAGTTTAATAAGTTTAAGAACTCCGATGTCAGGTAAGACCGACATTTGGGGTTCTTTTTTGCCTATATATCCTTTTATAAACTTACAAACAGAAAAGTGTGTATTTAATAATATTTTTAAAATGACCACATATATTTTAAAATGAGAAATCTTTTATAAATTACTAATTAAAAACACGGCATAAAAGGGAGGGGCTTAAATGACCAGACCGGACTTTGATTTTAGAGAACTGATTAAACGAGACAGAGAGGAACATATACTCAAACAGTTTGACGGTACATTTCTGGATTATTTGCAAATAGTTAAATCCAATCCGGAGGTAGCCATGCTGTCTCATCAAAGATTGTATGAGCTTATCAGCACTAAGGGAGTTGAAGCTGTTAAAACCGAGGAAAATCCGAGGTTAAGAAGAATATACGGTAATGACATAATAAAAAAATACAGCTTCTTTGAGGAGGATTTTTTTGGAATTGATAAAACAATAATGAAAATTGTTAGGTATTTCCATTCAGCTGCAATGGCGGGGGAAGAAGCAAGACAGGTTTTATATCTTGTGGGGCCCGTTGGAGCAGGTAAATCATCACTGATGGAAGCGCTGAAAAAGGCTCTGGAATCCGCTCCACCTATATACACGTTAAAGGACTGCCCAATGAGGGAAGAACCCCTTCATTTGATTCCAAAACATCTGAGAAAAGATTTTGAGGAAAAATTAAATGTAAAAATAGAAGGTGATTTGTGTCCTGTTTGCAGATACCGACTGAAGAACGAGTATAACGGTGAGTATGAAAAATTTCCTGTAGAGTCAACGGGCTTCTCCATAAGGTCAAGAAAGGGAGTTGGCGTTGTGCCTCCGGTAGACCCTAACAACCAGGATACCTCAATACTGACAGGAAGTGTGGATATATCAAAAATAGACCTTTATTCTGAAGACGACCCAAGGGTTTTGTCTTTGAACGGTGCATTCAATGCAGGAAACAGAGGTATTGTGGAGTTCATAGAAGTATTCAAAAATGAAACTGAATACCTTCACACCATGATAACAGCAACTCAGGAGAAATCTATTCCGTCACCTGGAAAAGGTGCAATGATATATTTCGACGGAGTCATATTAGCTCATTCCAACGAGGCAGAATGGAACAAATTCAAGTCAGACCATACAAATGAGGCTATTCTGGACAGAATCGTAAGAATCGAGGTACCCTACTGCCTTGAACTGAACGAGGAAATAAAAATCTACGAAAAGATGCTTTCAAAAAGTAAATTCAAGGCGCATATAGCTCCTCATACCATAGAAATAGCATCCATGTTTGCAATACTGACAAGATTAAGCCCGTCCAACAAGGTAGACCCCATTACCAAGCTTAAAATATATAACGGAGAAGAAATTCTGGAAAAAGGCATGACTCGGAAAATAGATATTTTTGAGCTCAGGGAGGAAGCACCCAGAGAAGGAATGACAGGAATTTCAACCAGATTTATAATGAAAGCTCTTGATACTGCATTGTCGGAATCTGAGAATGATTGTATAAATCCCATCGCAGTTATGGAAGCTTTGATAAAATCCGTAAAAGAGCTTGGAATCGGGGATGACGAAAAAGAACGTTATTTAAGGCTTATATATGATTCCGTAAAGAAGGAATACAATAAAATTCTTGAAAAAGAAGTTACAAAGGCGTTTATCCACGGCTACAGAGAGCAGGCAGAGAGTCTTTTCAACAATTATCTAGACCATGCAGAGGCCTTTGTCAACAAAACCAAAATAAAGGATAAGAACACAGGTGAGGAGCTTGAGCCGGATGAAAAATTCTTGCGTTCCATTGAAGAACAGATAGGTATCTCTGATACGGCGGTAAAGGGATTCAGGTCAGATGTAACTGCATATATGTTCTTTGTTATGAGAAATGGGGGAAGTCTGGATTATACCAGCTATGAACCTTTGAAGGATGCAATAGAGAAAAAACTGACAGCATCCGTAAGAGATTTAAGCAGAATTATAACACAGGCAAAGGTAAGGGATAAGGAACAGACCCAGAAATATAACACAATGGTAGAGGAAATGAAGAAAAATGGCTACTGCGACCACTGCTGCAATGTCATATTGAAATATGCCGCAAACAATCTGTGGAAGGATTAATTGGAGGGTCAAGTATGGCTATTTTCAGAGACTGCAGTAACATCGGCAAAGACAGGTCAGCCGAAGACAGAAGGAGACACAGGGAGCTTGTTGAAGAATCCATAAAAAAGAATCTAGGCAGCATTATTGCTGAAGAAAGCATAATCGGCAAAAGTAAGGACAAAAAAATCAAGATTCCCATAAAAGGAATAAAGGAATTCCAGTTTATATATGGTAAATCAAAGCCGGGTGTAGGGGCTGGCGACGGTAATGAAAAGAGGGGCGATAAATTCCCGGGAGAGGATCAGGGAGGAAAAGGCAAGGGGGGTGCTGGTAATCAGGAGGGAGAAGAGGTTTATGAAACGGAGATAACCATTGAAGAGGTAATAAAATACCTGTTTGATGACATGAACCTTCCCGATATTGATAAAAAGCAGTTGTCCCAGTTGGAGGAAAAAAGCTACAGAAAGCTTGGCTACCAGCACAAAGGCATTCCACCCAGACTTGCCAAAAAACGCTCCGTCATTGAAAAAATAAAGCGCAAACAGGCCTCAAAAAGATCCGCAGATGGAGAGGTTACTACATATAACACTGAGGACGGAGAAGAAAGATTTCCTTTTATCGAGGAAGATTTAAGGTATTACAGAATAAAAGAGGATAACAAAAAAGATTATAATGCAGTTGTGCTGTGTATTATGGATGTTTCCGGTTCCATGGATCAAACAAAAAAATATCTGGCAAGAAGCTTTTATTTCCTTTTGTATCAATTCCTACGACTGAAATATGCCAACGTGGATGTTGTTTTTATAGCTCACACAACAACTGCAAAGGAAGTAAACGAAAGAGAGTTTTTCCACCGGGGTGAATCCGGTGGAACTTACATCAGCAGCGGCTATGACAAGGCATTGGAAATAATTAATGAAAGATACAGCCCTACAAATTGGAACATATATGCATTTCACTGCAGTGATGGCGACAACTGGTCAGAAGACAATATAAAGGCGGTAGAAAGTGCGAATAAGCTTTGTGAAGTATGTAATCTGTTTGGCTACGGAGAAATAGTACCCGGCTATTACAATGTTGGAAGTACCATAAAAAATGAATTTCAGACTAAGATAAAAAATGAGAACTTTGCAACCATAAATATTAACAAAAAAGAGGATGTCCTTCCAGCGCTTAAAAAGCTTCTTGATAAAGTAAGCGACAGGGATGACAAGGCAAATTGAAGTAGATTAAATATTAAGTAAATGGGGAGGAACAAAAAGCTGATGGCGGATTTTAGTCTAAAGGAGCTGGAGTACTGGAATGAGCGTATAGAAAAAGTAGCAGTGGAGAGTGGCCTTGACTTTTATAATCAGGAATTTGAGATAATAAACTATGAAGATATGATAGGCTATGAATCGTATGTAGGAATGCCATCCCACTATCCCCACTGGAGTTACGGAAAATCCTACGAAAGGATTAAAACATTACATAAATATAATCTTACAGGCCTGCCATATGAAATGGTTATTAATTCCAATCCGTGCATAGCCTATCTGATGAAGGATAATTCACTTCTTGTTCAGATACTTACAATAGCACATGTGTACGCTCATAATGATTTTTTTAAAAATAATAGACTTTTTAACAGGGGAACCAAGGCAGAGTATGCAGTAGAAACCTTTAAAAACCATGCGAACCGAATACGTGATTATATTTCTGACCCCAGCATTGGGTATGCTAAAGTCGAAAAAATTCTCAATGCAGCACATGCAGTTAAGCTGCAAACCGAAAGGATAATTGACTTCCGTAATAATAAAAAGGAAAAAAAATCGAAATCAGCGTTGACTGAACATAAATCTGATTTTCCCAACCTTGACAGGTACTCGGCATATGAAAGGAAGGATGATACTGAGGTAAAGGAGATAAAAATCCCGGAGGAACCTCAGGAGGATATATTGAATTTTATTGCTGAATATGGTCGATTACAGGACTGGGAAAAGGATATACTTTCTATTGTAAGAGAAGAAGCACAATACTTTATCCCCCAGATTGAAACAAAGATAATGAATGAGGGTTGGGCAAGTTTCTGGCATTATACTATCTTGACCAAGCTGGAACTTCCTCAGAATCTGCATTTTGAATTCCTTAGAAAACACAATGAGGTAATCAGGCCCTTAAAATCAAGTATAAATCCATATTACATAGGATTTAAAATCATTGAAAACCTCTACAATACACAGGGAAAAGATAAGATATTTGAGGTAAGGGAAAACGAAAGAGATCAATCCTTTATCAGAAGATACCTGACGCAGGAATTGTGCGGTGAAATGAATCTTTTTGAATATATTGCCACAGGCAGTGATTATATGATTTCGGAGGTTTCAGACGAGGAGGGCTGGAAAAAAGTTCGGGATACTTTATGCAATACAGTAGGCATTGGGAGTATTCCGACAATTAAAGTAACCGAGTGGAGCTCAAAGGACAATACTTTAATTCTTGAACACGAATTCGACGGGCGTGAACTGGAATTGGGATATGCCTATGAAACACTAAAACATCTTGTGGATTTATGGAAGGGAAAAGTCGTACTTACAACACACCTGGAAGAAAAGAAGAAAAACATAGCATGTGATGAAATGAAAAGAATATCGCTGTACACCTGAAACAGAGCCACATTCAGAGAAGTTGTTAGCACTCTTAATGATTGAGTGCTAAAAAATACTTGAAACTTTATACTATTCGAGTTATATTATTAATAGTGTAAAAAATGAAGTGGAGGTAATATTATGAAACACGAAAGCGGAAGTATTTCAATAAACACGGAAAATATATTTCCAATAATTAAAAAGTGGTTGTACTCTGAAAAGGACATATTTATAAGGGAATTGGTGTCAAATGCAAGCGATGCCATCAGCAAAATGAAAAAGCTTGACGCCATGGGAGAAGCTGAACTTCCCGAAGGCAATAAATTTGAAATAAAGGTCATTGTCAATAAAAATGATAAGACCATTAAAGTAATAGATAATGGATTGGGAATGACTGAGGAAGAGGTAAAAAAATATATAAATCAGATTGCTTTCTCAGGAGCAGTCGATTTTCTTGAAAAATACAAGGACAAGTCCGATGACGGGCAGATTATAGGTCACTTTGGACTTGGATTCTATTCGGCATTTATGGTTTCACAACGTGTTCAGATAGATACACTTTCATATCAGAAAGATGCTACTGCCGTCAGCTGGGTAAGTGATGGAGGAACAGAATTTGAAATGTCAGATTCGGACAGGACTGAGAGAGGAACAACAATAACTCTATATCTGTCTGATGACAGTTTGGAATTTACAGAAGAATACACAATGAGAACTACCCTTGACAAATATTTTGCCTTCCTGCCATATGAATTATATCTTGAGGATGCCGCAAAGGTAGAAGAGAAGAAAGAGGAAACTAAAGAAGAAGAAAAAGAAGGCGAAGAAAAGGCAGTTCAAGAGCCTAAAAAGCCTGAGCCTTTAAATGATACACAGCCTCTTTGGCTTAAAAATCCAAAGGACTGTACAGATGAAGAGTATAAGAAGTTCTATTCAAAAGTGTTCCATGACTTTAATGAACCATTATTCTGGATACATTTGAATATGGATTATCCCTTTAACCTGAAAGGTATACTTTATTTCCCTAAGCTCAAACACGAATTTGAGACTATGGAAGGGCAGATAAAGCTTTACTACAATCAGGTATTCGTTGCGGACAATATAAAAGAAGTAATTCCGGAATTTCTACTGCTATTAAAAGGTGTACTGGATTGTCCTGATTTGCCGTTGAATGTTTCAAGAAGTTTCTTGCAGAACGATGGTTATGTTAATAAGATTTCCACCCACATAACAAAGAAGGTTGCTGACAAGCTTACATCCATATTTGATAATGATCGTGAAAACTTTAATAAATACTGGGAAGACATAAACCCATTCGTTAAGTATGGCTGTCTGCGTGAAGAAAAATTCTATGACAGAGTTAAGGATATACTTATTTTCAAGTCAACAAAGGGCGGATACACTACTCTCAAGGAATACCTTGAAAACAATAAGGACAAGCATGAAAACAAAGTATTCTACGTTTCAGATGAAAATCAGCAGGCTCAGTATATCAAGCTCTTTAATGAAAACGGTATGGAAGCGGTTATACTTACAAACATGATAGATAACCACTTTATGTCTCTCCTGGAAAGCAAAGGCTCAGGCCTGCAGTTCAACAGAATAGATGCAGATATCTCCGAAAGCATGAAGCAGGAGAACACGGGTATTCCTGAAGATCAAATAAGCTATTTGGAAAACCTATTCAAGGAAACAATAAATAATGAAAAGCTGAAGATACAGGTTGAAGCTTTGAAGAATGAAACTATACCGGCTGTAGTACTGTTGTCAGAACAGTCCAGAAGAATGCAGGAAATGAGTAAGATGTTCGGGGGAATGGATATGGGACATATGTTCCCAAAAGAACAGACTCTTGTGTTGAATTCTTCAAATAAACTTGTAAAGGCATTGCTTGATTTGAAGGAAAAGGATGAAAGAAAAGAAGATGTGAAGCTGGTAAGCGAACATATATATGATTTAGCTATGATGAGCCACCAGACTTTAGAGCCTGAAGCAATGGCTAAATTTATACAAAGAAGTAATGAAATATTGATGAAAGTTCTTTAATATATAAAAACAGAAATAAAAACCCCGAATGGCTTTAACTGCCATCCGGGGTTTTTCAGTATAGTAAAAAATAATAGTAAGATTATTGTAATAATTTGCCGAAATTTATCAAAAATATACTTTTATGTGATATAATTTACCATAATGTATTTTATTAAACCTTTTGGGGGCCGATTATATGCAAAAGAATCTAAGTATTAGTAAAAAGTCTGATTTATTAAATTTAGTGATTATATGGGCTGCAATTGTACCTATTATTCTCACTTCGCTAATCGCAGATAGTGATATTGTTATAACGATTATTCCGCCGGTTGTACTAGGTATTGTGGTAAGTGTGGTATATTTTGTTCGTATTAGTAGCACTATTAAGGCTTTTATTTACTCGATAGTCATCCTGCTTATTGGTATAGTAGGGTTTATATTGACAGCATATGATATAAGTAACCATTACATATTGTTTGCATCAATTACCATGATAGCAATATATTTCAATAAAAGGTTAGTATTTATATATGGTATTATAATAAATATAACACTATTCACATTTTACATTATTTATCCGGAGGCAATCATAGGTAAGGCAGGCTTATGGACAAATTTTGTGTACGAGATTATCTTTATAAATTGTTCTTTAATATGCCTGTATTGTTTGACCAAGTGGGGCAATGAGCTTGTGGTGGAATCAAAATCAAAAGAGGCGGAAACTGAAATTTTACTTAATAAGTTAAGGAATACGATGGATAAGGTGGAAACTAGTACAAATTTCCTTAATAAAAATATTGAATCAGTAAATGAAAGCCTTGAATCTTCTCAGGTTGCCAGCAGTAATATTACAAAGGCTATGCACGAAATGGCAAATGCTACACAACAGCAGGCTGAGAGTATTAATAATATTAATGTTTTGATGAACGACACCGTTAATGATGTAAAAAAGACAAAAAGCATTTCAGAAAGCATTTTTGATGATTCTCAGAATATGACTAGAGAAGTTGAGAATGGTATATTTAAAGTAGAGCAAATGGAAAACCAGATAAAAACTATAAAACAAGCTGTGAGCATATCTCACACTACAGTAAGTGATTTACAGAAAAAAATAAACAGAATAACTGATTTACTTAAAAATATAAATCAAATAGCTGAGCAGACAAATTTATTAGCACTAAATGCATCAATTGAAGCAGCAAGAGCAGGAGAACAGGGAAAAGGATTTGCTGTGGTAGCTGATGAGGTCAGAAAGCTGGCAGAGGGAAGTACAAAGATAGTAAAGGATATTAACTTAGTTATAGAGGACATATCAGTGCAGACAGAAACTACTGTAGAATCATCAGTTAACGGCTATAATGCTGTTACAGAAGGAGAGAAGCTGACGGGAGATGTTTCTTCCTATTTTACCGAGTTTAAAAAAGTGTTTAATAGAACTAATCAGTCTTTATTGGATGAAGCAAAAATGATTGAAAAAATATCAGGTAGTTTTATAAATATAAAGGAACAGGTAGAAAATGTAGCCTGTATCTCAGAAGAAAACGCTACTTCAACTAGGGAAGTTGTTTTAACTGTACAGAGGGAAAACAGTGATATAGTTAAGATAGGTCAAACTATAAAGGATATTAATATACTTAGCAGTGAATTAAGCTCAATGGTACACAATTCATAGTAAGAATAAAATACCACTCCGGTTGAAAAATTCTAATTCTTCGCCGGAGTGGTATAATTAAATCTATTTATTTTCCTTATCAGTCTGTCTTATTTCAACACGTCTTATTTTTCCACTAATAGTTTTAGGAAGCTCCTTTACAAACTCAATAATCCTAGGATATTTATAAGGTGCAGTAACTCTCTTGACATGATCCTGAAGTTCCTTTACCAGTTCATCGCTGGGAGTATAGTTTTTTGCCAGTATAACGGTTGCTTTTACAATCTGCCCTCTGATTGGGTCAGGAACAGCAGTGATAGCGCATTCCAGAACAGCAGGATGCTCAAGCAAAGCACTTTCAACCTCAAAAGGCCCGATTCTGTAACCTGAGCTTTTAATTACATCATCAGCTCTGCCTACAAACCAGAAATAGCCGTCTTCATCACGCCACGCCATATCACCTGTATAATATATACCTTCATGCCATACACTCTTAGTAAGGGCTTCATCTCTGTAGTAGCCACCGAACATACCTGCAGGTTTCTTTTGGGTGGTTCTGATAACAATCTGGCCTTCTTCACCGTCCTGACATGAATTTCCATTGTCATCAAGAAGGTCTATATCATAACCCGGAGACGGCTTGCCCATTGACCCAGGCTTTGGTTCCATCCACGGGAAAGTACCTACTGTCACAGTCAATTCTGTCTGACCGAAGGCTTCCATTAGCTTTATACCCGTAGCCTTGTAAAATTGGCTATATACCTCCGGATTGAGGGGTTCTCCTGCTACAGTACAATATTTCAGACTACTTAAATCAAACTTGGAGAGATCTTCCTTGATGAAGAATCTGTAAATTGTAGGAGGAGCACAAAAAGAAGTAACATGGTGTTTTGAAATAACTTCAAGGAGTTCCTTTGGAACAAACTTATCAAAGTCATATACAAATACTGCACACCCTGAAAGCCATTGACCATAAATTTTTCCCCATACGGCTTTAGCCCAGCCTGTATCGGCAACTGTCAGATGAAGGCCACCTTCAGAAACATTCTGCCAGTACCTGGCTGTAAGGATATGTCCCAACGGATATTCGTAGTCATGCTGAACCATCTTTGGCATACCTGTAGTACCCGATGTAAAGTACAGCAATGATATGTCGCTATTGTGAGAACCTGCATCACCCTGAGGCCTTTGAAATTCGCTGGAGGCCTCTTCGATACCCGATGAAAAATCCAACCAGCCATCCTTGGTGCCATTAATCAATGCCTTGTATTTTACGGTTGGTGTTTTGCTTGCAGAATCTTCTATATGCTTTACTACCTCTGGTTCATTAACACAAACAATCATTTTTATGTCGGCTGCATTAGCCCTGTAAACGATATCCTTTGATGTGAGTAGGTGGGTTGCCGGAATTGTAACAGCACCCAATTTGTGCAGTGCCAGTATACAGAACCAGAACTCGTAACGCCTCTTCAATATAAGCATTACAGGGTCGCCCCTTTTAATACCCAATGATTTAAAAAAGTTAGCTGTCTTATCACTGTACTCTTTCAGCTGACCGAATGTGAAGGTTGCCTCGGCTCCCAATTTATCACACCATACAATTGCTATCTTATCCGGTGTTGTCTTTGCGTATTCGTCTACAACGTCATAAGCAAAATTAAAATTCTCAGGTACATTTATTTTAAAGTTCTCGTAAAAATCCTCATAAGATGTAAAGTCTACCCGAGATAAGTATTTTTCCAACATTACTTACTCCCCCTGATACCTAAAGAATAATTGCCAAAAATCTGGCTCTTTTACCGTTCATCGCTTTCATTGCGTGACTTGCCGAAGAATCAAAATAAACAGAATCCCCTTCATTCATAACAAGTTCGCGTCCGTTAATTATAATTTTCAGAGTTCCTTCTATAATATAATTGAATTCCTGACCTTTGTGAGAGTTAAAGTGTACAGGAGAATCGGCAGCTTCCGGTTCAACAGTTACAATAAAAGGTTCAGCCCTTTTTCCTACAAAGTTGTAAGCAAGACTGTGATATTTATAATGTTCCCGTCTCTCAACACTCACACCCTTTCCATCACGAACAAGCTGATAAGTGTGAAGTTTCGGAGCATCTCCGGTAATTATTGCAGAGAGTTCCACATTGAACTTGTTTGCTATTTGGTAAAGAAAACTGACAGGAATATCTGTTTCTCCGCTTTCATAAGCTTCATAGGCTTCTTTTGAGATTTTAAGTTCTGCAGCAAGGGCATCAACTGATATCTCTGAGATTTCTCTCAATTCTTTTATTCTTGAAGCAATTAATCTGATTTGTTCAGACATATAATCACCTTCCTGTGTTTTATGTAATTCAAAAATAATTTTTACAACAAAATAATATCATAAAATAAGCATTGCTGTAAAAAAACTGGAAGATATGTACTAAATTCAATACAACAATCATTAAGCTATGTTAGCACATTTGATTTGGTAAATATATACCGTAAAGAACCTTTTAATAATAAATTTTTAACGTTTTCTGCTTTTTTAGTACACGAAATTCCAGTTGAGTTGAAAATAGTAAAAGTATCTTTAATAATATGGAATTTATTCAAATAATATGATACTATGAACTTGTGTTTTATTTATTAACTTACTGGGGGCGAGAAACATGTCTATAGGCAAAAAGATACTGTGTATTGTAATCGGTTGCATAATTATTGTCGGCGGTGGTACAGTTTTATATAGTATTTACGATTTTCCTGTTTATATAATTACGGCAATATTCTGTGTATTTGCTGTTGCTATAGGTTTATGGCTTACTTTTTCTCTTACCATGCCTATCAAAGTACTTTCAAGTGTTGTTGAACGTACGGCAAACTTCGATTTGTCACATGACAAAACATATAATCAGATAAAAGGCAGAAAGGACGAAATAGGATTTCTTGCAAGAAACCTTTCCACTATGAGAGGTTCGCTGAGGGAAATATTAGGACTCATGGCTGATGCATCTGATAAAGTTATAGAAAATTCTCAGCAAGTAGAGAGAATGACTGAAACCTTAAAAGAAAAAGCAGACGATACATTAGCAACAACAGAGCACATATCCGCATCAATGCAGGAATCCGCGGCTACATCTCATCAGATAAATTTCAGTACTCAGGAAATAAAGAAGAATATTAACCTTATTGCTCAAAACTCTGAGGAAGGGGCACAAACAGCAAATGAGGTAAGTCTTAAAGCAAGCGAGATAAAAGAAAGTGCTGTATTATCAGCAGAGAACGCTAATAATGTATATCATGAAGTTAAACAGCAGCTTCAGGGAGCAATTGATAAGGCTGGGGAGGTATCTCACATTGACCAGCTTGCACAGGCCATACTTCAGATAACTGAACAGACAAATCTGCTTTCACTTAATGCTGCTATAGAAGCAGCAAGAGCGGGCGAAGCCGGAAAAGGTTTTGCTGTAGTTGCAGATGAGATAAGGAAGCTTGCGGATCAGTCTTCAAAAACCGCAGCTGATATTAAGAATATAGTCAAGACCGTAAATGAATCAGTAACGGCCTTGACTGATAGTGCAGGAGTGCTTCTGGAATTCGTAGACAAGGAAGTATTAAATGACTATAAGAAGCTTATTGATACAGGCGAGCAGTACTATAACGATTCAGCACAATTCAGCAAAATAATGAACGAATTTAATGACTCTGCAAAGACAATGAACAATTCCATTACAAACATTGTTACTGCGCTGGAACAGGTTACTTCCAGTGTAAACGAAAGTGCAGAAGGAGTTGAAGTTATTACAGTTAAAACAGCTGAAGTTGTTGAACACTTTGTAAATGTCAAAGTTTCTACTCAGGATAATCTTGTTGCATCCAAGAAACTTAAGGATCAGGTATCAAAGTTTACATTATAAATTGTAAAATAAAAACTAAAGCCGCATCTGATGAGGGTAAACATAATACTATTGTCAGAGCGGCTTTTTTGGGAAATATTTACTGGCTGAAACCCCTGTAAACAGCCGTAAAAAAACATGCTGACTATTTTGTAAAAACATAGTATAATGATATAGAGGCTTCCTTACTTAGAATTTTATACCCTATATAAATTTAATACCCTTTATAATAAATAAAAGTAGGTGCTAATGTGGAAAGAGAATATGTTAAAGTAAGTAAAGACATTATGGATAGTATTTTGGCTGACGATGTTTATACCCGTGGAGGGAACATGATAGTTCCGTCTGATACATTGATATCAGAGCATATTATCAAAAAGCTAAAAGCTTTTAGAGTTGAGAGGGTAACCATTTACAGGTCTCATTCAATTCTTGGCAACGAGTATCTTTCAGATATGAGTATTAGTGACAGCCAGAAACAATATATTGAGGATGTTAATGCTACCAAGGCAATACTACGTAACCTGGCGATAGGTAAGGAACTGGATATTAATAATGTAAAAACTATTACAGATAATATCTATGATAGACTGGGCGACGTAAGTTCAATAATTGAATGTATAAATTCAATTAAAATAGCCGACCAATATACATATTCACATTCTGTAAATGTTGCATTTTATGCAATGCTATTGGGTAAGTGGATGAACCTGAGCAGATCGCAGATTAAGGATCTTGCCATGGCAGGTCTTTTGCATGACATAGGCAAATCCAAGATATCTACTGAAATTATTAATAAAAAGGGTCCACTAAGCGAAAGCGAATTTGAGATTATAAAAAGGCATCCCATGTACGGGTATGATATTATAAAAAGCATTCCTCAAATTTCAATGGAAGTAAAACGAGCCGTTATATTGCATCACGAAAAGGAAAACGGTACTGGTTATCCATTTGGAATTCATGGCAATAAAAAGAATCTTTATGCAAAAATAATTACGGCTGCAGATATTTTTGATGCAATAACGTCTGAAAGGGTCTACAAAGAAAAGCAGACACCATTTTCAGCCTTCAAGGAGATGGAGAAAATAGGCTACGATATTGTTGATCCTATGGTTATGGGTGTAATGTTTGATAATATGCCACGATATTATATTGGTTCAAAGGTAAAGCTTGACAACGGCGAAATTGGGGAAGTGGTTTACGTTCCAAGTTCTTGTGCCTATGCCCCCGTTGTAAAAATAAACGAGGACTTTGTTGACTTTGCAAAAGAAAAAGAAGCACTTATAAGTGAATTGCTGTAGTTATATCAGTTCATTTATAAAGGTTTTCACTGCTTTGGATAACACTACATTTTTCATAGTAACAACCCCTATACTTCTGGGAGGTAGGGGTTCTTTTATTTTTATTTGGAATAGCTCACCCGAATTTATTGCGTCCACAGCACTTTCCTTTAATACACAGGCTATTCCTGTGCCTATTTTTGCAAATTCAACCAGAAGGTCAAGACTTTCCAGTTCTATTTCAGGAGAACATGTCAGGCCTTGGCTTTGGAAGAAGCGGTCAACTGATTTTCTGGTTGAACTGTCTGACTGCAGTAATACAAGGGGATACCTGTTTAATTCCTGCAAGGATATTTCCTTTTCTTTAAGTTCTTTAAACTTATCTGATGCTACAAAAATATCCTCAACTGAAATAAAAGGAGCAGTATTAAACATATCCTGGTTAACCGGAAGGGTTGAAATGGCAATATCTATAAGACCTCCTTTTAAAACATCCAGTAGCTGGGGAGTAGTTCTGTTTATTACCTTAACCATAATATTCGGGTACATTTGTCCGAATTTTTTTATATACGGCATTATGAAATATTTACAGATGGAATCACTTACTCCTATTCGGATTTCTCCGGCAGTGAGTCCTTCAAATTCCTGGAGCTTTTCTTCGGCAGTTTTTAAAAAATTATAGGCCTGCGATACATAACTGAAAAGAAGCTCACCTTCATTTGTCAGCTGAATATTTCTCGACTTTCTGTGGAATAAGGTTACACCAAGCTGTTTTTCAAGGCTTTTTACAGACTGGCTTACAGCTGACTGTGTTATGAACAGTTTACGTGCTGCCTCGGAAAAGCTTTTATTTTCAGCACACTGATAAAATATTTTATATAACTCAAAGTTAATATCCATAAGTACTCCTAATACAACGTATTAATTATATTAATTTTACTAATATATTTTATCATAATATAATTACAGATAGAATGATTATTCATATGAATTTATATATATTAGGGGGATTGCCAAATGAAATGTACTGTAAAAAGGTTATTTGTTGTAAAGAAACATCCTTATGACGTTGAAGCGCAGGGACTTTTGAAGGATTTGAGAGAAACACTGGGGATAAAATCATTAGAGGCTTTAAAGATAGTCAACAGGTATGATGTGGAGGGCATAAGCGATTCTGAATATCAGTTGGCAAGAAGTACTATCTTTTCCGAGCCAACAGTTGACTTTGCGTATGATGAGGAATACGAAATTCCTTCAAATTGCAGGGCTTTTGCAGTTGAATACCTTCCCGGACAATATGATCAAAGGGCCGATTCTGCTGCCCAATGTATACAGCTTTTAACACAAGGCGACAGACCTGATATAAACACTGCCAGAGTAATTGTTTTAGAAGGCAACATAAATGAAGAAGAATTTAATTCTATAAAAAATTACTATATAAACCCCGTTGAAAGCAGAGAAGCAAAAATGACAAAGCCGGAAACGCTGAAATCTGAGGTGGAACAACCGGCAGATGTAGCTGTTCTTGATGGATTTACATCCATGGATGAAAAGCAGCTCTCCGAGCTTTTAAGAGAAATGGGCTTTGCCATGTCTTTTGACGACATAGTTTTCTGTCAGAGTTACTTCAAAAATACTGAGAAGCGTGATCCTTCGGTTACAGAAATGAGAATGATAGACACTTACTGGTCAGATCACTGCAGACATACAACCTTTCTCACTTGTATCGACAATGTTAAATTTGAAAAAGGCAGGTTTACGGAAATCATTGAGGAAACCTATAAAGACTACATTGAAAAAAGAGAGGATATTTACAAGGATCGTAACGACAAAGATATATGCCTTATGGATGTAGCTCTTATGGCAATGAAAGCACTGAAAAAACAAGGAAAACTGGATGATCTTGACCTTTCAGATGAAATAAATGCGTGCAGTATAGTTGTTAATGCAGATATAAACGGAAAAAATGAAGAGTGGCTTGTAATGTTTAAAAACGAAACACACAACCATCCTACAGAAATCGAGCCTTTTGGTGGAGCGGCAACATGTCTTGGAGGAGCTATCAGAGACCCGTTGTCTGGGAGAGTTTATGTATACCAGGCAATGAGGGTAACAGGAAGTGGAGACCCCAGAACAAAGCTTGAAGATACTATACAAGGAAAGCTGCCTCAGAAGAAAATAACTACAGGAGCAGCTTCGGGATACAGCTCCTATGGGAATCAGATTGGTCTTGCTACCGGACAGGTAGCCGAAATATACGATGAGGGCTATGTTGCAAAAAGAATGGAAATCGGTGCTGTAATCGGTGCAGCACCAAGAAAGAACGTTGTAAGAATGCAGCCTGAAGCTGGAGACAAGATAATCCTGCTTGGTGGCAGAACAGGCAGAGACGGCTGCGGAGGAGCAACCGGTTCATCAAAGGCACACACCGAAGAATCTCTTATGACATGCGGTGCAGAGGTTCAGAAGGGTAATGCTCCTACAGAGAGAAAAATACAGCGTTTATTCAGAAATCCTGATGTAAGCACATTGATAAAGAGGTGCAACGACTTCGGGGCAGGCGGTGTTTCAGTTGCAATAGGAGAATTGGCAGACGGACTTGAAATAAATCTTGATGCAGTACCAAAGAAATATGAAGGTCTGGATGGAACTGAATTGGCAATTTCAGAGTCACAGGAGCGTATGGCGGTAGTTGTTGCCGCAGAAGATGTGGAAAAATTCATAAGCTTTTCAGAAGGTGAGAACTTGGAGGCTGTGGTTGTAGCCGAAGTAAAGGCAGAGCCAAGACTCAAAATGTCCTGGAGAGGAAAACAGATAGTTGACTTAAGCCGTGAATTCCTGAATTCAAACGGTGCAAAGCAAAGAATAGACATAGAGATTTCAGCACCAAATGAATTAACATATTTTGATGAATGCAATGAAATCGAGATAGACAATTTGAAAGAATACTGGATTAAAAACCTGCAAAATCTTAACAGATGCAGTCAAAAAGGATTGGTTGAAAGATTTGACTCAACAATAGGTGCAAATACTGTACTCATGCCTTTCGGCGGAAAAACACAGCTTACTCCTGCAGAAGGTATGGCTGCAAAGCTGCCACTTATGGAAGGTGATACCACAACCGGAACACTGATGTCCTTCGGATACAATCCTGATATATCAAAATGGAGTCCCTTCCATGGAGCAGTATATGCTGTAGTAGAATCCATAGCAAAAATAGTAGCAATGGGTGGTGATTACAGTACAGCAAGGCTCACTCTACAGGAGTATTTTGAAAAGCCTGGAAAAGATGCAAAACGTTGGGGAAAACCACTAAGCGCATTACTTGGTGCATACTACGCACAGATGAAGCTGGGAACAGCCGCTATCGGCGGAAAGGACAGTATGTCCGGAAGCTTTATGGACATGAATGTGCCTCCTACGTTGGTATCCTTTGCAGTAAACACTGTCAATGTTGGAAATGTAGTATCAAACGAATTTAAAGCTGTGGGAAGTAAAGTTGTACTGCTTAAAGTAAAACTTGATGACAATATGCTTCCTGATTTTGAAGACCTTGACAAAGTATACAGTCGTGTCAATAAGCTTGCCAAAGAAAAAAACATTCTTTCTGCAAGTTCCGTAAGGTCAGGCGGTATTGCTGAAATAATCAGCAAAATGGCCTTTGGTAATATGATTGGATTTAAGCTTGAAGGAATTACTGATGTATCCCTTCTGTTTAAACCCTTCTACGGCTCTATAATACTTGAATTACCTGAAAACACAGATTTAACAAAAGTACTGGAAGGCCTTAGATACACTGTTTTGGGAAATACTATGGATAATTCGGAAATTAACATAAACGGTACTGGTATAGACCTTGATGAGCTTGCCGGCAAGTGGCAGGAACCTTTAGAAAGAGTCTTCCCTACAAGAGTAATGGAAGAACAGAAAAATGCAGCTGTATATAATTATGAAGCAAAAACAAAAGTACAACCGTCATTGAAGATAGCAAAACCAAGAGTATTTATTCCGGTATTCCCGGGAACAAACTGTGAATATGATACCAAAAAGATATTCGAGAATGCAGGCGGAATTGTAGAGACAATGGTTATAAAAAACATGACTCACAGTCACATTGAAGAGTCTATAGAGAGAATGAAAAACCTAATTGACAATTCTCAGATAATCATGATACCCGGAGGGTTTAGCGCAGGGGATGAACCTGAGGGTTCAGGTAAGTTTATTGCTACAGCCTTCAGAAATCCTGTTGTCAGTGAAGCCGTAATGAAGCTTTTAAAGAACAGAGACGGATTGGTTTTGGGTATCTGTAACGGATTCCAGGCACTTGTTAAGTTAGGACTTCTTCCATTCGGTGAAATAAGAGAAATTGACGAGGCATGTCCCACACTGACCTTTAATACAATAGGACGACATCAATCAAGTCTTGTTAGAACAAGAATTGCATCAAACCTTTCACCATGGCTCAACAACGTAAAGGTTGGTGATATTCATACAGTAGCAATATCTCACGGTGAAGGACGGTTTACTGCAAGCAGTGACGTTATGGCTGCACTGGAGGCAAACGGACAGATTGCAACACAGTATGTTGATCTGGATGGAAAACCAACCTATGATATATCATTTAATCCAAATGGCTCAATAAATGCTGTTGAAGGTATTACAAGCCCTGATGGAAGAGTTTTGGGAAAGATGGGACATTCTGAGAGAATAGGTACAAACCTGTACAAAAATGTACCGGGTGAAAAAGACCAGAAAATCTTCCAGGCCGGAATAGAGTATTTTGGGTAATAATGGTGGTAAAAAAGATGACAGCCCAAAGAAAACATGTTATCATGAAAAAAAGCGGTTATATTCGGAGGTGGCTATTATGAAGATTTCGTTTTCCACATTGGGCTGTCCGGGATGGAGTTGGGAGGATATGCTTTCAACTGCAAAGGATATAGGTTTTGACGGTATTGAAGTCAGGGGTATCGGCAATGAACTTTATGTACCTAAAGTAAAACATTTTTCAAAGGATAATATTGAACTTACAAAAAAGAAATTGGACAAAATAGGTCTTGAAATACCTTGCTTGACTTCAGCATGTTTTTTATTTGACAAGGACAATGTAGATAAACATATAAAAGAAGGTATAGATTATATTGATTTGGCTCAAAAGCTTGGTACACCTTATGTAAGAGTTTTGGGCGACGCTCAGCCGCAACCGTCTGAAATAGATATTGATTTTGTAGTAAAAAATCTAAAAAATCTTTCAGCTGTTGCAAAAGAAAAAGGTGTCAAGTTACTGGTAGAAACCAATGGTGTATTTGCGGATTCCAAGGTAATGAAAACATTACTGGATGAAGTGGACTCTGACAGCGTGGGGGTACTTTGGGACATACATCATCCTATCAGATTCTTCAATGAGTCCTTGGAATACACCTACGCAAATTTGAAGGACCATATATGTTTTGTACACATAAAGGATTCGGTTATTGTAGATGGAATCATTAAGTACAAAATGACAGGTTATGGTGATATTCCTGTAAAGCAGGCTGTAAAGCTTCTGAAAGAAAATGGATATTCGGGTTATGTTTCACTTGAATGGGTGAAAAGATGGTGTCTTGACCTTGAGGAACCGGGTATCGTTTTTGCTCACTTTGCAGGGTATATGAAAAGTATAATATAAGACTTTAAAAATTAGGGGCTACTACACAATTAAAAATTGCAGTGGCCCCTTTTATAATACAGATTAGGAAATAATTGTTAACATGTAAGGTAATATGGTATTATTCTTGCAACATTATGAATTGCAGGAGTGATATCATGAAAAGAATATCCTTGTGTCTGGTAATGGTTGTCCTTATTATCCTAAGCAGTTGCGGTAGCGAAAACAAAGTGTATCCTAAACACAATACATATAGCTATACTAATGGCGTGGTCAAGGTTAGTAAATCAATAAAAACCCTTGATATAAACGTTGATTCTGGAAATATGCAAATATATTGCTGGGATAATGGCGAAATAAAATATGAAGCAAAACATGTTGTCCGAGGAAACAAATCAGATGAAGACCTTCAGGAACTATTAAAAAAATATTCTGTTAAATCAAGTCAAAAAGAAAAAACAACATATATTACCGTCTCTTATGCAGGTAAAATCAAAAAGCCTCAGGATTTTTACACCGAAATAAAATTAACGGTTCCCCGAAACATTAAAAATATATTTATAAGACAAGATGCAGGGTCTGTATTAATTGAGGACAAATTTGAGGGCAACATAACAGGTGACGTGGATTCTGTTAACACTGAAATCAAGGCAATGAACGGGAAACTCTTATGGAAATGCGATACGGGAAATTTCAGGCTTGGTTCAGGAAAGCTATTAAGTGATTCAAATGTAAATATAACAACCGGAAATATATCATCGAAAGCAGAGTGCCAGGGTAATTCACAGTACGCATTTAAAACAGGTGCCGGCAATGTAGAACTAAGCTTTCCTCAGGGTTCGGATATTAACGTTGACAGTTACGGGACACTGGAAAATAATCAGTTTACGGGGGTTGAAGGTAATATTACAGTTAAAGCAGCTACAGACATGGGAAAGATATCAATTAATGGCTATTGATATAATAATAAAAAAATTATAAATAAAATCTTGACAAACGTAAAATATGTAATATAATGGTTTTGTTAGTAAATTCTTATTTGTTTTGTCTATTATTTTCTTTTAAAAAATTTAAAATTGTGGAGATAATTCATGGCACTCATAAAACTCTTAATTATTGATGAGGACAATGAGTATTCAATCAGTTTATGTAATTTTCTTACTCATAATTACTCAGAAACTATTGCGGTAAACTACTGCAAAGATCTCATTGACATTAATAACCGGATAAAAGTGATTGACCCTCATGTTATACTTGCTTCGGAGAGATACTACAATGACATAAAAGAATACTGTAAACGGGATTTAATTATTTTGTCGTCTGTAAAAAACTCCGAATCAGCAATTCAAACCGGTTACATATACAAATACAAAGATGTCAATCAAATTGCAGCAGAAATAATAAATTATCAAACTACATCAGGGAATAAGGTAAATTACACCGGGGGAAGGAAAACTAAAATTGTTTCGGTTTTTTCAGCCGCCGGGAACTCAGGGAAAACTTCGTTGGCATTGGCAGTAAGCAGTATCTGTTCATTCTCCGGGTTGTCAGTCTTTTATCTAAATCTGGAGCAATTCCAATCAACAAATATCTTTTTTAACGGTAATACTCAATATTCCTTTTCAGATATTATATATTACGCCAAGGAAAAGGATACAAACCTTGTTACCAAAATTCCTGTTATCTGTTCCAAGGAAATAAATTCAGGTGTCCATTATTTTAGTCAGGCAAACAATGTATTTGACATGAAAGAAATGCTACCTGAAGACATTGACTTTATTGTTTCGGCTATTAAAGACTGCGGGCACTATGACCTTGTAATCATAGATATGGATTCACAGCTTAATGAAAACACAATGAAGGTTTTTGAAAAGTCCGATGAAATTTTGTACATTATAACAAATGATGAAAGTTGTTTACATAAGACGGGAATATTTATTGACAGTATAGATTTATTCACAAAAAGCTTTGAAAACAGTGCTTTTATAAGAACTAGGATAAAATATATTGCAAACAAAGTATCTAAACAGGCTCCCTTGCATGAAAAATTCTGCCTGGAACAGGAGCTCATATCCCAAATCATTTACCATTCTGATTTCCCTTCACTAAATAACCTTTCCAAATTCAACGGAGGGCCTGAAATTATTCTTAATTCATATAGAGAAATTGCGGGAAGGTACATTAAGCATAACATGGAGGGGACGGTGTGAAACAAGAGCTCATAAACGAAATAAAAGCCTCAGTCAATGAAAAAATTGATTTAAAGCGGAATATCACAGACCATGAAATTAACGAGATAATAGTTCGAACGGTATTGGATAAATCCAAACAAGTTTTTTTAAGCTCTGTAGAAAAGAAGCAAATCATAGAAATTATTTTTAATTCTCTTCGGCGGTTGGACATATTACAGCCTATTCTCGATGATAATCAGGTAACAGAAATAATGATAAATGGGCCTAATAATATTTTTGTTGAAAAGAAGGGCAAAATAAGCCGTCTTGAAATGTGCTTTGAGTCGCAACAAAAGCTTGAGGACATTATACAGGTTATGGTGACGGCGGTAAACAGAACAGTCAATGAATCAAATCCTATTGTTGATGCCAGATTAAAGGATGGGTCAAGACTTAACGTAGTTCTTCCTCCTATTGCCTTGAATGGTCCAATTGTAACTATAAGAAAATTTCCGGGTAAACCTATTGATATGGCAAGGCTGATAGAGTTAGGGTCTTTGACCGTTGGGGCCGCCGATGCACTAAAAATGCTGATCACAGCAAAATATAATATCTTTGTGGCTGGGGGTACAGGTTCCGGTAAAACAACCTTTTTGAATGCCCTTTCAAACTTTATACCGGCTGACGAAAGAATAATAACCATAGAAGATTCTGCGGAACTGCAAATAACAAATATATCAAATCTTGTCAGCCTTGAAACCAGAAACGCAAACGTAGAGGGAAGAGGAGAAATAACTATTAAAAACCTCATAAAAACAGCCTTGCGCATGAGACCAAATCGAATAATCGTTGGGGAAGTCAGGGGCGAGGAGGCAATTGATATGTTGGCTGCAATGAATACTGGGCATGACGGGTCACTTAGTACAGGACATGCAAATTCGTCCCGGGACATGCTTTCGCGACTAGAAACAATGATTCTGAGTGCTACTCCGCTACCGCTGGAAGCTGTGAGAAAACAGATAGCCTCTGCAATAGATATTATTATATTTCTTTCAAGGCTCAGAGACGGTTCCAGAAGGACAATGGAGATATCAGAAGTACTGGGAATAGAAAATGGATTAATAAAACTAAACCCGCTTTTTATATTTGAAGAAACATTTCAAGAAGGTCAAAAATCCATGGATACAGTAGCCGGGTGTCTGAAAAGAACACTAAATCCGTTAATTAATAAACAAAAAATGTTAAATTCAGGGATATACAATGATTTTTAGGAGGAATTATAGTGGTTGACTATAACGAATATACAATCCCGCCGAAAATGAAAATAATATATGCATTAGTGGCTGCAGTGGCTGTCTTTGCAGTATCTTACCTGTTTTATCGGAGCATTGTCATTTCACTGGTAATAAGTCCGTTAGGTATATATTATTTAAAACACAAAAGAAAGCAAATAATCCTCAAAAGAAAAATTGAACTTAATTTGCAGTTTAAAGATTTACTTATATCTCTATCCTCTTCCTTGTCAGCAGGAAAACCTTTGGAAAAGTCTTTTATAGGAGCCCTTTCAGACCTATATGTTTTATATCCCAGCAATGATGCACATATAGTCCGGGAAACAAAAATAATAATTAATAAACTCTCTCTTAATGTAAGTATTGAGGAAGCAATTTCGGACTTTGCAGACCGTTCTGATATAGATGACATAAAAAATTTTTCAGATGTAATTATTATATGCAAAAGAACAGGCGGAAATTTAGTTGAAGCAATTAAAAATTCATCCAGAATACTAAGTGAAAAAATAGAAATGGCACAGGAAATAGAAACATTACTTACATCCAGAAAATTTGAACAGAAAATTCTGAATATTATGCCTATTGCAATGATTTTCATTTTATCAACCACTGCGTCAGAATATATAAAACCCGTTTTTGTAACTGCTACGGGCAGGATTGCAGTAACAGTTTGTTTGATTCTTCTGATTGTTGCATATTTAATTTCAAATAAAATAATGAATATAAAATTGTGAGGTATTATGTTGAGCTTATGGGTTTTTACTGGGATAGCTTTGATTGTGTATTTAACAGCTTTTATTGTCATATTAGCTAAAAACTATTCGAATTACACTAAATACTGTGAGGCATTAAATAAAAAGGAGCATCCGCTAAAAAGTTTGTTGCCTTTTGGGCTGTATATATTGGATAAATTCAGCTATTCCTTTAATTCGGCTTATGACAGAAGGACTATAGGGAGGATTAGTGAAATATATGGACAGGAATATTCAGCTTTTTATATACGTATATTTCACGCAAAGAAAGTTGTACTTATGGCTTTAACTATCCCCGGTGAATTACTTGTGGGTATTTTAGCTGACTTCCAAGCTGTCTTTAATATTTACATAACACTCTTGTTCGGGATAATGATATTTCTGGATGATGCCAGGCTGACCAGCCGAGTTAAAAAACGCCGACTGGAGATACAGTTGGAGTTTCCTGATTTTATAAATAAACTGACCTTATTACTTAATGCAGGACTAACCATGTCAAAGGCTTGGGAAAAAATTTCTTTGGACAGCAAAAAGAATTGCGCTTTCTATAATGAGGTAGAAAAAACAGTGTCACAGATTAAAACAGGCTTAAGCGAAACAGAGGCATTTGGAGATTTTGCTAAAAGATTGAAAACACCTGAAATATCAAGAGTTATGTCGACAATTATTCAAAATACAAAAAAAGGAGGAACTGACCTTGTACTAACATTAAAACTTCAGTCAAATCAAAGCTGGGAAATACGAAAAAATGCAGTAAAAAAACTTGGAGAGGAAGCTTCTACAAAGCTTCTGTTTCCCATGATGATAATGTTTTTTGCAATAATTATCATTGTTGTTACACCTGCATTAATATCCATGCAGGGAATCACAAGTTTTTAGAAAAGACATTTAAAGCCGTCACGGATAAGGAGGATTAGTATGATTGAAACAATAAAAAGATTTATTAAAGAAGAAGATGGTATGGGGACAGTTGAAGTTATTATTATCATCGCTGTTCTTGTGGGTGTAGCTCTGCTATTCAGAAAGCAGCTGATAACCTTTGTAAATAGTATAATAAAAAATTTATTTCCGGATGCAAGCAAGCTGGAGGATAACAGGAATGGTGCTGACATAAAGCTTGTAGGTTAGGATTATCATTACAATTTTAGGCTGGTTGTGTCTTTGGAGAGATTAGGCTGAACCCCTCCAAAAGGCACAGCCTTGGGCTTATTTCAAATGGTGACAATATGAAAAATACAAAAGGTAGTTTTACTGTTGAAGCTTCACTGGTTTTTTCCGTAGTATTTATTATGGTGGCTGCATTTGTATACATATTTACAATTATGTATCAATATGTAAATGTGCAAAGCATAGCTGATGAAGCTGTAACCAAAGGGGCATACTATTATGTAAACCAAACGGGAGAGAGTTACTGTTCAGATAGTATAAATGAAATGTACTGGAGAATTTATGATACAAATAAAAACAAGAAGGTATCGGGAATAAACAATTATGTAAACAAATTATTGAGCAAATCTATGTTCCCGTCTGAAAATAATGTCTCTGTAGATACATATAACAAAATTCTTATGAAAAATCTTCAAATAGAAATCCAAGAGAAATACCCTCTGCCTGTGGGAAACATGTTTGATATATTTGGTCTGTCCTCGGTACTAAGTCTTAAAGCAATGTCTAATTCACCATTAGACGACAATGCAGAATTTATAAGAAACATGGATATTGTGAAAGACATCTGGAGTTGTATTCAAAACAGTGATAACAAATGGATTGGAGAGGGCTCAGAGCTGGGAGACATTCTTGGAAAACTGTTGAAGAAAAACTAAAGGAGAAGTTATGGTGGTACATCAAAAAACTAAAGGTGCAATAACGGTATTTTTATGCATAGTTTTGTCTGCTATATTTCTGGTTATTGGAACGTTTACTGACGGAGCCAGACTCAGGCTTGCTCATTCTCATGTGCAACGGGCAAATAAATCTGCCATTTCCTCAGTACTTGCAAATTATAATAATGAATTAAAGGATGAGTATGGTCTGTTTGGAGTTTATATGGATGAGGACACAATACAGGAAACCTTTGAAGATTATTTTTGTAAAAACCTTGGAATTGTTGGTGAAGGAAAATCTATGTACGATTTTAGTATAGAGGATATTAAACTCCACAATCCGTACAGTCTTGAAAATAAAGATGTATTTGAAAACCAAATAATGGAGTTCATGAAGTACAGGGCACCGTATGAACTGGCGACTGAACTTATTGAGAAGGTAAAAGGAATCAGGAACATTTCAAAAGGCTCAGATATATACAGTCGGAAAATACAGACAGACAGGCAGGCAGCAGAAATAGGAGAAATACAGCTTTTACTGGAAGATAAAACAAAAAGAATAAATGCATCAAATCTTCCGGTTCGATTATCTGAACTTAAAGATAATTTGAAAAATCAAAATGAAGTTCTTGAAGAAAAGAAAACCAGCATACAAAATCTCGAAACCGATTTTAACAATGAAACTGATATAAAGAAAAAACAGGATATTGGAAGATTACTTGAAAATATGCAGAAGGAAATCCAAGGCATAATTAATTCAAAAAATAGTATAAAGAACAGTATTCTTGAGAGGGTAAATGAATTCAAATCACTAAATTCCGGGGCTGTATCTGAAGTCGAGGCTATAGCGGATAAGAAAAAAGTACTCTTAGACAGAATTAATGGTGAAATAGAACAGCTGGAAGAAAATTCTGAAGGAGCCCATGAGCTTGAGAGCTCCTATAAAAAAAGCATGGATAAGATGAAAAGTATGGTAGGACAAGACAATTCAGAGACGTTGCTGGGCACCCTCAATAAGAATATTGAAAATTGTGACAAAATACTAAACTCTGCGGATACAGAAGAAGACCTTCTAAATTCACTGGATAAATACTCAACTACCGCAATTACAAAGTATTCTTTTAGTAAAACAAAGCCATCCCCTTCAAATGATAAGGACAACAGGAAAGCAGCCTCAGAGGCGCTAAGGGATGCGTTTGAAACAGACGGAGATTTTAAAAAAATACCGCAGGATCAACTGAAGTATCTGCCATCCCAAAAGTCAGGTTTCAAAGAGGAAGAAGAAGCTAGAACATGGGATAGCATGGATTTTGAAGATGAAAGCTGTGCTGTAGATAATTTTAATTATATTGCAGATAAAGAAAATGTTCTGAGCGATATAGTTAATAAAATAACTGAAGAGCTTTACATGAATGAATACATAATGGGAACCTTTAAGCATGGAGTACCCATTTTGAAAGGTCAGACGGAGAAGGATGCCTATAATCTAAGATCAGAAGATAAATTAAAAAGAACATCGTTTTTCACAAACTTTGAGGTGGAATACATAATAAACGGTCATAGAGATGAAGCAGTAAATTCGATGCTGACAAAATCAGAAATAATGGCAGTAAGACTCATTGCCAATGTACTTAACATATATGCAGATAGTTCAAAAACCGCCAGAGCAACAAGTCTTGCTGCCGCATTAAGCGCCTGGTGTGCAGGTCTGTCAACTCCACTGATTCAAACAATGCTGATTTTCTCCTGGGCTACTTTTGAGTCCCTGTATGACATTAACATACTTTATAAAGGAGAAAAAGTCCCACTGTTCAAGACCAATGACCAGTGGATGACCGATATTTCGGGAGCAGTAGCAAAAAAAGAAGCTAATAAAGCAGATAATGATGCCTTATGCCTTAGTTATCAGGATTACTTAAAGATATTTCTTGTGACTATGAATAAAGACAAAAAACTTAACAGGATACAGGACCTTGTACAGCTAAACAAAGGGGTTGAAAGCTCCGGATTTCTTCTGGAGGATTGCAGGGTATTTTTAAAAGCTGATACAGAGGTTTCCATAAAAAATCTCTTTGTCTCAATCCCTATGTTTACTGCTGATTCCAGAAAAAACATCAGTCGCTCATATATTAATGAAAGTATGTACCTTGGGTATTAAAGGGGGGCTTTGTCTGAAGCGGAAGGGAGTATTGAATAGAGGATCTATTACAGTGGAAGCCGCAATATGTTTACCATTCTTTATAATTGCTGTAATTTCATTTGTTTTTTTACTAAAGGTATATTTTGCTCATGAGATAATTCAGCATGCTATAACAGGAGCATCCAACGAAATGAGTGTATACAGTCTTATGTACTATAGTACAAATGCAGAGGAGCTGGTAGGGGGATTAGAAGAATTTTGTAATTCCGATAAAGTAAGCAATACACTTGAAAATACAGGGATTTTGCCGTATATCCGGGAATTTGGAAAGGATGCAACGGATTACGTCCGGGCACAGGCTGTATTGGTTCCGATGACAAGAATACTTGTAAGAGAACACCTTGGTACTTCATCAGATAAAGCAGAAATCAGACTGAAAAATTTAAACATTACAGACGGATTTGAGGGAATTGACTTTACCCGCAGCAGAATGCTTGCTGACGGTAAGAGTATAGATATTGTTGCAGAATATAAGCTGGAATTTCCGTTTCTAACGCAATTGTTGCCCGGGATCAAAATAACTCAGACCGCATCTGCGTGTGTTTGGGCAGGAGAAGAGGGTGTAAGTTCATTAGGCGACAGTGAAGAAAATAAAGAAAATGAACAAAGCGTATGGAATTTGGAGAATATAAAGAGGGGTAGGGAAATACGCAGACTTCAGGGAGCAAACCTGCCCTTCAATTTTCCCGTAATTTCAAAATATGAAGATGGAACTGCTTCCAGCATTAAAAGCCTTAATCTTGATGAAACATATTATCAGAACACTGCTAATCTTCAAAACAAGTTAAAGGGGTATATCAAAAAACTTTCGGCGTTCAATGGTGGAAAAAGCGGTGCAGTCACAATAGACGGAGGCCAAATTTTAAAGAAGGAGCTGATATTGGTGGTACCTGAAACAGATATTTCTCCTGCTCAGTTGCAAACCCTTAATAAATGTATAGATATTGCCAGAGAACAAGGTATAAATCTAAAAATTGTACAGGCTTATGGTAAACAAAATAAAGAAAAAAATGGAGTGGACAATGGAAAAAGTAATTGAGACCGGAAATACAAAATTAAGAAAATTAACAGCAGCTATAGTTTGTATAGTAATTTGGACAGCAGGGACTATTGTAACAGTCAATTTTTTTAATATATCTAAGCAATCAATTGCTATAGAGGTATTATTGGTTGTTCAGCTTCTAGCGGCACTGTGGGATATAAAAAGTATGACAATTCCCTTGAAAATCACTGTTCCGTCAATATTTGCGGGATTGGCTATTATGTCTTCGACAGGGAAAATTCTAGAGGGAACGGCAACCGCAATTGCTTCATTTATACTTATGAAGCTCCTGTCTATAATATCACGGAATCAGGTAGGAGGTGGCGATATTGCAATCATGACTGTAACGGGGCTTTATACCGGAATAAGTACTTTGATTTCCATACTGTTTACCTCTGTAACTATAGCGGGGCTGTTCTCTGTTGCTTTTATTGTAAGCGGAAAGGCAAATAAGAAAACAGAGATACCTTTTGCTCCGTTTATACTTGCCGCAACAGTGTTGTTGGTTTTAATCGGTTATGTACAGTATTTATAAATAAAAACTTCGGGGTGATGTAAATTGAACCAAATGCAAGAACAAAATTATGACATTAATTATGAGAATGATTCTACTTCAAATTATCTGGTTTTAAGGCCTAAAAAGGAAAGGAAATTAATAGAATATCAAATTCAAATGCTACTGAATAACAGGATATACGGGCTTCTTGACTTACATATAAATACAGTTGGGAACCAGGTGAATTGTTTTTATGATATAACTTCAAAATGTACTCTTACCGGCATAATGAGCCGTAAAAAGTACAATCGCTGCGAATTTTTGGTAACAATGCTAATGATAACAAAAATTATAATAGGAATTAAGGATTATTTATTAAATGACAGTAACATACTTTTGGATGAAAATAATATTTATGTAGACCCGGAAACAATGAATTTATTTTTTGTATATTTACCTTTCCAAAACAACTCAAACGACATTAAAACGTTTTTACTCAATATAATTATAAAACTAGCCAAGTTTCAAGAAGAGGACTGCGATAACTATATACAGAAAATTCTGGAGAACATTAAAAGTGAAATGTTTAACCTCAGCTGTTTGAAAGAACTATTGGAAAACCTGTTAGGACAGGATATAAAAAGGGATACATCCAATGAATGCACTAATACTTCTGATAAGCCGGAACCTGAAAAGCTAAAAGCTCCGATTAAAAGGGGAGAGGTAAAAATACCAAACTTACCGATAAAAGAATGCTCCAAAACATTCAGTAAAATCAGCCTCACTCAAGTTATTCTTCAACCTGTTCTTTTAATAATGCTTATTACTATTTTATTAAGTAAATTCGTCCAAATGTCAGAAAACCCAAAAACTACCGGAATCATATTATCATTAATTTTCATTGGGATAGATATACTTACAATAAGAATTTTAAATGAAAAGAAAACTGATAGTCCCCAAAGCTATAAACCACTAAAATACATTACAGAAAAAATGAAGGAAAACAATATTATACCTGATAAAGAGCCAAATACACATATGGATAATAAAAAACCTGAAGAGATTCATACGGAAAAAGCTAACAGCCGTGGTGGTGAAACGGTTATTCTTAAGGAAAGCCAGCCTAAAGACACGCCATATCTACAAGCAAGTGAGGGCGAGGAAATTATAAAAGTTGATAAAAAGAGCATTTTAGTAGGCAGAATGGGAAATTTTGTAGATTATATTATAGACAATAATGCGGTAGGAAAGGTTCATGCAGAAATTTCACACGAAGAGGATTCATATTTTATTATGGACTGTAGTTCGAAAAATGGGACTTACCTGAATGACGACAGGCTAAAGCCTAATACTAAAATAAAAATTAACAATAAGGATGTTATTCGATTTGCAAACAAAGAGTTTATTTTTACGTTTCCGTCATAAAATAATATTAAAGTAAAGGGTATTTACATGATTAAGTACATAATTATACTTATAATTCTATTACTCTGCGTAGTAAGTGATTTAACAACATCAAAAATCAGAAATATATATACAGTATCAGCTATTTTTGGCGGAATTGCCATTAATACATATCTTTCAGGTATACAAGGTTTCAAGGAAAGTACAAAGGGTGTTATACTTCCCATATTGATATTGGGGATATTCTTTTGTGCAAGACTGATAGGAGCCGGGGATATAAAGCTTTTCTCAAGTATTGGGGCTATTTTTGACATGGACTTTGTAGTTATGGCAATAGCGTATTCTTTTCTGATATGCGGTTTATATTCGTTAGTAAAAGTATGCATACAAAGGAAGTTGGTAGGCATATTTGTTTCATTTATAAAGGAAATAAAACTATGCTATATGACACAGAGTTTTTCAGTTTTTGAAAATAAAACAACCCGTACATTTGTCAGGATGTCTCCTGCAATTGCGACGGGTTGTATGCTTCAGGTAATATCAACTCTCCAGTAAAGAAATATTAGAACAATCCTTACAAAGGCGGGTTATGTCAGAAAATTTTTCTTCCGTATCCTTATACCCTTGGGTATAGAGTTTTTTTAGATTTTCAGGATTCCTTTCGAATCTTGAGATTTCAACAGGCTTTTTGGGCCTGATGATAACTGCTTTATTTTCTTGTTCAAGTTTTTCGCACAACCTTACACTTTCATTATAGTGTATGTGCCTGTTTTTAATAGCCTCTGCCAGATTGGGATATTTTTTCAGTTTCATTTTGCATAGAGGATACAGATTGTTTGGCTTTTTTTCATATCCCTGATGCCTAGTAAGAATAATAACCTGCTTTTCAAATCCGCTATTGACAGAGTAGTGAACAGGAATTGAGTCAGAAGGTCCTCCGTCAACCAGCTTTCTTCCTGCAGCTTCAACAATGGGAGAAACCAGAGGAATCGAGCTTGAAGCTCTTACGTAAATATCATCAACTTTCATATTTTTAACGGGAGCATAATAACTCTTACCTGTTTCACAGTCGGTAGACACAACTGTCAGCCTGCAGTCGGAGCTTTTAAATTTATCATAATCAAAAGGAATAAGCTTATTGGGAATATCGTCAAAAAGAAAATCCATGTTAAAAACAGATCCCCTTGTAAAAAGTCCCATAATACTGATATAACGATTATCATTGCAATATCCTGCATTAATCTCTAGATTCCGACCGCGCTGGCCCGCAATGTAGGAAACAGAATTGCAGGCTCCTGCTGATACTCCTATGATGTCCTTAAAAAACATTTTATGGTCAAGAAAGCAGTCCAAAACACCTGCTGTATACAACCCGCGCATACCACCGCCTTCAAGGATTAAATTTACTCTAGCCATTATTTCATTACACTCCTTATATTTCCATGCTGTTTTAAAGAATTATATCTCTTTTCCCGGATTCATTCAATCCAACAATTTTTAACTCCTCCCAAATGTACTTTAAAAATTGTAACTAATATAATAAAATTTAATAGAAGTATACAAGATTATAAGAATTTTATTGGAGGTTTAAAAGTATGAAATCTTTCAGAAAAGAGTTGTTTTTTAACATACCTCGCAGAAGAGCTTACAAAAATATAACTCAGCAGGTTCAGCAATGTATTGACGAAAGTGGCATTAAAGAAGGTATGGTTTTAGTTAACGCTATGAATATAACTGCAAGCGTATTTATCAACGATGATGAAGACGGGCTTCATGCGGATTTCGAAAAATGGCTGGAAAGACTGGCGCCTGAAAAACCCTATAGTCAATACAATCATAACGGTTATGAGGACAATGCCGATGCACATTTAAAGAGACAGATAATGGGGAGGGAGGCGGTAATAGCAATTACTAACGGCAAGTTGGATTTTGGAACCTGGGAACAGATTTTTTATGGTGAATATGATGGTAAGAGAGAAAAAAGGGTACTTGTAAAAATTATCGGGGAATAAAAATCCTTTGAATGGGACATTTTTAATATATGTTTAATTCAAAGAGGTAAATAAATGCTGAATCAGGAAATTAAAGAACTGCTTACACAATTCGGATTTGAGAAGGAAATGCAGGAGTTGGAAGGCTACTGTTCCGGTTACTCATCCAGATTCATTCACAAGATGTATCCAATGCCTGAAAATACAAAGAACATGTTAGGTAAAAATAGCATGCACTATATTCAGATGGCTTTGTGTCGGTCGAAATTACTGACGGATGGTGTAATAACCGCTCTTAATGCAAGAAATGGGTTGTTGGCAATGCTTTCTGCCAGGGCCCATTTAGAGGTAACAGGAGCTTTGGCCTTTTTTCTGAAAAAGTTAAAAAATTACTATGGTGGTACAATAACTTTTCAAATACTCAATGAAGCACTTCATAGATTGATTCTGGGTACAAAAACACAGGAATTATCCCAAAATGCTCCTGCACCTGTAAATGTAATGACCCTGATTGAAGCTGCCGACGAGTATCTGAGTAAAACAAGAAATAGTAATATAAAGGAATTCATGGAGAATTACAATTACCTGTCAGAATACTGTCATCCCGATTTTTTCGGTATAACTATGCAAAGCAGAATTAATAATACCGGAATCACAACATACAGTTTTTTTCTCAATCTTAAGGAACAGGATTTGACCTTTATAAGTAGCCTTTTGTCAAGCTTATCAACGTTCTTTTTCCTATATGACAGTATTCTTGGACTACTGAGAGAAAATGAAAGACTTCCTGAATATGAATGATAATCATTTAAAAAGTTAGGGTTATTTCCTTCAAGAGAGTTTAATTAGAATTAATTGTACCTTAATAGAAGCCGGGTGAAAAGACTGATTAATTTATACCGGTAATATGAACAAAATATGTTTTATAAGCATTATTTGTCCACGGTGTAAACCATGAATCCTCCGTATGTTCCGCTATTACAGGCTCGTACCTGGATTTAGAACTATTGTAAATCATGCCTACAATAACCGCGGCATGTGTTATGGCAGATTTATTTTTCCAATGATATTGTATCAGATCACCTGGAAGTACATACTCTCCTATAGAAGAGTCATATTGATCGTCTCCGCTAATTACTTTCTGACTGGCTTTAGGACCGAATTCATGATTCTTATAATTTCCCAATAGGATGTTGTTAAGGCCTCTGGAGGTACTCCAGGTCCATGAGTATGTATCGTGAGAGGTTGCAAGAGTTCCTTTTTTATCATAATACCATTGAAAGTCTCCGGATTTGTCATTGGCAGCACCCCCGGCCCTTAAACATTGTGAAACAAAATTAGTGCAGTCTCCTCCTTTCCATTTTTCATCTCCGAAATTCAGGTATTCCTTTGAGTAGTTATTCCAGTGAGTGTATGCCCAGTTGTAAACTTCATCTCTGTTATATTCAGTGCTAATACGTGACTTGCAAATGAATGCTGTTTTCCATCTAAATGAAACAGGTAATAATTCGGAAGGTATGCCATTTTTTGCCCTGCTCAATACTCTTTCTGCTTCGGCTTTTAGCGTACGCACCTGTTCCTCCAAGTCGGAATAGCTTTCTCTGGTTGCTTCATCGGAATTACCTTTTTTGGTTTGAAACTTATCCTGAGTGATTTTCCAAACACCGTTGTCAATTGATAATGTTAATAAATGTACTTCTGATTTTATGCCCTTTATGGGGTCACCGGAAGGATTTGCAGCATTCCAAAAAATATCTGCTGTCAAGGTAGCCTTAATGTGTGCAGAATTTTCATCAAAAGATACCTCATTTATTGCCACCTCGGGATTTACCTTTTCTATTATGTAATCGTTGGAGGCATAAGAAATTATATAATCTTCTAATATATGTTTCTTTATAAATAACAGGTTCTTTTGAGAGGTTTGGGATGTTTTTGAGAAATACATATCTAAAGTATCAACCTTATGCGAAACGGCAGATTGAATTTTGGCACAAAGAAACTCTCTGGTTACTTGCTCTGCAGGACGTGTATCTATAGGTTTTGCTTCAATACTGCAAAAGCATGAAAGGATGATACATAAAAAGATAGTACTTATTACTTTTTTTTTCATAAAATACTCCAGTTTAAAATATTTAAGCAGACTGAGGTTTATGCTTACTCTGCTGCCTCTTGTTTTTGATAAATGATATTATGAGTAATAATAGCGGAAATAATACCTGGGGAGGTAAGGAAACAAAGGTCTCTACGATACTATGTTCCCATCTGTACAATGCCATGGCATCTGGGAATACCCAAAAAGAGAGTACAATTAAAAGCAACCCAAATGCGGGTACGAGAGGCCTATATTCAATATTGAATATTTCAGCAGTGATTTTTGATATAGCGTACAATGAAACTAAAACTCTAATTCCTCCGCCAATAAGAAGATTCATGTCAACAAGAGGGTCTATACTGATAGCGGGGATAAGCTGAGCTGCAATATGTGAAGGATATCTTACGTACTCAATTAGTGCCGGACCTATTATTTGAAGGTTACGTGATGATATTACCAGAAGAATGAGTCCTGTAATGCCTATTGACCAATAAGTTGCTTTAAACCTTCCTTTTTCTCTGGTATACGGCAGTATCATAAGGAAAACTATAAAGTCTGCAAAAACAGTGCTTACCAAATCAAAGGCACTTTTAATAACAGAGGGTACCTCAAGTAAAATCGGCTTAAAGCCGGTAAAATCAGTTACGTTTAGTAATGAAAGAGTAACAATTGCTATTGCTAGAGGAAGTAATGGTACGAGTATTTCACAAGTTTTTCCTATTACCGAAAGACCACTTCTGGCCGCATAAACTGCTATAATTATAAGTACTAATAAAATCACTATATTGGGTGTTTCCGGATAACTGACAGTTACCATAAATTCGTTAAAAGCTTTTGTGTCTAATAATGCATTTTGCATAAAATAGAAAATGTAAATAAGGCTTAGAATTTTTCCTGTTGTTTTGCCAAAACAAAATTCGATAATTTCAAGAAGGTTTTTCCCACCATTAATTTTGGACAAGTATAACTGCATGGTAATAACTATAAATCCTCCCAAAGTCCCTAAAATAACTGCTATCCAGGCATCTCTTTTAGCTCCGACTGCGGGGTTGGTAATGGTAGTACTCCCATGTAAATAACCTATGGTTATCAATGCAAGCTGAAAATTAGAGATTTTAACTTTACTCATGCCCATACTATTCGTCTCCCAAACCTATCTTGTTAAATATATTTATCAGCACTTCATATGGACTCGGCGGTACTTTATTTATACTTATAAGAACACCCAATATTAAAGAAATTCCGATAATTACAAAATAAACACCCATAACTTTGCCCTTAGACGGAGATGCTATCAGTTCTTTCAGACTTAAAAGTACAAGTATTAAAATACCTATAATTACTTTAAGCAAATAATCACACCTACCTAATGTTTATTGTTTTACTTAAAAGCCCGGTTCTTACGATTTTTGCATCTACTTTAACCTTTACCTGTACTGTAGGAAAAACTTGTTCATTCCAAATATTCGAAATACTTCTCCAATATTTGGGGTATTTATCATATACACGAATGCCAAAACCGAATATGTCACTTTTATATTCATCCTGACATTTAGCAATAGCACTGTAGCATTCCTTTGTAATTTCTTCTTCAAGGCACTTGCTAAGAGAATCACACACTTTGTCCGGACTTTGCCCCGACGGACTTTGCTGTTCGCCAACATTTGCTTCGGCTTTAATTTTAACGCTGACTTCAATAGCATTATTACTTGAGGTCTTAACTTCGATTCTAGAAGAAGACTTCATTAATTCAATTCCGATTATTTCTTTGGGATTTTTAGGGCTTTCTATTTCTATAATTCCTGACTTGGTACGATCTGTAAGAAACAGGTATCCTCGGGTTTCATTCTTGTTAAGCAATCCCACCATTTTATCATTCTGAAAAACGGCCAAACCTTCAGTAGAGGTTAAATTTTCGGATTTTTCTATTGTACCAATAGATAGCTCACGGCCTTCAGTTGCCAATTCTCTTGCCATGTCCAGCAACTTTAATTCTTTGGTAAATCCTCTGGATTTGGAATTCTTAATAGTATCTCTTATATAATCACCGGGAATTTTAGAGAGCTGAAACTCTTGTTCCACTATCTCCTTTGCAGTTGTACCCTTTGCAACAACTATAAGTGTCTTGTACTGAGTTTCATGGTCTCTTAAAATAAAATCCACATAGTTTTTAATTCCTGATTTAGCAAGTTCCTCACCAAAAACTATTACCTGTGAGGAACTGTAAAATATCTTTTTATTTATCTTGGAAAGCATGGTTCGTAAAGCTGCAAAAATAGTACTATCTGTACTACTGACAGTTACAAAGCTTTTTTCGCCTCCACCTCCACCACCGGGGGCAACCGAGCCGGAGCCACTGACATCTGCAGGTTTGATAATCTGTGCCGTTACCATTATTTTACCGTCCTCTGTCTTGTCAACTCCCATAGCTGTCAGAATAGACAATTCGCTTAAATCCCTGTTGTTCCAACATCCTGTTGATAAAGTCATAATCGTGCTGATACAAAGCAATAACAAAATTACTTTTTTCATCATTTTCTACCCCCCCTTGGAGAAAAAGGTTTCCCGGTTGTACGTTTTCTATTCTGGTCTTTGGTTAGGGAACGGGGGCGGTTAAACATTGACCATATAGGCGCTACTATAAAGGAATCCTTGAGACTTTCTCCCCTAAAAGGTGCAAAAGGGGAGAGGATGGGTACAAAAAAAGATCTCTTCCCGCACAGGTAAATAGTAAACATAAAGGTAACAAATCCTATCCCCAATAACCCAAGAACATTGGCAGCTATTAAAAAAACAATCCTTAAAATTGCACCTACTTTCATAAGTGGAGGTACAATAAAACTGCAAATTCCTGCTAAGGCAGCAATAATAACCAGCGGAGCAGAAGCAATACCGGCACTTACAGCGGCATCTCCCAGTACAATAGCTCCTACAATACTAACTGCCTGACCTATAGCCCTAGGCATACGAAGGCCCGCTTCACGGAGAATTTCAAAAGTAATTACCATAATTAAAGCCTCAATGAAGGCTGAGAAAGGTATTCCTTCTC
>JAEZUC010000136.1 GCA_023443515.1 Bacillota bacterium
GAGACAATAGCGTGGATGCGGCAGATTATGCCATGATGAAGAAATATCTTTTAGGATTAATCGAAGATTTTCCGGCAGAAAACGATATTGAAGCCGGAGACTTAAATAAAGACAGTGTTATTGACGCACTTGATTTTGCAGTATTTAAAAAATATCTGCTAGGTACAATTCCAAGTTTACCATGATTCTATGTGTATTAAGAAAGGAGTAATAAAAATGATAAAAAACATATTAACTAAAAAAATGATTTGGGGGATGATGGCATTTATTTTTGCCTTCACTCTAATTTTTACGGTACCTGGTTCTAAGGTGCAGGCTGCAACGATGCCAACTACACCTCCGGCAGGATATGATCAGGTTCAGAACAATATTCCACATGGCCAGGTGAGCTACATCAACTATCAGTCAGCAGCAACAAACAGTCAGAGAAGAGCTAGGATTTACCTGCCTCCAAACTATTCAGCCGACAAAAAATACAGTGTAATGTACTTGTTGCATGGTATCGGCGGAAATGAAGATGAGTGGTACTCTAACGGTGCACCTAATGTCATTCTTGACAATCTTATCGCCTCAGGTAAAATTCAGCCATTTATAGTTGTATTACCAAACGGAAATGCAACTGGAACCGGCATATCTGATGGTTGGACTAATTTTACAAAAGATTTAATCGGAAGTCTTATCCCTTACATAGAAAAAAACTACTCTGTTTACACTGACCGTGCTCACAGGACTGTTTGCGGTCTTTCAATGGGTGGTGGACAATCACTTAATACAGGACTTCTGAATCTGAATCTGTTCCCATATGTAGGGGCCTTTTCTCCAGCACCTAACACACTTTCAAATTCACAGCTTTTCCCTGATAATGGAGCATCTGCTCGAGATTTATTGAAATTTTTGTTTATTTCCTACGGAACTACAGACAACCTGATTAGTTTTGGTACAGGTGTGCATAATTACTGTGATTCAAATAATATTCCAAATACCTACTTCCTTATTCAGGGTGCAGGTCATGACTGGAATGTATGGAAGCAAAGCCTATGGAACTATTCTCAAATGATATGTGAAAAAGGTTTTACAGACTATGCGCCTGCTGCACCTGTATCAGCTTTCACACAAATTGAGGCAGAGAGCTTCAGCACTCAGTCCGGAGTTCAAACCGAAACCTGTTCCGAAGGAGGACTGAATGTAGGGTTCATCGAGAATGGGGATTATGTTGTTTATAACAATGTAGACTTTGGCAGTGGTGCAACAAGTTTTCAGGCAAGAGTAGCAAGTGCCACAAACGGAGGTAATATCGAAATAAGATTGGACAGTGTAACAGGCCCGTTGATAGGAACTTGTGAAGTTAAAGGTACAGGTGATTGGCAGACGTATACAGATGCAATTTGTAGTATAAGTGGTGTAAGCGGAAAACACAATTTGTATCTGAAATTTACAGGTGATAGCGAGTATCTAATAAACTTGAACTGGTTCAAATTCGGTAATACGACTCAGAGTCTTACAGGTGACCTAAATGGGGATGCCAGTGTAGATGCAACAGACTATGCACTGCTGAAAAAGTATCTTCTTGGTCAAATAAATGACTTCCCTGTTGAGGATGATATCAATGCCGGAGATATGAATAAGGACGGCGTAATTGATGCTCTAGACTTTGCTGTTTTCAAAAAAATTCTTCTTGGCACAATCTAATCAAGGTGAGCAGGTAAATTTTTTAATTTACCTGCTCTCTTTAAAAATAATTAAAGGAGGGACTATGTGATGTTAAAAAAGGCCTTCAGTATTATATTGCTAGTATGTCTATTGGCTGCACAGACGACTTTTGTCGGCGCATGGCAGTCTGATAATAACAACGGTACTTACACAAACCCGATTTTGAATGCTGATTATCCCGATATTTCTGCAATCAGGGTGGGAAGTGATTACTATATGGTAAGTTCAACTTTCGTATCATTTCCATCAATACCTATCTTACATTCCAAGGACTTAATCAATTGGGAGATTATAGGATACGTTACTTCGGACCTAAATGGTACAGGAAAATCTTATAATCTGACAAATACATTTGATGATTACGGGCACGGTTGTTGGGCACCTACTATTGCCTACCGTAACGGGACGTATTATGTGGGAATTTATCAGGCACAGGGTAAGTTTATCATGTGTACTGCCACAAATCCTGCAGGCCCTTATACAAAAACAGTTTACAATCAGGGATTCCATGATCCCGCACTTTTTATTGATGACGATGGTACGGGATACATTATCTCTGAGGCAAACGACGTAAAAGTTACTAAACTAAGCGCTGACTATAAATCGGTAGTGAACAGTCAGGTGACTACCCGAATTGAAGGTGCAACCGGGAATTATCTTGTTGAGGGTACACATGTTATAAAAAAGAACGGATATTATTATATATTCCGTAACTCGACACCTCCTGAATCGTATACCTACTGCCTCAGGTCTAAAAACATATATGGGCCTTACGAAACGAGGATACTGCTGAACGGCCCAAGTATACCGGGTGGAAGTCAGATTCATCAAGGGGGGCCTATAGATACTGTAACCGGTGAATGGTGGTTCTATGTATTCCAAGATGGTCAAGGTTTGGGTCGAAGAGATATTCTGATACCTATGCAGTGGCAGAATGATTGGCCGATACTTGGAGACCCGGCTACAGTAAAAAATGTAACCATAGCAGGAAAAACCTATCCTATGGGTTCTGTACCTGTTACATATAAAAAGCCGGATGTAGGTGAAACATATCCAATCCTTACAATCCCAAATTCCGACGAATTCGGCTCAACAACAATGGGATTACAGTGGCAGTGGAATCATTATCCGGATAATACAAAGTGGTCTTTAAGTGAAAGACCGGGCTATCTGAGACTTCATGCAAAAAATGCAAATAATCTGTGGAGGGCTACCAATACCCTTACTCAGAGGGTGGAAGGGCCGGACTGCCAAGGCACTATAGAACTTGACACCACCAATATGTTAGATGGTGACAATGCCGGACTATGTCTGCTTAATATTCCTTATGGAACCATTGGGGTAAGCAAATCAGGCGGGGTTAAAAAAATAGTAGCTAATATCAACGCTAAGAAGGATACGGCAGGAACCATAACAAATGGTCCTACACTTACTGGAAATACTGTCTATTTAAGGGCTAAAGCGGATCTTAACAGTAACAAGGCTACATTTTACTATAGCACTGATAACATAAACTTTACTCAACTTGGGGGAACATTAAGCCTACCTTTTGACCTGGGATTTTTTCAAGGAGATAAGTTCGGTATATACAATTATACAACTGCTTCCTCAGGAGGTTATGCAGATATTAACTGGTTCCGTTATTACACTTCAGCCGGACCGAATACTCCCATTCCTGATGTTCAGTTATCGGCCTTTGAAAAAATAGAAGGCGAAAATTATAGTTCACAATCAGGAATCCAGAATGTGGATTGTGATGAAGGCGGTCAGGCTGTAGGCTACACAGAAAACGGAGATTACACCGTATATAAAAATGTTGATTTCGGAAGCGGAGCAATTGGTTTTAAGGCCAGAGCATCCAGCGCAACCAACGGAGGTACCATTGAAATAAGGCTTGACAGCCCAACCGGCACTTTAATCGGTTCTTGCGCAGTTAGCGGAACAGGCGGTTGGCAAACCTTTACGGATTCGATTTGTGCTGTAAGCGGTGTTAGTGGAAAACATGACTTGTATCTGAAATTTACTGGTGAAAGCGGATATCTGATTAACCTTAACTGGGTTCAATTTACAAGGTCAGCATTTTCCAAAATTGAAGCAGAGGCATATAACAAAACCAATTCCTCAACCATTGAAATAGTTGGAGGTACTCCTGACCAAGGGAGCGGAGTCGGATATATAGGCAGCGGAGATTATCTGCTATACCAAAATGTAGACTTTGGAACAGGTGCAACCTGCTTTAAAGCTCTGGTTGCAGATAATGGCACAGCAAATATAGAAATCAGGCTGAACAGTCCTGATGGAACTCTTGTGGGAACTCTGCCGGTTGCTTCTACAGAAAGCTTTAATACATATCAAGAGCAAACCTGTAACATTGATAAGGTTACGGGAGTAAATGATCTGTATCTTGTTTTCTCAGGTGCGGTAAATATCGACTGGATTCAATTCAGCGAGGCCGACAGTTCTATTCTTCTGGGAGATGTTAATTCTGACGGACAAATAGATGCCATTGACTTACAGCTTTTGAAAAAACACATTTTGGGTTTGGGAGACATTGAAAACACAAAATGTGCTGATTTGGATAATAATGGCGATGTTAATGCAATTGATTTTGCTTTACTGAAACAGTACTTACTGGGGCTTATTACAGAGTTTCCCGGGTAAACCCGGTTAATAAACCGCAGTATTGATAAAATAAAAATTTAACTTGAGTATATAACGAAAGGTAGATAAAAGTATGAGCAAATATATTAAAAAAGGTTTTGCAATATTTTTAGGCTTGTTCATGATGGCAACATCATTTGGCTCCGTGGCAAATGCGGCAGCCAACCCTAATCCCTCATGGAATGTGGACGAAAGGGTTATTTTTCACAATCAGTGTAGCCCATATGATTACTATGCGGCTAAAGACCCTACTATCGTGTATTATAACGGTAAATACCTGGTTTATTACACTGGTGCAAATAAAAGTGGTGGCTGGCAAATGTGTTTTACATCTGCAAGCACAATTTCAGGGCTGAAAACAGCTTCACGTACCTATATGAGTAAAATAGGAGAAAGCTATTTCTGTGCGCCCGAACTGTTCTACTACGAACCTCAGAAATTGTGGTACCTGGTTTACCAGGATGGTACATATGGGGCAGCTTACGCCACAAC
>JAEZUC010000154.1 GCA_023443515.1 Bacillota bacterium
GTACTCTGGTTCCAACCTCTTTTGCAAAACCCATTTCATGAGTAACAACCACCATTGTCATTCCCTCTGATGCCAACTCCTTCATAACCTCCAGAACCTCCCCTACCATTTCCGGGTCAAGTGCTGAGGTAGGCTCGTCAAAGAGCATTACATCCGGGGACATCGCGAGAGCGCGAACAATAGCTATACGTTGTTTTTGTCCTCCTGAAAGCTGTGCAGGATAGTTATTTGCCTTTTCTTCCAATCCTATACGCTTTAAAAGAGACATAGCATTCTCTTTTGCCTGCTCAGGAGTCTGATTCTTTAGTTTTATAGGGCCAAGAGTTATATTGTCAATTATGGACAAATGCGGAAATAAATTAAAGTTCTGAAAAACCATTCCCATTTTCTGTCTCTGTTTATTTACATCATTTTTCTTATCAGTTATATTTACGCCTTCAAAAATTATTTCACCGTCAGTAGGCTGTTCCAACAAATTCAAACATCTGAGGAAAGTACTCTTACCTGAACCGCTGGGGCCGATTACAACTACCACCTCGCCCTTTTCAATGGTTACATCTATCCCCTGTAAAACATGAAGGCTACCAAATTTCTTGTGCAGATTCTTTACATTAATCACTTGTCCTCATCCTCCTTTCAGCATATCCCAGAAGCCTTGTAAGGCTGAAGGTCAATAGGAAATATATAACAGCTGTAATTGCCAGAGGCTCAAAAGGCCTGTAAATTGCACCCTGTATTATATTTGTGCTTCTCATAAGTTCACTTATACTGATAACAGACAGTACGGAGGATTCCTTGATTACAACAACAAATTCATTTCCCAAAGCGGGAAGTATATTTCTGAGTGCCTGCGGCAATACAATATACCTCATAGCCTGCCCCTGAGTAAAACCAATAGACCTTGCCGCCTCCATCTGACCCTTGTCCACCGCCTGAATACCTGCACGTATTATTTCAGCCACATATGCACCGCTGTTTATGGACATAGCTATAACACCGGGTATAAATCGCTCCATTTCCAAACCGAATATATGAAATTCCGGCAGTGAAATCAGGTAGAAAAAAAGAGTAATCTGAACAAGCAGAGGTGTCCCTCTTATAAACTCTATATAGGATGATGCAATTGCCCTTAAAACCTTTTTATGGGATATCTTCATCAATGCAATTCCTGTACCTATAACAACACCAAGTATTACGGTGAGAATTGCAATTACTATCGTATTTATGGTACCGCTTACAAAGTAGTACCAGTATTCACTTAAAAACCCAAAATCCAAGCTAAACCCTCCTTATTATAAAAATTCTCCGAAAACAAAACACAGGGGTGCCCATGGACATCCCCTTTGCTTTTGCCTTCTTATAATGTCATGTCAATTATTTTGTTACATTCATTTCATTTGCTTCCTGAACAAACTTATCTATTGAACCATCCTTCATTAGTCTGTCAAGGGTTTTGTTTATCTGCTCTACAAGGTTTTTATTACCTTTTTTAACTGCTATGGCTGACCCGCCTGTATCATCCTTTACGGAAATCTCTGTAAGTGCCAGATCATTGTTATTCTTAACATAACCGTTTGCAACAGGAAGTTCAACAACCAATGCATCTATCTTTTTATTCTTTAATTCCATAACCAAATCAGGGATTTTGCTTAAAGATACAATGCTTGCACCCTCTATCTGTTCTTTTACTATATTCTCCTGAGTAGTTCCCAGCTGTGCACCAACTTTTTTATCCTTTAAATCAGCAACGGTTTTGTATTTGTCTTTGTCCTCAGCTCTTACCATTACACCCTGCTTTGCTTCATAATAAATCTTTGAAAAATCAACTGATTTTTTTCTCTTTTCATCAGGATTCATACCGGCTATTACAATGTCCACCTTGTTTGTGTTAAGTGATGCCAATAGTCCGTTGAAATCAGCATCCACAATCTGGAGCTCCACGCCCATGACTTTTGCAATCTCCTCTGCAATAGAAATATCGAAACCTACTATTGTATCCTTTCCATCTATCAGCATGTGATATTCGTACGGTGCATATTCTGCACTTGTACCTATAACCAGTTTGCCGGACTTTTCAATCCTCTTCATTGTTTCTCCACCGCCACAGCCTGCAACAGATAGTCCGATAGTAGCAACTATAAGCAGGCAAAATACCTTCTTTAACATTCCTTTCATCATTTTGAAATCCCCCTATTATTTTTCTAGTTAATAAAACATCTATGTGTACAATTATAAATTATTATGCATAAAAATTCAATATGATGCATAAATATTTTGTTGTTATACGTCATTTTTCGACATCTCTTTTAAAATAGCCTACCTTATATATTTCAAGGGAAATATTTTATTTACAAATACTGGGTGCGACACAGTTACAGAGCCTCTATCGGAGATAATCGTCTTAATTTCAACAAATGTAACAGTAATGAAATTTTCATTTTAACAGTAAAATTAATATAATGAACTAATGTGATACTATATTTTCCCAGTTAAAATATAGTAATAATTAAAAATCAAAGGTGGATTGTAT
>JAEZUC010000023.1 GCA_023443515.1 Bacillota bacterium
AAGTTTTCATAGATGACAATAGAGATATGAAAACATATATAGAGATTGAAGTAAATCCGTTAAATGCATTACTCCATTATAGTATACATAATAATCTTAAAGGAAATATAATCGGTTATGGAAGAGTTGACAGAAATGTTAAGTCAGCTGTCTTACGCGATGAATTAAATGGTATATGGAGTGCAGAGCTTGAAATACCTTTTTCAGAGTTTATTACAGCTGAAAATATCCCACCTAAAAAGGGTGACAAGTGGTTAATAAATTTATACAGAATTGACAGGCCTAAGGATAAGAAAGTAGAATACATGTCCTGGTCTCCTACCGGAGAAGACAATTTTCATTTGCCTGAAAAATTTGGAGAATTGATTTTTGATTAGAAAGTTAATGAACTTCAATTATTATTTGCAACAGAACCTAAATTTGGCTGTAAACTTAATCAGCCAAATTTAGGTTCTGTTTATATTTAGTTCGAAAATATCAGTTGAAACAATAAGCCGGAAACAGTTATCCCTACTGTTCCCGGCTTACTAATGACCTATTTAATTAACCTCTTTTTAATTTCCTCATTTATTCGGTTTCTTGTCACTGCAATATATTCATCACAGCGTGGGTAGTCAGAAAATGTGATGGGTGTCTGCTGCTGTCCCTCGAGGATATCCATTACAAATTCTTTTGATGTAAGGCTTTCAAGCAGCTTCATGGCCCTCAGGTCATAAAGGGCTTCCCTCAGTACCTTTATACGGATAGACTCAACAGGACGACCATCATCACCCGGATATACCAGAAACGGATCTCCGGAAGGGAAAGCACTTCCTGAATCAGTTACCGCATATGGATTAATTGATTTGACTGAGTATTGAGAATTCCAGAAATTAAACCCCCAGTGCAGAAAACCTGTAATATCGTATTTGTAAAGCTGTACCGAAAGTATCCTGTTACGGCGGCTCGGCATTGCCATAAACCTGTTGCTTACATACTTGTATTGGCAGCAACAGTAATATACCCATAAATCCGGGACTTGCGCTTCTAAAAACGGTTCTATATGGTCAGAGGCCGGAATCGGATTTTTAACAAGGCCCTTTTTGTAGAAGTCAAAGTCGGAAAGGGCATCAATTATTTTAAAATCCTCCAGGTGTTTATTTACTAATCCCTGTGCAGCTTTATAACTGTCCAGATGCTCGGATTTCGGCTCGTCTGATATGTGAAACCAGCATTTGTTGGAAATTTCCAATTCCTTCAGGACTTTAGTCAACTGGGGGAGAAAGCAATCAAGAAAACTGCTATATTCCTGTCCTGCCACCTCGGTGTCCCAGCCAAATATGTTCCTTTCAGCACCATTTACATTTGCAATAATTTTGGGTGCGTGAAAAGCCCCCCACTGGGTAAAAAGGTGAGACATCTCAAAATATTCAATTCCCAGTTTCTGACACATTTCAATAAATTTCTTCAATTTTTCGAATTTGAAACTGTAATCTCCATTATCCAAACATACGTCAACAAGCTGGACTGTCGGACGTTCTCCGCCTACCTTAGTATCCAGAGGAGGAGTGAACAACGGGGTTAGAATCATGTTTGCACCGTGATCCACTGCTTTTGCGATATACTTCTCCATCAGTTCCCAATGCTCTTCGCTCAGCATATCAACACCATAATATGAACCCAGGCAGTCAAAATGAATCCATTCCGTATGAATAAGCTCCTGTTTAGGAAGTGATGCATCAAGCACTTCAATACTCTCCTCCACACGTGCCAGTTCCATTCCATCCCTTGATAAAAACGTGATAACTGTAGTGTACATACCGGCAGGTGCATCCTCTTCCGGTTCCAATTCAACCCAGAGGCTTCGCCATTGGCACGGCACAAGTTTTATTTCATTATCCACCAAATCAAACAAGGGATCCGGAAACAACCCCGGTTGGTTTGTCAGGTAATCTGAATCACATTCGGGATAAGCAGGCATCTGGGATGGCACATTGCCTACTTCTTTTATTTTAACACTCCCAGCAAAATTTCCTTCAACTATAACCGAAGCAAACGGGAAATCTATCCCATCGGAATGTTCGCAATAATAAGCTATTTGAAAAGAGTAGGTTTCGTTTCTGAATATGGCATTTACCTTACCACAGGTGGCAGCAGGTTCATGATTTAAAAATACTTTCTCTAGTGATGACAGTTTTTTATATTTAATACCCATATAAATCCCTCATTTTATATTATTATAGAAATATATTGTGAAAAAAGTTTATTCCTTGATACCACTTAGCGCTATTCCTTCTACAAATTGTTTCTGCATAAAGGCATAAAACAGGAAGGGTGGCAGGAAGGTCATTGTTGCGCCTGCCATAACAAGGCCATAATTAGTTCCGAAATTGCCCTGCAGTGTAGAGAGTGCAAGCGTCAGTGTCTGTTTGGTTTCATCTGTAATGAATATCAGAGGCCTTATAAAATCATTCCAGGATGTAATAAATGTAAATATTGCGAGTGCAATCAGCACAGGTTTTGCCAGAGGAATTACTATATTAATAAATATGGACATTTCTTTGCAACCATCTATTTTTGCAGCTTCAATTAGTTCATCGGGTAAGCCCTCTGACATGAACTGCCTGCATAGAAAAACTCCGAAGGCATCAAGCAGTGGCAGTATTAGTGCAAGCGAGGTGTTCAGCAGATGAACCTTTTTCATAATAAGAAACATGGGAATCAGAGTTACTTGTGCCGGAATCATCATAGTTGCAAGGAATATCCAGAATATAATCTCCTTACCCGGGAACCTCTTTTTGGCAAAAGAGTATCCGGCCAATGAACTGAAAATAATATTAAATATTACAGCACCGCCAACAACAATTATACTGTTAAACAGGTAGGTGAAAAAACTGTAATTTTTAAATATGGTAACATAATTCTTAAAATCCATTGTTCTGAGGCTAAAGGAAAAATCCAGTGCGTAGGTATGTCGCAGGGATGTAAGAGCCATATATATGAATGGAACAATAGTTAAAACAACAATCAGGACTAGCAATATATTTAGCAAAGCTGAATTGATTATTTTTTTCATGCAGGTCACCTTCCTTTATTTCCGGCTAGAAACTTCTTCTGAATAACTGAGATAATAATAATTATAGCAAAGAGCAAAAACGAAATTGCCGAGGCAAATCCCATATCATACTGTTTGAAAGCGGTATTGTAAATTGTCATTACTAGTGTAACAGTCGAAGTTCCAGGGCCTCCTCCTGTCATTACATAAACAAGGTCGAATACTTGGAAGGACCATATTGTACCAAGTGTTACAACAAGGTAAGTTATACTCCGCAGGCAAGGCACCGTAATAAAAAAGAATTTTTGAACCGGATTGGCACCGTCAACCTCTGCTGCCTCATAGTAGCTTCGTGGAATATCCATAATCCCGGCATAGTATATTACCAAAAAGTAACCTGCATTTTTCCATACACTTACAACACAAACCGCTATTAGGGCTGTAACCTTGCCTCCAAGCCAATTTAGCGGTTCAATACCAATAAAAGATAGTAGCGTATTTATTATTCCGATATCTGAATTAAACATCATTCTCCATAAAGTACCTACAATAATCATTGAGGAAATTACAGGAATGAAGGCTGAACTCTTTGCAAAATTTTTCCATAAGTTGTCTTTTTTAGCGACAAATGCACAGGCAAGCAACAAGGATGCTACTGTTTGCACAGGTACTGTAATAACGGTGTACAGTAGAGTGTTTCTAATGGATGCCAGTACAAACGGATCAGAAAACATCTTTGTATAATTTTTTAAGCCTACGAACTGTGGGGCCTCCAATACATTAAACTTCGTAAAACTATAAAAGGCTGTCATAAATATAGGAACTACAAAAAATATTATGAGTAATACCAGGCTGGGTAAAATCATAGCATACCCGGTAAGTGCTTCCTTGAAGCTGCTTTCTTTATTTATAGTTAAAGCTTTTTTGCTCATGTTAAAAAGACTCCTATTCCTATAATCCACAAGGCAGGGTTTATAAACCACAACTACAAGCTTCAATTGCCTGTAGCTGTGGGTTTATATATTCATAACGCATTTGACCTTATTTCATATAAATGGTGTTAGTTGTTAAGAAGATCGTTTGAATATTTCTCGGCATTCTTAAGAGCTTCCTCGGGAGTTGTTTCACCCATCATTACAAGTTGAATATTCTTTAACAGGTAATC
>JAEZUC010000024.1 GCA_023443515.1 Bacillota bacterium
CAGAGGTGGAAGCATGGTAACATGTGCAGCTGACTGTCACTAATAGGTCGAGGGCTTAACCAGGTTGGTTTAGGTAAGAGGAAAGAACGGATGAAAGATATATAACAATGTGTGGTTTTGAGGGTATGTGTAGGTTTCATATACCAGTTAAGAATATATAATATGTGATAAATGCGTAAATCCAGGTTTGGGTTTGCGCTTTTTTATTATTAAATTATCAAGAAAGTTGAGTGGAATATAAGTATTTTGTATGAGATTCATTTATGATACTAATATTCGTTCTTATATAGACAGCTTAGTAAATCTATATAGAAAAGTTGAATGGCTAATGCTTAATTGAAATAAACCAGAGTATATCAGAATCAGGGATATGCTCTGGCTTTTTTTGTGTTCCTATTACTATACGGGCAGAATTCCGTGGAATTCAGCTATAAATTTCTCAAAGCTCTCACAGGAGATCAGACGTTGCTGGAGCTTTGGGTTGTTTACGATTTCAATCATGCTGTCATAAAGGTGTACCAGATCTTTTTGCTTTTCCTGTTTTATGGCTAGAAGAAATACAATTTGTACGGTTTCCTCCTGGCCCCATTCGTCCTGGCCCCAGACCAGGGGCTCCTCCAGCAGGGCAACCGCCACTTTAGTATCTTTGGCACAGAGACTCATGGGGTGGGCAAGTGCGAAGAGCTCGTTCATATTTGTGCTTCCCAGTTTCTCACGTTCTAAAACAGAGTTTATAAAGTCTTCTTTAACAATGTTTTGCTTCTCCAGGCTGTGGCATAGCATGGTAAGCAGTTCTTTTTTGTCTGTAACTCGATTTAGACGGAAAAACAGATCCTTTTCAAAGAATCCGGATTTCTTTTCTTTTTCTGACACATCTATGGTAGATAAGAATCTTGCTATGGATTCTATGTCTTTGTTCGTTAAGGCGAAATCGACGGTGATGCAGGGAAGCCTGCCATCATTTAAGGGACTTGTAGATATGGCGCAGTCTATTTCTTTTAAGCCTTCTTTTCCCAGATTCATGTATTCATTATAAGATATAGTCCTGACAATATTGATCTGGCCTTCAAAGGACATTCCAAGCCTCGCTTCCAGCATACGAAGGGCGGCCGCACCATTGCCGCATACTAGAATGACATTTTTCTTTTTCATGCCTTTTGAAATAAATATTTCCATGGCTGCACACATATGAACGGCTATATAGCCTGCATCCTCCTCATTAAGAGTAAATGGAGGTGTGTCAAAGACCTGGGAAAAGGCGGTCAGTGATATTTCAAAGGCCAGGGAATAGTTGTTCTTAATGGTGTTCAGCAAAGGATTTCGAATATTGAGGCCAAAGGATTTGCTTGTAAAAATGGATTTCATATGTCGGAATAAATTGGTCAGTAAGACTTCGTCTGTTCGCAGGTCAAAGCTATAATTTCTATAAATGATTTCCAGAGAATCAAAAATAGAGCGTTTTAACCACTCATCATCTATATCCGTGGCATCCATATGGGTGTTGGTCACCATATGAAGATACATATAGAATTTTTCTCCCTTGGAAATAGCAATGTCAAAGTGGGACTCGATCTGTCCGCACAGGCTGCTTATGATGGCCATAATGGAATAGTCGGTTTTCATATCACCTATGGTCATGTAGTGATTGCTTTTTACTCTGGTGATCATAAGGGCCAGATGTATGATCAGGTTTTTTAAGTTGTAGTCGCTAATGTCTATATTTCGTTTTTTCAGTTCTTCCAGTGTGATCTGTTTTAAATAATCAAGGTCTACATTTTGAAATAGAAGCCGCTCTTCCTTTGTAAAACCGGTGATGTAGCTGTCATTATCAGACGTGATGACATGAGCCATAATACATCTTCGCTTGTCATCCTCTGTACCAATGATTTTGATGCCGGAATTGGGCTTAGTAATGTACTCCAGATTGAATTTATCCAAAATTCGCCGGATGGTTTTAATATAATTGCTTAAGGTATTTTTGGAAATGAATACAGTATCCATGATCTGTTCCAGGGAAATGTAGTCAGCGGCAAATAAAAGCATGCTGAGGATATAACGGATTCTGTCCTGGGAGGAGTCGAGTTCCATGGAAGTTGAACCTATTGTTTCCATGCCTTCTTTGAATGTTTCATAAGTCAGTGGGTCTGTTATCTCAATATAGTAGCCGAATTTCCGCTTCAGTTTGATGGTGGCACCATGGTTTCCTAAAATACCGTTCATTTCCTGGATATCGCCTCGTATGGTCCGGTCAGTGACATGGAACTTGCTGGCAAGACGGTCTGATGAGACATAATCATGTTTATTGATGTAAGTATATATGTCGCTGAGTCTTCCGTATGGAAACATCATTATTTACCTCCTGATATCCGTCTATGTCATATACAGACACAACTTGGTATTCCATTTTATTATAAGGTATCTTACTTATAAAATATAGCTACAGCATTTCCACTTCTATGTGGAAATGAGTTGAGAAGCTGGTGTCCGGTTTCCACTTAAACATGGAAATTGCTTCAATTGAAATATGAATCCATTGCGATTATAGTTATGTCAGGAAACAGAAGAGGCGGCTGAAAGGAGGTTAAGCGTGCTAAAGGAAGAATATTTATTTTTTGATGTTGATGTCAGAACCAAAGAGGAGGCACTGAACTTCATCAGCCAAAAAGCTCTGGAGCTGGGGCTTACGGACAATGCAGAGGGACTTAAGAAGGATTTTTTAAAGAGAGAAGAGGAATTTTCCACAGGACTTCAGGACGGCTTTGCCATTCCTCATGCAAAATCAGATTTTGCAAAAAAGATGGGTGTGTTCTATGTGCGATGTAAGAGTGGTAT
>JAEZUC010000156.1 GCA_023443515.1 Bacillota bacterium
CGCTCTTCCGGCAGCATCATATACAGCAAGTGATGTACTAGCAAAATTAAAGACAGTAGATGGAAGCGGTAGCGGAATAGATGCAGACTTACTTGATGGAAAAGATTCAACAGCGTTTGCAACAGCAACCCAAGGAACAAAAGCGGATGCTGCAGCAACACAGACCAGTTTTGATGCACACTTGTCTGACAGTGTGACGCATATAACTACAACTGAAAGAACTGCATGGAATGCAAAACAGGCGACTTTAAGTGATACAGATATACTAAATAAACTTAAGAACGTAGATGGTGCAGGAAGCGGACTAGATGCAGATTTGTTAGATGGTTATCATGCTTCTTCATTTGCGACAGCGGCACAGGGAACTAAAGCTGATAACGCAATGCCTAACACTTATGGTGCAATAAATGCAGTAAGCACTACAAGTTCTTTAACATTAGCTCAAGCAAATAAAGTCATATATACTAGTAATACTACAGCTATAGTTTTAACTATTCCTGCAAGTACTTCAGTAGCATTTGTTGCAGGAACACAAATTACGTTTATACAACGTTTAGTTGGTACAGTGACATTCGCCCCTGCAAGTGGTGTTACTTTAGAAAGTAAAGATACAAAACGTACAATTGATGGATTATACGCAAGTGCCACATTGATTTATCTTGGTTCAAATACTTGGTCATTGATTGGGGCACTAGCATAGAACGGAGGAATTTAATATGTTAAGTCTATTAGGTAGTGTAGCCAGTCAAGGTGGCATAATCAAATATCAAGATATAACGGTAGAAAAACGAGGAATTATTGTTTATAGTAACTATGGTTCAACAAGAGGGGACAATTTTTATTATAGCTACTCTGGTGATGCAACTAATGACCCAGCTTTTACAATTACGAACATAACAAATGATGGTATTAATTTGCAATTTATTCTACCTTATTGGTGTGGCAGAGTAATGGGTGATGCAGGAGGGCAAGGTAATTGTTATATTGCCTATACATTGCATTATACAGATGGTACTAGTGAGTGGATAATTGGTACTAGCGCAACTGACCAAAAAGGTGGAACTCAAGGTGCAGTGACAATTCAAACACCTCTTCCTCTGACACGAGTAGTCCCGTTGAACGGTAAAACACCATATAGTATAAACCATTGGTTTCAAGTAACTGGTTCATATCCCAATAATCATACTGAGTCACAAACGTGGGTGTATTATTTTTTAAAAATAAAGGAGTAATAACATGAAAATAACAATTCTAAATCAGAAACAAAATAGTTTTGAACTATTAATTGAAAGAGAACAAGGAATGTATAATAATTGTAATCTTTCAATTGAATTAACAGAGAATGACATAGAAGGTCTTTCACAAGATGAAATTAAAACATTAGCTTGAGCAAATTGAACCACTTGATGAACCAGATAATCCTATTAGCTTTAAGTTAATAGCACCTATAGCAAAGCGTTTAGAATTATATGGACCTACGACATTAACGATAGGAAGCACAGCAGAGTACCAAGCAACAGTATATGACCAATATAACCAACGAATAGAAGCTGATTTGACATGGATTAATAAAGTTATAATAGCAACTGAAGTTGGTGAAGCAGTTGTTAATGTTAGTTTGGGAGATTTGTCCAAATCACTGGTGGTTAATATAGTGGAGAGAATCAAGACAGAAAAGGAAATACTGCAGAAATTAGTAGACACTCTTATAGTGGATAACCTTAAAATGCAGGAACAAATAGATATTTTAATAACATCAAGTTTGGGGGTGTAAAGGATGTTTGAGAGATTAAATTATTTATATCATGCAGGGAAACTTATAGTTGAGCAGTTAGATGTTGCTGTGAGTAGGGGGTGGATAACAGTGGAGCAAAAGTCACAGATTATTGCGTTACACGATAACACTGCAAATATTGATTTCTGAGGAAAATTTAAGTAAAGAACTAAAACCGGAGGGGGTTGTTGCAAAACTAATTATTATCTTTCTTAACCTGTACGTGAGTATAAATTATATCAATGTAAGCTTGGTTAAAGATATTTGCAGATGTTTGTCGGCGAAAGATAGATATTTTACCGGAAAACCTACACGATGTAGGTTTTAGCGACACAATGAATCATGGACGATGAATGTGAGCGACGGTAAAATATCCTAAGATGAGCCCATATAAACTCTTGCAAATATCTTGGAAGCAAGCATTGATATAATTTTATACGGAAGTACTAGCGTTAAAACAGAAAGTATTTCTATTTTGCAACAGACCATTTTGGATGTAATAAAAGGAATACCCGAATATCATGGCTCAATTAGTGAATACAAGTTTGTATACTGGTATTCAAAAGTTGCATATAATAGTTCACAGAGTTAGAATATATGTGAAAAATGTCGAAAAAATTGATTACATTACAAAAGGCCGTGATAATACTTTGTATACCAAAAAGGATTTATTACGCCTCTTTTTTCCTGCTCTCACCGAACAGTTTCTCTCTACAGCAATAGGTGTAGTAAACACTATGATGGTAAGCGGATTAGGGGCATTTGCAGTATCAGCAGTGGGGATAGTGGATTCTATTAATTTTGTAGTTATGAATCTGTTTGTGGCTGTTTCCACAGGAGCTACAGTTACCATAGCACAGCATCTGGGGGCATCAAACAAAGAGGACGCATCAAAAACTGCAGCTCAGGCAATTACAGCTGTCTTTATAATGTCTGCAATAGCAGGACTGGGACTGTACATATTCGGAAACCAGATAATAAATTTTCTTTTTGGGGATGCGGAAAAGATAGTTAAATCGGCTGCAAGAACATACATGATTTGTTCAGCTATATCATACCCCATACTGGGGCTCTTTGATGTATGTACAGGTATATTAAGGGCAAGCAATAACTTTAGGGCATCAATGTTTGCAGTGGTGGCATCCAATTTGGTTAACTTCTTGGTAGGCGCCCTGTTGATTTTTGTATTTGATTTTGGGGTACTGGGAGCTGGAATCGGCCTGATTTGTGCTCGACTGGTGGGAGCAGTTATTGTGTGGTATTCTTTATGTAAATCACATCATGTGGATATCCTGCACAGCTCTTTCAAAATCACTTCCAAAATACTAAAGCCTGTTTTATATATTGGACTTCCGGCAGGGATAGACAGTCTTGTCTTTAACGGGGGAAAACTTCTGGTACAAACAATAGTGGCATCACTGGGAACCGCCGCACTTGCTGCAAACAGTATTGCAAGTTCTACAAACTCACTGCTGAACATACCAGGGAACGCAATAACAATCGTAGCGGTGACAGTTGTAGGTCACTATGCCGGGGCAGGATTAAAAGAGGAATTAAACAAGATAATAAAAAAACTAATGCTCTATGCAATGCTGCTGCTGGGTTCTGTTTCACTGATATTTTTCCCGTTTGTACACCATTTCCTCAAGTTGTATTCACCTGCACCGGATGTAGCAAGCCTTGCATTACAAATAACATATCTTACACTTATATGTATACCTGTTTTCTGGCCGGCCGCATTTCTCCTGCCGGCGTGTCTGAGAAGTACAAGGGACGTTGTATTTATAACTGTTGTTTCCATATTAAGCATGTGGGTTGTAAGGGTTTTCGGCGGTTATATGCTGGTAAGATTTACGGGTCTTGGACTTATGGGAATATGGGGTGCATGGTGTTTTGACTGGGTAACAAGGGGAATTCCGTTTCTTAGAAGAGTCACTACAAGGCGTTATGAAAAATATTTACCTAAAACAAATAATGAGGTACCTGATTAAAAAACGATTAAAAAATTATTAAAAAGATTGATAAATATTTTTCAATGTGTTATACTATCAAACGGCAAAATACACACGCATTTTAAAGGTTAAAGTGTCGGACAGGTCCGATCACAAAGGAATGCGGAGGTATTAACTTTAACGGAGGTGTTTATATTATGGCAGTTATTTCAATGAAACAATTATTGGAGGCAGGCGTTCATTTTGGTCACCAGACTAGAAGATGGAACCCTAAGATGGCAGAATATATCTTTACAGAGCGTAACGGTATATACATCATTGACCTTCAGAAAACAGTAAAAAAGGTTGACGATGCGTACTTCTTTATCAGAGAAGTAGCTATGAACGGACAAGATGTATTGTTCGTTGGAACAAAGAAGCAAGCACAGGATTCAATCAAGGAAGAAGCTGAAAGAAGCGGACAGTTCTTTGTAAACAACAGATGGTTGGGCGGAATGCTTACAAACTTTAAGACTATTACAAAGAGAATCAACAGATTGAAACAGTTAAATGCTATGGAAGTAGACGGAACTTTCGATGTTCTTCCTAAGAAGGAAGTTAGCAAGCTGAAGAAGGAAATGGCTGATCTCGAAAAGAATCTTGGCGGAATCAAGAACATGAAGAAGCTTCCTGGTGCAATGTTTGTTGTTGACCCAAGGAAGGAAAGAAATGCTATTCTTGAAGCAAAGAGACTTGGTATCCCAGTTGTAGCTATTGTTGATACTAACTGTGACCCTGATGAAGTTGATTTCGTAATTCCTGGTAATGACGATGCAATCAGAGCTGTTAAGCTTATAGCTGCTAAAATGGCAGATGCTGTTATAGAAGGACGTCAGGGAGAACAACTTTCAGAAACTCCTGTTGAAACAGCTGAAGTTGAGGAAGTTGCTGTAGAAGCAGCAGAATAATTTGATTTAAATGGGGTATATTATCAGGCAGTGCCTGATAATATCCTTATTGCTTATAATAAAATGATAATTAAATATTAGTCTTATTTTAATATAGGATAATACGGTTTGGAGGATTCAAAGATGATTACTGCTGAAATGGTAAAGCAGCTCCGCGAAAGAACCGGAGCAGGAATGATGGACTGCAAAAGAGCACTCACTGATGCAAACGGAGATGCTGAGAAAGCTATCGAATTGTTGAGAGAAAAGGGTCTATCCGCTGCAGCTAAAAAAGCTGGAAGAATTGCTTCTGAAGGTTTGGTTGAAGCATATATACATGGCGACGGTAGGATTGGTGTTCTTGTTGAAGTAAATATTGAAACAGACTTTGCAGCAAGAGGAGACGAGTTCAAACAATTCGTTAAGGACGTTGCAATGCAGATAGCAGCAAGTAAGCCTGAATATGTTAAAAAAGAAGATGTTCCTGCTTCAGTAATTGAAAGCGAAAAGGAAATATTGAGAGCTCAGGCAAGAAACGAAGGAAAACCTGAAAAGATTATAGATAAAATGGTTGAAGGCAGAATTGAAAAGTTCTATGCTGAGAACTGTTTGTTGGAACAAGCATTTATAAAAGATCCGGATATGACAGTTGGACAGTTATTGACTCAAAAGATAGCTCATATCGGTGAAAATATTTCAATCAGAAGGTTTGCAAGATTTGAAAGAGGCGAAGGCATCGAAAAGAAAGATGAAAACTTTGCTGATGAAGTAATGAAACAAATAAATGGTTAATATAAAAGGGAACATATTTATTGTATGTTCCCTTTATTCGGGCCTTTTTTGAAAATAAACTCAAAATATGCAACAATTTTACTAATAGATATGTATTCACCCAATGATTACATATATTACGAATTGAACGGGGGAAATATCCATGAGTGAACTAAAATATAAGAGGATAATGCTAAAAATCAGTGGAGAAGCACTTGCCGGTGATAGAGGACACGGTATTGATACCGATACAGTAAACGAAATATGTGACAGAATATCAGTAGTGCATAAAATGGGTGCTGAGATAGCTATTGTAGTAGGCGGAGGTAATTTCTGGAGGGGCAGAAGCGGTAAAGGTATGGACAGAACAACTGCCGACCATATGGGAATGCTTGCAACGGTAATTAATTCTCTTGGATTGCAGGATGCACTTGAATCCAGAGAAATTCCCGTGAGAGTTCAGACTGCTATTGAAATGAGGCAGATTGCTGAACCCTATGTAAGAAGAAAAGCTGTGAGGCATCTTGAAAAGAAAAGAATAGTCATATTTGCGTGCGGAATGGGAAATCCTTATTTTTCAACAGATACTGCAGCGGCATTAAGAGCAGCCGAGATAGATGCAGAAGTAATATTAATGGCAAAGAATGTTGATGGAATTTATGACTCAGATCCTTCAAAGAATGCCGATGCTGTAAAATACAATAAGCTTAGCTATCAGGAGTACCTGAACAAAGGACTTTGTGCAATTGATCTGACAGCCGCCTCATTTTGTAAAGATAATGCAATACCCACACTGGTTTTCGGCCTGAATGACCCGGATAACATAATAAGAGCAGTAAAAGGTGAGGAGATTGGTACTACTATATATTGAAATCCTTCATAAATAAATGTATTATATAATTATCAATTTAAGGAGGAGTTTTATGGATAAGGAACTTTACAAGCCAATCGAAGAAAAAATGAAAAAAACCATAAATGTATTAAAGGACAATCTTGCGGGAATCAGAGCAGGAAGAGCGAATCCTGGAATATTGGATAAACTCAGTATAGATTATTATGGTGCGCCCACTCCTATTCAGCAGATTGCAACAGTGTCTGTGCCTGAAGCTAGAGTTATTACAATTCAGCCATGGGAAGCTAAACTGCTAAAGGATATTGAAAAGGAAATTCAAAAGTCTGATATAGGAATTAATCCAAATAATGACGGTAAGGTTATAAGGCTTGTTTTTCCTGCATTAACAGAAGAAAGACGTAAAGAACTGACAAAGCAGGCAAAAAAAGAGGGCGAAGAATCCAAAGTTGCAATAAGATCAATCAGAAGAGATTCTATTGAAAGCATGAAGGCAAAGAAAAAGAACGGTGAAATCACTGAAGACGATTTAAAAGATGCAGAAAAGGATATACAAAACCTTACTGACAGATTTATTGCAGACATAGACAAGATTATCGAAGCCAAAGATAAGGAAATAATGGAGGTATAACTTCATTGGGTTATACGGAAATAAATGAAAGTAGCGGTTGTACAGAGGAGAAAGAGGTTGGGTTAACCTCTTTCTGTAACAGCCTTATCGGATATACAGTGAGGGATGCGCTGAAAGTGGCCGGTGACAGGGGTTATCCCATAGACGGTATTTTCATTTCATCACCTCCTAAGCTGAGTATTACTGAATATGACGATTCATTCAGAGTATTAAGAGTTAAAATTATAAACAAAAAAAGTTTAAATATACTTGTTTGCAAACCCCTCTAAATTGAGGGGTTATTTTCAATAATAAGTACGTATTTTATGCAAATACATATAAAATAGGAGTTGGAAAATATATGGGGTTTTTGAACAAAATATTCCCCCAAAAGAAAATTAACAATAATTTTCAGTGTATTCCGCAGCATATAGCTATAATTCCTGACGGAAACGGAAGATGGGCAAAAAAAAGAGGCTTACCAAGAAACGTAGGACATAGAGAAGGCTCAATGACTCTTAAGAAGGTTGTTATTTATTGCTCAAAGGTCGGAGTTAAACATTTAACGGTTTATGCCTTTTCTACTGAAAATTGGAAAAGACCACAAGGTGAAGTCGATGCCCTTATGAACCTGCTTTTGGAGTTTCTGCGTAATGCAGAGAGAGAACTGGATGGAAGCAATGTCAGGATCAAGGTTATAGGCGACATTCACGGCCTTCCGGGTGAACTGCAAAATGAAATTGCAAGAGTTGAAAAGATGACCGGTGTAAACAATGGATTGAATTTAAATATTGCCCTTAACTATGGTTCTAGGTTTGAAATATTATATGCAGTTAAAAATATAGCTAAGGAAATAAAAGACGGAAAACTAACAATAAATGATATAGATGAAAATCAAATAGAGCAGCATTTATATACAAAAGGAATACCTGAGCCGGATTTACTTATCAGAACCAGCGGAGAGCAGAGAATTAGTAATTATCTGCTTTGGCAATGTGCGTATACGGAGTTCTGGTTTACCGATACACTATGGCCTGACGTTGACGAGAGTCATATTGCCGAGGCAATAAAAGCTTTTGAGAAAAGAAATCGGCGTTATGGCGGAATAGAAAATTAATCACACGGAACATGAATATAATTAAATCATGTAGTGTTTTATAACATGGAGGGTTCTTATGGCAAGAACAAGAATAATAAGCGGACTGGTTGGATTGGTTTTATTGATTGGTGTACTGTATTTGGGATCTATTGTACTGGGAGTTGCTGTAAGTATTATAGCTGCAATCGGGCTATACGAATTTTATAATTCCATATCAAAGACAAAAGGAATACATCCTATAAAAATAGTTGGATACCTGTCAGTTGTACCATTACTTATTTTGGGACTGCAAAAGACGGGATGGTATAATATAGACTTGGGCATTATGACCGGGTTATCTGTTTGCATTATTATTTTTGTAAGTATGGCAGTTATTGTGTTCGGGCATAAGAAATACAATATCGTAGATGCCTGTGCAACAGCATTTGGTATAGCATACATTCCATTTCTCATGAGCTTTTTGATTATGATCAGAAACATGGACTACGGAAATATACTGATATGGCTGATATTTATAGGTGCGTGGGGTACAGACACACTTGCTTACACCTTTGGAAGGTTGTTTGGAAAAAGAAAAATCATACCAGAAATAAGTCCTAAAAAGACATTAGCTGGTGCCATAGGCGGAATACTAGGATGTGTTTTACTTATGATAGCTTTTGGTATAATTGTTTATAACTACTTTGGGTTGAGTATGAGTTATGTTGTATTGATTTTACTTGGTTTATTCTGTGGAGTTATATCACAGATAGGAGATTGGGCTGCATCAGCTATAAAAAGGTATGTAAATGTAAAAGATTTTGGCAATATAATGCCGGGACACGGAGGAGTACTTGACAGATTTGACAGTATATTATTTGTTGCTCCTGTAATATATTACGTATTGGTGCTATTTATAAAATAATTAAGAACTTTTCTTAAAAAATACGGTGGTGTGACAATGGCAAAAATTATATCAATAATCGGTTCAACGGGTTCCATAGGCAGGCAAACTCTGGAGGTAGCAAAAAACCTTGGGATTAAAGTTGCCGGATTATCGGCAAATTCAAATATAGCGCTTTTGAAAAAGCAGGTACTTGAATTCAAGCCTGATATTGTTTCGGTAGGGAATAGCGAGTTGGCAAAAGAAATGTCAAACAGGTTACAAGGCACCGGGGTTGAGGTGGTATGGGGGCAGGACGGTATGAAAAGAGTTGTGGAACACTCTGAAATTGATACCGTTGTAACTTCTGTGGTGGGAACAGCAGGTTTAATACCCACAATGCACGCTATCAGTCATAAAAAAAATATAGCACTTGCAAACAAGGAGACACTTGTAACAGCAGGGCAGTTGGTAATGGAAGAAGCAAAAAGAAACAATGTAAAAATATTCCCCGTGGACAGCGAGCACTCAGCTATATACCAGTGTCTTTCAGGAAACAAAGACAAGCAGGTAGAAAAAATAATAATAACTGCTTCAGGTGGCCCTTTCAGGGGTAAGAAAATAGAAGAGCTTAAAAACATAACACCTGAGCAAGCATTAAAACATCCCAATTGGAGTATGGGAAACAAGATAACAATTGATTCAGCTACACTCATGAACAAAGGACTTGAGGTAATTGAAGCAAAATGGTTGTTTGAAAAGGAACTTGATAATATTCAGGTTCTGGTGCACCCGCAAAGTATAATACATTCAATGGTACAATATGTGGACGGTTCGGTTATGGCTCAACTTGGTTCACCTGACATGAGAATTCCGATTCAGTTGGCATTAACTTACCCGGACAGATGCCAAAATGATTTTAACAAGCCGGATTTTCTTAAATGTCCTCCTTTGACATTTGAAGAACCCGACATAGACACCTTTAAATGTCTTGGTCTTGCATATAAATCATTGGAAATAGGTGGGACGATGCCTGCGACTATGAATGCGGCGAATGAAATTGCGGTAGCTGCATTCCTTGATAACCGCATAGGCTTTACACAAATTGCGGAAACAATAGAACAAGTAATGCAAACACATAATGTGAATATTTGTCCTTGCTTGGATGATATAATAGAAGTAGACTGTTGGGCAAGGGAAACAGCAAAACAACTTATCATATAAAATAATCTGCCGATTCCGGCTTATGGAGGATAGTATGGGAATTTTACTGGCTATATTGGCCTTGAGCTTTTTAATAATAATTCATGAATTGGGTCATTTTTTAGTTGCAAAGGCATTCAATGTAAAAGTTAATGAATTTTCACTTTTTATGGGGCCTAAAATCTTCAGCTTTGTCAGAGGCGAAACAACCTACTCTTTAAGGCTTATTCCATTAGGCGGTTATGTAAAAATGGAAGGAGAAGAAGAATCTTCTGATGATGACAGGGCTTTTAATAAAAAACCTATAGGTGTAAGAGCTGCAATAATAGCCGCCGGGCCAATAATGAACATAATAATAGCAGTCGTATTTGCATTTATAATTATGGCTTACTCAGGTTTTTATACAAATGAGGTTAAGACGGTATTACCGGGTTCTGCAGGTGAAAAGGCAGGAATACAGGCTGGGGATGTTCTTGAAAAATACAATGGGAAAACCATATATCAGGTAAATGACCTTGATATATTTGCATACCCTCTTACCAATGAGAGTATAGACCTTCAGGTAAGGAGAAACGGTGAAAATAAGACGATTCACTTTAAACCTGACAGAATGTCCGGGTATAAGCTTGGTTTTTCTCCTAAGGATGAATCTAATGAAGTTGTAAACGTAAGTAGTAAATCTCCTGCTATGAAGGCTGGCGTTAAGGAAGGGGACAGGATTGTAAAGCTTAACGGAACACCTGTGAATTCCCGTCAGGATATATCAAACGCTCTTGACAAGATAAAACTGAATAACGTAACTATAACAGTTAACAGAAATGGTAAGGATATAGATTTGACTCCTGTAGTGCCTATGGAGGGAAAAAACCCTGAATACTATGCAATAGGGGTTGACTTTAATCATACCAAAAGCGGAATTTTCTCAACTTTAGGTCAATCAGTAAAATACAATATATCAATTGCAAGATCAATATACTACTCAATCGGATGGCTATTTACGGGAACAGTTCCGGCAAGTGATCTTATGGGGCCTGTAGGAATAACCACTACAATAAAAGATGTGGTTCAGCAGGGTCCGTCAGTAATGGATAAACTTTTGAACCTATTATCATTTACCGCTATGATCAGTTTGAATCTTGGACTGGTAAACCTTATACCATTCCCGGCGTTAGATGGAAGCAAGCTGGTACTTCTCCTTATTGAGGGTATCCGTAAAAAACCTCTGAGTCCTGAAAGGGAAGCTCTGATATCCATGATAGGCTTTGTATTCCTTATAATGCTAATGATATACGCAACATTTAATGATATATTAAGAATAGGAAAAGGATAGGGTTTTACATTGGAAGATTGTATACAAAGAAAACAAACAAAGAAAATAAGGGTTGGAGATATCTTCATTGGAGGAGATTCTCCAATCTCCGTTCAATCCATGACCAATACCGATACAAGAGACATTAAGGCTACTATCCATCAGATTAAAAGACTTGAAGAGGCCGGGTGTGATATAGTCAGATTGGCAATTCTCGATAATGAAGCCGCAACAGCAGTAGGAGAAATAAAAAAGGCTGTAAAAATACCTCTTGTTGCAGATATTCATTATGATTACAGACTTGCAGTAGAGTGTATGAAAAACGGTGTTGACAAAATACGGCTTAACCCCGGCAATATCGGTGGTAATGACAGGGTCAAAATAGTTGCCGGAATGGCGAAGAACAGGGGAATTCCTATCAGAATCGGTGTTAATTCCGGCTCGGTTGAGAAGGGGATTCTGGAGAAATTTGGTGGTGTAACTGCTGAAGGTATGGTGGAAAGTGCATTGGCACACGTTGCCATGCTGGAGAATGTTGATTTTAATGATATAGCAATTTCCATCAAGGCCTCAAGTGTACCAATGACCATAGCTGCTTACAGACTACTCTCTGACAGATGCTCGTATCCTTTACATGTTGGAGTTACGGAAGCAGGAACAGTATATAAGGGAACTATAAAATCAGCAGTTGGGATAGGCTGTCTTCTTGCTGAGGGCATCGGGGATACCATAAGAGTTTCATTGACAGGAGATCCGGTTGAAGAGATAAAAGCAGGAAAGCAGATACTGAAGTCTCTGGGGTTATTAAGAGAAGGCATAGAGATTGTTTCATGTCCCACCTGTGGAAGAACGCAAGTTAATCTTATAGATATAGCAAACAGCATAGAACCATTACTGGAAAAGCTGGATAAGAATATCAAGGTAGCTATTATGGGATGTGCCGTAAACGGGCCCGGTGAAGCTAAAGATGCCGACATTGGTATTGCAGGCGGTGTAAATGAGGTTTTGCTCTTTAAGAAGGGTCATATAATAAGAAAAATTCCTCAGGAAAACGTAGTTGAGGAATTATTAAAAGAGATAAATCAAATGTAGTTTGGGGTCAATAAAAAATAGATATATAAAACATAAATACAAGGCACAAAAGATATGGAAAAATGGGGTCAAGCTATGGATAGTACAAATAATGTAAATAGGTTTTTATGTGATTTATTCCCCGATGCAATGGATTTTGACGGGGAATTTTCTTCATTAAAACAGTTAAAAGTTGACAGGATGAGTGTATTTATAAAGGCGAACAGACTTGAAATATATACAACAAGTTTGGATATAGTAAGTATTGCACTCATCATGAAAGCGGAAGACTGTCTCAAGCAAAAACTTGGGGCTCCTAACCTTACTATTAGAGTTAAATGCGGCAAAAATTACAGCATTGAGGAGTACCTAAGTAGCATGTGGAGTGAGCTAATTCAGATGCTCACGTCAAAGGTAGCGTTGTGCAGGGGTATTCTCCCGGGTTCTAAGTATGAGATTTCGGGTAACAAAATAATAATAAGCCTTTTGACTGCGGGAGCTGATATATTAAAAGCACAAAACTGCCATTCAATGCTGGAACAGCATATAAAGGATGCTATTTGTCAAAATGTAAAGGTAGAGTTCTGTGATATGCAAGTTGACAATGCCAAAATTGAGGAATATGTTGCAGAAAAAGTTAAGAACGAGGCAAAAGTAGTGAGTTCCGCCATAACTGCTCCGCCCCCGGATCAGAAACAAAAAAAACAGGAATTCAGATCTTACGGAGCGGGAGATATGCCTGTAAGGGGAGTAATTACAGGAAAGCCTTTTACCGATAGCATTATGAAAATATCCGAAGTAACACCCGATTCGGGCAAGGTTGCTATTGCAGGTGAAGTTTTCAGAACAGAATCAAGAGAAATCAGAGGCGGCAAATTCATTTACATATTTGATGTTACCGATTACACCAGTTCTGTTACTGTAAAAATGTTTGTGGAAAAGAAGGATTTTGGAAATATATCAGAGAGAATAACAGAAGGTGTTTGTTTACGTATACGTGGAGATGCCCAGTACGATAAATTCTCAAAAGAACTTGCAATAATGGCATTTGATATAACTGAAACAGAAAAGGAAATAAGGCTTGACGAGGCAGAAAAAAAGCGGGTAGAGCTTCATCTGCATTCTCAAATGAGTTCAATGGACGGTGTAACCGCCGTAAAAGAATTAGTAAAACGTGCTGCCCAATGGGGACACAAGGCGATAGCCGTTACAGACCACGGTATAGTTCAGGCATATCCTGAGGCATACGCTGCATCCAAGAAAAACAATATCAAGGTTATTTACGGACTAGAATGCTATCTTCTGGATGACAGTGTACCGATAGTATATGACATTAAAGAGCATTCGCTGGAAGATGACTTTGTAGTATTTGACATAGAAACAACAGGCTTGAACCCTCAGCAGGACAGAATTACCGAAATCGGAGCAGTCAAGATAAGAAACGGTCAGATTGTGGACAGGTTCAGTGCATTTGTCAACCCTGGAGTTTCAATTCCAAGCTTTATAGTTAAATTGACAGGTATCACTGATGATATGGTCAAGGATGCACCTCCTATTGAACAGGTTTTGAACGAATTTATGGAATTTATTCAAGGAAGTGTTCTGGTTGCACACAATGCAAACTTTGATGTAGGCTTTATAAAACAAAATGCAAAAGTAATGGGTGAAAAGGTTAAAAACTCATATATAGATACATTGGAGCTTTGCAGAAAAATGTTTCCTGAGCTTGGCAGATACAAGCTCAACATAGTTGCAAAGCACTTGAAGATCGAATTGGAAAATCATCATAGAGCAGTTGATGATTCAATGGCTACAGCAAAAATATTTCTGCATTGTATAAATGTGCTAAAAGAAAAAGGCTGTAAAAGTATAAAGGATATACAAAATGCATTTGACGGAGAGGTTAACCTTAAAGCCAGTTCTTATCATGCAATTATTCTGGTAAAGAACAAGGTGGGACTTAAAAATCTGTATAAAATAGTATCTCAATCCCACTTGAAATACTTTTATAAAAAGCCCAGAGTTCCTAAGAAACTTCTAATGGAATACAGAGAGGGTCTGATACTGGGAAGTGCCTGTGAGGCAGGAGAACTTTACAGGGCAATTCTTAACAACAAAAGTGAGGATGAGATATCAAAAATAGTCCGTTTTTATGATTATCTTGAAATACAGCCCTTGGGAAATAACCAATTTTTGATAAACAATGGGAAGGTTTCATCTCAAGAAGAATTAAAGAAAATCAATAAAAAGATAATCAGACTTGGAGAACGGCATAGAAAGCCGGTGGTTGCCACCTGCGACGTTCATTTTATGGACCCAAGGGATGAGGTGTTCCGAAGAATACTAATGGCAGGACAAGGGTACACTGACGCAGACAATCAGGCACCGCTATATTTAAGAACAACCGACGAAATGCTTGAGGAATTCAGCTACCTTGGTGAGGAAAAGGCCAAAGAGGTTGTAATTGAAAATACAAATCTTATAGCCGATATGGTTGAGAGTATCGCCCCGGTGCTTGAGGGAACGTATCCTCCGAATATAGAGGGTGCGGAACAGGATATAGAAAATATGGCAATGAGCCGTGCAAAAGAAATTTATGGGGAAGAGTTACCGGAGGTAGTGGCGCAGAGACTTGAAAAAGAATTGAATTCCATTATAAAAAATGGGTTTGCCGTTATGTATCTCATAGCTCAAAAACTTGTTTCCAAGTCCCTGAGTGACGGATATTTGGTTGGTTCAAGAGGATCTGTAGGTTCCTCGTTTGTTGCCAATATGTCAGGGATAACCGAGGTTAATTCCTTGCAGCCCCACTATGTATGTGAGAATTGTAAATATTCCGAATTTATACTGGACGGTACCTATGACTGTGGATTTGATATGCCTGAAAAGGATTGTCCGAAATGCGGCAATAAGCTTAAAAAAGATGGCTACGATATTCCGTTTGAAACCTTCCTTGGATTTGACGGTGACAAGGAGCCTGATATTGACTTGAACTTCTCAGGGGATTATCAGCCTGTGGCACACAAATATACAGAGGAGCTTTTTGGAGAAGGTTACGTATTCAGGGCCGGTACAATAGCCTCAGTTGCCGAAAAAACCGCATACGGCTATGTTAAGAATTATTTGGATGAAAGAGGAATAGTGGTAACAAACTCTGAAATAAACAGGCTGGTAAAAGGCTGTACAGGAATAAAGAGAACTACCGGACAACATCCCGGCGGAATTATGATAGTACCAAAGGATAAGGAGATATTCGATTTTTCGCCAATACAGAGGCCGGCGGACGATACTCAGTCTAATATAGTAACCACACACTTTGACTATCACTTCCTTCACGGAAGTATACTAAAGCTTGATATTCTGGGACATGATGATCCTACAGTAATCAGAATGCTTGAGGATTTAACGGGAGTGGATGCAACAGCAATCCCCATAGGCGAAGAAAAAACCATGAGTTTGTTCAGCTCTACTGAAGCTCTTGGCGTGAAGCCCGAAGATATAGGAAGTGAAACAGGAACCTTTGCTATTCCTGAGTTTGGTACGAAGTTCGTAAGACAAATGCTCCTTGACACCAAGCCTCAATCCTTTTCTGAATTAATTAGGATATCGGGTCTTTCGCACGGTACCGACGTTTGGCTTAACAACGCACAGGAGTTAATCAGAGATGGAATTACTACTCTATCACAGAGTATATGTTGCCGTGACGATATAATGATTTACCTGATGCACGCAGGACTCCCGCCCAAGACTGCCTTCAAGATAATGGAGGATGTACGTAAGGGCAAAGGTGTCAAAGATGAATACGAAGTAGTAATGAAAGAAAATAACGTTCCTGAATGGTATATTCAATCATGTAAAAAAATAAAGTATATGTTCCCCAAGGCCCACGCCGCTGCATATGTAATGATGGCGTTCAGAATAGCTTGGTTCAAGGTATATTATCCCGAGGCCTTCTATGCAACCTACTTTACTGTAAGAGCTGATGATTTTGATGCTGAAATGATGGCTAACGGTCAGGACAAGGTAAGAAATAAAATAAAGGAATTTGAAATGAAAGGTAATAATATTACTACAAAAGAGAAAAGTGTCCTTACCATACTTGAGGTTGCAAATGAAATGTATGCAAGAGGAATAAACTTTCTCCCGATAGATTTGTACCTTTCAGAGGCAACTAAATTCAAAATAGAAGATAAAAGCATCAGGCCACCTTTGAATGCTCTTCAGGGATTGGGAGGAGCAGCGGCACAAAACATTATCGAGGCCCGCAAAAACGGCGAATTCCTGTCAATTGACGAGCTAAGAACCAAAGCGAAAATCAGTAAATCGGTTATTGAAATACTGGAAAGAAACAATGTGCTGGCGGGAATGCCGGAGAGTAACCAGCTTTGTTTATTTTAGTAATTAACTTACTGAAAAGTATCTTAAATAGAAGCAATTTTTTATAAAACAGCAATAAATTGTTGATAATTAGAAATAATAGTGATATAATACACTAGGATAGAGGTTTAATAGACTTGACTACCGAGAGTGGGAGATCCCACTCTTTATTGTTTATCCGAACTCTGACAGGTCTTAAAAAGAGTATAACTGGGTAAACTTATAATAAGGGCAGTAAGCTGTCTGGTTCATGTTTAAATTATTACAGGGGCACTTATAGTGCCTACGTTTTTGTGTTTTTAAAATTTGTGCCATAAACATAAGTAAAAGCACGCCTGAACCGGTCTTATTAAACCCTAACTACGGAGGCAGAAAAAAACATGAAGAAAAATATTCAGCAAACTGTAACAGAGCTTGTATCACCGGTAGTAGAAAATTTAAACTATGAGTTGGTGGATGTTGAGTATGTTAAAGAAGGTGCCAACTGGTACCTGAGAATTTATATCGACAAGCCCGGCGGCATCAGTATTGATGATTGTCAGGCAGTAAGCGAACAGGTAAGTGATTTACTTGACAAAAACGATCCGATTGATCAGAGCTATTATTTAGAGGTATCTTCACCAGGCCTTGACAGACCATTGAAAACTGAGAAAGACTTTACTAAATATAAGGGTGAGCTTGTTGAAGTAAAGGTTTTTCAACCTATAGACGGCAAAAAAATATTTGAAGGCGAATTGGTTGGCTTAAAGGATAATTTTGTAGTAATTAACCAGGAAGGTCACGATGTCCAGTTTGAAAGAGAAAAGGTTGCTGTAGTAAAAAGGGTCATTAAATTTTAAATATTTGATTAGTAAATGGAGGTTGACAAGAAGATGAGCGCTGAGTTGATATTAGCTCTTGAACAGCTGGAAAAGGAAAAGGGAATTAAAAAGGAAATAATTATTGAGGCTATTGAGGCTGCACTTATTTCTGCATATAAGAAAAACTTTGGTTCAGCAATGAACGTTAAAGTAAATATAGATAGATTAACGGGTGATGTAAAAGTTTTTGCACTCAGGAAAGTTGCCGAAAACCCTGATATGGAGGCAATGGATATATCAGTAGGAGAAGCTGCCCAGCTTAATCCTACACTTGAAATAGGGGATTACGTAGAATCAGAAGTAACTCCTAGATCCTTCGGCAGGATAGCTGCCCAAACTGCCAAACAGGTAGTAGTTCAAAAACTTAGAGAAGCAGAAAGAGGAATCATATACGACGAGTTTTACAATAAGGAAAGCGACATTGTAACAGGAATCATCCAAAGAATTGAAAAGAGAAATGTAATCGTTGACCTTGGTAAAACCGAAGCTGTTTTGGGACCTACCGAACAGACTCCGGGTGAGGAATATAGATTCAACGAACGTCTGAAGTCATATATTGTAGAAGTTAAAAAGACTACAAAAGGCCCTCAGATTATGATTTCAAGAACACATCCGGGCCTTGTAAAAAGGCTTTTTGAATTAGAGGTACCTGAAATACATGATGGTACTGTTGAAATAAAGAGTATTTCAAGAGAGCCGGGTTCAAGGACCAAGATAGCCGTGTTCTCCAAAGATGAAAATGTAGATCCGGTTGGAGCATGTGTCGGTCAGAAGGGTACCAGAGTTCAGGCTATAGTTGATGAGCTCAGAGGCGAAAAAATAGATATTATTAAATGGAGTAACGATCCAAAAGATTATATATCCAGCAGTTTAAGTCCGGCTAAGGTTGTAAGGGTAGACGTGAACGAAGAAGAAAAGTCCGCAAAAGTTGTGGTTCCGGACTATCAGCTTTCATTAGCAATAGGAAAGGAAGGCCAGAATGCAAGGCTCGCTGCAAAGCTTACCGGCTGGAAAATTGATATAAAGAGCGAATCCCAACTAAGACAGTCGATTGAGAAACAACTGTTTGATGATAGTTTTAACAGCGGTTATTTTGATGAAACAGATGAAGATAGTATAAATTATGATAATAATGAAGACCATGAAGATATTATAATTGAATAACCCTTTACCACCTTAAGCAAGGAATTGAGATATTAAATTAAAATATGGAAGGTGTGGATGGATGAAGCAAAAAAAGATTCCATTGCGTATGTGCCTTGGCTGTAAGGAAATGAAGCCAAAGAGAGAATTAATACGCGTGGTAAAAAATAATGAGGGAGAAATCAGAATTGATCTCGTTGGTAAAAAGCCTGGCAGGGGTGCATACATATGCAGAAGTGCCAATTGTCTTGAACAGGCGATTAAGGCTAAAAGACTAGAAAAGGCTTTTGAGACTACAATTGACATGGACATATATAACAAACTGAAAAACCAATTGGAGGAAAACGATGGATAAGGTTTATTCCTTATTAGGACTTGCAAAGAAAGCAGGTAAGCTGTCATCGGGTGATGAAACCTGTGAAAGGACAATAAAGTCCGGGAAAGCTGAACTTGTTGTTGTTGCAAATGATGCTTCTGAAAACACGAAGGACAAATTTAAAAGTATGTGTAATTATCACTCCGTGCCGTACAGGGAGTACGGACTTAAGCTTGAACTGGGTAAATATACAGGCAAAGAGCTAAGAGCGGTAGTTGCAGTTATATCAAAAGATTTTAAAAATGGCCTTCTTAAATTAATAGATAATTCAACAAACGAAACAGGGGGTGAAGGTTTTGGAAAAAGCTAGAATATACGAGCTTGCCAAAGAACTTAATACTACAAGTAAAAGGTTGATGGAAAAGCTTTCTGAGATAAATGTAAATGTCAAAAATCATATGAGCCTTCTTGAACCTCATGAATTAGATGCACTATATAAGCATATAGGTGTTATAAGACATGATGATAAAAAAAATGAGGTTGGAGAAAAGAAAACTGTAACTGAAAGTACGCATACAGCAGAAAAAAAGAAAGAAGTAAAAAAAGATAATAAAAGTGCACCAAGGATTATCAGAACAACTGAAATAATTATTGATAGTAGTAAAACAGATGATTCATCGGAAGCTACCAATTTTCCGAAGAATGAAACAAAAAATGTCCAAAAGAAAAATTATAGAAATGATTTCGTAAAAGTGGAGTCAAGTACATCGGGTTTAAGACCTGGCTTCGTAAGGGATGTTAAACCGGATTTTAGAAATAAACAGAATGCAGCAAGTAGCAGTAAGAATGAAGTACAGAAGGCAGTGCCAAAGGAAACAACGGCACCTAAAGAAGAAAGCTTAAATAATTCAAAAATAATAAATCAGGACATTCATAAAGAGGAAAAAATAGTGGCGGATAACAAGGGAAATGAATCTAAAGTTTTAAATGATAGTTCAAATGCGGAATCAGCACAGTTAAACAGTAAGATTACTACCGCTGAAAAAGAAGAGCCAAAAAGCATTAATAAGCCTGAGAGTGCTCAACCATCTGCACAGCCAGATATTAAGCCACAGCAGAGCGGTGGAGTTAAGAAGTCTGAAGAGGCGGTTTCATCAGGTAATAAAGAATCTCAGGATAAGCCTGAAAGACAGATGACTACTCAAAATGTCAGTTCACCTGTTAGCAACGTTCCGGTACATGAGAAGCCTGTACAAAGAACAGATAGGCCTCACGGACAAAATTATAACCAAAGGTCAGACAGACCACAGGGTCAGTACAACAATCAAAGGTCAGACAGACCACAGGGTCAGTACAACAACCAGAGGTCAGACAGACCACAGGGTCAGTACAACAACCAAAGGTCAGACAGACCACAGGGGCAGTACAACAACCAAAGGTCAGACAGACCACAGGGTCAGTTCAGACAACAAAACTTGGATATTCCAAAGCCGGATGCTTCAGTAGCACAGGAAGCTTTTGATTCACAGAGAAATGAGGCAAGAAGAGAGTTCCAGGGAAAAGATTTTGACAAGAGTGTTAAAAGAGAAGAAAAACAAAAGAAAGAAACTCCTAAAAACAACAATACAACCACAAAACAGAGATTCAGACCTCAGAAGATAGTTATCGAAAAGAAGGGTGTTTCTGAAATTCTCTCTGAAGACTATATATTTAATGAGTTTTATAATGATGATGGTAAAAAGAAGAAGCAAAGAAAAAGAAATGAGAAAGTTCAGGAGAAGTACATTCCTCCAAAGGCAGTACTTACTAATATAACCATTCCTGATTCACTTACAGTAAAAGATTTGGCTGAGTCACTTAAAAAGACTTCAACGGAAATTATCAAGAAATTGATGGCTTATGGTGTAATGGCAACTCTCAATAACGAGGTTGATTTTGAGACCGCTACCATAATTGCCGAGGAATACGGAGTAAAGACAGAGAAAGCTATTCAGGTAAGTGAAGAGGATATACTGTTTGATGATGATGAAGTTCAGGATAATTCAAAGCTTCAGCCAAGACCACCGGTTGTTGTTGTAATGGGACACGTTGACCATGGTAAAACTTCATTGCTGGATGCTATCAGAAGTGCACATGTTATAGACAGCGAAGCAGGTGGAATTACACAGCACATAGGTGCTTATACTGTTAAGGCAAATGACAGACTTATAACCTTTCTGGATACACCTGGTCACGAAGCGTTCACTGCAATGCGTGCCAGAGGTGCTCAGGTAACTGATATTGCAATACTTGTTGTAGCTGCTGATGATGGTGTTATGCCACAGACTATCGAAGCAATCAACCATGCAAAAGCTGCCAATGTATCAATCATAGTTGCAATCAACAAGATTGATAAGCCGGGAGCAAATCCTGACAAGGTTAAGCAGGAGCTTACCGAGTATGGAATTGTTGCGGAAGAATGGGGCGGAGATGCAATAATGGTTCCTGTTTCCGCAAAAAAGAGAGAAAATATAGATCAATTACTTGAAATGGTACTTCTGGCTGCGGATATGCTAGAATTAAAAGCAGACCCAGATAGACAGGCAAAAGGTACAGTTATTGAAGCTAAGCTTGATAAGGAAAGAGGACCAGTTGCTACGGTTCTTGTCCAGAGAGGTACATTGAAAACCGGAGATTCATTAATTGCAGGTTCAACATTTGGTAGAATCAAAGCAATGACAAGTGACAAAGGTTATGCTATTAAAGCAGCAGGGCCTTCAATGCCGGTTGAAATCCTGGGTATGGATGAGGTTCCTGAAGCAGGAGAAGTATTCTATGCAGTAACTGATGAAAAGGTTGCAAAGCAGCTTGTTGAAAAACGTAAGTTCAAACAGAAGGAGCAACAGTTTAAAGCAACTGCAAAGGTTACTCTTGAAGATCTGTTTACTCAGATAAAAGAAGGTAAAGTAAAAGATTTAAATATTATTATTAAGGCCGATGTTCAAGGTTCGGTTGAAGCAGTGAAACAGTCTCTTGAAAAATTGAGTAATGAAGAGGTACGAGTTAAGACCATACATGGTGCGGTTGGTGCTATTACCGAGTCCGATGTTACATTGGCTCAGGTATCAAATGCTATAATCATCGGGTTTAATGTAAGACCTGGTGCAAATGTTACAGAAGTTGCAAAGAACGCGGAAGTTGACATGAGACTATACAGCGTTATTTACAAGGCTATAGAAGATGTTCAGGCTGCTATGAAGGGTATGCTTGAACCAACCTATCAGGAAGTGGTGCTTGGACATATTGAAATCAGGCAGACATTCAAGGTTTCAGGTGTGGGAACCATCGGTGGTGCTTATGTAACTGACGGTAAGGTACAGAGAAATTCCGAGGTCAGGGTTGTCAGAGAAGGTATTGTTATTCACGAAGGTAAGCTTGCTTCTCTCAAAAGGTTCAAGGATGATGTCAAGGAAGTTGCACAAGGATATGAATGTGGTGTATCTGTTGAGCGCTTCAATGACATAAAGGAAGGCGATATAATCGAAGCCTTTATTATGGAGGAAGTAAAGAGATAACAATAAAAGTACTGTGATAGAATAGGTTGAAGTTGGAGGTTATCCAATTCAACCTATTTACATATTAAAATGAATTATGAAAATACAGGACATCCTGTATTTAAACACTGATAAATGTCAATAATTGCATTAGTATATTGTATGATTAGCCTCCTTTATTCGCTGCATGTGAATAAGGGAGAAGTATTAAAAAATATTCAGCCGATAGCGGCAGATGGAGGCTAATAGCATGGCAGACAGAATAGTAAGAATATCAGAAGAAGTTAAAAAGGAAATAAGCAGTATAATACAAAATGAGATAAAGGACCCAAGACTTCCGAGTATGGTAAGTATAATTTCCTGTAACGTAACCAAGGATTTAAGATATGCAAAAGTCTTTGTCAGTGTATTGGGGAATGATGAACAAAAGAAAAATGCCATCAGTGCTTTGAAAAGTGCCGCGGGTTTCATCAGACGTGAGCTTGGGCATAGGGTGCAGCTAAGGTATACACCTGAAATACACTTTGAACTTGATACATCAATTGAACATGGTATCCACATAAACAAGCTTCTTGATGATGCAAAAAAGGAATTTACCGAATAAACATGTTTCATTAAATTCTCGGGGGACATAACAATGGAAAAAGAACTAATAAAGGAAATTGAAAAGGCAGAAAGTGTAGCTATTTTTCCCCACATCTCTGCCGATGGCGATGCAATAGGTTCATCCCTTGCTTTGGCTTTAGCGCTAAAGAAAATCGGTAAAAAGGTTATAGTGTATATGGAAGAAAGTATACCTGAGACCTACAAATTCCTGCCTGGGATAGAGCTTGCGGGATTTATCGGCGAAAATGATGAGGTTATGGAACTGAATATTGCACTTGATACCGGAGATACAGGGAGACTTGGAACAAGGGCAGACTTCTTTTTTAAAGGTCCGGTTACTATAAACATAGATCACCATATTACAAATACAAAGTTTGCTAAGTATAACCATGTTGATGCTTCTTCGGCATCAACCGGTGAACTTATTTTTTCTCTGCTCAAAGAGATGAATTCTACAATTGATAAGGACATGGCAAAGTGCCTTTATACTGCCATTGCAACAGATACTGGCGGTTTCAAGTACGGAAATACCACTGCTGAAACTCATAGAGTGGCAGCAGAGTTGCATTCAACCGGTATTGATGTTGCCGAGCTTTCACAGAAAATATTTGACAATACTACTTTTGTAAAGTTAAAACTTACCCAGAAAGCAATAGAGCTTATGGAGTTGTATGAAAATGATTTGTTGGCCGTAACAGCAATAACGCAGGATATTTTACAGTCAACTGGTGCCAAAGACGAAGACTGCGATGGCCTCGTAAATATAGGCAGGTCAATAGAAGGAGTAGAAGTATCCGTTCTTATAAAAGAAAAAAGCAGTAATGAAATACGTGTAAATTTAAGGTCAAAATCGTATGTTGATGTTTCTGATATCGCAGCGGCTTTTGGAGGCGGTGGACATAAAAGGGCTGCCGGGTGTACAATAAAAGGCAGTATTGCTGAGGTTAAAGAGCAATTAATAGACAGTATTAAGGACAAACTTAAACGGGGATAAGTATGAATGGTATTTTAAATGTTTTAAAGCCTGCAGGAATGACATCCTTTGATGTCATTGGGTATATGAGAAGAATAACCGGACAAAGAAAGATAGGCCATGCAGGTACTCTTGATCCTTCGGCAGTTGGAGTTTTACCTTTATGCTTAGGTAATGCCACAAGGGCTTTAGAGTTTATGATAGACAAGGATAAGGTTTATCGTGCGGAATTGACTCTGGGGATTTCAACTGATACCCAGGACTCTTCAGGCACGGTTTTGTCTTTTCTTTCCGTTGACAAAACAGAAAATGAAATAAAAAAAGTAATTGCTGATTTTATGGGTTCTATAGAACAACTTCCTCCAATGTATTCTGCTATAAAAATTGGCGGTAAAAAGCTTTATGAATTGGCCAGACAGGGCCATACAGTAGAACGGGAATCAAGAATTATTCATATATTTAATATAGATATTATCAGGATTTGGGATGACAATACAATTTTTGAATCAGAAGGTTCAACCAAAGAATTTGCCGTAAAAAAAGTTCTTTTTGATGTTCACTGTTCAAAGGGAACATACATAAGGACATTATGCCATGATATTGGCGAAAAACTTGGCTGTGGCGGACATATGTCATTTCTTGTCAGAACTAGGGCAGGACAGTATAGCCTTGATAACGCTTTGACAATGGAGGAAATACTACAATTGTCTGAAACCAAATCTCTTGAAGATCATTTATTGCCTGTTGAAAAGATATTTGAAGAGTATGATATTATAAAACTGAACAAGGAAGAACTTTTCAAGTATAATAACGGAGTATGGCTGGAAGTTGAAAAAAACAGATATAAAAATAGCTTTTGCAGGGTATATGATAATAATAGTTTTCTTGGGCTGGGAGAAGTTTTTGAAAAGGGAAATAAGTTATATCTGAAATCAAAAAAGTTCTTTAAATGATGAACACTAAGGAGACATAATATGCGGGTTATTCATTCAAATGATTCTAACAATGTATTTAGTTGCTATACCGGTGTCGGTCTTGGTAATTTTGACGGCTTGCATATCGGGCATATGGCCCTTATTAACACATTAATAAGAGAAGCCAAATTAAACGGACTATCATCGGTGGTTTATACTTTTACAAAACATACAGAAAATATTCTAAGAAAAAAGCTTATTACGCCTTTGTTACTTACTGAAACTAAGAAAATAGAACTTTTAAGTGAAACTACTCTTGATTTTCTTTACCTTGACGAGTTCAATGAAGAATTTTCAAGAATGTCCCCAGAAGAATTTGTTGTAAATGTTCTTAAAAACAAGTTGAATATAAAGCTTGCTGTTGCAGGCCACGATTACAGATTCGGCTATAAGGGTGGAGGAGACATAACTTTACTGGAGGAATTCGGGAAGAAATATGGATTCAAGGTGGTAGTTATCCCACCTATCACCTGTGATGGCGAGATAATAAGCAGTACTGGTATCAGACAATCTATTATAAACGGAAATCTTGAAACAGCTTACAAGCTTTTGGGAAGAAATTATTCAATTATAGCAGAAGTTGTAAATGGAAGGCGTGTAGGAAATACAATAGGCTTTCCTACTGCGAATATTCATCCTGAGAAGTATCTTGTACTGCCCCACAATGGTGTATATATTACAAAAACACTATTAGACGGTCATTTATATAACAGCATGACTAATGTCGGCTATAACCCTACTTTTGAGGATACAAGACAGAAAACGGTTGAAACTCATATAATGGATTTTAATAAGGATATATACGGAGAAAAAATTGAAGTCTTCTTTTTGAAAAAAATACGTGATGAAAAGAAATTTAACAATGTAGAAGAATTGATAAATCAGATTACAAAAGACATGAAGATTGCAAGGGAATACTTGAGCATAGTCAGTTAAGGAGATAAATTATAATTATATATGACGGGTTACAGGATTATCATAACAGGTATTGTACAGGGAGTTGGCTTCAGACCTTTCATTTTTAATTTGGCAGACGGATTTGGACTAAAAGGCTGGGTTGGAAACTCCGACAGTAATGTAATAATAGAAATTGATGGAGATTTTCAGAAGGCAGCCGATTTTATAAACGAAATAAAAAAATCGGCGCCTGCTTTATCAGAGATTGAATCAATAGAATATAAAGAGATAGAATATCAAGGCTTTAGGAATTTTGAAATCAGGCACAGCCAAAAGAATTCCAAGGGGCCTGTTTTCATTTCACCTGATGTAGCCACATGTTGCGATTGTCTAAGAGAAATGAAAGATAAAAGTGACAGAAGATATAAGTATCCGTTTATCAACTGTACCAACTGTGGTCCGAGGTTTACCATAATAAAAAATATCCCTTATGACAGGGATAAGACAACTATGGAATGTTTTGAAATGTGTGAAAGTTGCAGGAAGGAATACACAAAACCTTCTGACAGACGGTATCATGCACAGCCTGTTTCCTGCCATGACTGTGGCCCTAGCCTAAGTGTTGCAGATGAAACAGGTAAAAAAATATCTGGAATTAATTCAAGTAGTGACTGCATCAGGTATACGGCTGATATGGTTAAAAAAGGTTATATTGTAGCTATTAAAGGAATAGGCGGATATCACCTTGCTTGCGACGGCTTGAACAAAAAAGCCGTTGACAGGCTCAGATTCAGAAAACACAGGGACGACAAGCCTTTTGCTGTAATGACAAAAGATTTAAAAACAGCAGAAAAATACTGTACAATCAGCCCTGCTGAAAGGATTATACTAAATTCACCTGCAAGTCCCATAGTTTTGCTGGAAAGAACAGATTTCGGTATACTACCGGATGCTATCGCTCATCTTAACAGGTACCTTGGGGTTATGCTACCTTATACTCCCGTTCACCATATGTTGTTTGCGGAAGAAGGCTTCCCTGAGCTTTTGGTTATGACCAGCGGAAACCTGAGCAGCGAACCCATTTTTTATAGAGACCAGGAGGCTATGGAAGGACTTCAGGGCATAGCAGACACCTACCTGACCAACAACAGGGAAATATATATAAGAACTGATGATTCCGTAACCAGAGTATTCAGGGACAAAGAATACATCATAAGAAGGGCCAGGGGTTATGTACCCAAGCCTGTTTCAATAAATGTACACCAATTGCTTGACTTGAATGAAGCTGCCCAAATACCGTCGGTTCTTGCCTGTGGCGGTGAGCTCAAAAATGTTTTTTGCCTGAATAAAGGCAAGAACTTTTATTTGAGTCATCATATTGGGGATTTAGAAAACGAAAGTACAAATGTTGCTTTTCGTAATGGGATTGAACACTTTAAACGGTTGTTTGATATTTCACCCCAATGCATAGCATATGATCTTCACCCCAATTACTATTCATCTCAGTATGCACTTAGTCAACGGGATATTGATAAAATTGCCATTCAACATCACAAGGCACATATTGCCTCTTGTATGGCAGAGAATCGGCTGAAAGGTGATGTAATAGGAGTTTCCTTTGATGGAACAGGCTATGGTGAGGATGGTAACATATGGGGCGGAGAGTTTTTTACGGGAGGCTATTATGGTTTCCGCAGAGCCGGACATATGGCTTACGTTATGATGCCCGGAGGTGATTCAGCAGTAAAGCATCCTTGGCGCATGGCATTAAGCTATTTATATTCCTCTGAGCAGGGTATGATTGAAAATATAATGGAAATAGCGGAAAAGCTTCCGTCCTTCCAGAATAGAAGTAAGGAAGATATAATTTTTACAATAAAAATGCTGGAAAAAAGAATTAACAGTCCGTTTACTTCAAGTATGGGTCGTTTTTTTGATGCTGTTTCTGCTTTACTTGGGATTAAAACAGATATCAGCTATGAAGGACAGGCCGCTATTGAACTGGAATACTATGCTGATTTATGCTGTACCGAGCCATACCATTTCGATATTGAAAATGCTGAGTGCGAAGAAGAATTTATAGTTAACACAAGCTTTATTATTAAGCAGATTGTTAATGATATTCTCACAGGAAACGGTTTGGAGTATATCTCAACCAGATTTCATGCCACAATAGCGGATATTGTACTTAAAGGATGTTTGAATATCAGAAGCAGTAATAATTTGAATAATGTAGTTTTAAGCGGAGGAGTATTTCAAAATGTAACTCTTCTTCAAATAACAGAGGATTTATTAGAAAGACAAGGCTTTAAGGTCTTTGTTCATTCCGAGGTTCCTGCAAATGATGGAGGAATCTCATTGGGACAATCAATAATGGCAATTGCACAAATCATGGAAAAGAGACAATAGGACTTTCCAACTCTTGAAGATTGAAATGTAACTCAGCAGGGTATATACTCATTAATGTGTATAAATGGATAACTAATAATTTGAAAAATATAGTTGATAAATATGACAACAGGAGGATTAAGATATGTGTTTAGGATTACCTGCAAAGGTTGTAAATATTGATGGTAACAACGGTATCGTTGAAATGATGGGAGTAACCAACAAGGTTTCTATAGAGCTTTTGGAAAATGTTAAGGTGGGAGACTATGTTCTTGTCCATGCAGGATGTGCCATTCAGGTTCTTGATGAGGAAGAGGCACTTAGAACCATAGACATTTTCAATGAAATAAAGGAGCTAGGCATTAAATGAGAAATTATATAGATGAATTCAGGGACAGCGAAGTTATAGGCAAAATTGTACAAAGTCTTCAAGGGTACTCTGGACGCAGACTAAAGATAATGGAAGTATGCGGAACTCATACTATGGCAATTTCCAGATATGGACTCCGCTCGCTTTTACCCCCTCAGATAGAATTGATATCCGGGCCGGGCTGTCCTGTCTGTGTAACGCCAACATCATATATTGACAGTGCCACAGAACTTGCAGATGATAAAAATGTTATTATTACTACTTTCGGCGATATGATGAGAATCCCGGGGAATAACAGTACACTGATTCACAAAAAAGCCCAAGGCAGCAACGTCCAAATGGTATATTCTCCCCTTAACGCAGTTGAATTAGCGAGAGAGAATCCAGACAAGGAGGTTGTTTTTTTATCAGTTGGTTTTGAAACAACAACGCCTGTAATAGCGCTTTCTGTGTCAAAGGCAAGAAGTGAGGGGATTAATAATTATTCCGTTCTCACTGCAAACAAGACTATGCCGGAAGCAATAAAAACTCTGGCAGGCGACAATGAACTACAAATTGATGGATTTTTGTATCCGGGACATGTTTCTGCAATAATAGGTACAGACTTTTTTTCTTATGTGGCGTATAATATGGAAAAGGCTGGTGTAGTGGCAGGTTTTGAACCAGTGGATATACTGTATTCCATCAAAGTACTGGTAGACAATATTACAAGCGGAAATATCGTTTTGGAAAATATGTATTCAAGAATTGTATCAAAAGAAGGAAACCTCAAAGCGCAACAAAAAATGTATGAGGTTTTTGAGCCTGTAGATGCTGTGTGGCGCGGGATAGGAGTGATTCCCAAGTCGGGTCTGGGGCTAGTAAAAGAATATGTGATGTTTGATACCGCTAAAAAGTTTGATATAAAAACTAAGGATACACCTGAACCAAAAGGATGTCTGTGCGGAGAGGTTCTAAAAGGAAAAAAACGACCTGGAGACTGCAAGCTCTTCAAAAAAAGATGTACTCCGGAAAACCCGGTGGGGTCATGTATGGTCTCGTCTGAAGGAACATGTGCAGCCTATTTCAAATACGGAGAATAAAAATGGAAAAGAATATGATAACCATAGCCCATGGTAGTGGTGGGACAGCTACTTCCCGGCTTATTGAACAAACATTTAAGAAGCATTTTAAAAATGATATACTGTCACAGGGAGATGACAGTGCAAGATTGGACATAGGTGACGCTAGGAATCTTGTTTTTACCACCGACAGTTTTGTTGTTACTCCAATCTTTTTTAATGGTGGCAACATAGGTAAACTGGCAGTATGCGGTACGGTAAACGATCTGGCAACAAGCGGAGCAAAACCCCTTTATTTAAGCTGCGGGTTTATTATTGAAGAGGGTTTTAGTATGGACGAACTGGAGAGAATTGTTGAAACTATGAGCGCAACTGCCGATGAATGTGGCGTCAAAATTGTGACAGGCGACACAAAGGTAGTTCAAAAGGGAGCGGCTGACAAAATATTCATAAATACTTCAGGCATAGGAGTTATCCCCGACGGATTGGACATATCCGGCAGGAACGCAAAGGTTGGAGACAAAATTATAATATCAGGCACTATAGGTGACCATGGTAGCAGTATTTTTCTGGAAAGGGAAAGTATGGGCTTTAATGCTGATATTAAGAGTGATTGTGCTCCATTGTCGGGTATGGTACAGGATATACTGTCTGTTGTCCCTGATGTTCATGTCCTTAGAGACCCTACCAGAGGGGGGGTTGCCACAACTCTCAATGAGATAGCTGTCCAGAGTAATGTATCCATTTTGATAAGAGAAGACAGTTTACCTGTTAAACGTGAAGTCCAGGGAGTCTGTGAGCTTTTGGGAATGGACCCTTTATATATGGCAAATGAGGGGAAAATGCTTTGCTTTGTTAGTGAAGATAAGGCAGAAAAAGTAATAGAAGTGCTTCACAAAAACAAATATGGTAAAGATGCAAAAATAATAGGTGAGGTAACCCAAGAAGGACAACCCAAGGTTATGTTAAAGGCACTTAGTGGCGGAAACAGAATAATAGGTGTTCTTGCAGGGGATCAGCTTCCACGAATATGCTAAAGCAGTTTCCTATTTTTTAACGAAGGGGGAAGAACCTTGATTATATCAATAAAGGATTTAGGTAAGGTTTACAAAAATGGTCAGATAGAAGTTGAGGCCTTAAGGAATGTCAATGTAAATATAGACAAGGAAGAATTTGTTGCAATAATGGGGCCGTCCGGTTCAGGAAAGTCAACATTGATGAATATTATAGGTTGTCTTGACAAATCCACGACAGGGGAATACTGGCTGGAGGGGGTAAATATTTCAACACTGAACGAAACTGAACTTGCAAGGGTAAGAAACCGTAAGATCGGGTTTGTTTTTCAATCATTTAATCTGCTTCCCAGAATTACTGCATTGCAAAACGTAGAGTTGCCAATGATATATGCCGGGGTAGGTGCTAGGGAAAGGCGTAAAAGAGCTATGCTGGCATTGGAGAGGGTTGGCCTTGAGAAGAGGGTTAACCACAAGCCAAACGAAATGTCCGGAGGGCAGAAGCAGAGGGTTGCTATAGCCAGATCCCTTGTTAATTCTCCTGCTATTATACTTGCCGATGAACCGACAGGTAACCTGGACAGTACGGCAGGGGAAGAAATAATGACAGTATTTCAGGACTTGAACCGTGAAGGAGTTACTATTATACTTGTAACTCACGAGCCTGATATTGCAGAGCATACAAAAAGGGTATTGAGGTTTAAAGACGGTATGCTCAGAAGTGATGAAATAGTACAAAACCCGCTTGACGCAAGGTGTGTATTAAGTCAGTACAAGGAGGAGGCCTAAAGGCTGATTCCTTAAAATATATATTTTTGCCGCTGTCAAGCGGCCATGGAGGTATGATGATGGAAGAAAATACTCAAGTAACTGTCAATGGAAATGTT
>JAEZUC010000161.1 GCA_023443515.1 Bacillota bacterium
TATAACAATATTATTTACCCTCTTCTTAGAGGAGACACAACATTGTATTTTGATGAAAACGAGAGTAGAGAGTATTTTGAAAACATTAAAAATACAACCAAAGATTTATACGACAGGGTATTAAGTAAGACAGTATTTATTAATGAAGAAAATGTAAAAGAAGTAGATTTAGTTATGGATTTTACAATTGAAATGCTCAATGAAAAGATAGAAAGCTGTAAAACACTTCAACAGCAGTTTGGCACAGGTACACCTATATTACTTAATACACCAATTCATAAACTAGAGGATATAGCAAAAAACTTAGAAAAGCCTTCTATGGTTTTTGGAATGTATACACAAAAAGCATACCTAGCCAATACAGAGCTTATTATTAATGACATAATAGACAAGGAAATATATGTTTCAATAAGACGTATGATAAAAAAACTTGCCTCAGATTATATTGAGACAAAGGATACTTATGTAAGACCTTTAGTATATTTCGTGTTAGCAAAACTTCTTGAAGCATCACGATTGCTGGAGGATGATATTGCTACAATGGAAGATATTGAAATCGTCGGGGTTGATGGTGAAATATTCAAATATATGGACTTATTTGAAATAGAGAATATTTCTAAGATATGCAATTATCTTGAGCCTATATACGGACGTACTTTTGCTATGCCTAAAATACTACTGGACATGGAGAAAGAAGATAAAAAATTTTACAGGTGAAGTTAAGTGATTTCAATTTTCTATTAAGGTATAAAGTTGTTTATCTACAATAATGTAAAAATATTAAATTGGGGTCTGGTGTAGGCTTATACCTCAGAAGTAGCAATTTTATATCTAAGTTAACATAACGGAGGAACTATAAATGAGAAGGAAAGATGCTTTGTTATTAAAAGAAAAAAATAAGTCTTCCTATGAATTGACTCAGAGAGGTAAGCAAACCTTAATAGCTCACTACACCGCAGGAATATTTAGTGATTTCATATTCTATGATTATGGAAAAGGTTCAAAGTTATATGACATTGACGGTAACGAATATATAGACTGTGCTGCAGGCCTGGGACCTCTTATATTGGGACATGCGCATGATGTGGTTACAGAGGCTGCTGTAGAAGCAATTGCAAAGGGAAGTGTGCATGGACTTGGAAATGAATATGAGGTTAAGTTTGCAGAACTTTTAGTCGAAAGCATCCCGGAAGCAGAGGTTGCTACCTTTACAAATTCAGGAACAGAAGCAACTATGCATGCTATTAAGCTAGCCCGTGCCTACACAGGGAAAGTAAAAATTGCCAAATTTGAAGGTCACTATCACGGAACCCATGAGTTTGCACAGATTTCAGGGCGAACTGCTAAATATGGGCCTGTGGAAAGTCCAGAAAGTGTACCCGATTATGCAGGAATTCCTGATTTTGTAGTAGGTGATACAATAACCCTTTCCATGAATCAAGCTGAAAGCTATGACATTATAAGACAGCACAAGGATGAGCTGGCAGCAGTAATTGTAGAACCACTTCCGATAGCTGCACCTCTTGATTACAAAGAATTTTTAGTGGGTTTGAGAGAAGTTACGGAAGAATGCGGAGTATTGCTTATATTTGATGAAGTAGTTACTGGCTTTAGATTATGTTTCGGAGGGGCCAGAGAATACTATAATATAATTCCGGACTTATCTACCTACGGTAAGATAATAGGCGGAGGGTTTCCAGTAGGTGCAATTATAGGAAAAAGAAAATTTTTCAAGCCAGCATATTTTGACGGATTCAATATAGGAAAGAAAAGTGTATTTATAACAGGAACTTTCAGTGGTAACCCGGTAACCTGTGCAGCAGGTATAGCTACAATAGAGTATCTAAGAGACAATAAACACCTGTATGAGCAGATGAGTAATAATGTTAAATACATATGTGAAAATATTGAGGCCCATGCAGCTAAAATCAATTTCCCACTTCAAACTAAATCTTGTTGTTCAATATTTGTTCCTTATTTCTTTAATGGAGAAATAAATAAACCTAGGGATACAAAATGGACTTATAATATCGGGCAATACGATAATTTCAGAAAATACATGGCAAAAAATGGGGTAGCATTGGGTGATATTGGGATAATATTCCTGTCGGCAGCTCATGATAAAGAAGATTGCAAAAAAATTGTAGAGGCATTTAATAAATCCATAGATGAAATATACTAGGAATACAAAATACACTTATATGATAAGGGGTATTTAGGAGGTATAAAAATTGAAGTCTAGTGATAGAGAGTTTCTCAAACAAAAACTTAAATTATCAAGTGAGCTATTAGAACGTGGAAAGAAGAGTCTCTTATCCCATTATACAAATGGTAATTTTAATGAATTTGTATTCTTTGACCATGGAAAAGGATCTAAATTGTATGACGTAGATGGGAATGAATACATAGATTATGCTATGGGATTAGGGCCCCTGATATTGGGACATGCTCATCCGGATATTGTAAAGGCAGCAAGCAAGGCAGCAAGAGAGGGCACTGTTCACGGTTTCGGTAATCCCTATGAAGTTAAATTTGCTGAGTTGTTAGTTGAGGCTGTACCGGGTATAGACAAAGTAACTTTTACAAATTCAGGAACAGAAGCAACAATGCAGGCGATAAAATGTGCAAGAGCTATAACAGGCAGAAAATTGATTGGTAAATTTGAAGGAAATTATCATGGAACTCATGACTATGCTCAGATATCAGGAAGAAATTCCACTGCCGGTAACATCGAGGATCCTAAAAGCATATCAGATTTCGGTGGTATTCCAAAGGAAATTGTTGATAGTGTTATTACATTATCTATGAATATAGAGGAGACCTTTGACAAAGTTGAAAGGTATAAAGATGAGTTATCCTGTATCATTTTAGAGCCACTTCCATTAATGTGTCCATTAGTTATGAAAGATTTTATCATAAAGCTTAGAGAAGTAACTAAGCAATATGGTATTCTGCTGATCTTTGATGAAGTTATAACAGGTTTTAGATTAGGGTATGGCGGAGCTATAGAATATTTCGGAGTAGTACCTGATCTGGTGACTTATGGAAAGGTTATCGGTGGAGGGTTTCCCGTAGGGGCAGTGGCTGGATCGGACGAATATATGAAAATACTTAGTTTCGATAAAATAACTGATGGAAAGAACAAGGTCTATTTAACTGGAACCTTCAGCGGTAATCCGGTCACCTGTGCAGCTGGTATTGCTACACTTGAATATTTAAAGAACAATAAAAATGTGTACAAGGAAATGGAAAATAAGACCTTATACCTTAGAAATAAAATGGAAGAGGCAGCAAAGGAATTAAATTATACATTTAAAACCTTAGGAGAAGGCTCATTTTTCGTATCTTACTTCCATAATGATGAAATAACCAACACCAGAGAAAGCAAATGGAAATCTACAATGCAGTCCTTTATGGTTTTGAGAAGACACATGATTAAAAACGGAATTATGTTCTCAGATACTGGCTCATACTTCCTTTCCTCTGAACATACTTATGAAGACTGCGATAGAACTGTAAAAGTATTTAAAGAAACAATAAAAGAGCTACTATAGGAGGATGTATGGAACTATCAAGGACCGCAAAGAGTTTTACTGAATCAGTTATTCGTGAAATGACAAGAATATGTGATTCGGTAGGTGGGATAAACTTGTCACAAGGGTTTCCAGATTTCCCTACTAAGGAAGAGATAAAGCAGGCTGCTGTAAGAGCCATTATGGATGATGTGAATCAGTATTCTGTTACATTTGGAAGCTCAAATCTTAGAAGAGCAATAGCCAAGAAGGTTAAGTTATTTAATAAAATAGAAGTGGACCCGGAAAAAGAAATAACTATTACCTGTGGGGCGACAGAAGCTATGCTTTGTACGTTAAAAGCAATAATAAATCCTGGTGATGAAGTAATCATCTTTGAGCCATATTATGAGAATTATGGGCCGGATGTTATACTTTCCGGAGCAAAGGCAAAATACATAACCTTGCACACACCTAAATGGGAATTTGATTATGAGGAGTTAGCAAATGCTTTTAACACCAATACAAAGGCTATAATCATTAATACTCCTAATAACCCTACAGGTAAAGTATTCACAAGAAAAGAGCTTGAATATATAGCAGAGCTTTGTAAGGAATACAATGCTATAGCCATATGTGACGAAATTTATGAGCATATAACCTACGATAACATAAAGCATATATCCATTGCCTCATTACCTAATATGTCCGATAGAACTGTAACTATCAATTCTGCATCCAAAACCTATTCTGTTACAGGGTGGAGAGTAGGATGGGCTATAGCTTGTCCTGAAATCACAAAACTTATAAGAACTGTGCATGATTTTATGACAGTAGGGGCTCCGGCTCCGCTTCAGGAAGCAGTTGCATATTGTATGGAACTGGAAAACGATTATTATGATGAGCTATGCAATCATTACTTTGAAGCAAGAAACTATATGCATAACGTATTGGTAGAGTGCGGTTTTCAACTGTATGAAACAAATGGTGCATATTACTTTCTTGTAAACTGTGATGAGCTTATGAAAAAGTATTCAATATCTGACGATTTTGAGTTCAGTAAGTTTCTCATTGAAAAAACCGGGATTGCCACCGTTCCGGGAACATCCTTTTATACTGATAAAACAAAGGGAAATAAGCAAGTCAGATTTTGCTATTGCAAATCCTGGGACACTTTGCATGAAAGTGGAAAAAGGCTTAGGAAATTAATTGATTAATAATTTGTGAAACAAATTAAAAATATATTTTGGAGGGTTATTATGAAAAGATCAGAAATATTTGAAATGGTAAAAAGCGTATTAATTGATACTTTAGGAATCGAAGATGGAGCAGAAGTTCTTCTGGAATCAAAATTAATAGAAGACCTAGGAGCAGAATCAATTGACTTCCTTGACATTATGGCCAGATTGGAACGCAGATTTGACGTTTCACTTTCGGAAGATGGAGACGGAGTAGAACAGTTTATTATGGAAAACAGTTCAGAAGAAGAATTAGAAACAGGTGTTATTCCAACGCATGTTTTAAAGGAGCTCCATAAATTAATGCCGGAAATTAACCCGGCTGAATTTGTTGAAGGATTAACTTTCAATGATATCCCAAGACTATTCACTATAAACTCTTTAGTTTTTGCAGTAGTATTAGCTCTTAAGAAACAAAAAGATATTGGCGTTGAGGATGACCTGTAATTTGTCAGGTTCATAAGTTGAATCTTATTAAATGAAAAATGGAGAATAGTAATCATGGAGGATTTAAAAGTTGGTATATTAGGTGGTGGATTTCAAGGAAAATCTGAAGCATTTTGGTTTGCGAAAAGAAATGTTGATGTCATGGTGTATGAAATAAGTCCGGAACAAAGAAATAAGATTTATGAAGAGATATTATCATCCACTAAAAGGCATAAATACGAAAAGTACATAAAAATTACAGGTAACATTGAAGATTTAAGGGATTGTAACTTGATTATTGAAAATGTACCTGAAAATAAAACAATAAAATATAAAATGCTTAGTGAAATAGAAAAGATTGTTAGTGAAGATGCAATTATTGCATCAAATTCATCTAGTTATTTACCTACTTTTTTAGCTGATGCTGTAGAAAAGAAGGATAGATTTATCAATATTCATTTTCTTGGTGTCAGCTGGGGAATCCATGATTTAGAATTAATTCCTTCAAAGTATACTTCAAAGTGTACTTTGGAGTATACTTTTAAATTACTTTACGATGTTGGATTTAATCCTATAGTAGTAAAAGAATGTCCCGGATTTGTATTCAATAGAGTAAACGGTATGGAGCTTTCAAATTTATTCAGAGCAATGGAACAGCATAACCTTGTGGATGTGGATACCATAGCAAAGTATCTTTTGTATCCTATAAGAGGACAATGGACTGTTGCGTTTATTGACTTATTGGGAGTTGAAATATCAAAAGCCCTTATTGATTATTTATATGAAAAGTTTGGAGACAGAGTTTTTATTTCTGAATACTTAAATGGTAGAGTAGAGAGAAATGAACTTGGTGCAAAAACCGGAAAGGGATTTTATGAATATCCCAGTAAAAAAGTAGATCCTACAGTTTTAATTAAAAAGCCTATCAGAAATGTAAAATCTGAATATAACAAAATTTTTGTAAATAATGTATACATTAATCAGCTTAATTTTTTGCTTGCACTGATTAATAAAGGTAAACAAGTTTACATGGACAGCATTGACACTGAATGTTTTAAAGTCCTTGAAAGTGTTAACAAGAGTATGTATGAAAAGATTGTACAAAACATTATTTTAACAAATAATTACCCTGAAAATCAGTTTGATCTTATAATAGATTCTAAAATTCTACCATTTGAACATGTGATAAACAGTATTAATGAATTAAGTGATAGATTTGGTAAAGATGTGCCAATAGCTATTAACACTCCTATATATAAATTTGGAGATATAGCTGAAGCTTCAAAGCATCCTTCAGACAAAATGGTTGTGTTTAACTGTCAAAAATCATTTATATGTAATACTGAATTAGTCAGAAGCAGTGCTTATGGTAAATCAATATATGAAGAAGTAAAGAAATTTATAATTGAATTAACCGGTGATTGTCTCGAGGTTAACGATGGTTATACAAGACCATTAATGTTCCTTCTGGTAACAAAGATATTTGAGACTATAAGATGTCTTGAGGAAGGAATAACTTCCAGGGATAATATTATACGACTAATGCAGAAGGAGGAGATATTAAGGGATGCGGATTACATGGGTCTGGATAAACTGAATTTTTTAACAGATTATTTATACGATGTATACGGACAACCTTTTGAAGCTCCTAACTTGTTAAATCAAATGGTTAAGGGGAAGAAGTATGGAGTAATGAACGGAACAGGATTTTATGATTACAATTTAAAAAATTAAATCTCCATTTAAGAAATTATAAACGAGTCGTTTTAGCCAATAAACGTAGTTGAAGAGAGTGATAGTATGGTTAATAAGTCAAAAACTGATTATGTTATTTTAGATAAAGGCCTTGGTTTAAGAAGACTTAAAGGACAAAGTGATAATAAAATTAAGATATTCTTTTTCCCTTTTGTTGGTGGACAGTCACTGTCTTTTAAAGATATTGCAAAGGGGTTGCCGGAAGGGATTGAAGTTCTGGCCATAGATTTTCCGGGTCACGGATGGGCTAGAGGAGAATGTATTAAGGATTTCGAAGAATTAATTAGTCTTTTATTCAATGAATTACTGGAGTATTTAGGTGATAATTTTTACTTTTTTGGACATAGCCTTGGGGGAATTTTAGCCTATAGATTAACACAGATTCTTGAAGAGAAAAATATCAGCCCCCAGAAATTAATAATTTCAGCATCTCCATTACCGCATCGTATTGATGAGTATAAACATCTAGATAAAAAAAGCATGAGGGAACTTGTAGACATCATGAGCGGCTTTGGTAGTATAAACAGTGTGTTTCTGGATAATCAGACTTATTTGGAGTATTATTTCAGAACCATAAAGGATGATATTGCTGTTTTTTTAAAGACAAAGGTGGATATGAATAAGCCGATTCAATCTCCAACTGTTATATTTTACAGTGAAGAAGACAGCTTTGTGAAATATACTGATATCTTTGAATGGGGAATATACGGTCAGGACGTTTCATTTGTAAAGGTTAAAGGCGACCATATATTTGTTCAGACTGAGTATGAAAAGGTTACCCAAAAAATAATAGAATTATTATAAAAAGGAGAAGGTATAAATGAATATTCTTTTAGTACAGCCAATAACTGTAAGTTCATTACTATATATGGATAAAATTTTTATGCATGAACCTATAGCTCTAGAATATGTTGGAGCAGCATTAAAAGACGAGCATAATGTTGAAATTATAGACATGAGAATAGAAAGTGACCTGAAATCTAAACTTGAGCAGTTTAAACCGGATGTAGTAGGTTTTACCGGTTATACAATAAATGTAAATACTATAATTGAACTTTCTAAGCTTGTAAAACAATTAAACCCAGCTACAAAAGTAGTTATTGGAGGACATCATGCTACCGTATGTCCTCATGATTTTTATGTCCCTACGGTAGATGGTATTTTTATAGGTGAAGGTGTTTGTACATTTAAGGAATACGTAAAGGCATTAGAAAATAATACAGATATTGCTTTAGTAGATGGTATGGCTTTTAATAACAACGGTGAATTTGTAAGGAATAAGGACAGAGAATATCCTCAGCTGGACGAATTTGCATTCCCTGATCGGAGCCTTACTGAAAAATACAGAGATAATTACTTTATGGAAGATTTTAAACCTCTTGCAACTATGAGAACTTCCAGAGGCTGTGTATTTAGATGTAAATTCTGTACACTCTGGAAGCTTGCAGGTGGCAAATATTATGTGAGAGATCCAAAATGTACGGTGGAAGAATTAAAACAGATTAAGGAACCTTATGTTTTCTTTGCTGATGATGAATCTTTTATTGATTTCAGATATATGGATGCTTTAGCAGATGAAATAATGAAAGCCGGAATAAAAAAGAAATACTATGCTTATGTAAGATCAGATACAGTTATTCATAACACAGACTTAATAAGAAAATGGGCTAGTATTGGTCTGGCAAAGGTACATATGGGCATTGAATCACATAGACCGTCTGATTTGGAAAAATGGAATAAGCGAAATTCGGTTGAAAACAATGTAAAGGCTATAAGACTTGCAGAAGAAATGGGAATTGAAGTAACTGCAACCTTTATTATAAGTCAAGATTATGATTCAGATGATTTTGATGGGTTGCGTAAATTTGTAGCCAATTCCAACATAAAGAGCAGTTTCTTCTCAGTGCTGACTCCACTTCCGGGAACAGACTTATATAAAGAAGTGGAAGAACAATTAATACTCAGAAATTACGATTATTTTGATATGATTCATACGGTTTTGCCTACAAAGCTTAGTATCAGAAGATTCTATACAGAATATGCAAACCTGTATATACAAAGTAATAAGCATAACTTTAAAAATAAAGATTCCATGGATTATACAAAACCTATTATGATTGAGATGTTTACTAATCTTAGAAAAATAGGAAGAGATTACAAAACAGTTGATGAATAGGCCGATAAAAGGAGGAATAAAATGAGGTTACTTTTAGTTCAGCCACCAACAATTAAAACTGCGTCTCATTATGATAAGTTATTTATACTTGAACCTCTTGCATTGGAATACGTAGCTGCAGGATTAAAGGACGAGCATGATATAGAAATATTTGATATGAGAGTTGATAAGGATTACACTCTGACAAGCAAAATAGAGGATTTTAATCCTGATGTTATTGGATTCACATCATTGACTGTAAATGTTAACACAGTAATAAGACTTTCAGAAGAAGTGAAAAAAGATTACCCAAATATTATCATTTTAGTAGGTGGACATCATGCCTCGGTAAGTGCCAAGGATTTTTATAAACCATCTATTGATGCCATTATGATTGGTGAAGGTATTGAAACAATGAGACAATATCTATATACACTTCAGCATGGTGGAGCTTTAGAACAGATTGATGGAATGGCTTTCAATAAGAATGGGGAATTTATTAGAAATAAAAATAGAGCTTATCCTGAGCTAGAGAGCTTTAAGTTTCCAAACAGATATTTAACTAAAAAATACAGACACATGTATTTTACTGAAGAGTATAAACCCCTTGCTACTATACGTACCTCAAAAGGCTGTCCGCATAGATGCAAGTTTTGCTCCTTATGGAAGGAATCTGGCGGAAAATACATGAAGCGTGAAATAGAAAGGATAGTTGAAGAGCTTAAGCAAATAGAAGAACCGTATATCTTTTTCGCTGATGATGAATCTTTTATAGATATGAATTACATGGATCTTTTAGCAGAGGAAATAAAGAAATCGGGAATTAAAAAGAAATACTATACTTTTGTAAGATCAGATACATTTATCAAGCACACAGATTTGATGAGAAAATGGGCTGAAATCGGACTATCAAAGGTACATATGGGAATTGAATCACATCGAAGTAGTGATTTAGAGAATTGGAATAAGAAAAACTCATCAGTTAACAATGTAAGGGCTGTAGAGATTGCCCATGAACTAGGTATAAAAGTAACAGCGACTATAATTATAAGCCAGGATTTTGTGGAACAGGATTTTGATGACATGTTGGAGTTTTCCAACAAATTAAATTTTGACAGCATAATGTACACTGTCCTTACTCCTCTTCCGGGTACTGAATTGTATGATGAAGTTGAGGATAAAATGATATCAAAAAATTATGACTTGTTTGATATGAGTCACACACTGCTTCCTACAAAATTGGAGTTGCACAGATTCTATAACGAATATGCTAATTTATATTTGAGAAGCACTAAGAACAGCCATAAAGAAAAGGTTCATGGAGAGTATTCCAAGGCAGATCTCAAGGATCTGTACTTTAATATCAAAAAAGCTTATCTTGACCATTAATATTACACTAGATCAAAAATGGAGTTGAGAATCTATGAGTTTAAATAAACAATTATCTTTATGGATTTATCCTGAGTATTCAGAAATAGAATTAGGTTCGGGGCAAGAGCTGATAAGAGATTTTACAAAAAGTGTTTTTATTTATGAAAAGAACGGAAGGCTTTTTGTTACGAGTGAAGGAAAAATATCCTTAAGTGAGGCTGAAGGATATCACAAGCTGGTGGCCTATGACTATGATTGCGAAAACATAAGCATTGGTTCCCATGAATTTATGGAGGAACACAATGTAAAATATCCCTATGTTTTAGGTGGAATGGCTCAGGGAATAGCATCTGTAAATATGGTTGTAGCGGCAGCAACAGATGGGTTTATGAGCTTTTTGGGAACAGGGGGTATGGCTACCTCGGAAGTGGAAAAAGCCATAATTGAAATAAAAAGCAGAATAGGAAGCAACGGAGTGTTTGGGGTAAATATGATTTCAGCTAATCCTTTAAAGGATGAAGAAATGATAAACTTACTGCTAAAGCATGATGTTAAGAGAATTGAGGTAGCCGGAGCGGTAACACTTACACCTGCAATAGTTGAATACAGGCTTCGTGGTGCTCACAAGGAGAATGGAAGAGTAATTACTAAAAATAAGATTTTTGCAAAAATATCAAGAGAAGAGGTTGCATCACTATTTATGTCACCTGCTCCGGAAAAGATAATAAAACTACTATTGGAAAAGGGTAGAATTACCAACGAGGAAGCAGAACTAGCTCAAGAAATACCAGTGGCTGATGATATAATTGCAGAAGCTGATTCAGGAGGACATACAGATAACAGACCTGCTTTAGTCTTATTTCAAAACATGGCTATACTTAGAATTCAAATGATGGACAAATATAAGTACAAGCATGGAAGAATAAGAATAGGCGCAGCAGGAGGAATATGCTCACCCTATACTGTATTGGCGGCCTTTACATTAGGGGCAGATTTTGTTATGACCGGTTCTATAAATCAGAGCTGTATTGAAGCAGGTACTTGCGATGAAGTAAAGGGAATATTATCCCAGATTTCAATGAGTGATGTTGCCAATGCACCGTCAGCGGATATGTTTGAAATGGGAAGCAGAGTGCAGGTAATGACAAAAGGAGTAATGTTCCACTTAAAGGCTAACAAACTGTATGAAACCTTTAAAAATTGCGCCAGTATAGAAGAAATAGACCCTAAGACAAGAACATATCTGGAATCTAAGGTATTTAACGATACTTTAGAAAATGTATGGAATAATACCAGACAATTCTTCTTGAACACGGACCCTGAAATGCTTAAGAGAGCGGAGAAAAATCATAAGCTAAAAATGGCACTGATTTTTAGAAGTTATCTGGGTCTTTCATCAAAGTGGGCGCAAAGAGGGGAAATGGACAAGAAAGCTGACTTTCAAATCTTTTGCGGACCGGCTATGGGGGCCTTTAATAGATGGGTAAAGGGTACTTATCTGGAGGAACCTGCCAATAGAAAAGTTACTGATGTAGCAAAAAACCTGATTTACGGTGCTATGTATCTTAGAAGATTAAATTATCTGAAAACACAGTGCAGCAAAATAAATCTAGATAATTTTCAAGTTACACCAAGCCGTATATGGGCAGAGTTATAAATTACCAAGAACTGCTCAGGAATAGTGAGAAATAATGAGAAGAAAAGAAAAAATTGTAATTAATGGAGGTAACAATAAATTTGCATTAAGGTTTTTTTCAGAAGATGAAACTAAGCCGTTAATGTTTTGTTTTCCGTTTATTGGAGGGACCTCAACTTCTTTTAGAATGCTATCAGAAAATATTTCACACTTGGTCAATATTGTTTCCATTGATCCCCCGGGACATGGAGTTGTAAATGGAGAGTTAATTTGCGATATGGATAAAATAGTGGAAATATATTATCAAGGAATTCAGAAGTATTTAGACAAGGATTTCTACATTTTGGGGCATAGTCTGGGAGGAATAATAGGATATCTTTTAGCAGTTAAACTTGAAAGAGCAGGAATTTTTCCTAAAGGAGTATTTATTAGTGCATCCACTTCCCCAAACAATATTAGAAAGGAAGTAGAGAGTACCAGTACTTTTGAAACTACGGAAGGTATAAGGGACGGTTTGATAGAACTCGGTGGTAGATATGAGCAATTGGGCAAGAGCAATAGTATATTTTTTTATTCTTACATGAAGGTCATAAAAGCGGATTATAATTTGCTCAAAAGTTTTAAAGAGACTGAAGAATTGTACTTGAAATGCCCTAGCCATATTATTTTCAGCCAGGATGATGATATGGTAGAGCCTAGTTATATGGAGGATTGGAAGAATTATTGCAAAATATGTGAGCTCATAAAGGTTAATGGAAATCACAATTATATTGTGAATAATTCTAAAGAAGTGGGAGAAGTAATTGCAAGCAGGCTGTAAAATCAAAATAACTATATTAATTAGATAGTGGTGATAGATTTGAATTTACCTGAGGTTGGGGAAAAGTATAAAACCAGTTTTACCATGTCAAAAGATATGGTTATGGATTTCAAAAAATTCTCCGGAGATGATAATCCGATACATGTCTCAGAAGATGGTGCATATAGTTATGGGTTTCAGAACCCGGTATGCCACGGTGCGATACTATTGTCAGAGATTAGTAGAATCATAGGCACCGAATTACCCGGTTATGGTGCTTTATGGTCGGATTTGAACATTAGTTTCATGTCTCCGGTATTTTGGAATGAGACCGTTGATATAGAGATTGAAATAATACAAAGAAGTGAAGCTTTAGGAATTGCGAAACTTCAGATATTAGTAATGAAAGGTACAATAAAAGTATTATCGGGAACGGCAAAGGTTATGTGCCTGAATAAAATAAACAGGAGTCTGCCTATGTTAGAATTATCTAAAAGATGCGCTTTAGTTACCGGAGGTTCCGGAGGATTGGGACTTGAAGTAACTAAAGAATTGCTAAAAGAAGGTTACAATGTAGTAGTTTTGTCCAGAAAAGAGTCTGTGGAAATAATCAACCTCCAAAAAGACTATCCCGGAAAAATAACAAATGTATTATGTGATTTAAACAATCTGTCAGAGTTAAGAGAATTGATTGTAAATGTAAATAAGGAATTTATGCCTATAAATATAGTAATCCATGCAGCTAGTCCTGTTCCGAACAAGGTAAGCTTAGGAAGCAGCATTAATGGAGTACTGGACGAATATTTTAATGTTTATATAAAGAGTCTAATTGAAATTCTAGATGTCTGTGCAGCGGGAATGAAGGCAGCAAAGTATGGAAGGATAATAAATATCGGTACATCATATATTCTGGGTGCTCCGCCTTTGTCAATGTATCCCTATGTAATAGGAAAAGAGGCTCTTTGGGGGTTAACCAAATCTTTAGCAGCGGATATGGGAAGATATGGCGTTGCCGTTAATATGGTATCTCCTTCAATGATGATTACAGAAATGACTACATATATTTCAAATAGTGTAAAATACGGTGAAGTGCAGAAAAATCCAATGAACCGATTAGCTGATGTGTCTGAAGTGGCAAAAACTATACTGTTTCTTTGCGGGGAAGGCGGTTCTTTTATAAACGGTACTAATATACCCATTACGGGGGGAGGAACATGAGTAAAGGGAAATTAAAAATTTCGCTGGTATCCGATTTTACTATAAATCCTCTTCAGGCAACATTAAAAAAACAGTTTACAGATCAGAGTTTGGAGATTTTTGTTCATCCGATAGATCAGGTAAGGCAGAGCATTGATGATATATGCAGTGCAGAGAGTGGAGAAGAAGAGCATATAGTAGTTTTATGGACAAACCCTCGTCGCCAAATATATGAATTTGTAAAATTGTGTACACAAAATCAATTTGACAAAGAGTTAATCTTTCAGCAAGTAAAGGAATTTTCAGAGTATATAAGAAGGGTTTCAAAGATTGCCAAGCTGGTTATAGTGCCTATCTGGACAATTGAAAGCAACTATAGAGGAAACGGTATTTTAGACTTCAAACACTCAGTGGGTATTTATAACATATTAATGCAAATGAATTTAAAGCTTTCAGAAAGCTTAGATGATTTAACAAATGTTTTTTTATTGAATACAGAGCAGTGGATAAAGCTTTCAGAAAAGGCTGAAGATGAGAAATTGTGGTACTTAGGTAAAATCCCATTTACTCAAAGCATATTTACTCAAGCTTCGGAAGATATAAGAGCAGTGTATGATGCAGTAAAAGGCAGAGCCAAGAAGCTTTTGGTTCTTGATTTAGATAATATTCTTTGGGGAGGCATCTTAGGGGAAGATGGAATGCAGGGCATACGGCTGGGCGGAATAGATTATATAGGTGAGGCCTATACAGAATTTCAAAGGCATTTACTTCAGCTGAAAAACAGAGGAATTCTATTAGCAGTATGCAGTAAAAATGACGAAGTCATCGCTATGAATGTTATTGAAAATCATTCAGAGATGATTTTACAAAAGGATGACTTTACAGCCTTTAAAATTAATTGGCAGGATAAAGCAAAAAATATAAGTGAATTGGCTTTGGAATTAAATCTGGGTTTAGATTCAATAGTTTTTATTGATGATAGTCCTTTTGAAAGATCAAGGGTAGCCAGTGAGCTTCCCCAAGTTCTTGTTCCGGAATGGCCGGAGGACCCTATTTACTATGTTCGTGCCTTAAATAATCTTAAATGTTTTGACAAGGCCGCCTTCAGTTTAGAAGATAGCCACAGAACTGACCTATATAAACAGGAACAAGAAAGAAAAAAATTGGTAGAAGCCGTTGGAGATATTGAACAATGGCTGTACCAGATAGAACTTGAGGTCAGTTATGAATTGGTAAATGAGAATAATATAGAAAGAGTCACACAGCTATTCAATAAAACAAACCAGTTTAATTTGATAACAAGAAGAATGGGGCAGTCGGAAATTATGTCCTATTGTAGTAAGGAAAATTCATCAGGGGTTGCATTCTATGCGAGAGACAGATTTGGAAGTTATGGGCTGATTGGATTCTGCTCATTTGATATAAATGATTCAGATATTAGAATAAGAGATTTTTTACTTAGTTGCAGGGCAATGGGAAGAGGTATAGAAAAATCTATGCTGTATGTGATTAAAGATTTGGCTGCTAAAAAGCTTAAAAGCAGCATCAGAGCTCAGTTTATTCCTTCCGGGAAAAATAAAGCCTGTGCTGATTTCCTTACAAAGAACGGGTTTATAAAGAGGGAAGATATGTACTATCGTTATAATCTTGAAGAAATATGCAATCCTGAGTACATAAAATTGATTAGTAAGAATTGATTAAACAAAATTATTATTAATGAGGAGTTACATGGGTATGGATAGAGATATTAATTATAGTAAACTTAAGAGAATATTAACAGATTTGTTAGGAATTGATGAAACTACTCCGGATGAGGAAATAAATCAGGATAGCATAGGGGAGTGGGACTCTTCAATGCATTTAACAATAATAATGGAGGTAGAATCTCAATTTAAAATATCCTTTAATATTGAACAGGTCACAGCAATAAGATCGTTAGAAGACATATTGTATTATCTGGAACAAAAGCTTAAGTAGAATTAGTATCTTGAAGGAGTAATAGGTATGAGAGGGAATTTTAATAAAGGTGATATAGCTATAATCGGTATGTCGGGGATATTTCCTAAGGCCAGGAATATAGAAGAATACTGGACAAACCTTGAACAAGGATTAGATTGTATAAGTAAAATTCCGCAAGAACGGTGGGACGTTGGGAGATACTATTCAGATAACAAAGATGAAAGCAATAAGACTTATTCCTGCTGGGGAGGTATTATTGAAAATTCTTATGAGTTTGATCCTATGTTCTTCAATATAGCGCCAAAAGAGGCACCATTTATTGACCCTCAACAAAGAAAAGCTCTTGAAGTAGCCTATGAAACCATTGAAAATGCAGGTTACAGCCCAACAAGCCTTGAAAATTCAGATACCGGAGTATACTTAGGGGTAATGGGCCGAGGCTATTTTGATAAAGTATTAACATCCAAAACCAATTTGGAAGGGCACATATTTACTAGCAGCCTTCTTGGATTTATACCTAACAGAATATCTTTTCATTTAAATTTGAAGGGGCCGAGTATTGCTATAGATACTCTATGCTCTTCTTCACTTGTAGCAATACACGAGGCATGCAAAAGCATTTTGAATGATGAATGTTCTATGGCACTGGCAGGGGGAGTATATATACATTTTTCAGCTCAGCATTATGTGTTGCTGAGCAAAATGAATGTTCTGTCTAAGGAAGGTCGCTGTAAAACCTTCGACGAAAATGCCAACGGAATTGTATCAGGTGAAGGAATAGGGATGCTACTGCTCAAACCTGTTGAAAAAGCAATAGAAGATAGGGACAATATACATGCTGTAATAAAAGGAGCAGTGATTAATAACGATGGCAGGTCCTCAAGATTTACAACTACTAATGCTGAAGCTCAGGTAGATATGATTTCTAAAATATTTGAAAAAACTAATATTAATCCTGAATCAATATCTTACATTGAGACTCATGGTACCGGGACAACCATTGGTGACCCTACAGAAATTATGGCATTGAAAAAGAGTTATACTAAGTACACCGATAAAAAAGGCTTCTGTGCAATAGGTTCTGTAAAGTCTAACATTGGCCATTTGGAGCCTGCGGCAGGTGCTGCAGGATTAATAAAAACTGTTATGTCCTTAAAGAATGGTAAAATACCTCCTACGTTACATTTAAATAAGGTAAACCATTTTATTGATATAGCTGATTCACCTTTCATAATAAATGATAAGCTGACTCAGTGGAACGTAAAGGGAGTAAAAAGAGCAGGGGTAAGTGCCTTTGGTATGGGGGGGACAAATGCTCATATTATCCTTGAGGAAGCACCTAAAATAGAGAAAGTTACCAGTGAAGGTAAACCTAATATTTTTTGTATTTCAGCAAAAACACAAAAGGCTTTAAAAATACTTTCTGAAAGGTTTATTAAATATTTATCGGAAAAAGAAACTGTGTTTAACGAAGTCTGCTTTACTTCCAATATAAGTAAAACCGCCTTTCGTTACAGGGCAGCATTTGTTGTTGATTCAGGGTTACAGCTTTGCGATAAATTGAAGGAAGCCTCCGAAAGTTTTACCGAAGGTTTAATTATAAACTCCTCTTCTGACTATTTTATTAATAATAGCCGTGTTGATGATAAGAAAAAGATTATTTTTGATTTAAGCGGGCAGGTAAAAGAAAAATATATAGATGATTCTGTTAAAAATCTTCATATAATTAAGGAGGAAGTTAAAAGCTGTCTATCCGTTATTAAGGATAAAAGCTTACAGAACATTTCGTCTGAGGATAGTTCGTCTTTAAAACAATTATTCTGTAAATATATATATTTCAGAATGCTCATGAAACTGGGAGTAGTACCTACAGCCATAATATATTGTGATGAAAAGGATTTATATTTAGCTTCTGTTTTGCTGGGCATTAGTTCCTTTGAAGCAGCAATTCAAAATATTATAGCTAAAAAGGTAATTAGCCTTGAAAAAACGGTAAAGGATTCTGAAGGACACCTTGTTGATTTATGCAAGGCTGACCAATGGGAATGTGCAAAGGGTAAAAAAGATTTTATTATTACAGTTCCTACGGATGAACTGTATAAATCAAGCTCTTGTTTTTACAGTTCATTAGCTTTTTTATATGTTAATGGAATAGATTTAAATTGGGAAAACTTGTATTTAAACAAAAATATATACAAAACTGAGTTGCCCACATATCCCTTTGAACGGAATATATACAGACTGGATTCAGACGAAAATCAGCAGGAAGAAACTGAGGAGTTCGCAGGAGTTTTATCGGAGCTGAAGGAACTTTATAAATCTTTTGACTGTGGGATTTACTCTTTAAATTTTAATGAAGCTGATATCACTTTTTATACACATCATAAAGTCCAGGAACATGCTGTTCTACCGGCTGCCGCATATTTGGATGCCATTTATAGGGCAGGACAGCAGTTTTATAATAATAATGTAAAGGAAATCAATGACTTCGTTGTTTTTAAGCCTCTGATTGTAAAGGCAAAAACCCAGCTACATATTAGACTTAATAAAAATGCAAATACAACAAACTTTTCAATATACAGTGTTGAAGGCAGTGGGAGCCATGAATGGCAGGAACATGCTAAAGGCAAATTGAAAACTGTTACAGACAGGGACAGCAATGATAATGCTTTGGAATCAGTGAATCTTGACGAGACAAAGGTTTTAAATATTGAAAGTTTTTATAATTATTTTAGCTATACCGGCATTGACTACGGTACAAACTTCAAATTGCTCAATAGCGTTAAAAGGAATGATACAGAGGCATGGTCACAATTTAATTTGAGTAACCTTGATAAAAAAGTCAGGGAAGCCTTTGGGCTACATCCCTCAGCTGTAGACGCTGCTTTTCAGACTGCCGTAAGTCTTATTTATGATAGAGTAGATAATCAAGGTGAACCGTTTTTACCTTTTTATATTAAGAACTTATCTATTTTTGATAATGAAATAAATAAATCCCAATATCAGGTGATTGTTAACGGACAGCTAAATGATGAAGGTAGCCTAAAAAGCAATATATCCATATTATCAGAGAGCGGAGCCGAACTTGTGAGGATAAACGGATTCTCCTTAAAGAAAAGTACAGCTAATGCTGTAAATAAAGTTTCAGACTCATATCCTCCGGAATTACTTCAGAATCTTGAAATACCAGTTTGGGTTAATAAAGCTAAGGATTTTACAAAAGAAGAAAAGTTAGAGGGAAGGTACTTGTTCTTTGATGCAGAGGATGAGTTTTCTGTAAAACTTAAAGAGTTATTTGTTGAGAACCAGATTGATTATATAAGAGTATTAAAGGGTGATTCCTTTGAAAAAATTTCGGAAATTGAGTATATAGTAAGGCCCGGCGAGCAGGAAGATATAAGGGAATTGTTTGCATCTGCAGCAAGAGATTCTTTAAAGCTTGATGGAATATTGTATTTATGGGCGCTGCAACAGAGACAGAAAATTACCTCTACCAATATTGCTGCAATATTAAGGGAAGACATATTAACTATTTTTTTAATACTAAAGAATGTCGATATCATTGCAACAGGAAAATTAGAAAAATTTATTGTTGTTACCGAGGAAGCTTGGAAAATAGATGAACAAGATGCAGTAAGACCGGAATGCAGTTCAATATGGGGATTGATGAGGGTAGTCCGTAAAGAATTTTCAAGCATGAACAGTATGGTAATTGATATAAATAAAAATTCCATAGATGCGTCAGTACTTAATATTTACAAGGAGTTGAGCTGTAAGGTTTCAGCGTCTGAGGTTGCTTACAGAAATGGTGAGAGGTATGAATTTAGCCCGGAAAAATGTAACAAGCGTGAGTATGATCAGAGGCATAAGCTGAAAAGTGAAGGAACTTACGTCATCACAGGTGGTGCAGGTGGTATAGGGCTTTCATTGGCAGAAAATATCGACAGCAGCTTGAAAACTAATATAGTTCTCTTAGGCAGAAGGAACTTTATTGAACTTAACAAAGAACAGCAAGAAAGTATACAAAACCTCAGAAGCAAAGGCATTAAAATTGATTATATAGTTGCTGACGTAAAAGACTTTAATTCTATGAGAGATGCAGTCAACTTTATAAAGCGAAAATATAAGAAGATTGATGGCATTTTCCATACGGCAGGAGAGATAAGAGATTCTCTGTTGAAAAATAAGTCAATAGAAGACTTTAATGCAGTACTGGCAGCAAAGGTGAAAGGAACTGTAATACTGCAGGAATTATTTGAAGAGGAAAAAGTAGATTTTATAATGCTTTTCTCGTCAATATCATCAATTGAAGGTATTGTAGGACAGTGTGATTATGCCGCTGCTAATGCATTTATGGATGGTATGGCCGAAAGTATTACTTATGGAACCCAATGTTTATCAATAAACTGGTCCTATTGGAATGCGGGAATGGGGGCTGGGTACGAAAATACTGCCTTAAAGAGAGGGTACAAAGTTTTAAAGCCCAAGGAAGCAGCTAGGGCAGCATTGCATCTGGCTACTTTAAATATAAGAAGAGCCGTATTAGCAGATAGGGTTAAGGATGAAACTCCAAGTGGTGATAATGAGATTAAAACATTACCAACCACAGGCAAAACCGAAATGTCAGTGCAGAAAGCCGCAGACTTGGAAGAGTATTTAATCTCCAAGCTGTCAGAGGTGCTGGAATTACCTTTAGAATATTTGGATACAATTACAAGCTTTACTGACTTAGGGATGGATTCTTTGTTGGCAGTTAAATTCATAGAAATTATTAATACTGAGTTGGATACTGAATTAGACGCAACGGAAATATTTGATTATCAGAATGTTTCTAAGCTGGCAAGCTATATCACAGAAAAAAGTAGCTCCCGGCAGGTTTTTACATCTGAACTGAAGATAAAAAATACATCCGAAGTAACGTATGCTGCGAAAGAGGATAGAATTCAAGACAGTATAATATTTAAAGTGTACAGCTTTTTAAAGGCAAAGCTGTCAGAAAGTCTGGAGATACAGGAAGATTTTATTGATGACTATACAAGCTTTATGGAGCTTGGAATGGACTCGATTTTATCAGCTAAATTTGTAGAAGATATAGTTTCAGTTTTAAACATAGATATAGATCCCACTACAGTATTTGACTATCCAAACTTGGAGCAACTTTCAAAATATATCGTAGAAGAATTTAAAGAAGAAGTTTTGAAACATGATTATTTTACTGATAAAAACTCGGTAGAGGCTTTGGAATGTTCTGTGCAAGAGGTTGCCTCAATTTTACACACAGGTGATGAGACTTCAGTAGTTAATGAGCAGGATATAGCAATTATAGGTATGGCCTGCAGATTTCCTAAAGCAAAGCATATTGAAGAATTTTGGCATAACCTTGCAAATGGGATAAGCGTATCAGGAAATTACCCTGATGATAGGATAGATGACAGTCTTGAAGTATATAGAAGTAATGATTATAAGGACCGTGCAGACAGTCTTTATGGAAGTTATTTAGATGAAATTGATAAATTTGATTCATTATTTTTTGAAATATCACCAAAAGAGGCTGAACTCATGGACCCGCAACAGAGGGTTTTGCTGGAGGTAGTGTGGAAGGCCTTTGAGCATGCTTCGCTATCTAAAAATAACTTGTCAGACTCTAAAACAGGTGTGTTTGTAGGGGCATGTATAACAGAATATATGAAATATATAAAAGAATATGAAGCATTAATGGGGACAGGCAATGAGTTATCAATTTTATCTAATAGAATTTCATATATATACAACCTTAAAGGGCCTAGTCTTACGGTAGATACGGCATGTTCCTCTTCCCTTGTTGCATTGAATTTGGCCTGTGAAAACATTTTGACAGGTAATTGCAGCATGGCTGTAGCAGCCGGTGTTAATCTGATTTTGACTCCAACCTTCTCAATAGTTTTTGAAAAGGCAGGAATGTTAAGCAAGGATGGAAAATGTAAAACCTTTGATGAAGGTGCAAATGGATATTTGAGAGGTGAAGGAGCAGGAGCAGTTATATTAAAACCACTGAAAGCTGCAATAGAGGACAGGGACAATATTTTAGCGGTTATCAAAGGTACTTCAATAAATCAGGATGGGCATTCAAATGGACTTACAGCGCCTAATGCTCAGGCTCAAACGGAAGTTATTCTAAGTGCGTGGGAAAAGGGCAATATTGACCCTAGGACAATATCTATGGTTGAGGCTCATGGTACAGGTACATCTCTGGGAGATCCTATTGAAGTTAAGGCCCTAACTAAAGCTTTTAGAAACTTTACCAAAGATAATTCCTTCTGCGCAATAGGAAGTGTAAAAACTAACATCGGACACCTTGAACCGGCAGCAGGTATTTCCGGCATAATAAAGACAGTGCTGGCCTTGAACAAAAAGCAAATACCGCCACTATGCAATTTTAACAAATTGAATAGTCTGATAAACCTGGTTGAAAGTCCTTTTTATATCAGTGATAAGCTTATACCCTGGAAAAAAGAAGGGGAGACTTCAAGGCGGGCTGTGGTAAGCTCCTTTGGCTTTGGCGGAACAAATGCCCATGTAGTTTTGGAAGAAGCACCTGACAAAATAAAAGATACAGAAAACGGGCGCATTGCTCATGTAATACCTTTTTCAGCAAAGAATACAGATGTGTTAACTACAAGCCTTCAGGCTTTAAAGAAGTACTTATCAGTTAATACAAGTATAAGCTTAAAAGACTTAAGCTATACATTGTTTGCAGGAAGAGATCACTACCCATACAGAATTTCTTATATTGTAGAAGACATTAATTCTTTGATAGAAAAAATAGATGCTACGATTAATAACAGTTTATATATAAAAAGCATTAAGCCGGTGTCAAAGGATTCCAACAGGCGTAATACAAGGCTTATTCTTGGGGACAGTTGGAATATAAAAAGGGGTTTTGATTTAAGCCGTTTAGCTTCATTATATGAAGGAGGCTGCAATTTAGATTGGAATGAATACTTTAAAAAACAGTGTGCGTATAAAATTCCTTTACCGGAATATCCACTGGTAAGAAAAAGTTACTGGGCAATGTCCAGAGCTGTAGAAGACAAAGGATACACTTTCATAAAAAAATACTATAAGGAAAAACCTTTAATATCTGTAAACAGTGAAGAGAAAGCCCTATACATACTAGTTGAAGGGAATAATGCTGCTATAGAAAGTCTTAGGACAGATTTTGAAGCTTTCAGGATAAAGTATGTATCAGTTGGGCTTCACAATATAGGCAGTGTTCTAAGTAAGAGCAATGTTGACAGCTTTGCAAGCATTAAAATAATTTGTTCGAGTATATACGATAGCCCTGGAAACAGTGAGGACTACACATACAAGAGCGTTCTTACACTGTTTAAAATTACAAGATATCTATATGACAATAACATTAGTAAAAGTATAGAATTAATAAATATTTCAAGGAATCAGGAAGGAAGCAGAAGTATGGATATAGCTGCCGGAACGGCGGCATCAGCTTTCTGCAGGATAATACCGTATGAATTTCCAGCCTATAAATCAAAGAGCATTCTTTTAGGCAGAAATTATAATACCATAAATTTAATGAAGGAAGTTATTGAATCAGATCATACAGAGTGTGTTTATCTAAAAGATGGCAACCGATTTGTTGAAGAGTACAGGAAATTTAACCTTAGTGATGAAGGAAATGGCGCTATCAATGAAAGCAGGCCGGCGGTTATAGTAACTGGAGGCCTTTGCGGAGCAGGCTTTGAGATATGCAAGCGGTTGATAAAGAATAAAAATGCAAGATTAGTTATTACAGGAAGAACAGAGTTGGAAGCAAGGAATGCTGACAATATTTCAGATAGACTGGCAAACCTTAATGAACTGAGGGCGCTAGGTCCGGATGTGAGCTATATAAAAGCGGATGTCAGTGATTTTAGTGAAATGAAAAGGGTATTTGAATATACTAACTTAAAATATGGAGAGATAAATGCGGTAATTCATTGTTCAGGGGTAATAGACAGTGTGCATATTTCCATCAGGACAAAGAGTGAAGACTCCATAAAGAAAGTTTTACTTCCTAAAATAAACGGAACGTTAAATATAGGCAATCTGGCAGTAAGGCATAAGGTTAAAAAAGTAATATTATTCTCATCATTGGCAGCCTTAGCTGGCTTTACAGGAGTAGGCTTCAGCGATTATGCTGCAGCTAATGGGTTTTTAGATGCATATTCTGAATATATGAGTGAAAAATCAGACTGTAAGGTTATATCCGTTAACTGGCCTGTTTGGGCTGAAACCGGAATGTCAAACAGAGGGTTAACAACAAAGGAAGGGTATAGCATAAAAGCCGAAAATGCAGTTAGTGCCTTTGAAGAATTATTCGAAAGCGGTTATAGAGGAAATATTGTAATTGCCGGTACAGAATCGGACAAGCTCCTAAACCATTTAAATGACAGCAAAGCATTAAAGCCCGTTGAAGAAAAAAAACAAGTTAAAGTTAGGGTTAAATCACCGACTTCCCATGCAAATGATGCACCAAAACAATTGATAAAAGAATTACTAATGGATTTATTAAAGCTGTCAGAGGAAGAGATTGATTATGATGTGGATTTTAGCGAATATGGAATAGATTCTATATCCTTGGCGGATATGCTGGGGGGAATAGAAAAGTATTATGGAAAACATTTTGAACCATCTATAATTATTGAATATCCCAATATTAACCTGTTAGCAGAATACCTCGGAGAAAACTTCAGTGCAAATGAAGATATTGAAGTACAGATGGATAAAACGGATCTCAGTACGTTAGCAAGGCCGGAGGTTCTTAAAATGCTTTATGAAGGAAAATTAACCGTAGATGAAGTTTTAGAATATATGATGGATAAAGAGACAGCGGGCAATTATTAGCTTGAAAATGTGAGGTATTATAATGAACAAGCATGAATTGGTAAAATTGTTAGAAAAAGTACAAAAAAGAGAAGTGCATTACATAGATGCTGAATACATGATTGATGAGAAAAAATCAGAATACAATGTAGAATCTGAAGGTAATGAAAAAAATAAAATAGCAGTGATTGGGTATTCATGCAGATTTCCTCAGGCTGACAATGCTGATGAGTTTTGGAATAATATTTTACATGGAAGAGATTGTATTACTGAGATACCAAAGGAAAGATGGGAGCTGGATGGCTTTTACGATAATAATTCAGACAACAATAGCAAGACAAGCTATTCAAAGTGGGGAGGCTTTTTAGGCTCAATATCATATTACGATACAGCTTTTTTGGGAATGAATAAAGAGGATTTACTAACAATAGACCCTCAGCAGCTTCTTATAATGGAAGTTGCCTGGGAGGCATTGGAACATGCAGGATATGGAAATATCAGAAAAGAAAATTCTGATACAGGCATATTCCTAGGAGCCAGAGCAAATAACCGTACATTAGGTATGCTAGATAAAAATAACACAGATTTAATGGAAGGGGCAGACAGAAATTATATAATCGGGAAAGCTCCAAATATGATAGCCGCAAGGATTTCTGATTTTTTAAACCTCAGGGGACCATCTATGGTCGTGGATACAGCATGTTCGTCTTCTTTAGTAAGTATTCACACTGCCTGCAGGAGTATCTTGGCAGGAGATTGCACAATGGCACTGGCAGGAGGAGTTGATTTATTAGTAAATAGTGATTCCTATATAGGACTTTCAAAAGCTAAAGCAATTTCTCCGGACGGAAAGTGCTACACCTTTGATAAAAGAGCTAATGGCTACGTTCCCGGAGAAGGTGCAGGGATAGTAATTTTAAAAGAATATAGTAAAGCAGTTGCAGACGGCGATACAATATATGCCGTTATAGCAGGCTCATCTATAAATAACGATGGGCATACCATGGGAATAACAACGCCAGATCTTAACGGACAAAAAGATTTAATAAAGAAAGCCTTAAAAAATGCCAAGGTATCTCCTGAAAATATAACTTATATTGAGGCTCATGGAACAGGAACTGCCATCGGAGACCCTATAGAAGTTAAGGCATTAACTGAAACCTTTAGGGAGAGTACAGGTAGGAGGGGCTTTTGTGCCATCGGCTCAGTAAAGACTAATATTGGTCATTTGCATAGTGCTGCCGGAATAGCAGGCTTTATAAAAATATTACTCTGCATTAAGAATAAAACCTTGGTACCAACATTAAATTGCGATATTCCTAATCCAAGATTTAATTTCGTTGATTCACCGTTTTTCCCTATAACTAAAGCAGTTACATGGGACAATTACGGTGATAAAAGAAGAGCTGCCATCAGTTCCTTTGGTTTTGGAGGTACTAACTGCCACATAATTATTGAAGAATATAATTATTCTCAAGTTGAGGAACAGGAGCAACAGAGGTATCTGCCTTTTGTTATGTCTGCTTTGAACAGAGAAGCCTTAGATAGATTAATAAAAGAGTATATAAAGTTTTTGAAAATGAATAAACAGCTGCGACATAAGGATGTAGCTTTTGTAGTGAACGCAGGAAGGCAGGCATTTACAAATAAGTTATTTATAAATGCAAGTAATATTCAGGAACTTATAGTTAAACTGGAGGATGCAGAAAAAGGAATAACCGATGAAAAAAAATCAATATTCATAGGAGATAAAGCTAAAAAAGCAGGCAACAAGATAGTACTTATGTTCACCGGGCAAGGCAGTCTATACACAGGTGTGGCTAAGGAAATATACGACACAAATAGTTTATTTAAAAAAACCTTGGATAAATGCAGTGATATATTGATGCCGTATTTAGGTAAGCCAATAAATGAACTATTATTTAACCCGGAAAACACAAAGCTTTTAAGCAGTACATATATAACTCAGCCTGTAACTTTTGCATTGGACTATTCCCTGTATATCCTATGGAAACATTTAGGATTATCCCCGTCGGTAGTTATCGGTCATAGTTTAGGAGAATATGTGGCAGCTTGTGTAGCAGGGGTTATAGACCTGGAATATGCGCTAAAGTTAGTTGTGACAAGGGGCAAGCTTATGAGTGAGCTACCTGAAAACGGAGCAATGGCGGCGTTGTTTACATATGAAAGTGAAGTTAATCAGTTATTATCAGAGCTTAGCTATCAAGAGAGGGCTTTAGTATCAATTGCTGCAGTTAATGGTGAAACAAATACAGTTATATCCGGGGATAAGCTTGTTGTAGATAAAATTTGTACTAGACTTAAGGAAAGATCCATAAAGTCTGTTTTGCTTCAGGTATCTCATGCATTTCATTCTCCCCTTATGGAATCTATACTTGATAAGTACAGGGAAGTTTTACAGTATATCAAGCCTGACAAAGCTCAGTTTAAAATTGTGAGTAATGTTACCGGAGATTTTATTGATGGGGAAGCTTTAACTGAGGAGTATTGGCTCTCTCATATAATGGGTACTGTACAATTCAATAAAAGCATTAAAAAACTGTTATCCGAAGGCTATAAGTATTTTATTGAGTTAGGGCCGGGAGCAACTCTTGCTCAGCTTACAAGCAAAATTGCTGAAGGTTATAGTGACGTAACTGTGGCTGCAACTCTGACCAGAGGGAAAAATGACTGGCTCCAGCTCTTTGACTCAATGGGGAAACTTAATATGTCAGGGGCAGAGTTTGATTTAACACGGTTTTTCCAAAGTATTGGAGCTAAAAGAACAGCATTACCGTTATACAGCTTTTCAAGAGAAGAGGTAATAAACAGCAACAAAGGCCTTCCGATGAATTATATGTCAAATGAAACAAATATTGAATTTTTCGATGGGATTTTATCAAAAACTGAACAATATGTTTCATTTTATAAAGTTCTGAATGCTGATAGGGATGCAGTTTTAAGAGACCATGTGGTTGGAGAAAATTATGTAGTTTCAGGTGTATATCAGATCAAGCTGGCAGCTATGGGTGTACAACAGCTGTGGAATAGGGAAATCAAAGCAATTGAAGATATAAGATTTGCAGAACCTATTATTGCAGCAAAGGATACAAGTATTCTCATCAGAGTGAGAATTTTTAATGATAACAGTAATCAATTCAGAATAGACAGATGGGACGAAACAACCACTACTTTTATTGAATGTTCCGGGGGAAAGTATTCCTTCCAGGATGAATTGATAAAGGGTGAGGATGATTTTGAGAATTATGCTGATGAAAATCAAGTAGCTTCAGGAGCTGAGAAAATTTATGAATACATGGACTCTGTGGGGCTGCATTATGGCCCGTTATACAGAGGAATAAAAAGAATTGCAGCTGGAAGCACCACTGCATTAGGAGAAATAAAGCTAACCGTTGAGGATAGTACTGATTGCAGCAGAGTGTTTCACCCTGGCGTAATAGACTCTGCATTGCAGGTGGTTTCTGCTATACTTTTAAAAAACAATATTAAAGACAAATATGTGCCGTTCTGTATAAGTAAAATAACTATTTATAGTAATATGGTTGATACAAGTTATAAAAGTATAGTAAAAATTTTTAGTGATTATAATAGTTCGGAAATTCTAAAAGCAGACGTTATTTTGACTGATAATAATGGACAGGTCATTATGAAATTTAATGGAGTTCATTTTAAAAAGATAAAAAATAATGGTTCCTGCGATAACCTGTTATTTAAACCCACATGGATAGAAAAGCCGTTGCTTAGTGAAGAAACTACAGGAACAGATAAAAATATTTTAATATTTATGGACGAAGATAATCAACAGCACAGTAGTATAGCAACGGAAATAAAAAGTTCCGGATATGATGTTTATAAAGTATACAGAAGTAATACAAATTTTAACAATGACGGACATACCTTTATTGTAACCCAAGGCGAATATGAGGACTTTGCATTAGTTCTGAACAAACTGCAACAAAAAGGTCTTCAGTTACATAATGTATTATACTTGTGGCCTTTAGATGACTACAACCGAGTAGAACAAGCTATAGGTGAAATCAATCTGAATAAGCACTCTCACGCATTGGATATCATTTTTTTACTACGTGCTTTGAAGGAAAATAAAATCAATAGTAAATTGAAGCTTTTAACAGTAACAAATAACTGTCAGCCCGCTCTAAGGGGAAAGGATGTATTGTTTCCCGAAAAATCAGATATTTTAGGGGTAATAAAAACTATTCCTTTAGAATTTGAACAAGTGCAGGCAGTCAATATAGATTTTGACTGTCAGGATTTCAAAGTACAGCCTATTTCAAGAAGTATTTTATCAGAACTTTCTGCTATTGATAAGGACGCATTTGTAGCGTATAGGAATACCAAAAGATTTGTAATGGTTATAGAAAAAGTGAAAGAACTTAAACAAGACGCTGTTAATGGGATTACTGTCAGAAAGGGTGGAACCTACATAGTTCTGGGTGGACAGGGCGGTCTGGGAGTTGAAATTATAAAACACTTAGCTGACAAAGTTCAGGCTAATTTTATAGTCATATCCAGAAGTGAATTTCCCGACGTAAATCAATGGGGGAAGCTACAAAACTCTCAAGACCTTATGAACAGCAGAATTAAAGACAATATTTCAGCATTTAAAGAAGTATTGGCAAAGGGGTCCCGCTTAGCTTTTTATAAAGCTGATATAACAGATTATGATTCCTTGAAAGCTGTCTTTGATGAAGTAAGACAAAAGTTTGGGCCAATCAATGGAATAATACATTCAGCGGGAGTATTACAGGATGCTCTTATACTGAATATGAACAGTGAGAAATTTTATAGTGTATTAAAGCCAAAAATGCTGGGAACTGTATTGGCTGACAAGCTAACTGAGGATGACCCGGTAGATTTTATGATACTTTTCTCAGGATTTGTTTCCTATGTTGGAATAATGGGTCAGAGTAATCATACCGCCGCTAATTTTTTTGAAGATAGTTTTACTTATTATAGAAATTTCGTAAAAGGAAAAAGGACTTTAACAATCAATTGGGGTATCTGGGGAACTACAGGCATAGTGGCTAAACCTATGTATACCCAGTCATTAAAAGCGAAAGGCTTCGCACCAATGGAAGTTAAGGAAGCTTTGGATGCTTTTGATAAGGTTATCTCTACAGGCATGCCTCAGGTTGGTATAGGACATATGTCAACTGAAAAGCAAGCTGAACTCTTATACAGAGAAGGAAAGAAAATTGGCTCAGGATGTAGTTTGTCTGACGAAGCATCCTGCTTAGGCAATATATTAAAGCATGACATTGAATTAGACAGATTAATAAAGGACGTTAATCAAAGCTATGAATTTAATTTTGGAAGAGATTTAGACATGCTTTGTGCGGCTTTTGTTATGGACTATTTTAAAGCCTATGGAATTTTTGCAGAAAAAGATGTTTATCAAACAGCAGATAATATTCGTAAAACCTGTAAAATCCTTCCTAAGTTTGATAGGCTTGTTGATGCCATGCTTGATATATTATTAAAAATAGACTTTATACAAGCTGAGGGCAGTAAGTTTAAATGTAAGGAAAATATCAGCTATAACAGCTTTAATATATTAAGTCAGCAATTTAAGGAAAACTACAGAAATGAAGATGTTTATGCAATCATATTAGATAATTGTTACTCAAAATATAGAGAAGTGTTATCCGGACAGTTGAGCGCAATGAGTGTTCTTTTTCCGGGTGGAAACATTAATATAATGGAAAAGCTTTATCACTTGCCTTCACCTCAAAATTATTACATAGGGAAGGTAGTTAAAAGCATAGTATCATCTCATCAATCGGGGAAAAAAGTAAGAATTCTTGAAATAGGTGGTGGCACAGGAGGAAGTACAGCAAAAATTCTTAAAGAAATAGATGGCTTGAATGTAGAGTATACGTTTACAGATATTTCACCTGTGTTAGTAAAGCATGCCTCAGAGTCCTTCAAGGAGTACAGCTTTGTCAAATATACACAGCTGGATATAGAAAAAGATCCTTATATGCAAAAACTTCAAAATGAAGCCTTTGATATCATAATTGCCGCAAATGTACTGCATGCTACGACAAGTTTGTCTAACACCTTTAATAATGTAATAAAGGTTATGAAGAGCAGCGCCGTTGTAGTTATGCTGGAGACTACTATGATAACAGGTTTTGCTGATTTGGTATTCGGATTGACAGACGGTTGGTGGAAATTTGAGGATACTGATTTAAGAAAAAATTCTACATTATTAACTCCGCACGAATGGAGAACATGTTTAAATAAATTAGGTTTTAGCAGAATAAGCACTCTGCCGTTAAAGGATAGAAAAAGTGTGAGATATCCATATTCTATCATAGTTGCAGACGGAATAAAGGAAAAAGTTAACTATATTAGTAATACAAGGGAAACTAACCACATGGTTAAGTCGGCAGAAACATTAAAGACAATGCCAACGGCCCTAAAAACTAAAGCACTGCCAAAAAAAGAAGGAAAAAGTTATGACAGTGTATTGGAATTTACAAAAGAAACTATAATTCTAAAAATCTTGGAAGTATCAGGCATTGAAAAGTCATTAGTTTACTCAGACGTAGGGTTTTTAGAATTAGGACTGGATTCTTTATCTCTAGTTGCTTTGTCAGGGATAATTGAAAAGGAAATTCAAATAAGCCTTTATCCAACAGTGTTTTTTGAATATCAGACGGTTGATGCTTTGGCAGACTACCTATGTGAAAAACATTTTAACAGTATTGTTAAATTCATGAACTCTGATAAGGAAATAGCAGCGATGGGTGATATGGAAATAAAGGCAGAGGAAGTAACAGAGATATCACAAGTAGAAGCAGTAACAGACCAGTATGAGCAGGGGGCCCCGGAAGCCGTGATGCCGTATTACTCTGAGAAGGATATCGCAATAGTGGGGATGGCAGGTATTTTCCCGGGAGCGGATGATGTATATAAGTTGTGGGATAATCTGATAAAGGGTGTTTCAAGTATCAAGGATATTAGTATTGAACGCTGGAAGGATTCAGAGGTATACAACAGTATTCCCGGTAAAGGAAAAACCTATTGCAAATGGGCTGGATTAATAGAGAATTTTGATAAGTTTGACCCACAGTTTTTCAATATATCTGTGAGAGAAGCCAAAAGAATGGATCCACAGCAGAGATTGTTCTTAGAGACAGCCTGGAGTGCTATTGAAAATGGCGGATATACTGCAAAAAAATTATCAGACTTAAGTGTAGGTGTATTTGTCGGTGTATCAAACCATAATTACCACAACATTTCCTATGACCAGAATGATTCATTCTGCACATTAAGTACATCAAATGCTATGGTAGCTAACAGGTTATCTTATTTTATGAACTTTACAGGGCCGAGTCTTACTATTGATACTCAGTGTTCTTCTTCTATGGTGGCACTAAACTACGCGTGTCAGAGCATATTGTCAGGTGAGTGCGAAATGGCAATTGCCGGCGGAGTTAATGTGATTATACCTAAGGAATATTACGTGCTTCTCAGTCAGGTTAAGGCAATTTCTCCAGACGGTAAATGTAAAACCTTTGATAAGACAGCAAACGGTTTTATATCAGGGGAAGGCAGCACTGCATTACTGTTAAAGCCTTTATCTAAAGCTTTAAAAGATAATGATAATATACATGCGGTTATAAAGAGTGTAGCAGTGACTCATGACGGTAAATCCAGCAATACAAGTGCTCCTAATGCTAATTCTCAATATATGGCCATAACAGAAGCTATGATGAAAGCGGATATAAATCCGGAAACCTTGTCATTTATTGAAGCCCATGGTACAGGCACAAGTTTAGGAGACCCTGTTGAAGTATCTGCACTTACTAAGAGTTTTGAAAAATTTACGGACAAAAAATCATTTTGTGCAGTTGGTTCTTTGAAAACAAATATAGGACACTTAGAGTCAACAGCAGGTATTGCAGGTATTATAAAAGCTGTTCTTGCAATAAAGAACAGGATTATTCCGCCAACTATTAACTTTAATCAACCTAACAGCTATATTAATTTCAATGAAACTCCTTTCTATATAGCAGATAGGCCTATAGCATGGCAAAGTAATGAATTAATGAGGGCGGGAATAAGTTCCTTCGGTATGGGAGGAACCAATTGTCATACGATTATAGAAGAGGCACCCAAGTTAAATATGAAAAGAAATCAGGGACATCCGGAAGTTCCATTTAACTTATTTACTATATCTGCTAAGTCAAAATATTCTTTGAAGCTTACAATGGAGAAAATATGTAATTATATTGGAAATAATCTTCATTTACGCTTGGTGGATATTTGCCATACTATGAACGTGAACAGAAATCATTTTTCAAATAGGCTCGCTATAGCAGCTAATAGTACAGAAAAACTGTATAAGCTTATGAAAGAGGTATTAAAAAATGATTTTACAGTAAGTGAACAAAGTTCAGCAGCTATAAATTACTCCTTAGTAACAGCTGAAAATTCAAAATACAAGAAGGTAAAAGTTGTATATCTGGTTTCTGACAGAACTTTTGAGGTTAATAATATAGAGACTATAAGTAAAAATGTTATGTTCAAGGAAACCATTGAATATATAGAAGCTTTATTGGGATTGGACGAAATTAATTCTACTGGCATGATAAATAAAGCAATACAGGAAGTTATAGCTTTAGCACTACAAGTATCAATGGCTAAAGTACTGATGGATTTCAATGTTTATGCTACCAAGGTAGTTGCAGTAGGAAAGACTAATTTGGCTACAAGAGTACTTTCGGGTCAGATTAGCTTAAAAGAAGCAATTAGTGAAATAGCGTATAAATATGGATTAAGCATAAACGAAGCTGTACAAATAAAGTATATGATGTTTCCCGAAACTCAGATTGTGGAATTTGACGCTATCAAGGCTTTATATCAGTCTGAGGAAGAACGTGGTACTAAAGTAGTTACAATTGAAATCGGACCTGATGATTTCTACACTGACAGTATATCAGACAAAGTAAGCTCTGATAGTACATCAATAAATATAATACCATTTTTTCAGACTGGTGCCACAGAGTGGTATTCCATTATCTCATTAATAGGGAGGATATATACTCTGGGTGTTGATGTGGACTTTGAAAGCTTTTCTTGTCTTCTAAATGGAAAAATTCTGGATTTGCCTACATATGTGTTTGATAACAAATCCTACTGGGTAAACAACACTGAACCAAAGGCAGACGTCATGAATTTTGAAAGACCATATTCATTAAAAGGCTTAACAATATCCAATAGAATCGTTAAGTCAGCAATTGAAATTGGTATGGCTGACAAGGATGGGTTAATTACTGAAAACTATATTAATAAATATAAAAGCTGGAGTTCTACGGGTTCAGGAATAAAAATCATAGGAAACTGTATTGTTGACTTAAAGGGAAGAAAGAATGGAAATGAAGTAGTATTAAACAGTGAGAACAATCAAACATTTCAACTTAAAAGGCTTTCGGAGCTTTTAAAGGCAGATGGCTCTCTGTTATTGGTGCAACTTAACCATGCCGGAATAAAGTCCATAGATAAGGTATCTGAAAAAGAGATAAATGAACTAATAGGCAGATTTATTGAGGCGGCTGTTGCTGCTAAAAACGGTGGAGCCGACGGGATACAGCTGCATGCTGCCCACGGCTACTTATTGTCCCACTTCTTATCTCCGTTATTAAATACACGCAGTGACAATTGGGGCGGTAGCACTGAGAAGCGAACTGAGGTAATCAAAGGGATAGCTACCGGAATCAGAAAGGCACTTGGAGATGATTTTATAATAGGTATCAAAATTGATATGCCAAGTGGTAAGAATGGAATAGATATAGAAGAGCTGGTTAATATTATAAAGACTTTAGAGGATAACCGATTTGATATTGTTGAACTTAGTGGGGGGATTTTAAGCAGAGAAGAAGTATTAAAGTCTGGGTATTTGCCTAGCCATAAACAAACTCTGGCTAGAATTAAAGAGGCAGTGAGTATTCCTGTAATAATCACCGGAGGAATACGCAGGCTGGAGCAAATAGAAGATTTGATTTCTAACTCATTTGCTGACTTCGTTGGCATAGGAAGACCATTTATTAATAGTTCGGATTTTGTAAGAGATTTAAGGGCAAATAAGGAAGCAACTTGTTCTTCCTGTTCTATGTGTTTTTATACTATTGCCTCAGGAGAATTAAGGTGTGCTAAGGAAGGCAAGCAAAAGGCTGTGACTCTTCCCCAATGCCAAAGGTACTTATTTGAACAGCAGTGGGTTAAAGCATCAGAAAATATAGTTCCAGAGGACAAAAACATTTTTAAAGGTACCTATGCACTAATCGGTGAAGATGATATTAAGCTTAATATTTTAGAAGAATATTTAAGGCATAAAGGAAGTACTGTAGTCAGAGTAAAAAAAGGACTATTCTATAATGCTGAGGCTTATGGCTATACTATAAACTACACTAATTCAGAAGATTATGAAAAATTAATGGAAGATATTTTATTAAAATCAGGCGAAGAGTTTAGGGGATTTATTCATATACCTCTTCATGAAAGGAATGAATTATTTGGCAGTGAGTTAAATAGGGACTCAGGAGCTTTTGTACATATGTATCTTGCCAAAGCAGTTATTGCTACCAAAATAAGCTATAGCTTAAAGCTTATATCAGCAACCTTTAACGGCTTGGCTGTATCGGCAGATAAGTCTGTGGTTCCGGAAAATACTTTGTTAGTTGGTTTAGATAGAAATATCCCATATGAAGTGAAAAATATATCCTGCTTAGCAGTAGATTTTAATAAAAACATAAGCAATGAAGATTTTGCAAGTAAGTTGATTTATGAATTAACAACTTTCAGAGGCAAATTTAAAGAAATATCCTATAGAAATAACCAGCGCTTTATAAGAATAACCCGGGAATTTGAAGGGAATATAACTGAAACCGGCTACAGTACAGATGAAGGAGTTTACATTATAACCGGTGGCTTGAGCGGTTTGGGAGCCATAATCGCAGAATATTTTATTAAGAATAAAGCAAAGGCAGTATTCCTCACAGGCAGAAGGGATATAAAGGAGTTAACTGATAGTAAGGCTATATCCGTATTAGAAAAACTAAGTAATATAAAGAGAGATATTAATAGCAATGTTGCAATTGAGTACAGGAAATCGGATGTTTCAGATCCGGAGTCACTGGATTCAGTTGTTAAAGAAATTATAAGTAAACATGGAAGGATAACAGGTATAATACATTGCGCCGGACTTGTTGACAGTGTGAATAGGACTTTAAGAACTAAAAATTTTGAGTCTTTTGCAAAAACAATAAGGCCTAAATTTCAGGGAACAATGAATATCGGAAGAGCATTTATGAATATACTGCCTGATTTCATGATATTATGCTCATCAATTTCCGGACTTGATGGAAAGTTAGGGGCTACTTTATGTGATTATGCCTCTGCAAATTTCTTTATGAACGAATACGCAAAAGCCTTGGAGCAAAAATCCGGTAAAAAGGTAGTTTCAGTGAGCTGGCCTTTATGGGAAGGCGTAGGACTTGGAGCAAAAAAGGCTTATGGCGGGGAAGATTTTTCAATAAGTAGTGATATGGGACTAAAGATATTTGATGCAGTAATTAAGGCTAAGAATTGTGGAAACTTAATTGTGCTTAACCCTGATAAGAGTGATTTTTCTTTAAATGGTTTGTTCAAAGAGGAGGAAACATTGGTATTTGAAAAAGCTGTTGATATGAAAACCTCTGATATTGACAAAGAGGCTTCAAGAGAAAGCTTGAAGGAATATTTAAAGGGTCTGCTTGTTGAATTTTTACAAATAGAAGCTTCTCAAATAAGTGAATATACAAATTTTTCAGAGTATGGCATTGATTCTGTTATAGTGGCAGATATAGTTGCTGTCATAGAACAGAGATACAAAGTATTCCTGCATCCTTCGATTATACTGGAGTATCCGACTATTAATGCATTAACTGACTTCCTAATAGAAGAGTACAGGGTTATTGAAGCCGGGACTGGCATTTCCAGTGGAAACGAGCTTGAGAGTGACACTTTAAGTGACGAAGTAAAGTTGTTTCAGCAGACAGAATTTAAGACTGATTTACAGCCTGAGGTTAAAAATAGTGAGACAGGGTTAGCCCATTTACTGGACAGCATATATAAAGGGGAAATAGCTGTAGATGAAGCTCTTAAAATTTTTGGAGGGGAATCATGAAAAAATTTCTTGAATTTATATTTAAAAATGTAGCTAATAAGGAGCTGGATAGTAAGATTGCCGAATCAATAATAAGAGAATATCAGGCAGAAATGAATGACAGGCCAGCTTCAGAAAATAGCATAAAGGATATAGCTGTTATAGGGATGTCATGCAATTTTGGAAAGGCAGAAAATATTCAGGAGTTCTGGCATAATATTGAGCAGGGCATAGATTGTCTGGAAGAGGTGCCGGAATACCGATGGGATAAAGAAAAAAGATACAGTGCTGATAGGAAGGCTCTGAGAAGTTATAGTAAGTGGGGAAGCTTTGCCAGCAGGGCAAACAAGTTTGATTCAGATTTCTTCAATCAATCCGAGATTAGTTCAATGGTAACAGACCCCCAGCAAAGATTATTTTTACATCTTTGCTGGGAGGCTTTAGAGAACGCAGGCTATGGTAGCCGTGACAGCAGAATGGGAAAAGATATAGGCGTATTTGTTGGAGTAAGGGGAAATGTATATAACACTGAAACCTTTGTAAGCAATAAAAATATGTCTGATATGTCCCGAAAGGACAGTATTGAATTTATACGTTCAGTATTGCTTGGAAAGGCACCAAATATGGTAGCAGCAGCTGTTTCAAATTATTTAGATCTCAAGGGGCCTTCAATGGCGGTAGATACGGCATGTTCTTCCTCCTTGGTAAGTATACACCTTGCCTGCCAAAGTATAATTAATGGGGACTGTGATATGTCTATAGCAGGAGGAATTGAAGTAATTGTAGATCCTAATACTTATGTTTATTTAAGTCAGATAAATGCCTTGTCTCCAGAGGGTAAATGTAAAACCTTTGACAAAAATGCTAATGGATATGTACCCGGAGAAGGCGGTGGGGCTGTAATCCTAAAGTCCTTGGATAAAGCTATAAAGGACAAGGATAATATAGTTGCCGTAATAAAAGCAACGGCAGTAAATAATGATGGATACACTGTGGGGGTCACTACACCTGATATCGAAGGGCAAAAGAGAGTTATTAAAAAGGCGTATAGGAAAGCCGGTGTGAAGCCGGATTCAGTTACCTTGATAGAGGCTCATGGAACCGGAACTTTTTTAGGGGACCCCACTGAGTTCAGAGCACTTACAGAAGTATTCAGGGAAAATACGGAGAAATGTAATTTTTGTGCTTTGGGAACGGTGAAATCAAATATTGGGCATTTACATTCTGCTGCAGGGATAGCTAGCTTTATAAAAATAGCTCTTGCATTAAATAAAGGAAGAATACCGGCAACCTTAAATTGCAATGAGCCAAATCCGAGATTTAATTTAATTTCTTCTCCCTTTTATATTTCAGACAAAACAACCAATTGGGTAGTTGACAAGATAAAGAGAAGGGCAGGAATAAGTTCCTTTGGGTTTGGGGGAACCAACTGTCATATAGTTCTTGAGGAACATCCGGCAGAGTATACAAAAAAAGAGGCAGAAACTTTAGAAAATCATTTAGCCGTGTATTCTGCAAAGGATAATGAAGCGCTTAAAAGGGTTATATACAATCATTTAGAGTATCTTAACAGTAACGTTGTTGAACCGGGGGATTACTCTTATACCTTAAACACGGGAAGAGAGCTTTTTGAAAAACGTATATGTGTTAGTTTTAAAAATATTGAAGAATTAAGGGGCAAACTCTCCGCATTAATTAATGATAAAGAAAAGCATTCTTTATTAGAAAATGTAGCTTTAAAGAACAGTGAGACACCTAAAACAGCAATGGTATTCCCGGGACAAGGCAGTCAATATTATGGCATGGCAAAAGAGCTTTATATCAGAATAGAAAGCTTTAGGGAAGCCTTTAACAAATGTGATGCAGTTATCAGTAAATATTTAGGGCAGTCTGTAAAAGAGATTATTTATTCTTCAGATGTGACCAATGACCTGATAAATCAAACTGCTATTACTCAACCGATTGTTTTTGCAATAGATTATTCAATAGGCAAAATGTGGTTAGATTTGGGTATAAAGCCTGATGCAGTTCTTGGACATAGTATAGGGGAGTATGCAGCGGCTTGTATTGCGGGTGTATTTACATTGGAAGAGGCGGCTCGGATAATTGTAAAAAGAGCGGCACTGATGAATTCCATTGATTGCAACGGAGGAATGATGGTAGTTTTCGCTGATGAAGCTACAGTTAGAAAAGTTTCCGGCGATACTTTACCGGAACTTGAAGCAGGTATTTCCATTGCCGCAATTAACGGTCCGGCGAATATTGTAATATCAGGTACAAACAAAGATTTAGAAATAGTAAAGAGTAAATTATCAAAATTAAGTTTAAATACAAGGGAACTGGCTGTTTCGCACCCATTCCATTCTAAATTAATGGCTCCTATATTGGAGGAATTTAGAAATGAATTCAACTCTATTAAAATGAAAAGGGCACAAATACCATTGGTAAGCAATCTTACCGGAGATTTTAAATATAATTTTGATGTTGATTACTGGCTTGAACATATTATTGAGCCTGTGCGGTTTAATCAGAGTATAAATTTTTTGACTGAAAACAAATATGATATTTTTATAGAGGCAGGCCCTGGAACAACTGCTGCAACTATGTTAAAAAGAATTGAACAATGCTCACAAAAAGTAATTATACCAACAATAAACAGATATGACAGCGATTGGGATAGCTTGACAGGAGCCGTTTCCACCGTTATTAAAGAAGGCTTGGACATTAATTTTAACATTTTATATAGCAAAAGAAATAAAATAGAACTCCCGACTTATCCCTTTAACTACAGGGATTATTGGATAAATCAGGAGAAATCTGCAGACATCAAGCATTCTAGTGAAGAACAAAAAAATACAAATAGATTAGCTTATGCTTTATTTGATGATATAAAAATCATTTCAGAGAATGAGATTCAGCTTGAAAAGACCGTTACACCCGGTGACTTGGAAGTAATAAAGGATCATGTGGTGGGTGACAATGTTATAATGCCCGGAGTATGTTTTTGGGAAATGGCACAGATAGCGTCTCTATTTGGATATGGAAAAGTTCCTGTAGCCTTGAAGAGAATAACTTATCCGTCTGCACTAATTATTGATAAAAAAGGGAACAGCCGTTACAGGCTGATACTTGATAAAGAAAAAGGCAAGTTCACAGTTTCAGCGTACAATGAAAAATCAGAGCAGCAGTGGGAACATGTTACGTTAGGTACTATCGAGGAGGTTAATCCTGTAGACAAGTCGCTGATAGATATACCCAACATAAAAAAGAGGCTGAATTACCGCTACTTCTCAGGCAGGGACTTAAATGAGAAATTTAAGGAAAAGGGATTACTTTATGGAGAAAAATTCTATTCCGTTACTAATGTCTGGGGAGGAAAGAATGAGGCACTGACACAATTAAGGTTCAAGGCAGATATGTTAACGGAAAATTATATGTATCATCCGGGAATTCTAGATGGTGCACTCCAGGGAATAGCGTTAGTACAGGAAGTGGCAGAAGATACTCGTACATTTATACCATATAGAGTAGAACAGATAGACTTCTATGGAATGCTTCCGGAAGACTGTTTTGGACATGTAAGCTTAGTTAAATATAATACTGATAAAGGCATTATAGAATTTAATGTTTCTATCACTGATATTTATGGAAATGTAAAAATATCAGTAAAGAAAATGTGTCTCAAGGCTGTAAATATGCAGTCAGATGAAGGGATAAGGACGAGTGAAAAACAAATTAAAGCGTATTATACACCGTATTGGACTGAGATAGAAAAAGAGAAAGTAAAGACCTTAACTTTAAATACCATTTTAGTATTTGAAGATATTAAAGGAAAGGATTCGCCCTTAGTAAAACTATTTGAGAACAGAGGCTGCAAAGTAATAAAAGTAAATAAAGAATTCTCATATAAAAAGATAAATGAAGAGCAATACAATATTAACCCGTACAATAAGGAGGACTATCAGAACTTATTCAGTAGCCTCCATAAAGACGGTATAGAAGCTCAAGGGATTATATATGCTTTTGATTTAAACAACAGTCAGGAAGTTGTTGACAACCATGGTTTTGCAGTTGATGATATCGCCAAAGGCAAAGTGTTAGGACTGATAGATTTAATAAACTCCATGAGAGTTTATAATTTAGATGAAACTCACATTGCAGTAATTACCGGTAATGCTTTTATAGTAAATAGTCACGATAAAGGCTATAACTACCCTCAGGCAGCTGTGGCAGGATTAATACGTACTATTCCTCATGAGTATGGAAATATTAAAGGAGTACTTATAGATATTGAAGAGAATTCTCTGAAAAATGATAGTACCCTGAAGCTTATAGCAGATTATTTAATGAATGAATATAAGAAGGAAATCGTTTCTATAAGAAATGGAAGACTTTTAGCTCAAACCTTCAAAAAGGAAAATTTCAGCATAAGTCAAGATATGAAGTTGCCATTACAAGACCAAGGCGTATATGTTATAGCAGGAGGTCTTGGGGGAATAGGTTTAGAAATTGCAAAAGCTATAGCAGCAAAGGTTAAGTCTAAACTGATATTGATAGGGAGAAGCACTTTACCTGAGAGAAGTAAGTGGCAAAGCTTAGAGGGAGAAGATAACAAAGCAGTACTTAAAAAAATAAAGAGTATTCAAGATATAGAGGCAATGGGAAGCGAAGTGATAACTTTAGCTGTAGATGTATGTAATGAAAAACATTTAACCTCTGCTTTGGAGTCAATAAGAACAAAGTTTAACCATATTAACGGAGTTATAAATGCTGCAGGTATCTTAGAGGATGCCTTAATAAACAGGGTAACAAAAGAAGCTTATGAAACAGTAACCAAATCAAAAATTCTGGGTTCCTGTTTATTAGATTATGCAACAAATAAGGATAACTTGGACTTTTTCGTTATCTTTTCAGCTATGATTACATACTTCGGGAATGCAGGACAAGCAGCTTACAGTTGCGCAAATGCTTTTGAAGATTCCTTTGCTGCATATAGAAATTTTGTTAAAGGCAAGAAGACCATAGTTATTAACTGGGGAGTATGGGAAGAGGTCGGATTGGTAGCTGATTCTGTGAGCAAGAAGTCTTTGGAGGAAAGAGGAATAATACCGTTAAGTACCAGTGAGGCGGTTGAAGCGTTTTATTCCTGCTTAACTGAAAAGCATTTCCAATTCGGTATTGGAAAATTAAATAAGGAATTGGAAGACAAGCTTATTAGCAATTTAAACACAACGATACCAAGCAGAAGTAATTCAAATGATTTATCAAAACACTATACAATGGATATTGAGAAGTTGCTAAAAGAATATTTATTGAAAAAGATAAATGGGTTCAGAGAAAACAGCAGTAAACCTATGAATTATAAGACAAGTTTCTTGGATGCGGGGCTGGATTCTATAACTATTGTTAACTTTACAGAAAGCTTTGAAAATGAAACCGGAATAAAGCTTTATCCTACGGTACTTTTTGAGTATCCTACAATACAGGAGCTTTCAAAGTATTTATTAAAGAATAACAATAGTATGTTAGACAAGGTTTTAAATACAATTTTGATTAGTGGGGATGAAAAGACAGGTTATGCAGATATTGAGAAGACAGAGACGGAAGTTGTTCCTGAAAAAGAACAAAAGCTCATTTTGTCAACGGATATTGCTGTTATAGGCATGTCGGGTAGTTTTCCCGGAGCAAGTGATATTAATGAATATTGGCAGAACTTGATGAACGGAATTAATTGTGTTAAGGAGGTTCCGGCAGAGAGATGGGATTGGAGGGAATATTACCATCCTGACAAGCAAAAAGGAAAAACCTATTGTAAGTGGGGCGGTTTTATAGATGATATTGATTTATTCGATCCGCTGTTCTTTAATTTGTCTCCGAAGGAAGCAACCGTATTGGACCCTCAGCAAAGATTCTTATTAAAAGCGGCATGGGAAACCTTGGAGGATGCAGGTTATGCAGACGGAAAACTTTTTGGTACTTGTACAGGAGTATTTGTGGGGGTTTCGAATCATAATTACTTTGATGAAGCATTCGATGCTGACAATAACTACAGTGGTTTAGCCACTGCAAATGCTATAGCTGCAAACAGACTATCATATTTTCTGGATTTAAAAGGGCCCAGTATGAGTATAGATACCCAATGCTCATCTTCTTTGGTTGCGCTGCATGAAGCCTGTAAAAGTCTAATTGTTGGGGAATCTGATTATGCAATAGCCGGAGGAGTTAATTTCTTAATTCCAAAGGATTATTATATACTTCTAAGTCAGATGGAGGCCGTGTCAAAGGATGGAAGCTGTAAGACCTTTGATAAGAAGGCAAATGGATTTATATCCGGAGAAGGTGTGGGAGTGCTCCTTTTAAAGAGACTATCAGACGCCGTAACAGACAGAGATAATATTCATTGTGTAATCAAAGCCACTGAAGTTAATCATGATGGAAAATCCGGTAGCCTGACAGCACCTAACAGTAAATCTCAATTTGAATTAATAAAGAGATGTATTGGAAAAGCGAAAGTAAATCCTGAAACAATAACTTACATAGAAACTCATGGAACCGGAACATCCTTAGGAGACCCTATTGAAATAAAAGGTCTTACAGAGGCTTTTACTCAGTATACCGACAAAAAAAGCTATTGTGCTTTAGGTGCAGTTAAAAGTAATATCGGACATCTGGAATCAGCGGCAGGTATGGCCAGCATAATTAAAGTAATAATGGCTATGAAGAATAAAGCTATTCCAGGAAATCTCCATTTTGAAGAGAAAAATGCATTTATTGATTTTGCAAACTCACCTTTTTATGTTTTAGACAAGACGATAAAGTGGCAAACCTATGGTAATCCCATGAGAGCCGGGATAAGTTCATTTGGAATGGGAGGAACCAACGGCCATGTGATTTTAGAGCAAGCACCAGAATATAAAAAATATGATAGTTCTGATGAGAACAATGCAAGTTATCCGGTGGTTTTGTCAGCTAAAAGTTATAGCGCTTTAAAGAAATCAATAATAAAGCTTACAGAATACTTAGAGGACAAACCGGATTTACAAATTAAGGATATTTCTTATACATTAAATACGGGAAGATACAATTTCAATCATAGAGTTGCTATAGTAGCCACCAGTGTAACTGAGTTAATCTATTCACTGCAACAAATCAGCTCAAATAATTTTGAGTATTGGCAGTCCCACAAGATATTTTATGGCAGCATTAATGGCAATGATGCTATCTCACATTTGACAGCATCAGAGGACGAGATTGTAAAGGCTGTTGTTGTAATGCCTACATATGACAGAGGTGTTTTTGATAATATTGTTACATTTATAAATAAGAATTTCCAAAAAAATAAAGTAGTCATGGAAGTTTTTGATGAATATGAAAAAGCAATAAATACAATGGGTATGTCAATCAAAAAGTGTTTTCAGCCCGAAGTATTCTGCCAGGACAATGAAGCAAGAGTTTGTACTTTTGCATTTACTGTGGGTATGATTAAGTTCTTAAAGGCTTTAGGAATTAAAACTGTTCAAGTCATTACACCGGACAACGCTAAAAATATAATGGCAGCGGCAGAAAACAGAAAAAACCCGGAGGAATGTATACTTGAGATATTAGAAAATACTGAAGAGGGTACTTTGAACGATTTGGAAGCAATGGATAGCAATTACATAATTAATTTAGGTAAAAGAGATTATTTAGATAGTTTAGGTATACCTACCGGACAAGCCGGAGTTTTCAATATTCAAGAAGGTGAAGCCTTTGATACAGACAGTGTCAATACAATGATATCAAAAATATATGTTAAAGGCGGTAAGATAAATTTTAATGCAATTTATTCTGATTCAGAAAGGAAGATATCGCTGCCTACATATTCCTTCCAGACAAAAAGCTACTGGAATAGAAAGAAGGCTAGAGATGTAAGCAGGGAAGACAGTATCGTAACAACCGAAGAAACACATTATGTTCAAAGGGAGCAGGATTATTTTTACAAGTGGTTCTGGCAGGAGGTTAAGCAAAATACTCCGTTAACTTTTAAAAATAGCTTTGTATGGGTTGTTTTTTGTGATAAACAAGGGCTTTATACGAAAATTAAGGAAAGCCTGGAAACCAAAAATCAAAAGGTAGTTTCAGTGTTTGCCGACTATAAATACAATAAAAAAGATAGCTGTAACTATTCTATAAACTCTTACATTGAGGAAGACTATAAAGCTCTGTTTAAAGAAGTATCAGCTGATTTTGGAAGAGTAGACACGGTAATAAATCTTTGGTCATACACAAATACTGAATTTCAGGAAGCCATGGACGCAGGCGTATATGGTCTTTTAGGAATAGCTTTAGGATTGAATGCTAACATAAAAGGAAATACAGAAGTAAACTTAGTTTCTATCACTAATCACAGTTTAGAGGTAGAGGATGTTGATAAAAGTAAAATCAATGTAAGTGGCTATCCGGTGCACTTACTGTCAAGGCTAATATCAACTGAAATAAAAAATATAACAGCCAGAAGTATTGATCTCAATGGTTTGGAGGCTTCTAAAGAAGTAATTGAAGACGTTATTTTCAATTACTCACTGACTAAGAACGGCTTTAGTGAATTGGCTTACAGAAATGGAAAGGCCTATATAAGAATACTGGGAAAAAATGCTCTTCAGAAACCTAAAATTTTACATTCAGTATGGAAAGATGGAGGAGTATATGTAATTACAGGCGGAGCAACAGGTATAGGTGCAGAAATAGGTCTGCATATAGCAAAAAAAGTAAAGGCTACGGTAATCTTAATCGGAAGAACCAAACTTCCTGAAAAGTCAGAATTTAAAGCGTATTTAGAACAGGGAGACCAAAAGAGTGTTGTTGAGAAAATACAGAACATTATCAAAATTGAAGAGGCAGGAGCTCAGGTCGAATATTATAACGGAGATATTTCAGATGAATTAAAAACAATAGAAATATTAGATAATATAAGCAAAAAATTCGGGCATATAACAGGTATTTTACATTGCGCAGGAGCTAAAAGAGATGCGATTATAACAGCTAAGTCTTTCAAGGACTTCCAATATGCTATAGCTGGAAAGGTTACCGGAATTAGTAATATTAAAAAAGCTATTGCAGGCAAGTCTGTTGACTTTGTAGCAGCGTTTTCGTCAATTGCAGCTCTTTACGGAACTCCGGGACAAAGTGATTATTCTTCAGCAAATGCTTTAATGGACGCATTTATAAATGATTGGTCAGGCAATACGGAAACTTTTGTTACTTCAATTAATTGGACGTTATGGGACGGCGCTGGCATGGATATTCCATTACTTGCAAAACGAAAGATGGAGAATGATGGCTTATTACCGTTGGAAATAAGTGACGGTATATCAGCATTTGAGATGTTATTACAAGATAGAAAAGCGCCTAATTACATTGTAATGAAGCTTTCAGAATCGGATAAATTTATAAAAGATTTATATGAATCAAAGATAAGAAATTCTATGTCGGACAAAAACGTATTGTTTTTATCTGACATACAGGGCAGTTATAACAAGCCGGTACATAAAACAAACAACTCATTTGAAAAAGAGACTAAAGAATTTCTCTTAAAAATGTTATCTGAATTATTGTACCTTGAGGTTTCGGAGATTGATACAAGCAGAGGCCTGGATGAATACGGTATGGACTCCTTGGCTATAAAAGAGGCTTTGGAAGCTTTGGAAAAACAATATAATACTGTATTAGAGCCATCTTTGTTTGAAGAAAATCCTACAATTGATAGTTTGACTGTTTATTTGGCAAATAGGTTAAGTAAAAACATGCAATATCAAACTGAGGAAGCTTTTAATAATAATAGTGGAGAAAAGTCTAACACTGAAGTTTTTATGAATAGTGAAATAGTTGAAGACATTGCAACGGATTCTGATGAAGATAAAATAGAACATTTACTCTGTAAATTATATGAGGGGACAATTAATACAAAAGATGCAAAGGAAAAATTAGAACGATTATTAAGTGGCTCCATGGATTAGTTTATCCTGACGGATAGATTGATTTGGTATTTATTTGAGATTAGTAGGGGGTTTTTATTATGAAAAGCTTTATAATTGATTATATTTCTGATTTAGTTGCAAAAAGGCAGATTCATTATAAGGTTGCTGCAAATATGTTGAAGGACATAAAAAAGGCTGAGCAACAGGACAATTTGCTATCAATGCAATTGAATAATCACATACAGGATAGGGATATAGCTATTATAGGAATGGCAGGCAGGTTCCCATATGCAGATAATACTGATGAATTTTGGGAAGTTTTGAAGTGCGGGGCCTCTTGCATAGAAGAAATACCTGAATCCAGATGGTCACTAAAAAATTTCTATGATCCTATGAAGCAAAAGGCTGATACCAGCTATTCAAAATGGGGAGCCTTCATTAAAGACATTGACAAGTTTGATGCTGATTTTTTCAACATATCAGAAGAGGAAGCCACTAGTTTAGATCCACAGCAAAGGATATTTCTGGAAATAGCCTATGAAGCTTTTGAAATGGCCGGATATCCCAAAAAGAAACTTTGGGGGTCAAATACAGGAGTTTTTGTCGGGAATAGAGCAGGAGTATATAAAGGAAGTACCCAAAAGTCAAACAGATATAATGTTATTAGTAACATGGCTAACTTCATACCAGCCAGGGTATCTGATTTCTTCAGTCTCAAGGGGCCAAGTATCAATGTAGATACAGCATGCTCTTCATCTCTGGTTTGCGTCCACATGGCATGCCAAAGTCTATTGATGGGGGAGTGTGACATGGCAATTGCAGGAGGAATCGATTTTAAAATAACTCCTCAGCCATACATTTCCCTTAGTTCAGCCGGGGCATTGTCTCCGGACGGAAAAAGCTACGTATTTGATAAAAAAGCTAATGGCTTTGTGCCGGGAGAAGGTGGAGGGGCTGTAATATTAAAAACCTTAAAACAGGCTATAAACGATGGAGATACTATATTAGCGGTAATTAAGGGATCAGCCGCTAATAATGATGGACATACTATGGGAATTACCAGTCCAAATCTGGAAGGTCAGAAGGATGTTTTAAAAAAGGCATATGAAGTCGCAGGGATTTCTCCGTCTGATATAAGCTATGTAGAAACCCATGGAACAGGCACAACTATTGGCGACCCTATTGAAATAAAAGCTTTAAGCCAGACCTTCAGTAATTTTACAGACAAGAAAGCCTTCTGCGCATTAGGATCAGTAAAAACTAATATCGGTCATTTAGATACTGCAGCAGGTGTAGCCAGTCTTATTAAAGTTATATTGGCATTATTAAATAAAAAGATACCTGCTACCTTAAATTGTGATGAGCCAAATCCCAGGTTCAATTTGATTGATTCTCCTTTTTACGTAAGTTCAAAATTAATGGATTGGAAGCCACAAGGGGAAATAAGGGCTGCGGCTATCAGTTCTTTTGGCTTCGGGGGTACAAATTGCCATGTGGTATTAACTGAAGCACCGGAAATCAAAAACAATACTATTACAAAGGAAGCTGAAAACAGCTTATTTGTTTTATCAGCGAAATCAGAAACTAGTCTTAATAGAATGATAGACGATTATATAGACTTTTTAGGAAAAACAGAAGAGAAGGATATAGAAGCCATTTGCAATTCTGCATATTTGGATAGGGACTTTTTTAATTATAGAATAGCAGTTATTACTTCCTCGGTTGAGGATTTAAAAAATAAATTGATTTCAATTAATTATGACGATAAGCAAACTTCTATGATTTTAAAAGGGCATATGGAAAGAAAATTTGCCAAACAGCCTGTATTTCTATTTACAGGTCAGGGTGCTATATACCCCGGAGCCGGAAAAACTCTTATGGAAAAAAGCAGTCAGTTCAGAGATGCTTTTTTGGAATGTGAAAAAATATTAAAACCTTATATGGACAAAACCTTAACTGAATATCTTTATTCAGATAGTTCAAATATAAACGAATTACAACAAACTGAGGTCATGCAGCCAGTTACTTTTGCTTTGGGTTATTCTCTGAGCAGGATGTGGCAGGCAATGGGATTAACTCCTGCTGTTCTGATCGGTCACAGTGTAGGTGAATACATAGCTGCCTGTATTAGCGGGATTGTAAGCTTGGAAGATGGATTAAAACTTATAGCTTATAGAGGTAAGCTAATGCAGAAGCTGGACAATACGGGAGCTATGGTGGCAGTTTTTGCTGGTGGCGAAGACATAAAGCCGGTTTTAGACGAACTTCCTGCCAGTGAAAGAAGATTTATTTCAATAGCTGCCTTTAATAGTAGCAAAAATACCGTTTTATCAGGTAGAAAAGACATACTGGAAAAGGTTATACATAAATTTAAAAGTATTGAAATAAGGAGTCAGTATCTAAGGGTATCACATGCTTTCCATTCAAAGTTAATGGAGCCTATGTTAAAGGAGTTTGCAAAAGTTTTAGATGAGATAACTTTCAGAAGGGCTGAAATACCTCTGATGTCAAACCTTAGTGGAGAACTGACATACGAAATTGATAAAGATTATCTTTTAAAACATATAGTTGAGCCTGTTTATTTTTATAGCAGCATTGAAAAATTAAATAAAATGGGGCACAAAAATTATCTGGAAATAGGGCCAAATGCTACTCTTGCAAATTTAGTAAAAAGTATATTAGAGGAAGAGGTCAGTGCAATACCTTCCCTGTTAAAGGGTACGGATGATGTTGAGTCCATTTTAAAAGCCAGAGCAGCTTTGTATTGTGAGGGCTACAATATCCCTCAGTATTCTTTAAATGATGATAACCAAAAAATAAAAAAAGTACTTGTACCGGGATATAAATTTGACAGAAAGAGTTTTTGGGTAAAGCAGTACAATGACACTGAAGAGATAGAAGCTGAAAATCCTTTGATTTTTGATTCTGAAAGGAAAACAGAGAAAAAAGCTGTATATTACAAAAACTTCAATTATGATGATGTTTTCTTTAAAGATCATATAGTACTTAATAAACCTTTAGTAGCAGGTATGGTTTGGGTTGAAGCTGCAAGGAGAGCTGCGGAAGACTTTCTTTCTTCACCAATATCCAGAATCAAGGAATTAAGCTTTTTAAAGCCTCTTGAAGTAAAGGAAGGGGAAGTAAAGCAAGTTGAAATAGTAATAGAAGAAAAAAGTATCAATGAAGTTGAATTTCTTGTACAAAGCAGGCAGGCTAATTCTGTCTCGGAAGAATGGACAATGCACGCTCAAGGAATTATCACAGGACGAACTGAAAAACTTTTAGCCACTGAAAGTAAGATTGATATTAATGAAATGATCAAATCCTTTGAAGAGGTAATAGACAAAAAGGACTTATATAATGCTTTTGCTGACGAAATAGGTATAATGCATGGCCCTTACTTCAGAGGAGTAAAGAAGGTTTACTTCAATAGACACAGTAATGTGATATTAACAGAATTGAGTTTGGATGAATTATCGGAGGAAAATAAAGTTGGGTATTTTCTTCATCCGGGACTATTAGACAGTTCTTTACAGGGAATGCTGGTATCAGTAATGGATATACATGGCAGGGTAATTAATGATGCTACTTTTATACCTTTTTACTTAAAAAATATTGAAATTTATTCTTCGGTACAGGGGAGATGCTTTGCAATTTCTAAGATTAAAAAGAACAATAATGAATTGGTTTATTTTGATATAACTATAGTTAATCAAGAGGGTGAAGTGTTAATAAAAATTCTAGACTCCTACGCTAAGAGAATTCCAAATAAAAGCATAAAAGTAAAAGCAGAAGCGTCTATAGATAAAAATAATTGCGACGTACAGCCGGAAACAGCTTCAGATATGATATTTAAGAGACCTGTATTGGCTAAGCTTCCGGCGCTGAATTCAGACTTGCCATCAAAAAACGGAGCATTTTTAGTATTTACTACTGAGGCTGAATTATCCCAACAGATAATTAGTCAGCTAAAGGTCAAGGCTAAAAAGATAATTAAGGTAGGCATGGGCTTCAGATATCATAGACATGATAAAGATACCTTTGTAATAAATCCGTTGCTAGAAGAAGATTATTTAAAAGTATTTAATGCAGTATTAAATGAGGGAGTAGAATTAGACGGGATAATTCACCTGTGGAGCTTAGGTAGCACTAAAATGGAAATCTTTAATGATTACGAGGATAAGCAAGTCTCCGGCACCCATTCATTGTTTTTTATTGCAAAAACATTTACTAAAGTACGTTTTACAAACAAGAAAAATCTTTGGATTTTAACAAAACCCATATTTCCTGCTTTGGTCGATCAACAATATGTAGATATAAATAATTCTTCCATACTGGGATTAGCAAAAACTATAAGCTATGAAATACCTTTATTGGATTGCCATGTTATTGAAAATGACTTGTATAATGCAGAACAAAACTCTTTTTTATATGTTAAAGAAATACTAAAAGGAACAACCGGCAAGCACATACTACTAAGAAAAGGCGAAAGATATGAAATAAGATATTCAGAAGTTGAAAAACTTGAAAATAATAATCTGTCACAAAGAATTAAAACCGGAGGAGTATATGTCGTTATTGGAGGTTTAGGGGGAATAGCCATAGAAATAGCCTCTTTTCTTGCAGAAAATCAAAGTGATATTAGCTTGGTTTTAATTAGTAAAAACGGTGTTCCGGCAGAGGCCCAGTGGGACTCTTACATAGCTGATACTAAAAACAATGATAATAAACGAAAGGCTTTGTCAGCGTTAAAAAATATCAAGAAAAAAATAAGGCATTTGCAAATAGTAAAAGCTGATGTCACTGATATAAATGAAATGACTGGTATTGTCAATGAGATACGATTAAAGCATGGCAGAATAAATGGAGTTATTCATGCCGCAGGACTTATATCAGATTCATTTATTGTAAATAAGGATATAGATACTTTCACAAGGGTTATAGATACCAAGGCAAAAGGAGCAGTTATTATTGATGAATTGACTGCAAAGGATGATTTGGATTTCTTTATTATGTTCTCCAGTATTGCATCAATTGATGGGAATATAGGACAAGCAGACTATGCCGCTGCTAATTCATTTTTAGATAGCTTTAGTTATTTAAGAAGTATGAAGAGAAAGGGAAAGACACTTGCTATAAACTGGGGACTATGGGCAAAGGTTGGTATGGGTAACAATCCTGTTACAATACAAAATGCAATAAATGCCAAGGTACGGTTTATTGAACCCAATGAGGGTGTTAAAGCCTTTTTTGATGCTTTTTCTTTAGAAAACGGACAGGTTATTATTTATAAGGGACAGTCTCCAGAAAGGGAAACTCAAGAAGAAATAATAGAAAGGTCATATATGGATACTAAAAAAGCTGGTATAGAAATTAAAAATCTATTAAAGAAAATGATTCAGGACGCTGTTCAAAATGGGGATATAACCGAAGCTCAGTGGGAAGAAAATACATTTCTGGAAATGGGCATGGATTCTTCAAGCTTAGTAAAAATGATTGGCGGGCTGGAAAAGAAATTGGAGTTAAAGCTTTATCCAACTATATTTTTCGAATACCAGACTGTTGATGAGTTAGCACAGTATCTTTCAAGTGAGTGTTCCAGAAATTCAGCAGCAATGGATTTAATTTTAGAAGGTGAACAACAGGAAAATGCTGAGGCTGAGGTTATTAGTGAAGCTATACCTATAATACCTGAGGAAGAGTATATTGAAAATACTATAGAAATAGTAAATGAGACAGAAAAAACTGAAGAAAAAGTTTCAGAAGAAAGCTCTGATGAACATAAAAAACTATCTATTGATATGGCTATAGTCGGGTATGCTTTGAGACTTCCCGGTGCAAAAAATGAGGAGGAGTTCTGGCACAATCTTAAAAATGGTGTTGATTCCGTAACAGAAGTACCAAATACCCGGTGGGATATTGATAAAATTTACAGCAGTGACCCGCAAGCTTATGGAAAAACTTATTGCAGGTACGGTGGATTTGTTGAGGATATTGATAAATTTGATCCCTTATTTTTCAATATCTCTCCAAGGGAAGCTAATGTGTTGGATACTAAACAAAGATTGATGTTAGAGGTGGCTTGGGAAGCTATAGAACAGGCAGGCTATTGCAGTAATGGACTTCCAAGAAAAACAGGAGTATTTATAGGAACCTCATATAATAATTATTACTCTAACATTCCAAATAGTGATAATGAAACTCCTTTTGCAAGTTTAGGAAATGGGAATCCGCTGTTGGCAAATAGGCTTTCCAATTTGTTAAATTTAAATGGGCCCAGCATGATTGTTGATACGTATTGTTCATCTTCCTTAGTGGCTGTCCATTTAGCTTGCCAGAGTATTATGACCGGAGAATGCGAGATGGCTTTAGTTGGAGGGGCTCATACACTTTCACCTAATCATTATTCAATTATGAGTGGAGTACAGGCACTTTCATATTCGGGCAAATGTAAAAGCTTTGATGACAGCGCTGACGGATATGTTCCCGGTGAAGGTGCTACTGCTATACTTATTAAGCCTCTTTCCAAGGCATTAGAAGATGGGGATTATATACATTCTGTAATAAAAGCAACAGCTGTAAATCACTGCGGGCATTCAAATAATATGACTTCTCCCAACGCAAGCTCTCAGGAGGAAGTAGTACGTGATACGTATGTAAAGGCAAATATAAATCCCGAAACAATATCATATATTGAGGCACACGGTACAGGTACATCCTTGGGAGATCCCATTGAAATAAAAGGAATATCAAATGGTTTTAGAAAGTTTACTCAGAAGAAGAATTTTTGTGCTATAGGTTCAGTAAAAACAAATATCGGGCATTTGGAGCCTGCTTCAGGGCTTGCCGGACTGGTAAAAGTAATATTAGCGTTAAAACACAAGGTTATACCGCCTACGCTGAACTTTAATAAAGCTAATAAATTTATTGATTTTAATGAAACTCCATTTTATATAAATGATAAACCTTCAAAATGGACTATGGTACATAATACGCGCCGTGCAGGGATAAGTGCTTTTGGATTGACAGGAACTAATGCTCATGTGATTTTGGAAGAAGCTCCTAAGCTCAATAGTGACACAAAAGAAAATAAACCATGCTATATATTGGGGGTATCTGCTAAAAATAAAGATTCTCTTAAGGAGCTAATCTCCGGTTATGTTGATTTTCTGAAAAAAGAAAAAAACGTTTCCATTGAACAGTTAACTTATACGGCTCTTTTAGGAAGACTTCATTTTCCAAACAGAATAGCTATAGTAGCAACTTCAAAAGAAAGCATAACAGATAAAATTAACCTGTTAAAAATAGTTCAGGATAAACAAATTGACAATATGGAAATTCCGGGAATATATGTTCAAAAAGAAAATAAAACAGATAATCTGATTTTTGTATTTGGAGGAGATTCAGACAGAAAAGTAGATTTAAGTGAGCTTATGGATATTAACAGCTTTAGAACTTCTTTTGAATGGATAGATAGTAAGATAAAGGATAAAAATGACTTGCTAAAGGACTTTGCTGTACAATATGCAATGGCCTCAATGTTAATCTCTATAGGTGTAAATCCAAAGCTCTTAATGGGCTATGGTTATGGTAAATTTCTGGCAGCAGCCTTTTCAGGATTATTAAGTATAGAGGACGCAATAAGACTTACTGTTTTGATTAATGAATACAGTACTGAAAAGTACGGATATGGAAAGTTGAAGGAAACAATAGAATCCATAACGATAAATAATGCAGATATACCAATAGTATCAGAATTTGATGGTAGTATACTAAATGGAGGGAAGCCTAGTTTAGACTTTTGGATAGGAGGCAATTCTGTTGATTCTGCAAAGAAGGCCATAGATAAAATATATCCGGATGGCAGCAGCTTTATGCTGTACTTATCTGACTATGTAAGTGACGAATATGTTGAAAACGAAGCCAGATGCATAGCTCCGGGGGAAAGCTTGCTAGCTGTGTTATATAAGGTTATCGCAAAAATGTACGTAAATGGTATCAATATTAAGTGGCAGGAATTATTAGGTGGTAGACATATACAAAAGACACCACTTCCTACATATCCTTTTAACAGGAGCACCTATTGGCTTCAGAATTATAGTTATGAGGCGGAACAACCAATAGTAGAACAGTCAATGGTTGAACAACCGATAGTTGAAAAGCCATCAGCAATAAAGCCAGCTAATGATATGGCCGGCAAAGTCGTACTCACTGAAAAAACCTGGGTACCAAAAGAACTTACTACAACACAGACAATAGCAAATGATGGCGTTTGGGTGATTTTTGAGGATGAGTACTGTATTTCTAAGCAACTGATAAAAAAACTTGGCACGACAAAAAGAAATTTAGTTTTAATCAATCAAGGGGATTTCTATGTTAAGAAAGATAGTAACAACTATGAGGTAAATATTTTTAAGGAAGAAGATTTTGCTCAATTATTTAAAGAAATAGTAAATGACTTTGGCAAGATTTCTTGTGTACTGAATTTACTAAGCTGTTATCACCCTAAAGAATGTACGGTTGATTCTAAAATATTAGAAAAGAGCTTTTATAGAGGCAGTCATTCTATGTTTTTCATTGCAAAAGCATTGAGTGGTATTAATGGAAAGTATCCACAAATAATTGCTGTATCTACAGATGCTGTAAGCAGTACTCGGGAAGATTATATTGCTCTGGAAAAGTCTACCTTGCCGGCACTGCTAAAAGTAATAAAATCTGAATTTGCGTGCAATTGCAGGCTATTGGATTTTTCATGGGAAAAACTTGAGGCTATAAATGTTTCAGACCTTATAATAAAAGAATTACAGAGTAATGAAGATGCTTCAATAATTATGTACAGAAATGGAATAAGATACGTTGAACAATTGGCAGCGAAAGATATAAGCAGTACATTCAAAGGAACTCCTGTAATTAAAAACAATGGTGTTTATGTAGTTGTAGGAGGCGGAACAGGTATAGGACTTCTGACTTCAAAATTCCTTGCCGGAAACGCAAAGGCTAAGTTAATAATAATCGGAAGGACAGAATTACCAAGCAAGGACAGCTGGAATCGGTGGATATTACAGCATAAGGAAGAGGATACTACGTCCCAAAGAATTAAAGCTCTTTTAGATATTGAAAGAGAAGGGGGAACGGTAGAATATTATAGTGCTGATGTAGCTGATTTTACAAGGATGACTGAAGTCATACAGGACGGGAAACGTAAATTCGGAACAATAAATGGTGTAATACATAGCGGGGGAATAAAGGAAGATAAGCTTATAAGAAATAAGACTTTTGAGTCATACCTGAAGGTATTTAAATGTAAAACCATAGGAACCTATGTACTGGACATGGTTACTATTGGAGAAAATCTGGATTTCTTTATAATGTATTCTTCGCTTTCTGCTTTAGCAGGAAATGCAGGACAGTCGGACTATGCTGCTGCAAATTCTTTTATGGATTATTACGCATTAAAAATGAGAGGCCGGAACGGTAGAAGATACCTATCTATAAACTGGCCTTATTGGCAGGATGGCAGCATGGCTATGCCGGATATAGATTTAAAAAATATGATAGCAAAAGGTATTTTGCCGCTTCAAACAGACGAAGCCTTTTCAGCCTTGCAGTTATTTCTTTATCAGATAGAAGCAATAAGCAATATAGGAGTTATAAAACAAGCTGTTGTAAATGAATCGGCTTCTGAGAACAGACCGATACATACTCAAAGTAAGGCTCCTATAACTAAAAAGAGCAGTAAAAGCGCAGAAAAAGTTATTAATAAAATGCTAATAGATGTACTGTTTATGAGAGAGGAGCAGCTGAGCCCGGAAGTAAGGTTTGACGAATGTGGCCTTGATTCCTTAATGCTTCAAAAATGTATTCAGTACTTGGAAAAAGAATTTAGTTGTAGTATAGAACCCGGAATATTTTTCGAGTATCCAACAATTAAAGCTTTAGCTGAGCATCTTTTTGAACTGCTACCTATAGAAAAATCAGAGGAAGCATTATCTGGCAGGTTTTATGAGACTACAAAAGTTATAACTTTAAGCGATTCAATACTTGAGATTAACGAGGCTATAGAAACAAACGTAACAGAAGAAGAATACAAAGGAAAAACTGAAATTGATTACAACAGTAATGATATAGCAATAATCGGTCTTGCATGTAGATTTCCGGGAGCTGATAGCATAGATGAATTTTGGGATAATTTATCTATGGGAATTAGCTCTATAAATCCTGGTCTGAATAACAGGTGGAACAAAGAAGACATATGTAGCCAATACGGAATTGATAGCGAAAACTTAAATAAAGTATATACTCCAGTGGGGGGGTATATAGAGGGTATAGACAAGTTTGATGCAGAATTCTTTGGTATACCTGAGGGAGAAGCTCCCTTTATTGATCCTCAGCATAGAATACTGTTAGAAACTGTATGGAGGGCACTTGAGAACTCAGGATATTCCAATGGACAGCTTTCGGGAAGTAATACCGGTGTTTTTGTAGGAGCCAGAGGATGCATGTATAAAACAGACATGAACACTAATAACAGTGATTTAGTAAGGGCATCCCTAACAGGAAAACTGGGTAACTTTAACAGCGCCAGAATATCTGATTTTTTAAATCTGAAAGGGCCAAGCATAGTGATAGATACGGCCTGCTCATCTTCCCTTGTTAGTACACATTACGCATGTAAAAGTATATTAAATGGCGAATGTGATGTTGCCATTTCATGTGGCGTTGAGATAAAATCTACAGCTGAAAATGTATTGGGATTATGTTCTTCTAAAGCTATCTCCTTTGAGGGGAAAAGCTATGTATTTGATCAAAGAGCAAATGGATTTGTTGCCGGAGAAGGTGCCGGAGCAATAATCTTAAAATCACTAAAGAAAGCAATTCAGGATGGAGATACTGTATATGCAGTAATAAAAGGTTCTGCAGTTAATAATGATGGTCATACAATGGGTATAACTACGCCGGATATGGAAGGGCAGGAAGCTGTAATTGATGCTGCCTTGAGAAATGCTAAAGTAGATGCAGCAACTGTTTCATATATAGAAGCCCACGGTACGGGAACTATGCTGGGAGACCCTATTGAGGTCAAGGCATTGACAAGAGTCTTTGAAAAACACACAAAGAATAAAGGCTACTGTGGCATAGGTTCTGTTAAAACTAATATAGGCCATCTTGATACTGCAGCGGGAATAGCAAGTATTATTAAAGTTGTCCTGTCTTTGTATAATAAGAGAATACCGCCTACATTAAATATAGAAATACCGAACAAAAGATTTAAATTTATAGAATCTCCATTCTATCCTGCGGCATACTTGGCAGACTGGAAACCCGTAGGAGGAGTCAGAAGGGCTGGAATAAGCTCCTTTGGCTTTGGTGGTACAAATTGTCATATGCTTTTGGAAGAAGCCCCCGCGGAGGTAAAGTCTACAGAAGAATATGAAGACAGACGGGAGCAAATGTTTCTTTTGTCGGCTAAATCCCAAGAGGCTCTTAAAAAATTAGCTGCAAATTATTCAGTATATTTATCCAAGAACACCCAGC